>NZ_CP083388.1:770000-1517541 GCF_020042285.1 Ferruginibacter albus
TTTAGAATCTAATCCCTCGCGGGAAACAGTGCATGGTGGGTAGTTTGACTGGGGTGGTCGCCTCCTAAAAAGTAACGGAGGCTTGCAAAGGTTCCCTCAGTACGGTTGGTAATCGTACATAGAGCGTATTAGTATAAGGGAGCTTGACTGTGAGGCTTACAAGCCGATCAGGGACGAAAGTCGGCTAAAGTGATCCGGCGGTTCTGTATGGAAGGGCCGTCGCTCAAAGGATAAAAGGTACTCTGGGGATAACAGGCTGATCTTACCCAAGAGCTCATATCGACGGTAAGGTTTGGCACCTCGATGTCGGTTCGTCACATCCTGGGGCTGGAGAAGGTCCCAAGGGTTCGGCTGTTCGCCGATTAAAGTGGCACGTGAACTGGGTTCAGAACGTCGCAAGACAGTTCGGTCCCTATCTGTGATGGGCGTTAGTAAATTGAGTGGACATGACCTTAGTACGAGAGGACCGGGTCGTACGTGCCGCTGGTGTATCGGTTGTGCCGCCAGGTGCAATGCCGAGTAGCTACGCACGGCAAGGATAAACGCTGAAAGCATCTAAGCGTGAAACCTTCCACAAGATGAGTTTACTTTTAAGGGCCGTTGTAGACTACAACGTTGATAGGCTATAGGTATAAAGGTGGTAACATCAAAGCCAAGTAGTACTAATTACCCGTAAGCTTTATTTTTTATTTTTCTATATCCCGCAAGGGTAAAAGAAAAAGACTTTATTCTTATTACAACTCCCAATATGTAAATTTATTATAACTGTAAAACTTTACAGTTAATATTCTTATGGTGATTTTGCCAAGGGTGTTCACCTCTTCCCATACCGAACAGAGAAGTTAAGCCCCTTATGGCCGATGGTACTGCACCACAATGCGGGAGAGTAGGTAGTTGCCATATTCTTTGAACCCAATCAGTTTTCTGGTTGGGTTTTTTATTTATATTACTTTCCTTCCGCGCCTGCTGCCCATTTTCAGATAACAATTTTATTTCGTTGATATATCTTAAAAAATATCTTTATTTAAGAATATATTTATATATTGCTACTGATCTACCTTAAACACGATAAATCCCATGAAGTCTGTACTTTTTTTATCCCTTTTAGTACTATTCTATTTTAATAGCTTTTCCCAATCAAATGGCTGTCCATCTAATATAGATTTTGAATTAGGAAATTTTAGTAATTGGACATGTTATACCGGTTATACGGATACTCTAAATGGACAAAATGTTATAACATTCGATAGTAGTTTCAAAAGCCCTGTTTCCGGCAGGCATGAAATTATTTCAGCCAACTCATATCAATTGACCGACCCGTATGGAAATTTCCCTGCTTTATGCCCTTATGGTGGAAAGTATTCTGTAAAATTAGGAAATAGTAGTACGAATGCCCAGGCTGAAGGACTATCTTATGAATTTCAAATTCCAACAGGGATAGATACTTTCGCACTTACTTATTATTATGCTGTAGTATTTCAAGATCCGGGACATACACCAATTGAACAACCAAGATTTTTTGTAACTGCTTACGAGAAAAGTACCCATAATTTAATTAACTGTGCATCCTATAGTTATATTGCCCAAGGAAATATTCCGGGATTTAAAAGCTCACTGGGTGACACTACTATAAAATACAAAGATTGGACTCCTGTTTCAATAAACTTTTCAGGTTTGGCAGGTAAAACAGTTGTATTAGAATTTAGAACTGCAGATTGTACACGTGGCGGGCATTTTGGTTATGCTTATGTTGATATAAGTTCCGGATGTTCTGCAACAATAGCAGCTGCTACTTATTGTATTGGAACTAACCAGGTAACGCTAAATGCTCCTTATGGATTTGAACAATATGTTTGGTACAATGATAATTATTCTACTATTGTAGGTAGCTCTCAATCAGTAATAATATCTCCACCACCTCCGGCAAATGCTGTTTTTCATATTGACATGATACCTTATGTCGGTTACGGTTGTAGAGATACTGCCGATGCAAAAGTAGAGCCAGTTTATCCACCTGATACACCAATAGCAAGGTCTGAATATTATTATTGTCAGAATCAATATGCTTTACCCATTACGGCCTCATCAGATCCGGGAAATCAGTTATTATGGTATTCTTCTGCAACCGGCGGTTTACCCAATACTTCAACGCCTGTGCCCAGTGCATTTAATATAGATACAACAGAGTATTATGTTTCCCAGAAACAATTATTTGGATGTGAAGGACCAAGAAAGAAGATCACAGTATTTGTAGCACCAACTCCTGATGCTCTCTTTTCATTAAATAATTATCGACAATGTGAAAATAATAATTTTGTTTTTCTGAATACCTCTACGGGTACTATTCCCAGCACTGCTTATACATGGAATTTTGGAGATGGAGATACTTCTTCCCAAATCAATGCGGCGCATAATTATAAAGGTGCAGGTATATATAATGTGAGCCTTCGTGCATTTAATCCACCATCTTGTTTTACAAATTATAGTCAAACTGTTACTATTGTTCCCAAGCCAATTGCTTCTTTTGATTTCCCCCCACTTATATGTGAAGATGCACCACCATTTATCGTTACAGATAAATCGTATGTGCCATCTAACCTGGGAACTTTAGCTGATTGGCAATGGATAATCAATGGTATTTCTTTTTCCGGACAATCTCCTGCACCCATTGCTACAAGATCAGGCAATACTAATGTAAAACTCGTTGTGAAAACAGTTGAAGGCTGTAAGTCTGATACAACTACTATTACAATTCCTGTTAGGTATAAACCGATCGCAGATTTTAATTCAAGCAATTCTTTATTCTGTGACAATGAAATTACATATTTGAATGATCAATCAAAATTTCCCACAGCAGCACCTTCTCAGGAACAGGTTGTAAAATGGTATTGGCAACTTGATAATGTAACATCTTCTGATCAAGACCCTTCTTTAATTTTTAATAAAGGAGATCGCGTTGTAAAACTAATTTCGGAAAGTAGCTATGGTTGTCAAAGTGACCAAGTACAAAAAACATTACACATAAATCCAAAGCCGGCAATTCAACTTACCATAAATGACTCTTGTGTTAATCGTGTGGTAAATTATAAAGTGGCTTCTTTACCGGGCAGTAATGTAACAGATTGGTATTGGAATTTGGGAGGAGGTTATAGTCATGGCACAGATACGGTAACACTTACTTTTCCAAACAAAGGAGATTATCCTTTCCGGGTATACGGATTAGATGTAAATGGTTGTAAAGATACTATCATGAGACCTTTCAGGATATATCGTAATGAGGCATTTGCAGGAAACGATACCATTGTTGCCATTGGGCAACCGGTTTTCTTAAATGCTAATGGTGGTAATAATGTAGATAATTATACCTGGACTCCTTCTGATGGATTAAGTAATGTAACAATTGAAAACCCGGTTGCTAATTTAGATAGAGATCAATTGTATGAATTAAGATCCATTTCAAGACAAGGATGCGATAGTTATAGTAAGGTTTTAATAAAAAGATACAAAGGACCTGAACTATATATCCCTACTGCATTTACACCCAACCATGATGGAATAAATGATGTATTCAAAGTGTTACCTGTTGGAATTAAAGTGTTTTATTTCTTTGCAGTTTATGACAGATATGGTAAGCAGGTTTTTTATACAACAGATTATCTTAAAGGTTGGGATGGAAAAATAAACGGCATCCCTGCAAGTGAAGGGAGTTATGTTTTTGTATGCAAGGTATTAGATTATAACAGCGTTCCTATTCTTAAAAAAGGAAATGTACTTTTAATAAGATAGATTTTTAATTTATTTGGTAGAATCATGCATAAAAAAACCTTCATGTACAACATGAAGGTTTTTTATTTTAAGAAGATATATTAATAATCTCTTTTGTAGCCACCGCCACCGCCGTAACCACCACTTCTTCCGCCGCCGCCGCCGTAGCCACCGCCGCCACTTTTCTTGTAGCCGCCGCCACCGCCTCTTCCGCCGCCGTAGCCGCCACCGCCACTTTTCTTGTAGCCGCCGCCACCGCCGCCTTCAGGACGTGGTTGAGATTCGTTTACGATTAATTTACGGCCCATAACTTCACTTTCGTTTAAGTTAGCGATAGCAGTTTTTGCAGCTTCGTCATCTTCCATTTCAACGAAACCGAAACCTTTACTACGTCCGTTCATTTTGTCTTTGAGAATTTTGGCGCTGGTAACGCTGCCAAATTGTGTGAAAAGATTGCTTAAATCATCGTCGGTCATTGTCCAACTAAGATTTCCTACATAAATGTTCATTGTAAAAACTTTGGTTAAAAAAATTAAAATAAAACCATAATGCCTTAGTTAATACAATGATCTGAATAGGACTTAAAAAAGAAAGCTTTTATCAGCCAACAACGAAAAACTAAAACCATTAAAGCGATGTAAAGGTAATGTTTTCTTTCAAATGGCAAAATTTTGTAAAGCAAATGTTGATTTTTTGCGTACTTCTCCTCTAAAGAATAGTAAAAGCCGCTATTAAAGCGGCTTTCAACAGATAAGTTATATAAAAAATTACTTAATTAGGGGTAGATGTACCACCTTGATCCTTTTGTCTTTTACGGATAGCACTCCATTGTTTGAATTTATCTGCTCCCATAATTTGTTTCAGCTTGTCATTTTTTTCGTTGTTGATCTCATCCTTTTTAGTAGCTTTATCAGCATCGCTTAAAGAAGTATCATCTTTTATGGCTTTGCTTTTTTGCATAGCATCTTGTAAGACTGTTTTTACCTGGGTAGCCTGGTCATCAGTTAACCCTAATTCTTTAATGGCATCGTTTAAATCCTGCTCTTTTTTTGCTTTCATTTGAGCTTTTTGTTCTTTACTCATTCCGTTTGACGGCGCATCTTGCGCATGTGTAACAATAGACAATGTGGTGATCGCAATCGCTGTTAATAGTAACTTTTTCATTGGTGATTTATTTTA
Organism: Ferruginibacter albus; assembly: GCF_020042285.1. Taxonomy (NCBI): domain Bacteria; kingdom Pseudomonadati; phylum Bacteroidota; class Chitinophagia; order Chitinophagales; family Chitinophagaceae; genus Ferruginibacter; species Ferruginibacter albus. The sequence goes on from NZ_CP083388.1 coordinate 774,945, forward strand.
AAATTTAAAGTTTGCTTTTGAGCTTTATTTTGATACAAAGTTTAATGTTAGACGGAATAAAACTAATTAACCGTTTGCAGATAGCAAATTTTTAACAAAGAGGCAAGATATATAGATGATAAGAGAACAAATGGTAAACGGAGCGTCGCCATTTATCGATGCTATTTGCACAATGTTGATAATAAAAAAATCCGCTTTAATTATTAAAGCGGATTTTCAATTTTATTAAGATGTTCGAATTATTCTGCTACTACATCAAAGTCAAGCAAGGTTTCAATTCCGTTAGAGAAATCGATCTTTGCTTTGAAAGTGCCCAATTCTTTAACATCGTCAACAATGTGAATGCGACGGCGATCGATCTCATAACCTTTTTGTTCACGAATTGCACGTGCAATTTGAACAGAAGTTACGCTACCGAAAATTTTACCACTAGTACCGGTTTTAGCTCCGATCTTTAACGGACCTTCCTGTAACTTAGCAATTACATCATTGATCTCAGCCAATAATTTAGCTTCTTTCTTTTTTTGTTGCTTAACTCTTTCTTCTAATTGTTTTAAAGAAGAGGGATTAGCTTCTACCGCTAATTTTTGAGGAATTAAGTAGTTACGACCATAACCATTTTTTACAGTTACTAATTCATTAGCACCGCCAAGGTTATTTACATCTTGTATTAATATTACCTGCATGATCTTGCATTTTTACCCAACCCTTTGTTATACTCGGGGCTTTCTCTTTTCAAAGATTAGGGTGGTTAAAATTTTATTTCAATAAATCTGTTACGTAAGGCAAAATTGCCATTTGACGAGCTTTTTTAACAGCATCACTTACTTTACGTTGGTACTTTAAAGAGTTACCGGTGATACGACGTGGTAATAATTTACCTTGCTCATTCAAAAACTTTTTTAAGAAGTCAGCATCTTTATAATCGATATAATGAATGCCTAATTTCTTAAAGCGGCAATATTTTTTCGGACGTTTTTCCTGCTTAATGGCAGTCAAATATTTTATTTCATTCTTTGCCATGTTATGCCTCCGCTTTTTCAAGTGATTGAGATTTTACGCCACTTCTCTTTTTTGCATTGTACTCAACGGCGTATTTGTCGAGTGCAGTGAACATGTGACGCATCACTGATTCGTCACGTAAAAGTTGAATTTTCAACTTTTCATTGAAGCTGGATGGCGCTGTGTACTCCAACACCCAATAAAGACCGGTTGTCTTTTTGGCAATTGGATAGGCCAGTGATTTTAATCCCCAGGGATTGGTGTGCAATACTTCTCCGCCATTTTCTGTAACAAGAGAAGCAAATTTTTTCTGAGCCGCTTTGTATTCGTCTTCAGAAAGCACAGGGGTAAAAATCACCATCAATTCGTAATTGTTCATTTCCCTGATTTTGTTGTTTAAAAAATTAATTAATAGTCCGCTTTAAAACGGGCGGCAAAGATAAGTTAAAAAATGGAAAATCGGTTAAGGAATTTAAGTGATTTGATATTTAAAAAATATGCAATATATCTGATTGATTTAATACAACTTACAATATATATGCCTAAAAAGAAACTGCGAAGGGTATCCCTTCGCAGTTTGCCTGAACTATGGTTACATTTTTATTTTTCTTCTTCCACAGTTATGGTCCAATTGCCAGTTGAACTTATGTTCAAATAATAATTACCCGGATCTTTTGTAATATACGTTTCACTTGATTCTGATTGTTGTATCATCACTTCCGGTATGCCTCCTGTTTTCATTACATCTTCACCTTCTGGAACAACATAAAATGAAAATACCCCAGCACCACTGTTATCCTTATAATCGTATTTTACCTTGGTTTTTCCTCCTCCTAAAGCAAAACTGGCAGATTTTTTCATTCCATTACCCTTAATTGTAAATACTTGTGTCCATTGTTTGGGTTTAGAATTATCAGTAGAGGCGCTTGAGTCTGTTGTGCTAGCGGTACTGTCGCTTTTTTTGCTATCGCCACTGGCAACAGCTATTGAAATAAAAGCAATAACCGCAGCGGAAGATAATAAATGCTTAATTTTTCTTTTCATAAACGTAGATGGTTGTTTTGTATTTAAAAAAATTGTTGGTTAATAAAGCACAAGATGAAAACAAGAAATAAACGAGCACATCGATTACATCGGCAGTTCCAGAAATAATGTGAATTTTCTGGAAAAGCTCGAAAGCAATAAACGATAAAAAAGTTATAGCAATCCATAGTAACGGTATTCGCCTGTCCCATACAATAAGAAGACAGGAAGTAAAAGAATATGCCCAAAGCCCGTCGGGGAGGAAGTTTCGAATAAATTTTCCGGGAGAAATAAAATAGATTATTATGCCAATTAGTACTGGAAGCAAAACATTTAAACCTATATCTGTCTTTTTATTTAGCATAGAGTGCCTAAGGGATATTTGTAGGTGCTAATTACTGACGTCATTTTTTGCAAGCAAAATTTAAACGTTGAAATTAAATTTAGAAGCACACATTACAATCGTTCATTGTCTAAAGCTAAGATAGGAGAATTAAATAAATGCGAAAAACTATTTATTTATATTTTGATTTATGTCTTCTGAAAATAAAAAAAGATATATGTATGATTTACGTAAGAGAGTTGTAACAATAAGATCTAGCTGAACATTTCCCGTACTTTATCAAAGAAAGATTTATCACCTTTTTCCGGTTTAGGTTTGAAGTTCTGGCTGTTCATCATTTTTTCCAGCATTTCTTTTTCTTCGCTGGTAGTATGCTGAGGAGTCCAAACATTTATATGTATTAGCTGATCGCCTTTTTCATAAGAATTTACAGAAGGGAAACCTTTACCTTTTAATCTAAAAATTTTCCCGCTTTGAGTACCCGCAGGAATTTTTATTTTGGCTTTTCCGTCAATAGTAGGAACTTCTACCTGTGTTCCAAATACTGCTTCAGGAAAGGATAAATGCAAATCGTACGCAACATTCAATCCATCACGTTGTAGTTGTGGATGTGCTTCTTCTTCGATCAATACGATCAGATCGCCATTACTGCCACCACGTTCGCCGGCATTGCCTTTCCCGTTAATGCTTAACTGCATTCCTTCCTGTACGCCTGCAGGAATATCTATAGAAACTGTTTCTTCACCATATACTCTTCCTTCGCCTTTACATGTAGTACATTTATTAGTAATTGTTGTTCCTTCGCCATTACAAGTAGGACAGGTAGTAACGGTTTGCATCTGCCCTAAAAAAGTATTTTGTACTCTGCGGACCTGACCACTACCGCCACAAGTTGTACAAGTAGTGACACTGTTCTTGTCTTTTGCACCACTGCCACTACAAGTATTACAAACAACGTATTTTTTTACTTTAACTGTTTTAGTAACGCCTTTTGCCATTTCCTCATAGTTCAATTTTATTTTGATACGAAGATTGCTGCCACGTGTGCCACGGCTACGGCCACCCGAAGATGAACGACGACCACCACCGCCTCCAAAAAAACTTCCAAAAGGACTTTCATCGCCAAAAATATCCCCAAACTGGCTGAAGATATCATCCATATTCATGTTTCCGCCATTGAAACCACCACCACCTCTATTGCCTTGTGCAAATGCATTATGTCCAAAGCGATCATATTGAGCACGCTTGTCGGCATCGCTTAATATTTCATAGGCTTCTGCTGCCTCCTTAAATTTTTCCTCAGCAGCTTTATCACCGGGGTTACGGTCAGGATGGAATTGCATAGCCACTTTGCGATATGCTTTTTTTATTTCATCCTGTGAAGCTGTTTTTCCTACTCCTAATATTTCGTAAAAATCTTTTTTCATAAAATCAACATGCTAATATGCTCTTTCAACAGGGTAAATAAATTATTTTCCTACAATTACTTTAGCAAAACGAATAATCTTATCGTTCAAATAGTATCCTTTCTGAACCTCATCCAATACTTTGCCTTTTAACTCTTCCGTGGGAGCCGGTATTTCAGTAATCGCCTCCTGCTTTTCTACATCAAATTCTTTATTGATGCTCTCCATTGCTTTTACACCTTTGGATTGAAGCTTGCTTTTAAGTTTATTGAAAACCAATTGAACGCCTTCTTTTATCAGCACCACATCTTCGGTAGTTTGCATTTGCTTTTCGGCGCGGTCGCAATCATCCATTACATCCAACATATCAGTGATAATTTCTTTGCCGGCGGTCTGTATCAGATCATAGCGTTCTTTTGCGCTTCTGCGTTTATAATTATCAAACTCTGCAAAAAGACGGATGTATTTGTCCTTTTGCTCTTCCAATTCCTGTTCTAGTTTTTGAACAATACCTTCTTCGTCGGGATTGCTTAAATGAATTTTACCGGGAATATCAGAGTCGGCATTAATATTCATATCTGCCAGATCATTGTTTACATCCTGTTCAGCAGATCCTTCTTTAATGTTATTATTTTGAGCCATGTAGTTTAAAAATTAGGTTGCTAAGGTACAAAAGTCAAAGAGTTTGCCAATCAGCGAATTGCAGTCAAATTGACAACTATGAACAAATTTGGGTGACTTTATACCTCCAGGAGTGTTTATTGTGCCGATATAGCAGGAGAGAAGTTATTTTACTACCTGGAATTTGCCGGATTCTACAATCTTTCCACGTTTATCACGGAGCTGATAAACATAAATACCACGGAAAAAATTAGTAAGAGATAATGAGATCTTAGGCGAAGTAGTAGTTAATTCATATACTTTTTTACCCAGGAAGTTATATAACTGTAACGTATACGATTTATCATACCCGTATTGATATTCAAACGTAATATCAGATGTAGCTGGATTAGGGTAAAATTTTATCAGCTTAGCAGAAGCTTCCTCCACAGCCGGAGATTTAGTTTGCGCAAAAGAGGTAAAATTTAATCCAATCAATAAAATTGATATGAACAATATATTTTTCAACGAGATAAAGATACAATCTTTTTATGTAAAATAATAGTCATGTTATTTAATAGCTATAAAAAAACGCCGCTGCAGGCGGCGTTTTAAAAAAAGTTGATGAACTCTTTATTTTTTAAAATAATAGCGCAAAGAAATTTCATTGGCATCACCACCATCGCTGAAAACACTTAATGGTGTAGAGAACTGGTCGTAAGCATAACCGATCTCTAATTTCTTAGCGATCTTCACCCCTGCATAAATGCTGTAGCTCTGCTGGTAATGATAGTTTATTCCCAACCACAGAAAATCTTTGTGCAACAATTTCACTCCTCCTTCAAAATCAATGGGTGAATTAGGAAGATATTTCAACATGGCATTCGGGATCAGCACATTGTCCGGATCCGTTTGCCAATTGTAACTGGCAATGGCAAAGTAGTGACGGTATAATTGAGCATCCTGTGTTGCATTGGTGTTCTTATACAGGCTCAATCCTGATTGGATCAGCTGATCGGCAGAGATACCGATATTCAAGGTAGAAGATCTGTAATAAACACCCACCGCTGCATCGCCGGTTATTTTTGAATCAGCAGCATTCATAATGCTCGGATCGTTTTGTGCAATTGGGTCTCCATCGGTTAAATAGTTCTTATCTATTTTATACTGGAAGAAGCTACCGCCTAAACCCAACATTAAGCGCTGGTCTTTTTTACCGTTCAAATAAACGCTGTAAGAAAGTCCTATTTGTCCGCCGGTACGGCTGGTAGGACCTGTTTTATCATTGTAAACAAAAGCAGATACTCCTACTTTCTTCTTTTCAAAATAAGTATCGCCGTATACCACGAATGTTTCCGGACCACCTTCGATACCAGCCCATTGCTTGCGGTACAAAGCGCCTACAGAAGCATTGTCATCAGCACCTGAAGCAGCGGGGTTATACAAAAAGTTATGTTGTTGATATTGACTGATACGGAAGATCTGCTGAGCGGTTGCATTGGATAAACAACCTGCAGTAACCAACAAAACAGCTATGATCGATTTTATTTTCATACTAGTTATTTTTTAAAATTCAGTTAGTGATGTTGTATTAATAGTTGTTTATCTAAGGATAGTTACGTTGCCGGTTAACTTATAGAATTTACCCTGGTAGAATACATCGATTACATAATAGTAAGTTCCATCAGGAGAGTTATTGCCTTTATAAGTTCCATCCCATCCACGGCTGTTTGCATAGTTGTTCGAATGATAAACCAAACCGCCCCAACGATTGTAAACATTTACATTGGCAGTAGCACCGCAATCATCAGCGATCACAAACCATTTATCATTAATGCCGTCGCCATTAGGTGAGAATGATTTAGAAGGGAAGACGCAAAGACCACTTACTTCAATATTTACATCATCACTTGAAACGCAATTAGCATCGTCTGTAACGGTAAGTGTATAAGTTGTGGTAGATAGAGGCTTACCTGTAGTGCTAACTGCTGCTGCATTTGTTAATCCATTGTCCGGAGTCCATGCATAAGCAAGATTATGACCTGTACTTGCAGAACCGTCTAACGTAACGATATCTCCAAAATGAATTTGTTGATCAGCACCTGCATTTGCAACCGGAGCATTATTTACAACTATGGTAATTTGTCCCGGAGTTGTACAATTACTATTGGGTATAGTGTAAGTAATTAGGAATGTACCTGCACCCGATACGGAAGGATCAAATGTGTTACCGGTAATTGCATTGCTGCCGTTACCACTAAATACACCACCATTAGCACTTGTAACTAATGTTACAGGACTGCTGGTAGTACATAATGGATTTACAGGATTGATCGTTAATGTACCTGAAGCTGCTACTTCAACCGTTTGTTTTGATGTGCCGCTACAATTAGGACCTGTTGAATAAGTATAAGTAAGTGTATCTAAGCCGACACCTGCTGCAGAAGGGGTAAACGTATTTCCGCTTACACCTCTACCACTAAACGTACCGCCTGTAGGAGTTGCTGTTAAGGTAACAGGCTGTGCATTACTACAAATTGGATTTGGAGTAATCGGGTTCAACGTAATCTGCGGTAATGGATTTGCAGGTAACGCCTTAGTAGTATCATTATAACATCCAATTTCATTGATCACACGTAAGGTGTAATTGGCGGCTGTGTTATCTGTAGGGTTTTTCAATTTTGGATTTTGTACGGTATCCTGCGGTGTTGGTAATTTTTTAGTGCCGTTATCATATGACCATGCCCATTGTGATATGGCATATCCCTGACCGTTAGATTGATCGGTTAAAGTAACGGTATCGCTAACGCAGGTATTATAAACAATACCAAAACTGGCAGTAGTTCCTTCTACAACCTGTACGTTGTAAGAAATTGTTTTATCACTTCCGCCTGGGCAGCCATCAATAGAAGCACTGCTGAAAGAAGTTATAGCAACACCATAAGTACCTGTTGCATCGAACACATATCCATTGTTCAATCTATATACATAATACAGCGTGCCATTATCAATAAAAGTTGAATCAGCAACAATATTCGCATTTCCTTGTCCTAAAATGGTAGTATCAGTATTAGGAGAAACATGCGAATTGTTATTAAAGCTGTATGTTATTTTGTTGGTTTGATAAGGTAACACCGCCGCTAGCTTAAATGATGTACCCCTACAAGTTTTAAGTGTTTTACTAGATGAACTTACAGGACCACCATAAGGGTTTTGAATAATTAAAGGCGACGTAAGATCCTGCACTAACGTTCCTGCATTAAAGCCATAGCTTTCCTGGTCGTTATTACCCGTAAAACCATAAGCGATCGCATTAAATGTTGCATCAGAACTTAAGGTATGAGATACGCCACCTTGCAGGCCTGTGAAGGAAGCAATAGCATATCCTGTATCTTGAGGATGCGGCGTAAATTGTGCGCTTACATCTGTGCCATCTAGTTTAAAGTTGGCTACTCCTTCTTTTTTAACAATAACATTTATATAATTATTCTGAATAGCATAACGTGTAGCAGAATAAACAGAAACCTGGTTGATGGCCTGATCCACAGGGCTTAAAATGATCATTTCCGGATCTCCTAAATTACCTGTATTCGGATGATTGGTTAATCCTGTTCCATCGCAGGCATGACTTGCACAGAACTGGGCTACCATTACAGGTTTATCACTTTCAATTGATAAAGCAGTGTCGGTAGGAATTTGATAATAAAATTGATTTACCAGATTTATAGGATCAATTGTTTGTCCGTTTACTTTAACTACTGTTGTAGGATCTTGAACACATACTCTGAAAAATCCTGCTTCCATATCTGTTAATGGAGTAGTTAAGTATTTGCTGCCCCATGCTACTTTAGGGAACATTTGTTGTATAAAGTTGTCGGAACCACCATCTTTATATATGCATCCACCTACACTCAATTGTACTCTACCGTTACCAGTGAACAATGCAATTTTTTTATTACAATCCAATGATTTCACAGTAGTACCGGTTAGATCATCACCATTCCGGGTAGCAAGTAAAGTTCCCAATGCATTAAATACCTCGCCTTTGTTTAAGGTAATGGTAAACGGAACACCTGCAGGGTATAAAGTAGTTGTTCCTGTTGCATTTGCTGTTATATCAGCGCTTGGGTTAATTTCAATTTGAGTATTGTCTTCATCAGCAATAACAAAGAAGAAGGAATGCGGATAATCACTGTTAGAAGCTCCGCCTGTTGTTAAAGCAGTGTATTGAGTACCCCAGGTATTAGTTGGCAATACTAATGTAGCACCCGAAGATTGTGACGCAAAAATATGCGCATACAACGCAAATAATTTTCCTGATTTGCTGTATACATGAATGGCTTTTGGTAAAACTCCTGTTGAATTTAACCTTGCATCGAATGAACCTGCTTTAGGTAAGAAATCAGTTTCTATTGCAACATTGGCATCCAGCCAATATGCCTGGCGATAGCCTAATAACGGGATCTCTACAATGATCGAATCGCTTACATCTGATGAAAGATATAATACCATATCCTGGTTATTACTACCTGTCATTAAAGATTGAAAGCCATATCCCAGCCAAAAATCATTTCCTTTACTGGACGTTACAGCAGGGGTAGGTTGTTTTCCGTTACCCGTTACTGTTAGGTTTTGAATATAATCCGAAGTAACACCTCCTCCGCTATGCGTAATTTCACCGGTAAAAAAGCTTAAAGAAGTAGGCGCAAATGTTACAGTTACTACCCGTGTAAAGCTATTGCCTGTATAGGTGATTGTAGAAGGAGTTACCGTAAAGCCGTCTGGTGCAGTAATCGTAACCGGCGAACCATCTAGTAAAGTGCCGGATAGTGTATAGGTTAAGCTTATTGAATCTCCTATTGCTGTAGCAGGGAAATTTAATTGAGGAACAGAAGTGATCAATTCCGGTTGTGGAGAAGAAGTTGTGAATGTATCAATATCCCCATATCCGGTACCAATTGAATTGATAGCATATGCTCTTACATAATATAATGTATTCGGAGTAAGATTTTGTAATAAACTTGTATAATTTGTTCCGAATGAACCATCAGAAGTTGGATTGTCAGTTGGATAAGATGGATTACCTGTTGTATTGAATACTATACCTTTTGCGGTTACAGCAACACCGCCGCTATCGATAAAATTACCACCGCTTTTTGCTGCTTTTGATAAAATAGTAAAGCTATGTGGATCAACAGTAGTTAATACCGGAGCACTTGGCTGGTCTGTTGTAATGGTCATATCAGCACCGTAACTATTTCCTGCAGGGGTGGCTATAAAAGCTCTTAAGTGATAGGTGGTAGCAGGAGCCAAACCTGTTATCGTTACACCATAAGCACCGGAAGTAACCGATGGAGATGTATTAACGATATTATCGCTAAGGGTAGGGTTCGCATTTGTGCTCCATACTATGCCGCTGCTGCTGATAGGAATTTGTCCTGCAGTTATTGTACCATAGCCAAGAGCAGTATATTTTCCTGTTGCTCTTGCCGAATCTGAAGTAATAGAAGGAGCAGTTGCAGCAGGTGTAGTAGTAGTGCCGCTAAATTTTACATTTCTAATTGTAACGCTTCTGCTTGATGAAGTAGAAGAGGACACAGCATATACATACATTCTTATTGCGTATGTATGCCCGCTGTATAAAGTAACATTCAAAGAACTAATGGCTAAACCATTATGACTTCCGCCACTGGCTGCATTTACTGTACCTCCAAATGGAATCCATGGTCCACTGCCGTCTATTTGATAAGCAAGACTGATGACATTGTCTCCGCTACTTCCGGAAGTTTTTGCATCAAATACTAATCCTGTAATAGTAGCATCAGAACCTGTATTAGATGAAATAGGAAAATCTAAATTATCGCCGTCTGTTGCTGTTGTAGGCCAAGATGTAGATAGATTGCATTTATACCCATCCGTATTGTATGCATTGGATGTAAACCTGGAGCCTGGTATCATTGCCCCAACTGTTATTTTCGATGCATCTGCACCTGTAACAGGACTGGCATTTGCATTAGAAGTCAGCACCCACGTTGCAGTGAATTGTGCGCTAACTTTTGCGGAAATAATTAATCCGCAGATAGCAATAAAAAATAGCTTTACTGCATAAGACATTTTGGTAAACATTTGTTTTGAATTAGCAAGATGATTTAAAAATAAATTCCCTGAAGTAGTTCTTCTCATAAACAAGCAATTAGAAAATAGTTTTGTGTAAAAATTCAGCCCGTTAAGCTAACAACAATCGCCAACAAATTATTTTTGGTTTTATGTTTTATTTATGCAATCGTTCCCGATAACGTTTCGCTTTAAAGAGTGTATAATAAAAAACGCCGCTATAAGCGGCGTTTTAAAAAAAGTTGATGAACTCTTTATTTTTTAAAATAATAGCGCAAAGAAATTTCATTGGCATCACCGCCATCGCTGAAAACACTTAATGGTGTAGAGAACTGGTCGTAAGCATAACCGATCTCTAATTTCTTAGCGATCTTCACCCCTGCATAAATGCTGTAGCTCTGCTGGTAATGATAGTTTATTCCCAACCACAGAAAATCTTTGTGCAACAATTTCACTCCTCCTTCAAAATCAATGGGTGAATTAGGAAGATATTTCAACATGGCATTCGGGATCAGCACATTGTCCGGATCCGTTTGCCAATTGTAACTGGCAATGGCAAAGTAGTGACGGTATAATTGAGCATCCTGTGTTGCATTGGTGTTCTTATACAGGCTCAATCCTGATTGGATCAGCTGATCGGCAGAGATACCGATATTCAAGGTAGAAGATCTGTAATAAACACCTACCGCTGCATCGCCGGTTATTTTTGAATCAGCAGCATTCATAATGCTTGGATCGTTTTGTGCAATTGGGTCTCCATCGGTTAAATAGTTCTTATCTATTTTATACTGGAAGAAGCTACCGCCTAAACCCAACATTAAGCGCTGGTCTTTTTTACCGTTCAAATAAACGCTGTAAGAAAGTCCTATTTGTCCGCCGGTACGGCTGGTAGGACCTGTTTTATCATTGTAAACAAAAGCAGATACTCCAACTTTCTTCTTTTCAAAATAAGTATCACCGTATACAACGAATGTTTCCGGACCACCTTCGATACCAGCCCATTGCTTGCGGTACAAAGCGCCTACAGAAGCATTGTCATCAGCACCTGAAGCAGCGGGGTTATACAAAAAGTTATGTTGTTGATATTGACTGATACGGAAGATCTGCTGAGCGGTTGCATTGGATAAACAACCTGCAGTAACCAACAAAACAGCTATGATCGATTTTATTTTCATACTAGTTATTTTTTAAAATTCAGTTAGTGATGTTGTATTAATAGTTGTTTATCTAAGGATAGTTACGTTGCCGGTTAAGGTATGTACTGAACCGTTAGGGAATAATCCTCTTACTACATAATAGTAAGTGCCATCCGCAACATTATTGCCTTTGTACGTACCGTTCCATGAGTTAGAAGAAGAATAATTATCAGAATGATAGATCAAACCACCCCAACGATTGTATACATCTACAATAAGCGTAACATTACATTCTCCCTGTAATATTCTCCACGTATCATTATTGCCATCACCATTTGGTGTAAATCCTTTTGCAGGAATGATCTGGCAAGGAAATGGTTCTTCCACTGTTACAGTAACCGCATCACTTCCGCTACAATCACCGGCAGTTACCGTTAATGTATAAGTAGTGGTTTGTGCAGGATGACTAACTGTAGTTAATTGATCTGGTGTAGTCAGGTCCGCATTGTTGGTTGCTGTCCACAGGTAAGTGCCTTGTACATTATTTCCGCTAAGCGTAACAGTTCCATTTGGTGCAACAGTAGTTGGTGTTGCTGTTACATGAACCTGAGGTGCTGTAGGAGGAGCAACAAGTGTTGTTGGCGTAGCGTTAGAAACACATCCGCCTGTTGTACCTTTTACAACTACGTTATAATTGCCGGCAGTTAATGAACCGCTTGTAGCATTTTGCTGATAAGTAGTACCGCCATCAAAACTATAAGTAACCCCACTTGTTGGAGTGGTTACCGTAATAGTTCCGGTAGGAGCATTACAGGTTGGTTGAACGGCGGTAACCTGTGGCGTTGCGGGAGTAATCGGTTGCACAGCGATGGTTATCACAGTGTCAGCCGAAACGCAACCTCCTGTATTATTTTTAACTACTACATGATAATCACCTGCAGCTAATGGAGCGCTTGTTACACCTTGTTGGAAATTAGTGCCGCCATCAAAGCTATAAGTAACCCCGGTTGTTGGATTAGTAACAGTGATAGTTCCTGTAGCAACGGTGCAAGTTGGTTGTATTGAAGTGGCTGTTGGTTTAGTTGCAGAACTAAATGAAACAACATGGCTGGTATCGGCATAACATCCGTCTTCTGTTAGTACTCTTAGTCTAACTGTGTGATTACCGCCGGTTGTATAATTGTGCGAAGGATTTGCTGTCACTGAATCAGGACTTACATTTCCATCGCCATAATTCCAAACCCATCTATCAATGATACGACCATTACCCGTTGAAGCATCTGTAAATTGTACACTTCCGGAACATCCGCTTGTTGGAGGGAATGTAAAGTCTGCAGAAGGACCTTGTGTTACAGATATATTGAACGGGAATGATGATAATGAACATCCGTCTGAAGTTGGATTTTGCGCTAATACTTTTACAGGCAAGTTGCCAATAACACTATATGTGTGTGGAACAGGATTACTGTATTGATATAATGTAATACCATTCAATACAAAACTTGTATCACGCACAGGGTTTAAGATAGTATCCGGTTTGTTAGGTAAAAGATTAGGGTTATTGGAATAATCAAAAATGATCATGCTGGTAGTAGGATAAGGCAATACAGTTGTCATGGTAAACTTACCACCACGACAAACACTTGAAGCACTACCGCTGCCAAATTCATTTTGTACGCTGATGGCAGATGACAGATCATTTAAGTTAGTACCGCCATTGTATGCATAACTTTCATCTCCGCCATATCCGTAAGAAACCGCATTAAACCCACCTCCTGTTGAAGAAAGTGTGTAATAGACATTTGATGAATAGCCGGAAGCTAAAGGAATTTGTGCATAGGAATAAGTACCATCAATAGGAGCAAATGTTGCTGCCACGGGAGCGGTGTTTTGATCAACAATAGTGAATTTGGATACATCTGTTGTTTTAATAACAACATTCACAAAGTTATTGGCTGCACCATCTGATAAAGCAACAGGAGACATGATCACTTTATTAATAGCTTGTTCAACAGGGCTTATATAAACCATGTCAGGATCTCCTTTACTTGGACCATAGTTGTTGGTACATTTATTTTTGTTGGTGATATATTGTGATACGATTACAGAAGACGTAGCGTCGATTGTAACCGGACTAGTGGTTCCAAACTCGTAATATAAATTATTGGTTAATGCTATTGGTGCACCTGGTGTAACCGGATTGGCAGTACCCAGCCCATTAACAACTGTACCAGAAGGCGATAACACGGTACCATTAATTGTAACAGTCGTATTAGCAGCACTATCGGGATTCAACATTACTCTATAAATATTGTAAGAATAATTAGAACCTCCTGTAGGAGCAGAAACATAATGTTTACCCCATGCTACATAAGGGATTGATTGCTGGAAAAGATTATCGCTCGAAGGTGTAGTATTATCGCAGGAAATAGCAATTTTACCACTTCCAGAAAATACTGCGATAGGTTTACAGGCCCCGCCATCTGTACTAATAGATTCTATTTGTGTACCTGTAATATCAGTTAAACCATCATTTGCTTTTATAAGCCAAACATCTCCTTTGTTTAATGTAGTATCATACGTTCCGGTTAAGCCGCTTTCGCTGGTTATGCCCGGAGGCAATGTTACCTGCAATCTTGTATTATCTTCGGTAGCTACTGCAAAAGCATATGATCTGGCATTCGGGTTATTCTGAGCATTTGATTTCTGGAAGTAATTCAATGCAGTGTAACTTCTGCCTAATGTATTTACAGGGAAAAGAACACTTGCTGCAGCAACGCTGCTTCCCCAAATTTCAGCATAAGCAACAATAGGACTGGTGCTATGGATATAAATACCTTTTTTTGCGTATAAGCCTTCGCTAATTCCCGATGAATTATACAATCTTGCATCATCCACTCCACTCCATGGAATAAGATTAGAAGCAGTAATAGAACCTGCCGGTAAAGTTATTGTTTGGATCAGATCGTTCCCAACATAAATACTTACAGTAGCAGTATCATCAGAAGTAAAGTATAAGGTCATTTTTGCATTATCATCGCTACCATCTGCACCAGCTATCTTTTCATGTGGTCCAAAACCTGTCCAGAAATCAGTTCCTTTATTAGAAAAAGAAGATTGGAATTGTAAACCTGCCGGAGCTCCATTACCGGTAACGGCAACATTTTGTGCAGGAGCGCCACCACCAGCATTGCTGATATTTCCTGTATATAATGTAACAGCAGTTGGTTTAAAGCGTACATATACTGTTGTTACATTTAATGAAGTGCCTGTATAAGGAATGTTTACAGAAGAACCAAAGCCCGTACCTGTAGTTAATGAAACTTCATAGTTGGCAGGAGCAGTTACTGTGATAGTACCCGGACCATTATTTAAAAATATTCCCGATACAGTATATGTTTGTTCTGCCGATGTTTGATTGATCGTACCATTGCCAAATGATAATGTGGTTGGTGTTACTACAATTGTTGGAGTTGGTGCAGGAGTAGTGAAAGTGCTGTCTGCTCCATAAGCAGTGCCAACGGAGTTGGTAGCATAAGCTCTTATGTGATAAGTGCTGCTTGGAGTAAGCGATAAAAGATTGCTTGTAAAACTTCCTGTGCCTGTTGCAGCATCTATAACTTTTGTATCAGTTGTAGTTGGATTGGCAGATGTACTGTACACCACACCTCTTTCTGTTACTGTTGCACCGCCATCATCTGTTACATTACCACCGCTGGTTGCTGAAACAGCCGTAACATTGCCGGCGCCTGTTGTAGTTACGGTAGGCAAAGCTGCGGCAACTGAACCTGTAATAATAAAGTTTTTGAAATATAAGTTACGGCTATTTGAGGTACTTCCTGCGGCATACGCATATATTCTGAAAGTATAGGTATGTCCTGCAGGCAAAGTTATATTAACATTGGAAAATTGTATTCCTGCATTAGAACCGCCACTTGGTACAACGGCAGTACTTCCCGTGCTTATCCATGGACCAGCTCCATCTACCTGATAAGAAAGGCTGGCAATATTATTACCACTGCTTCCGGATGTTCTTCCATCAAATTGTACCTGGGTAATATTGATGTCTGAAGCGGTAGCAGGAGAAAAAGGCAGATCAAAATTATCTCCATCAGTAGCAACCGTAGGCCATGCTGTGGTTAATTTTAGCTGAAGCCCGTTACTGCTATAACTTGCGTTGGCAGTGAAATTGCTTCCTACAGTAACCGAACCTGCAGTAACTTTTGCAGCTTGTGCGCCGGTAACCGCTACTGTTCCATCTGACGTGAAAGCCCAGGTGGCAGTGAATTGTGCATCGGCAGTGCTATTGATAAATAAGCCGATTAATGCAACGAAAGCAAATTTGATTGTGGCAGAAAAAGAAATAAGCATATTCTTTTTCTTACTAAAGAGTGATAATGCTCTTGTCATTGTTGGCAGCATTTGATGTTTGTTTTATTTAAAGTTATTGGTCTGATTGATCGAAATGCAAAGATGTGGATAATGAAGAATACTCTTACTAAACAATACGGATCAGTTATAAATATGACAGAGTCTTTTTCATATGCCTTAGCATCAGCATTAATTCAACTGGTTAAATCGGGATATAAGATTAAGGGATTTCATAAGAGCAAATAATACAATTGCAGGAATACAATTCTTATCAATGGGAGGCGAAAATTAGCAATTAATTTGCTACTGAAAGGGTTGTGCCATAAGTTATTTTACGCAATCGTTCCCATTTGGGATATATATTTTCGGGGTTTTTAATTTGTTGATCGCAGGCAATAAATATTCCCATCTGCACTGGTAACAATAATTTTGTTTGAGATAATTAACGGAGTGGAAAATACAGCACCAGTTTCGTTATACAATTTCGCAATGTTTTCTGCAGAACCGACTATTTCTCCAATGTTTTCCTTATAAGAATCGTCCGGTTTAAAATACTTTAAATGATTTTTGTTGTATCCATCTGTATTAAATGTCCATTGAATTTTTCCGGTTGTTAGATCAATGCCGTACACTTTGCCCATTAGTGTTCCAAAATACCCATTCCTTTTAGTAATGGCGCATCGCCCAAAAATATTAAAAGGCACAGCCGTTTGCCATTTTATATTTCCGGTGTTGATGTCTATTGCCAACAATAACCTGTCTTCTGATGTTCCAACATAAATTACAGAATCATTTACAGTAACCGGCAATGCCCATCCTTTAGGAAATTGTTTCATCCATCGGCAATACCCGCCATTAATATCTATCGCATAAAAATTATAATCTCTTGAGCCTGCAAATACAATATCACCGGCAACTACAGGATCTCCCATCATTTCTCCTTTAGGAAAATATTGATGACCGGTTGATTTGAATTTCCAAATAAGATTTCCTGTTGAACTATTCAACGCATACAAATCCCCATCGAAAGAACCGATAAATAATTTATTGTCTTTAACAGATGGAGTAGTATGTACATTGCCTGCTGTGGCAAATTTCCAGTTCATGTTTCCGCTAGCAATATCAATGGAATAAATATTACCATCGCCCGAGCCAAAGTAAACAGCATTATTATATACAACAGGAGAAGATTGATAATAATCCGCAAAATCGTGCTGTGTATCCCCAATAAAACCTGTAAGTGAGTGAAATACCCAAATGGTTTTTCCGGAGTTTTTATTTAAGCAATATAAATTACCATCCCCGCTTACTAAAAACAATTGCTGTTTATTGATGCATATCGTTGAACGTATAGAGCCACCTGTTATAAATTTCCATTTCAATTTTGCGCTGTCATTTTGAATGGCATACAGCATGCCGGTAGTATTGCCTGCATAAATGCAGGAGTCATCTGCAACCGGTGATCCAATAATACAAGCACCTGTAGAAAATTTCCACAGTAATTCAGGCGTTTGTGATAATGCTGATTTACATAATATGATCAAAACGGTGAGAAAAATCGATCTCATAATAGTTATTGAGCCTAAGATATATAACTACCGGTAATACAAACAGAACATCTGTATATATGGTAACAATAGTGTACCAGTGGCAGGTCATCCATTAACATTTCAAAAACCAACGCAACGATTTGTTTACAATCCAATAATAATTTGGTAACACTGCGCAGATACTTTTGGCTCCCCATAATTCACCCTTTTTAAATAACGCAATAAAATCTACCATTCTTAAAAGCCCGGTCTTTTTTTATTTATCCCAAAATAACTATCAGTGAAGCAAACTTCTACTCAATCTGCTAACGTAATTGCAAAGCGTTTGAAATTAATTATTGCCGGTCTTATTACAGCTTTGATTTTTTTAATGCCACAGCATAGTAAAGCACAATTTACCGACGGCAACTTAGTCGTGTTCAAAAATGCCAATTACAGTGGTTCAAATGGCTCACAAATTGAGCTTGACGAGTATAATACAACAAGCACAGGACAATCTCCGGTATCAGTTATTTCTCTTCCAACAACAGGAACATCTAAAATTGTTTCCGGAGGAAGTACCTCATCAAACGGTGCTATATCCCGTTCTGAAAACGGAAGATATATATTGGTGCCCGGATGGTCGGCAAATGTTGGAGATGCAAATTCTGCTTTTACTTTATGCGCTGTTCGTCCTGTAAGTGGAAGCGGTACAATATTAAATGGTATTACAGGAACGTCTAATTGGTTTTCCAGCAGTAACGATTACAGAGGCGCAACAAGTGATGATGGAACAAACTTTTGGGTAACAGGAGGTAGCAAGGGTATTCTCTATACTACAAACGGCACAACGGTTGTTACGGTTTCAGCAACTTCAACAAACACAAGAACTGCAAATATTTTTAATAGCCAATTATACTTTAGTACTGGTTCAGGTACTCAGGGAGTTTATCAGGTGGGTACAGGTAAGCCTACAAGTAATGGGACTACTTCTACTATTCTTGCTAGTCCTTCCACAGGGGCATATGGCTTTGCAATAAGTCCTGATTTTTTAACGCTGTATACCAATAGCGCAACAGGCGCAATTTCACGCTGGACATATAGTGGTTCCTACAGTGCAGGTTCGTATAGCGGAGGATCATGGAGCGCTGCATCAACAGGATTCTCATTAAGTGGTGTTACGGGTTTAGCAGTGGATTGGTCTAATTATTCATTTAGCACGGGAGCAAATGGTGCAATAATATATGCTTGTAACACTACAACACTTGTAAAAGGAAGTGATAATGGCACCGGAGCAATAACAACTAGCACGCTTGCAACGGCTTCCGGAACAGGAACCAATGCGTTTAAACAACTTGCTTTTACACCTATTAAACAAACAGTAAGTTTAGGAAGTAACACCCCGGCAGCAGGTGCGATTACTACAGGAACAAGCAACGTGGTATTATTTCAATTCAATGTAAACGCTGATGAAGGTAACTCAACGTTAAAAAAGGTTATCGTAAATCAAAGTGGTACAGCAACTATTGGCACCGGTAATGAAATAAGTAATTTAAGATTGATTGATGACGCGAATGGGAATGGTGTTTTTGATGGAGGTGAAACTGTATTATCAACAGGTACTGTAGCAGGAAGCAATATTACATTTGCTTCTATTTCTCTTTCTTCTTATATCTCTCAATCAGGCAATAAAAATTTTCTTGTAATTGGTGATGTTTCTAATTCCGGAAACACACATACTTTCATTCCTTCTATCGTTTCTAATCAAACTTTAAACAGTGTAGGTTATACTACCAATATTGTGAATGCAGGCAGCAGTTGGGTTACTATAGGAGCTACCCCTCCAGCAGGAAATACACTTACTATTACAGGCGCTGTTGTAACGCCCACTAAATTAGCTGTAACAAGTATAACACCATCAAGCCCGCTAAAAAACAATAGTTTTTCAGTAACCATTCAATCGCAGGATGGCAGTGGTAATGCTACAAATGTTACAGGCAATACAGGTGTTCAGCTTTCATTAGCTTCAGGTACAGGTAATTTAGGTGGAACACTAACGGGAACGATTAACGCAGGTTCGAGTTCTGTAACGATATCAAACGTAACGTATAATAAAGCAGAATCCGGCGTAAGTGTAACTGCCACCAGAACTTCGGGTGATGCATTAACGGCTGCAACAAGTGCTACATTTACGGTGCTGGATGTTGCAGATCATCTTACATTGGTAAGTGTTCCTTCCAGCGGTACAACCGGTAATGCCATTGCTTCGTTTACGGTGGAAGCCAGAAGACCCGACAACACAGTTGATGTAAACTATACAAGCAATATCATTATAGCAAAAGCATCGGGTTCAGGAACATTAAGCGGAACATTAACCAATGCGGCTGTTGCAGGTGTGGCAACATTTACTGGCTTATCATTCAGTACCGCCGGTACTTATACTTTATCAACCACTTCAGGTTCGCTTACTTCTGCTACCAGCGGAAATATAGTAATAAGCGATCCTTCTTTTACCTCAGGTAATCTGGCTGTATTGTTGATGGCATCTGCAAGTTCAAACAACACAACTGGTAGCATAGTAGAGTTAAATACTTCAACGCCCGGTTCAAATCCTGTAAATACATTCGCAATTAACGGAACATCCGGTGCAGGTGCTTTGCGTTTTTCAGCAAGCGCAGCTTCTATGGGATACCTTGCAAACAATAACGATAAAACATTATTGTGTATAGCGGGCTTTAACGGAACTACTACCAGTGGAAATGCCAATACATTTATAACACGTGGTGTGGGAACATTGAATGCTGCAGCTGCATATACATTGCAGGCAACATATACAGGAACATCCGGCCAACAGGTAAGAGGTGCAACAGAGTTAGATAACTCTGCCCGTTTTTGGATGGCAGACCAGTCCGGACTATATACAAATGGAACAACTACAGCAAGCCCTACTGGTAACTTACGCAGTCCAAAAGCATTTGGCGGTATAGTATATGTTGGTCAGCAAAGTGCAACTGCGATAGCGGTGAATACAATATCTGCTCCATCAGGCGGCACGCTTACTGCTTTGCTCGGTGTGCCTGCTGATAATGCCTTCCAGGATTTTTATTTAATATCATCAGCAAATAATAATACGTATGATATATTGTATACAGTAGATAATACCAATGCAACAACGGGAGCCATTAATAAATACTCTTTAGTTAGCGGTAGCTGGACTGCTAACGGAACTTATACAACCAGCTTTGGAGGCTTTGGTTTAGCTGCGGAAAAATCGGGTGGTGGCGCTAACTTATATGTATCTACCGGCGTTGGTACCACTGCTAACAATTCAGTGATAAAATTATTTGATGCAGCGGGATACAATTCCGCTATCAATATTACTACAGGAAACAATGTTACCTTATATACCGCTACGTCTAGCGCAACAATTAAAGGTGTAGCATTTGCACCTGTTGCGGCAACTTCGGTTCCGTCAATTGCCATTGCAGCTGATCATCCAGCTGCAGGTAATGTTTTACAAGGAGTTACCAATACTATTATCGGTGCTGTGCAGTTAAGTTTTAACAGCGGTGCAAATGAAGATCTTACTGGTGTTTCAGTTAATACAGCCGGTACATACAGTGCATCAGATGTAGATAATTTCAGACTTTGGTTAAGTACCAGTGCTACAAGCATTGCCGGCGCTACACAATTAGGAGGAGATTTTACTTCTATTGCAAGTGGAGGAACATTATCAGCAAGCGGTATTTATTCTTTAACATCTGGCACCACTTATTATATCGTGGCTACTGCAAGCATCAGTAGTGGCGCACAACCTTTCAATACAGTAGGTATCAGCGGTACAGCATTTTCTAATATCGGTTTCTTTAATGCCACTAAAACAGGCACTGATCCGGTGGCTGCAAGCAACTTGCAAACCATTCAACAAATTTCAGGAACAACTACTATTACCAATGGCGCAGGTACAGAACCAACTACCATATCATCTATAACAAATACACAAGTTGCAGCAACTGCAAATTTTGATTTTACTGTTACAGACGATGGCGAATCTCCGGGTACTGATGCTTCTGCTACACAAATTTCTCAGGTTGTTATTAATGCAGGTGGAGGAAATACTGTTGCAGACTGGAGCGCAGTAATTGCAGGTGCTGTATTAACAGATGGAACGAATACTATTACTGCAAGTGCAATTGGAACAAGCTCTTTAACATTTAGCAGCATACCAAATACAACCAATACTTTAGGTTATATAGCTGATAACGGCATTAAAACGTATTCATTAAAAATATGGCTTAAAACTTCTTTAGGTTCTGCATTACAAAGTACACTAGAAGGACAGGAATTTATTTTCGATTTGCAAAGCAGTGGTATCACCATTAATGGCGGTAGCCAGGTAGCGCAAGGGCAGGAGGTAAGTTCTGATCCTACATTCTCATTTAATACCAATATTATTTCTGTTGTAGCTACCAAGCTTGCATTTACCACGCAACCTGTTACAACAGCTGTAAATGCAACAATGACACCTTCCGTAGTAGTTGCAGCAACAGATGCTAATGGCAATATTGATATAGATTTTTCTTCTTCAATAAGAATTACCTCATCAGGTTCTTTATCAGGAACTCTGGTGGATGTTGCTGCATCACAAGGAACAGCAAGTTTTGACCTGGTACATACTGCTATCGGAACCAACCTTACATTAACGGCAGTGCGCACAGGAACACTGGATTGGAATGTAACAAGCAGTTCATTCAATATCATTAATCCTTTATCTGCGACAGAAATTATTTTGCCTTCGTATATGCAGGGTAATTCTTCAACTAACTCAACACGTGTTCCATATTCATATCGCATGGCTATTACAGGGTTGTTGCCTAATTCAACCTACAAATACATAAACCAGGTAGTTACTTCTGCTGATGGGCCAACAACTGCTGGTGCCGGTAATGCTATCTATGCGGGTGCCGGTGGCTTTGTCCGTTCAAGCGGACCAAGCCTTTCATCTGCCGGTAATTTTGGAACATTCACTACTGATGCATCCGGTAATTATACAGGATGGTTTATTACAGAACCTACGGGGAATGCAAGGTTCACACCGGGAAATGATGTTTACATGAGAGTAATTTTAAATGATGGTGCAGGCGGCTCTTCTGCAGTTACTTATTTAACTACTACCAACACTGTTCACGTGATCAATTTTGCAGCAAGCGCAGGAGCTAATAATGGAACGGCATTAAGAGGAACATTCTCATCTGCAACTGCAAAGAATTTTATTTTATTGTATGATAATATCACCGGTAGCGGACGTCCTTTAGCGGCTTCATTTATTGAGTCGGATGGTTCTGCCAATACAACTGCGAATAGTTATGCATCATTCTACAATTCAGGTGTGGAAGGCATTACAGGGGCATTCGGTACAATTGTTCCAAATAATAATGCAAATGGTATCAGAAGAATAGAACAAAGAACATTAGCAACAGCAGATATTGTTTATTGTGTAGGTGTTAGTGAAGATGGAACATGGACAGGTGCAGGTTCCACAGTCAATCCAACCGGTGGCGCAACCGCAATTGTTTTTGCTGATGCAGACCTGGATGGAAAAAATAAATGGGTAGGAGGTACTGCAAGTGACTGGAATACCGCAGCCAATTGGTCTTGTGGTGCAGCACCAAACAGCAGTTCATCAGATGCTGTAATATTGGCAAGCGCTACTCCTAAACCAATATTAAATGCTGATATAGCAGTAGGTAATATAGCTATCAACGGAAGTTCAACTGTTTCATTAAACGGTAATACACTTAGTATAGGCGGCGCTGTTAGTGGAACAGGAACATTGTCCGGCTCTTCTACATCTAACTTAACTATAACAGGTACTGCAGGTAATATAAGCTTTACATCAGGCGCTGCACAATTACAAAATTTAACACTTAACAGCGGTGCTGCTGCAACATTGGCAACTGCTTTAAGAATAGCGCCAACAGGTAGCCTGGAAGTTAAGAATAGCGGAAGTACAACTGGGGTGTTAACTACCGGTAGTTTATTGACGTTGGCTTCTGATGCTAACGGCGCCGCATATGTGAAATCAAATACATCCGGCAATACGTACGTTTCCGGTGCTGTTACTGTAGAGCGTTTTATTCCAAGCAATGGAACAAGAGAATGGAGAATGTTATCAATTCCAACACAAACAACACAATCTATAAATGAATCATGGCAGGAAGGACAGGCGAGTGTTTTGGGCTTAGGAACTATTATTACTGCCGGACCATCCAACAATGCAGACTGGGCTTCCAAAGGGTTTGATGCACTGCAAAACTATGGTTCTCTATTATCATACAATCAAAGTAATAATAGCTGGGATGAAGCAACATCAACATTAGGTCCGATCGCAGCGCAACAGGGTTATTTCATATACATTCGTGGCGATAGAACTGTTAGCCCGTCAAGCAGTACGTCTACAGTAAGCTCTACTACATTACGTACAGCAGGTAGCTTATTTGAAGGAAATCAGCAGACAAGCATACCGGCAAACAAGTATACACTGTTAGGGAATAAATATGTGTCTTCTATTGATTTTACTGCAATAAATAAAGATGCTTCCATCGATAATTCATTTATTGTTTGGGATCCTAAATTGTTATTGGGCGGTTCATTGGGACATTATCAAACATTTAGCTCTACTACCACTCCGGCATGGATGCCGGTACCCGGCGGCGGTAGCTATGGAAGCGCAACCAATACAACTATCGAAGCAGGCCAGGCATTTTTTGTACATGCAACCAATGCTTCGGGCAATGTTACCTTAACGGAGAACAGTAAAACGGGAGCGCAGGTAAATGCGGTATTTCGTCCTGTTGGTACTGAGTCTGCTGGTCAGTTAATAACCAATTTATATGCTAATACTGTAAGTGCTTCAACATTGGCAGACGAGAACGTAGTAGCGTTCAATGCTAATTATTCTAATGCGATCGATGTAAATGATGTGGTAAAATTTCCGAACGTGGGAGAAAATTTAGGTATTGCTGAAAACGGAAAAATATTGTGGGTAGAAGGTCGCCAGGCAATTGCTACTACGGATACTCTTTTCTATGCAATGAATAACGTAAAGCAACAGCAGTACCAGTTTGAATTTATTCCTACAGGATTTAGCGGTGTAACAGCTTATCTTCTGGATAATTATTTGGGTACAAAAACACCTGTTAGTTTGTTAGATAAAACTACTGTTAGCTTTACGGTTACCTCTGATGCAGCTTCTTCGGCAGCCGATCGTTTCAGCGTAGTGTTCGATAATATTTCTTCACCGGTGCCAGTAAGATTTACAAGCATTACTGCGGCTAAAAACAGCAAAGGTGTTGATGTAATGTGGAGCGTTAGCAACGAGACTGGGATCAAACAATATGTTGTAGAAAGCTCAGTGAATGGTTATAGCTTTACAGCTATAGGTACAGTAAATGCATCTGACAATACAACTACTTATAATTATACAGATGCCAATACTGCAACGGGTGCTGTTTTTTATCGTGTTAAAAGTATCAGCTTATCGGGAGAAGTAACCTATACAGATATAGTGAAAGTGGCAACCGCAACTGCTTCTTCAATAAAAGGATATTTCACCGGCAGCAAGCAATTAGGATTGCAATTAATTAATCAACCTTCAGGTAAATATGCAATTAAGCTTACCACTATAACAGGACAGGAAATTTTCAGCACACAAATAGATCATGCCGGAGGAAGTTCAACCAAAGTTATAAATGCCGGAAATACATTGGCACAAGGCGTTTATCAGTTGGAAGTAGTAAGTCCGAATAAAACGATCTACTCACAAAAAATAATAACTAAATAGTTCCATTTATAACCGATTAAAAGTTTGATCATGAACCAAATAATAAAACAAGTAGCCATTTATAAAAAATCAGTATTAATACTATTGTTAAGTGTATGCTTATTGCCGGCAGCAACCTATGCACAAACACCTCCACCGCCAAATAATGGACAAAATCCCGATAACCATACATTGGCTGTTCCGTTTGATGATACGATGAATTTGTTTTTTCTGGCACTGGCAATTGGTTTTGCATTTATATTGTTTAAAAAGATGCAAAAAAGAAAAATAAGTGTAACGACCAAATAGCTCTTGTAAAGTAAAATATGATAAAGCGCTTCAGCAATGAAGCGCTTTATTATTTGACTATTGGTAATTGTTGTTTTAAACAATGGCATAAATCTTGCTTACATTGTGCGCTAACAATTTACACTTAGAAGCTAACAGTTTAACGATTTTGACACCTATTTACCCCCTTACGCGGAATTTCGCAGCCGGAGTTCTGTTTGCCCTATTTTCGATTATTTCAATTACAGCAGCAGCACAGGTACAGACTCCACAGTATGTAACAACTTCGTCTATGTCAAACGGATATTACGAATATCTTCCCACCGGGTATTCAACCAGTGGTAGGGCATATCCTTTATTGATCTTCATGCATGGGTTAGGAGAATTGGGAGATGGCAGTCCATCACAATTACCTTATGTTTTGCGTAACGGCCCACCAATGCAGATCAATAATGGAACATTCCCGGAATCCTTTACTGTTAACGGTCAGGTTTTTCGCTTCATCGTTTTATCTCCCCAGTTTACGCAATGGCCTACGCCGGTTACATTAGATAGCTTTATTAACTATGCAATGGGACATTATAGAGTGGATGTAACAAGAATTTATCTTACCGGCTTAAGCATGGGCGGCGGTGCTGTTTGGGATTATGCAGGTAATAGCGTAGCTACTGCAAGCAGGTTGGCAGCTATTGTACCTATTTCGGGAGCCTCTTGGCCGGATGTGACTCACGCCAATAATATAGCAAAAGGAAATATCGCTGTTTGGGCAACACATAATAGTGGTGATCCTACTGTGCCGGTTAGTTATACAGAAGATTATGTTAGCGAAATTAATAGCGCTCCATCACCTCCTAATCCTTTGGCTAAAATGACCATCTTTAATCAGAATTATCATGATGCATGGACACAGACATATGATCTGAATTACCGGGAAAATGGACTAAATGTATATGAGTGGATGCTTCAATTCAAAAGAGGTAATACTATTGTATTGCCTGTTACGGGATTGTCAATCATTCTTGAACCTTCTAATAATGGAGTGATGATAAACTGGAAAACATATACAGAGATCAATACCTCCGGATTTGAAATAGAGCGAAGCAGCGACGGTATAAATTATATTCCTGTTGGATCTTCTCAAAGCTCGGGAAATGAAACTACCGGTGGTACTTATAATTATTTCGACGCATCAACAAACAACGGAAAAAATTACTATCGTATCAAGATCATTGATAAGAATGGCAATTTTACCTATAGCTCTGTCAAGATGATTGATATGGATAATACGATCTCCTTAAGATTATATCCTAATCCTGCAAGCAATATTGTTACTATTAAAGCAGGCAGCAATTTTTCCAATGCGCAGATAAAAGTTCTGAATAGTGCAGGACAAATGGTAATGCAAAAATTGGTTAATGGAACCAATATTATTTCAATACCGGTTACGGGATTGCAGTCGGGTAGTTATTTTATTAATGTGCTGGAAGAAAACGGGTATAAAACGAGACTTTCTTTTATAAAAAACTAATTATCAAATAAATATAATAAAATAAAGGAGCAGAATATTCTGCTCCTTTTGATTTTAAATAACTCCTTTGAACATAAAAAAATAAAAAAATTGATTTTTATCAAATAAATAAAGATAGATTGCGTTCTATAGCAACAACAGGACTTATTTTTTAATCTTAACCAGTACCGTATGGAGAAACGTTCATACAAGAAAAGACTTGCCCAAACCCAGGAGAAACCCGGCTATATTGAAATGGTTTCTAAACCTGAAGTTCAATATTACGCAGAACCAGCTACAGAAAGTCTTGTATTGATTCCATCACAACCACATAAAAGTAAACCGGACGAAATTTATCGTCTTCTATTTGAAAATTCTCCATTGGCTATTTTTATATGGAAGCTCAATGACCTGAAAATTGTAGATGTAAATGATGCTGCCGTTAAATTATCAGGATATTCAAGAGCTGAGTTGTTGGGCATGAATGCTGCAGATATTTGCCCCCCTAATGATCGTGAACGCTTATTAAAATTAACTCAGAAAATAATCAGGTACGAACATTTTAAGCAATCGGGCATATGGAGGCATATTACCAAGCAAGGTAAAATGGTATATGCTGATATCTCTTCTCAAAAGATCATTTATAATAACAACTCTGTTATACTTAATATGGCAACAGACATAACGGAGAAGGTTATGTTAGAAAAAAAATTAACACAGGAACGTATACAAAAGCAAAAAGAAATCACCCAGGCAGCTATTATCGCACAGGAAAAAGAAAGAGCTTATCTGGGAGCTGAATTGCATGATAATATAAACCAGATATTGGCCACTGCTTATCTTTATTTAGATACGTCGTTGGTAAATGAAAGCTCGCGAATGATATTGATAAAAGATAGTAAGGAGTTTATCATGTCTGCCATTCGTGAAATACGTAGGCTTTCTAAAACCCTTTCGCCGCCTTCACTAGAAGCTACACTGGCAGATGCATTGGAATCGATTGTGGTAAACATCTCTCTTGTAAATATCTTAAAAATTAAAACAGAGTGGAGCGAGTTAAAAGAAGATAAAATTGAACGGGAGCTTAAACTAACGATTTACCGTATTGTACAGGAGCAACTGAATAATATATTGAAACACGCAAAAGCCTCTGCCGTATTAATTACGTTGAAACAAACTCACAATACGTTACAATTATTTATTAAAGATGACGGGGTAGGCTTTTCTTTATCACAAAAAAAAGAAGGTGTGGGCCTACAGAATATTTCATCAAGAGCAGCATTGCATAACGGTTCTGTGATCATCAATACTAAGCCTGGTGCAGGTTGTGAGCTGATAGTAAATTTCAATCTAATAAAAAAAGAAGACAGCATTTAATCTTTCTAACAACCCGTTAAGGAAACTCTTTGCAGAAATATTCCATAAAAGTGCTTGCTTTGTGGAGCAAATCATTGAGTTAAGGAATCTTTATGATTGTTCACTATCCATTTTAACGGGAAACACAGATGAAATACGTTTTAGCGGGGCTACTCATTTTTTTTATAATACAGGTACAAGGGCAGGTATGCCCGGCTAATGTAAATTTTTCTTTCGGAGATATTACTCATTGGTTTGCCTATACGGGTAATAATCAGCATGGCAACGGACTTTCTGCTATAAAGCAAACATACGATTCCACCGTTGCAGCACCTGCCGGAACTATTGGTGCAACATACATTCCGGAATACACACTTCCACAAGTAAAAGGTATTACTGTAAATACCACTAACGGAACGGATATATATGGTGGCTTTGATAAGATACCTACTATAAACGGTTATTCATATGATTATTCAGTAACCATTGGTTCTACTTCCATAACAAGAAAAAGCAGGCAAAATGATCCTCCTCCCGGAGGCTATATCAGGGGTGTAAGTTATATCATAAATGTGCCGCCGGGTTCAGCGTTGGTTCCTTATACAATGACATATGCTTATGCTATGGTATTGGAAAATGGGACACATAACTCCTCAGAACAACCTCTTTTCAGCGCTACTTTAAATACACCGGATAGTATCATCACCTGTGCATCGCCGGCTTATTATTTACCAACATTTAATAACTCAACTAATGGTGGTGGCGCAACGCTTGACAGTGCTACTGCCATAGAAAATGGTTTTTCACCCAGCAGGTTGCCGTCTCCTAATCCCGATCCTAATTCTGACAATCCTAATGCACAGCATTTATATGATGTATGGGCAAAGGGCTGGACAGAAGTCACTTTCGATCTTTCCGGATACAGAGGTAAGCAAGTAGCACTAACCTTTGAAGTAGATAATTGCGTACCGGGCGGCCATTTTGCTTATGCCTATGTGGCTATAAGAAACACCTGCAACGGGTTAGCTATAAGTGGGAATACCAATGCCTGTACCGGTACCACAATAATGTATTCTGTACCTGCATTGGCCAATGCAACCTACCAGTGGACTGTTCCTCCGGGTTGGACGATTATTTCAGGGGCAAACACAAATATTATTACAGTTAAAGTTGGTAGTCAAAGCGGCGCTGTATCGGTTAGAGAAAAAAACAGTTGTGCCGACCTTCAAAGTATTAAACAAGTTACTACCTCTTCTCCAACGGTAGCTGGTGTTGTAGGCAGCGATAATACTGTTTGTACAGGAAATAATTCAACGCAATTAACATTAAACGGCAACAGCGGATCTGTTTTAAAATGGATAGCCTCTATAGATAACGGAGCAAACTGGACGAGTATAAACAATACGGGTAACAGCTTAATTGCACAAAACTTAACCTCTACTACTGTTTATAAAGCTGTTGTCCAAAATTCATCCGCCTGCACTGTCGATTCAACCAATACGGTTACTATTACTGTTGATGAAAAAAGTGTAGGGGGGGCTATTGATCCTGCAAATTCTAATGTTTGCAATGGTCAAAACACTAATAATGTTTTAACGCTGACAGGTAACCTGGGCAATGTTCTTGCATGGCAATCATCTACCAATGGCATTAACTGGACAAACGTTAATCCACCCGATGTAAGTTCAACCTATAGTGTGGGCAATATAATTCTTTCAACCAGCTATAGAGCTATTGTAAAGAACGGAGTTTGTAATAATGATACCAGTGCTATTGCTTCCGTTAAATTATTTCCTGCGGCATTTCCTGCAGCAACGATTCAGCCTGAAGAAGCAAATATATGTTATGGCGATTCAGCTCTAACACATGTTGTGATAACCACCGGCACAAGCTATTCCTGGTCTCCTGTAAATTCATTGCGGAATTATGGGAACGGTATCGTTAACACCACACCTTATGTTATAGATGTAACTGCATTCCCGGGACAAACAACAGGCTATGTATTAAGCGTACAAAATACCGGTTGCCCAAATATACTTACAGATACATTTCTGGTAAATGTAGTTCCTCCGTTTAAAGTGAGTGCCGGTAATGATACTGTCATTGTTGCCAATCAACCGCTTCAATTACAAGCTACCACTAGCGATCTGTTTCCAAATCAATTTACATGGACACCATCGTTTTATTTAGATAATACCACTATTGCCAATCCCATTGCTACTATCGGTACAGGCATTTATAGTATGACCTATATGGTTAAAGGTATAGATGCTGTCGGCTGTAGTGATTCAGCATATATTCATATAAAGATATACGATGTGCCGGCAGATATTTATGTGCCAACTGCGTTTACGCCTAACGGTGATGGTTTGAATGATGTATTTAAACCAATTGCTTTAGGGATTAGATCGTTAAGTTCATTCAGGATATATAACCGCTGGGGAGCAATAGTTTTTTCAACAAATAATATAGGTAAAGGATGGGATGGTACTTTTAACGGAGAGATGCAAAATCCGGGTAATTATGTTTGGATAGCAGATGGAATTAACTATTCCGGAGTTCCGGTACAAAAGAAAGGTAACGTGATTTTGATTCGATAAAGTGTTATTTAATACATTGATTTTTAATGGGTTTGATATTTGTCAAAGTGAAACTACGCTATTTTTTGTGGTTTACTGTATTTGGGTAATAACTTTCAAACAGTATCGTTTTCAAATAGTAACTATTTTAACCATTAATATTCGCCCGATGAATTTCGAGATCATTAAATTCAATAAAGAAAGTAACAACTACACGATTATTGAAGCCGGGTACAGATATGAAATTCCTTCCTGCCTGTACGACAATTTAAAAACCTTTTTGCTGCAATACGATCTGGTAAGCCGCTGGTATAAACACTTAAATGATAATGACAGGGAAAAAGTAAACAGGGTTAGCGCTTATGGCTAACCGTTAGGAGTACACTAGTTATTCAATATTGTATAATTTTCCTACTTCTATAAGTTCTACAATGTTTTTTACATTCAGTTTTTCAAAAAGACGTGCCTTGTGAGTTCCTACTGTTGAAGTATTGATATTTAGATATTCTGATATTTCGCTGAGCGTTTTCCCCTTGGTAAGTAAAGAAACAATTTCAAATTCCCGCGGACTTAATTTACTGAACGGATTATCGGTAGCACTGCTATTACCTCCTAATTCATTTGCAAATTGTTCTGCTAAACTATTGCTGATATATTTACGACCTTTTAATACCAGGTCAATTGCCTTTGTTAATTCGCTCAAGCCTGAGTTTTTGGAAATAAAACCCATAGCGCCTGCCTGTATGAACCGCTTGGCATAAATATTTTCAGCGCCCATAGAAAATATCAGTACTCGAGCGTCAGGGTAATGCACTTTAATATGCTCCATTAACCCTAGTGAATTGGTGTCAGGCATCTGGATGTCCATCAAAATAAGATCGTAATTTCTTTGCTTTAGAGATTTTATGGAACTTTCTTCATTATTGGCTTCATAAATAATACAGGGCTTAAACAGCTCCAGCAGCACATTTTTAATGCCTGCCCTCACCACCTCATGATCATCAATTAATAAGAATTTTCTCATTTGCCTGGTTTTCTCTGTTCAAGTAATTACCCCTTGTAGCTAATTTTCTACAAAAAACTAAAAAAAAATCTATATTCCAAATAGTTTTTTGGGCTCACTTTTGTGCTAGCGGATTATCTCGCTTTAAAATTCCATGACCTGCTTACTAAACCCTCCCCCCTTGTAAACATTATAATTCAACCTGTTTATATTTTTAATCATTTTGTACAAACTCCTTAATAAAAGGAGTTTTGTGTTTTATGTATAGTTGATTTATCTTACATTCCTCCTGCAAAATCTAAATTTTTACAATTGATATGGGTTTTGGCGCTACAAATATATGTTTGTACATCCTGGTACTAATGAATACATTCTCCTTTATGCTATGTGTAGTAATTAACATCATAGCGGCATTGGTTTTATTAGTGCCGGTATATAAGAAAATGACTTCCCGTAATTTGAACAATGCTGATACCGAAAATAAAATAAAAGAAAGCGAAAGAAGGTATAAGGCTTTGTTTGAACAGGCATCGGATCCTATTATGGTAACCGACTTTGAGGGTAATTTTTTAGATGTAAATACAAGCTTGTGTAAGCTTTTTGGATATGAAAAAGAAGAACTGTTGCGAATGAATATTGGTTCGCTGGTGGACAATGACGAACTAAAAGCAAATCCCATTAAGTTTGATCTTATCCGGAAAGGAGAACAAATATTTTCTAAGCGACGAATGGTGCATAGAAGCGGCTTTATCATTAACGTGGAAGCCAATGTGAAAAAATTTGATGAGAACAGCATTGTTGCTATAGCCCGTGATGTAACAGAACTTAGAAAAGCGCAGCAAAAAATTGAAGAGAGTGAAACAAGATTCCGTAATGTGTTTGAAGCAGCAGCTATTGGTATGGCAATAGTTTCATTAAATGGAGAATGGATAAAAATAAACAAGGAAGTTTGCTTAATAACCGGTTATTCTGAAGAAGAATTATTGAAACTGACTTTTCAACAAATTACACATCCCGATGACCTGGAAAAAGACCTGGATGCAGTGCAAAGAACACTTACGGGAGAGATAACGAACTACACGATGGAAAAAAGGTATATCCATAAAAATGGCTCTGTTATTTGGATAAATCTTAGTGCATCGATAGTGAGAGATGCATCATCGAAGCCGCTTTATTTTGTTTCACAAATAGAGAATATTACAGAAAGTAAAACAGCAAGAGAAGAAATAAAAAAAAGGGAATCGCAGCTAATGGCTTTTTTTGATAATGTAGAAGGATATGCAAGTCTTGTGGATACAGAAAAAAGATTGGTGATCTTTAATCAGAATTTTATAGGGGCACATTACTTTTTATCAAACCGCGGTCCGCAAATTGGAGAGAAGGTATATCATTTTTTGCCTGATGATGTGAGGGCAGAAAGATATAAGATACTGGACAAGGTGCTGGAAGGAAACAAAGAAGTACTGGAGGCTGATTATTTAATTGATGGTAAAAGAGTATTTTATCGAAGCTCATTCAATCCTGTAATTACTGATGGAAAGGTAACCGGTATTTCCGTGTATTCTATTGATCTTACAAAAAGCAAAGAAGCTGAAATGGCGGTAAGGGAAGCAGAGATCAAATTCAGAAGCCTGGTGGAGAAATCACTGGTAGGAGTGTATATCATTCAAAACGGTAAGTATGCATATGTGAATCCAAGGTTTGCAGAATTCTTTGGCTATGCGCCTGAAGAAATGATAAATACGTTTACTGTTGATGCAGTAGTAGCTAAGGAAGAAAGAGAAAAGGTGAACTTATATGTACAGCAGCGCTTATCAGGAGAAAAAGAAAGTGTCTATTATGAATCCATCGGTGTACGAAAAGATGGAAGCTACATCAATTTTGAAGTATATGGAAGTGTTACACAATATGAAGGACGCAGAGCGATCATCGGCTCTATGATCAATATTACCGAAAGAAGAAAGGCACAGGCAGCATTGAAACAATTGGAAATAAAATTAGAAGAGGAAAAAATAAAAAAGCAGCAGGAAATTACAGAAGCCGTAATTACTGCGCAGGAAAAAGATAGAAAAAATATAGGTATTGAATTGCATGATAATGTAAACCAGATGTTGGCGAGCTCCCGTTTATATATTGGATTGGCTAAAAACAGTTCGCCGGAAAATAACAACTTTATGAATGCAGCGGATGAATTGATCAATACGGTTATTGATGAAATAAGGGATCTGTCGCATTCATTGATCACACCATCATTGGCACAATCAAAATTAACAGATGCTATCGATAATATTATTAGCCACACCAAAAAGGGGCTGAATATTGCTATTGAACCGAATTGGAGCAACTTTAATGAAGATAAGATTTCGGACAAATTAAAGCTTAATATTTATCGTATCATACAAGAACAATTCAATAATATTTTGAAGCATGCACATGCAAAAACCATCTTTCTGCATTTATCCGGCAGTGAAGAAAAAGTAATTCTAACTATTAAAGATGACGGCGTTGGTTTTGATGTAACAAAAAAATCTTCAGGGGTTGGGTTGATGAATATGCGCACAAGAGCTTCTTTATTTAATGGCGAAATGAATATTGCTTCTTCTCCCGGCAATGGATGTGAGGTTACTGTACTATTTAATGATGTAAAAACATTCCCCGTTTCATAATGCAATATCAACAGTTGGGTAAGTCGTCTATGCAAATAAGCAGGATAGGTTTTGGTTGTATGTCGTTAAAACCTGGACAGGAAGATCTTTATTACCTGGTTAATAAAGCTATTGAAGGTGGGATAACTTATTTTGACACAGCCGACTTATATGACCGTGGACTTAACGAGATCAATATCGGTAAAGCCGTAAAAAATAAACGCAATAAAATTATTCTTGCTACTAAGGGCGGTAACGAATGGATAAGTGGAGAAGAAGGCTGGAATTGGAATCCTTCCAAATCATATCTATTAAAAGCAGTGGAAAACAGTTTAGAGCGCTTACAAACTGATTACATAGATTTATATCAATTACATGGAGGAACGATCAATGATAATATTGATGAGGTTATTGAAGCGTTTGAATTAATGCAACAACAAGGAAAGATCCGGTATTATGGAATATCTTCTATTCGCCCTAATGTGATAAAAGAATATGTAAATAAAAGTAGCATGGTAAGTGTTATGATACAATACAGTTTATTGGATCGTCGATCTGAAGAAGTTTGTTTGCCTCTTTTGCAGGAGAATAATATTGGTGTTTTGGCAAGAGGAGTTTTAGCAAAAGGAGTATTGGTAGATAAGCATGCAACGGCATATTTGAACTACGATGAAAGACAGGTATATGCTGCATCTAAAGTGATAAAAGAAATAGCAGGTAACAGGTCAAATTCGTCAATAGCTATTCAGTTTGCGTTGCAAAATACAGCCGTTACTTCCGCTATAATTGGTATAAGAACTTCTCAACAACTAGAGGATGTTTTGCAAAGTAGCATTGATGTAAAATTATCTGCTGATGAAATGAAGGCATTGCAATTGAGTATCCCTTTAAATTATTACGAACAACATAGGTAATGTTACTAAAATAAAAAAGTGGTCATAGACCACTTTTTTATTTGCTTATTCTACCAGGAATTTTTTGACTATGACCGTTTCTTTATTTCGTACTTGTAAGATGTATGTTCCTTTTATAAGGCTGACAACATTCAAATTTATACTTGATCCTTCTTCTGTCGATTTAGAGAGTTGTTGGAGCAGCCTTCCTTGCAGATCTCTTATTTCTAAAAATGTATTGCCTGATAATCCTTGTGTAACAATGGTAAGTTTTCCATTTACAGCAGGATTAGGAATTAATCTAACATCTTTATAATCACTGATCACAGTTATTGATGGACGTGAACTTGTAATAGTTGAAGTATTGGCATTTAATGTTAGTATTCCAAAATCGGCAGTGCTTTGATAGTTATTGATAGTGCCATTCCAGACAGCTTGCCCGTCTCTATCGCCGCCATTATCATCATCGTCGTTGCCGGCATCAAAGCCAATGCTTAAACCTGCTGATGGAGTTAATCCTAATTGCGACCATGGAATGGCAACCTCAACTGTATAACCGCCTGTTATTGCAACCGTTTTAAATTGTAAGCCGGTAATAGCTGTTTTAGTAAATGCAGTTGTTTTATTATAGCCGATGATAAATTGGTTATCCTTTCCATCGTATGACGCTGCTTTATTATTATTGGCATCGATATAAATTTCAAGGGCATCGTCATTCCATAGATCGGCCGATTCACTATAAAGATTTGCATCTATGATTTTAGCGCCGATATAAAGATTGTTATTATCCCATAGTACGCCAAACGTAGCTGTGTTATTTACAGTGCCGGTTACAGATTTGGAAATTGATTTATTAAGATTC
This sequence comes from Ferruginibacter albus, assembly GCF_020042285.1. Taxonomy (NCBI): domain Bacteria; kingdom Pseudomonadati; phylum Bacteroidota; class Chitinophagia; order Chitinophagales; family Chitinophagaceae; genus Ferruginibacter; species Ferruginibacter albus. Next base: position 811,424 of record NZ_CP083388.1, read on the forward strand.
CACCCCGTTTCATTTAGGTTGCCATCAATTGTAATAGTACCGGGTGCTTTATAGCAGGTAACTACACCCGCTGCATCTGTCGCATTATTGATGGTGATGGTTACTATTTTTGTGCCTGTACCTCCGGCATTGATCGCATTTATAGTAACATTGGATGTTCCGGCTACAGTAGGTGTTCCGCTGATAATGCCTGTGGAAGTATTAATACTTAATCCTGACGGTAATCCCGTAGCGCTAAAACTTGTTGGATTATTGGATGCTGTAATAGCATAGCTAAACGGAGTGCCCACTGTAGCTGTAGCCGTAACTGTACTTGAGATAACTGGGGCAGGAGGATTACTAACGGTGATGGATAGCGTTTTTGTTCCTGTTCCGCCTGCATTAATGGCACTGATAGTAACATTGGATGTTCCGGCTGCAGTAGGTGTTCCGCTGATAATGCCAGTAGAAGTATTCACACTTAATCCCGCCGGTAGTCCCGTAGCGTTAAAGCTTGTTGGATTGTTAGAAGCGGCAATAGCATAGTTAAATGAGGTGCCCACTGTAGCAGTAGCCGTCACAGCGCTTGAAATAACAGGAGCTGCCGGCGGCGTTACAGTTCCGCAAACCGTTAAAGGAGCCGTTCCAAATAAGCTGCTGTTTGTGAATTCCTGGTTGGAGGTTGAGAACCAGGAATTAGTAGCTTGTCTTGTTTTATCAGCATTGCCGCCATCATTATCATTAATATTGATGTCAAAACCCATTTGCTTTCCTGCAGAAGGTGTTACGCTCAATGTTGACCATGGAATTTTTACAGCAAGATTATAGCCGCCCGAAACTGTCGGTATCGCATACACTATTCCTGTTCTATTGGCAGTACCATACATAGCAGTAGTGGAAGGCGTAACTCCCCAGTTAAATCCATATTGCCGGTCATTCGCATCATAAGACGTTGATTTTTCATTATTGCCATCAATATAAAGTTCTACGGCATCATCATCCCATGTATTAGGTCCATAAGGTGGCGCTTTTAAGGTAGCATCTTTCACTTCTACCAAAACATACAAATACGTATTATCATACATTGCTCTCCATTGTGCAGCAAAATCAGCTTGTTTTGTTCCATTGATGGTTTTAGTTATGCTTGTAACAGGAGCTTTTGCCCAGTTTGTATCAATAGTGCCATCCAAGATGGGAGCAATGTTTGTATTTACAATGATAGATCCTGTACATTGAGTTGCCACACTAACGGTAATGGATAATGTTTTTATTCCTGTTCCGCCTGCATTGATTGCACTAATGGAGACGTTAGTTGTACCTGCCGTTGTAGGGATGCCGCTGATAACGCCTGAAGAAGTATTCACGCTTAATCCTGCCGGTAATCCCGTAGCGTTAAAGCTTGTTGGATTGTTAGAAGCGGTAATAGTATAGCTAAAAGTTGTACCAACTGTTGCTGCAGCAGTAACAGCGCTTGAAATAACAGGAGCCGCAGGATTTATCGTAATGGATAATGTTTTGGTGCCAGTACCACCCGCATTGGTTGCACTGATCGTGACAGCGTAACTGCCTGCTGTTGTCGGAGTTCCGCTGATAACTCCGGATGAGGTATTTATGCTTAATCCGGTAGGCAAACCAGTTGCATTATAGCTTGTTGGCGTATTGCTAGCAGTAATTGTATAGCTGAACGAGGTGCCAACAGTTGCTGTAGCAGTAGCTGAGCTCGAGATTGCAGGGGCTGCAGGAAGAGAGTTACTAACGGTAATGGATAATGTTTTGGTACCCGTCCCCCCCGCATTGGTTGCAGTGATAGTAGTATTATATGTTCCTGCTGTAGTTGGCTTTCCACTGATCAAACCGGAAGAAGTATTTATGCTTAATCCGGCAGGCAAACCAGTTGCATTATAACTTGTTGGTGTATTGCTAGCAGTAATCGAATAACTAAAAGCAGTACCAATTATAGCTGTTGCTGTCGCAGCACTTGAAATAACCGGAGCTGCGGGATTAACAGTAATGGTTAATGTTTTTGTCCCTGTGCCACCTGCATTGATTGCATTAATAGTAACGTTGGATGTCGCAGCAGTTGTAGGTGTACCGCTGATAACACCGGTAGTTGTATTTATATTTAATCCTGCCGGTAAACTTGTTGCACTATAGCTTGTGGGATTGTTAGACGCTGTGATAGTATAGCTAAATGCGGTGCCTACTGTAGCAGTAGCTGTAGCAGCGCTGGAGATCACAGGAGCAGCGGGACTAACGGTCAGGGTTAATGTTTTTGAATCAGATCCGCCTGCATTCGTAGCGCTGATAGTAATATTGGATGTAGCAGCAGTTGTTGGCGTACCACTGATAACACCGGTGGTTGTATTAATACTTAATCCTGCAGGTAATCCTGTAGCATTAAAACCGGTTGGCGTGTTAGATGCTGTAATAGTATAACTGAATGCTGTTCCAACTTTTCCTGTTGCAGAAGTAGCGCTTGAAATAGAGGGAATAGCCGATTTAATAGTAATTGTTATTGTTTTAGAACCTGTGCCTTTTACATTGGTAGCATTAATAGTAACAGTATATGTTCCGGTTGTTGTTGGCGTACCGCTTATGATGCCGGTAGTAGTATTAATGCTCAATCCTGCCGGTAAACCTGTAGCGCTAAAACTGGTTGGACTGTTTGATGCGATAATGGTATAACTAAATGCAGAGCTAACATTTCCTGTTAAAGCTGTTTCACTTGTAATGACCGGTGCAGCAGTTGGCGCCACTGTTTGTGATGACAAAGATTGTTTAGCCATCCATTGATAAATATTTTGTGATACACCATCTAATGTGAAATTGGTGGGTTGCGTACCTCCGCCTCCATAAAAAGAGGCCCAGCAACAATGACTTCCATCTCCAAAATTTGTTTGTGTATAAATAGCAGAACCTGCTTTTACTTTGTTCATTTCATTCACATAGGTCTGCATATCTCTGAAATCGTTCTTTTGTTCAAAGCATGCCAATCGGCCACCTGTAGTAGCATAATTATCCCAGCGACCAGGGTAGGGAGAATTATCACTAGGCGTGACACCTTCAACATTTACAAGACTTGCTACTTGCGAAGCATAAGTATATGGACCTCCTACCGGATCGCCCGATACAAATAAAGCAGCTTGCCAACCGCCCATCGACAATCCTGTAAGAGAAAGTTTATTGGGGTCAATTCTGTAAAGTCCTTTTAAAGCTTGTATGGCAGCTTGTGTTTGTGCGATGATAGGCCATGACTGAGCCGGCTGTACGCTGATCACAATAAATTCAACACTATCCGTTCCCACTTTTACATTGCCATTCCATCCTTGCGCAATGTATGCACCGGGACCATTGAGTATTACTAAACTTGCGTCAGTTCCGACCTCTCCAACACCCGGAAAGAAGATGATTGTTGGATATAATTTAGATGGATTGCTGTTATAACTGGCAGGCAAATGCACATAGGCATTCCAGTTCCATTGCGTGATCTTAATAAGAGATTGTTGTGCATTGGCTTTAGAGAACGTAAGGATAATAACAAGTGATAACACACTTGTTAAAGTGGAGAGGTGTTTCATGTAGCGTTAATCGTTATAGGTTTTTAAATCGTTTATTATTCCACCAAAAATTTCTTTATTATAGTAGAATTGGAATTGGTTTTAATATGTAAGAAATACACACCGGCGTTTAGATTAGCAACATTGATGCCTAGTTTTGAATTTGGATAAACTTTTGAAGTAAAATGCTTAATAATTTTTCCTTGATTATCCACAATCTCAAAATCAGCATCTCCGCTTAACCCTTTAATAACAACAGCAAGCTTGTTATTGACAACAGGATTAGGAATTATCGTAACATCATTATCGGACAAAACTGAAATATCACTAAATACCGGGCGTGAACTGGTAACAGTTGAAGTACTTGCATTCAAAGTCAGTTTACCAAAATCAGCAGTGCTTTGATAATTATTGATCGTTCCGTTCCAAACGGCTTGTCCATCCCTGTCTCCGCCATTGTCATCATCATCATACCCTGCATCAAAGCCAATGCTTGCTCCTGCTGTTGGTGTTATTCCTAATTGCGACCAGGGAATTGCTACTTCAACAGTATAACCACCTGCTATCGGCACAACTTTAAATTGCAAACCGGTAATAGCTGTTTTAGCAAAAGCAGTTGTTTTATTATAACCGATAATAAACTGATTATCCTTTCCATCATAAGTTGTACTCTTATTATTATTGGCATCGATATAAATTTCAAATGCATCATCATTCCACATGTCAGCAGATTCACTGTAGAGGTTTGCGTCTAATATTTTAGCGCCAATGTATAAATTAGTATTATCCCATAGCACACCAAATGTTGCAGTATTGTTTACACTGCCTGTTACTGTTTTGGTAATTGATTTATTTAGATTCCATCCTGTTTCATTCAGGTTGCCATCAATAGTAATTGTTGCCGGTGCTTTGTAACAGGTAACTACACCTGCAGGGTCAGTCGCATTACTAACGGTGATGGTTACTATTTTTGTTCCTGTGCCACCTGCATTGGTTGCACTAATAGTGATAGTAGAAGTTGCAGCTGTTGTAGGCGTGCCACTAATAACACCTGTAGAAGTGTTTACAGATAATCCTGCAGGTAATCCCGTTGCATTATAGCTTATAGGACTATTAGATGCTGTAATTGTATAAGTAAACAAAGATCCAACAGTTGCTGTTGTAGTAGCAGCACTTGAAATAACAGGTGCTGCAGGGTTGCTAGCGGTAATGGTTAACGTTTTTGTTCCCGTACCACCTGCATTGGTTGCACTGATAGTTACATTAGAAGTTGCCGCTGTTGTAGGCGTACCGCTAATAACACCTGTAGAAGTATTCACAGATAATCCGGCAGGTAATCCTGTCGCATTATAGCTTGTAGGATTGTTAGATGCGGTAATAGTATAAGAGAATGCAGTACTAACTGTTGCGCTTGCAGTAGCAGCACTCGAAATAACAGGCGCAACGGGACTAATAGTAATGGTCAATGTTTTTGTTCCTGTGCCACCTGCGTTAATTGCACTGATAGTAACATTCGAGGTTGCAGCTGTTGTTGGAGTTCCACTAATAACACCTGTAGAAGTGTTTACAGATAATCCGGCAGATAATCCCGTTGCATTATAGCTTGTAGGACTATTGGATGCTGTGATGGTATAGCTAAAGACAGTGCCAACAGTTCCTGTAGCAGTGGCAGCGCTTGAGATAACCGGTGCGGCAGGTGTACTGTTTAAAGCAAAATTTATATAGTTTATATTGAAGCCATCTGTTTCTTCTACGATTTTTAAAACTTTTTGCCCCGTAGTTAAGGCAGGTGTTGTAACACTTACTGTTTGCCATTTTTGCCAATCAGTTGTATTAGGAATAGCAATGGAACCTGAAATGTTTACACCATCCAATTCAATGTGTAATGTTTTACCTGAGTTAGGAGATGCTAAGCGTAATTGTAATGTGTACGTTCCTGCTGTAGCAACATTTACGGTATATTCCATCCATTCCCCCGCATTTGTCCAGCCAACATTATATCCGCCATCGGCGCAGGTTTCAATATCAACACCTTCGCTTGGTCTGTATTGTCCGCCACTATTGGCTACATCATTATCATGATAAGCAATTCCTTCACCACCTGTATCATAATCTTCTGCTTCTATTTTTCCGGGGATTGCTCTTGCTGTGCCACCATAAGGTGCTTGCGGAGGGTTACTAACGGTTATGATTAACGTTTTCGTTCCCGTACCACCGGCATTGATTGCACTGATAGTTACATTAGAAGTTGTAGCTATTGTCGGAGTTCCGCTGATAACACCTGTAGTTGTATTCACACTTAATCCTGCCGGCAATCCTGTAGCATTATAACTTGTAGGAGTGTTAGATGCAGTAATAGTATAACTAAATGCAGCACCAACTGTTGCTGTAGCAGTAGCAGCGCTTGAAATAACCGGTGCAGGGGGTAAGCTATTCAGTGTAAAGCTTAAATAATTTATATTAAAGCCGTCTGTTTCTTCAACTACTTTTAAGATCTTTTGCCCTGTGGTTAAAGCAGGTGTTGTAACACTTACTGTTTGCCATTTTTGCCAATCAGTTGTATTAGGAATAGCAATAGTTCCTGAAATATTTATACCATCCAATTCAATGTGTAATGTTTTGCCTGAGTTAGGAGATGCTAAGCGTAATTGTAATGTATAGGTTCCTGCTGTAGCAACATTCACAGTGTATTCCATCCATTCGCCTGCATTTGTCCAGCCAACATTATATCCGCCATCGGCACAGGTTTCAATATCCACACCTTCGCTTGGTCTGTATTGTCCCCCACTATTGACTGCATCATTATCATGATAAGCAATTCCTTCACCACCGGTATCATAATCTTCTGCTTCAATTTTTCCCGGGATTACTCTTGCTGTGCCACCATAAGGAGCTTGCGTAGTTGTTGTTATAAAATAAGGAGTAGGACGTGTTGCAGTTAATGCAATTTGTCCTTTAAACATTTTACTTCCATCGCCGGAAAGGCGCATGTAATAATCTGCTGAAACAGCTGTGCCATCTTCATCTAATGTAAGGAAAGAAGAGCCCGCAGGAATGTAAGAAGCATTCTCTGCTGTTTTTGCAATTTGATTGCCTTCATTGTATTCATCGAACATTGAAATGTAAATACCCTGGCAATTCAAACGCTTCATGTTATAAAATTGGCGCCACATAAAATCACCATGTACTCTTTGTTTTTCTTGCAGATCGCCGGGTAATACGCATGGCTGGTAGTCGATACCGTTAGCTGTGCAATACGCCTGGTCTGCACTTTGATAATTTGTATAAAAATTATCTACGTCACTTACATTTCCAATTCTGCCAACCATCCATGGCGACAGCATGTTGAATGCTTTGTACGCATTAATAAAGTTTGGACGGGAATCACTGTTTTGATCACGCCAATGTGTAGGCACTCCGCCAATTACATAACAACCCTGGCTTTTAAACCAGTTGATCACATCTAAACAAACATCTGCTGTCCATGGATGATTGTCATCATTAAATCCAAAACCCCAAATGCACACAACAGGCTTGCCGTTTTGTTTTGCATAGGCTGATGATGAAGTATAAGCAGAGATCTTATTTGTCCAATCAGCTTTCATTTCTGTTTGCATATTTGTCCAGCCGCTTACATCGTACATGATGTAAAATTTTCTTCCATAAGCTTCAGCAGCTGTTTTCACTTTAGCTGTAATAGCATCACGTACCGGGCCTTCGCCACCTGTTGGATTGAAACGTTGTAAGGCTGCTACATCCAAATTGTTTTGCTGCATCCATAAAAAATGTGTGTTGACTGTTTGGTCTGTATAGGATGAAAATAATTTTGCCTGTTGGCCATTTCCCAAATTGGGCCAAGCTGTTGCGAAAGTGGTTGTGTAATCACGAACATCCGGCCAAGACTTAAGCCCATTGTTTGTTGCAGAAGGAGCTTGTGACCAATTCTGCGTATAATGCCACCAGGCATTAATGGGAGAGCCATCGCCAATAGCAGCAAACCATCCCTGGTAACCCACTGTAATTTTTCCCACCACATCTCCGGCAGTGGATGTTGCATTGGATATAGTAATTGCCAATGTTGCTGTTCCCGTACCTCCGCTGTTGGTTGCACTGATAGCTACATTGGCAGAGCCTGCTGTTGTTGGAGTACCACTGATAACACCTGTTGAAGTATTCACACTTAAGCCGGCAGGTAAGTTGGTTGCATTATAGCTGGCAGGTGTATTCGAAGCAATAATAGTATAGGTAAAAGAATTGCCGACTGTTGCAGTTGCAGAGGTAGCGCTTGAAATAACGGGTGCAGCAACGGCAATTCCATCTACCTGGTCCATTAATGCTTTGGCATTGCTTATTTGTAAAGCATTGAAATAATTAAACACCTGGTTTAACTGTGATTGCTTTGTAGCATCTGAAGCATATTTTTTTCTAAGCGTGAATAACCGATATACTTGTTCCAGGTCACTTTGCGTATAGGCGACACCGGTATATTGTTGTATGCGAACCAAGTCTCTGTAGCCATATTCAACGGTTGGTTCAAAGATGGTTCCTTCACCAAAATCGTTGAAGGTGCATAATTGCACCGCATCAATATGTGCAGATGTTTTGTATTGCGTAACGTAACCTAAGGTAGTATTTAAAGTAGCAGCATTATTATCTGCAATGGCAGGAGCAGAACTGCCTGCGCCACCTTGCGCATAATAGTCATTGTAACGTGGATATGCTACTGCCATTACGTTTTGTTGCGATGGTGCCCGGTTTGCATAATAAGTATTTAAATAACCTAATGGGTCGCTGCCGGGATTGTACACCCATGTATATTGTCCATCAGCATTAGAACCTGCAGTAGTGTTATCCCATAATGTTCTGAAGTCTACTGCTTGTCCTGCATTAGAAAGAATGGTTGTCCAACTGCTTGCATTGGTATAAGTGATCGGTCCAAATACACCAACAAAAGGCTTACTGCCGGCGCCTTTTATATAATTCGATTTATTGAAATAATTATCTCTGGCATAAGCAACACTTGCATTGGCATTGGAGATATTGCTCCAGAAACGATCTTCCAATATCAACCCAAAAGATAAACCTGCGTTTGCTGTGCTATTAATAATGGCGTTAGAGTTGGTCAATAGAGAACCTACATCACCATTGGAGCCTTGTGTACCATACCAATCTACCAATACACCATCAATTCCCGATAATTTCATCAGCAATAAATGATATTCTATCACATTTGGATCGCTGCTGGCATAAGGGCCGATCAAAGGATAATAGTTAGAGGCAATCTGCCGGTGCCCGTTTCCATCAATAACATTTGGGTTTCGATTGGTCATCGTCCAATGATAACCCCAGGTATAACTGCCACCTGCAACGGGATTTGTTGGTGCATCGTACCAGGGCATATAATGTACATATACTTTTATAGGATTTGTTTTGGTAACTGCTACTGATTGGCTGAAAGAATGTATCGCTATAAAAGAAAAGAATAGCGTAAAGGCTGCAAGCAAAAGTTTTTTCATGTTATGGTGTTTATCGTTTGGGAGAAAGAGTCGCGGAAAGTGTTCTATCAGGAGTCGGAGAAAAAATTGCTAAATCCGGAAGAGGCTGTACATAAAAGTTTACAGTCAGCAATAAACAGCAATAAAATTGATAAGTAGAAAATCAATTTCATACAGCTAATCTTTGGAGGCAATCGTTAATTAAGTACACTATGAAAATAGGTCATTAATAATATTCTTGCCAATTTGTATAAATCGTATATAAAAAATTACTTAAATCCTAAGAGAAAAATTATTGTAATTGTGTTATAATCAAATAGATGCATATTTATTATGAAATAAAAAATATAACGCTGCTAAATCTTGTATTAAACAGGTGGGCATGTTTTGGCGGAAAATAAAAAACCTCCGGGAAACCGGAGGAGTGAGCAGTTGGTTTTGGGTAAACATTTAATTAAGGGTTATAATTATTTATGTTGATTATCATTACCCGGTTGTTAAGACAAAATTTATTTATGATCTGCTGCGTGAGTAAAAAATTAATTTACATAGAAGGCTTGCTTGTAAAAATGTGTTTCGTCTATAAGGAATACACGGTACAATCCTTTTGGCATTATCAGCGGAAGATTGATACGCAAAGTTTTATCTACTCCATCATGCATCAGCTCTTGTGTAGTAATTTGTTGCCCTATATTGGAAAGAATGCTTAAACGGTAATTGCCCTTGGTAACAGCTGCCAAACGCAAAGTAAGTACGCTGCCAACGGGATTTGGGTAAATTAAAATAGAATTTCCGATAGTTCCAAAATAAAGCCTGATCACATGCGATAGTGAAACAGTGCCGTTGTTATTATTTATTTTGATCCGATAAAAATTGGTCCCTATCATGGGTTGCAGGTCATTGAAGGTATAGGCTACGGCTCCGTTGGATTGTTTTGAACTAACGGTGCCGATGGTACTAAAATTTAATCCGTTATCCGATTTTTGAATTTCGTAACTAACGGCATCTACATCGTTTTGTGCGCTCCACCTTACCTGCATCCCCTTACTGTAATCTGAACCATAAAAGCTGGTGAGTGTAATGGCCAGCGGTTGCGCAATAGCAAAGTCGGCAGTGTAATTATTGCCTGTGGCATTGTCCATTTGCTGTAGGGCGCAATTGCCGGAAGAAGAATTTGCCGAAGCTGAATAATATATTTCCAAAGTATAGTTACCTAAGGCATAGTTGGTAAGGTCAATAGCGTTATCAAAATTCTGCCATTTTTGATTATTGCCTGAGGACGAAAAAAATGCAATAGGAACGATCGAAAAATCAGGATTGACTGGCCGTTTATTCTTAGGGTAAACTGCGTAATACAAATTACCCCCACATACATTGCCTGCGGTATTTTTAAAAGTAGTGATGGCTGCACCTGCAATTTTCAGGTTGCCGGTGTTGGTGCCAAAAACACCTAAATTATTGCCAAATGATATTTTACCGATAGAACCACCTGTAATTTGTGTATTGTAAAATGCGGAGTTCCCGTTTACTGTAAGGAAAATGGCCGAAGAGGAGATCCCAAATTGAGCTTTACCATTAAGCCACCAGGTTAATAATAAGAGGAGTAGAAATTTTTTCATGCACTTTATAAATAATAGTCGCTTTGATAGGTATCGGATAGCGTTAGATTATAAAGCACTTATCAAATATAATAAAAAGTTTTGGAGAAGCAAGAGTAAAAGGGTTCATGGTTAATGCTTGATGGTCCGTTGTTTATTGTGCACAAGTCAATTATAAAAATATATTATAATGCATTTGAGGTTATAGACTATGGACTATTAACTCTATAAACCAAACTTTAATTAACTTGCAGCGACTTTTTAAAACACTATGTTCAGCATCTGCAAAAAAGAGCTTCATCAATTTTTTAGTAACCTCACGGGATATATTGCTATTACTTTATTTCTATTGGTAAACGGCTTGTTTCTTTTTATCTTAAAAGACAGCAATATTTTTGATTTTGGTTACGCTACGCTGGATAAATTTTTTGAACTGGCTCCGTGGATCCTGCTCTTCTTAGTTCCCGCCATTACCATGCGTACATTGGCAGACGAATTTAAAACAGGTACGTTCGAAATTTTACAAACCCGTCCGCTTACACAATGGCAAATTGTTGTGGGTAAATATCTTTCTGTACTGATAGTGTTGGTGTTTGTAATTATTCCAACGTTTATTTATATACTTACTATTAAAAAATTAAGCGCCGGTGGCGGTATAGACAGTGGCGGCATTAGCGGAAGTTATATTGGCTTGTTTTTATTAGCGGGTGTTTTTGCAGCTATCGGTATAGGTTGCAGCAGCTTTACCAACAATGCGGTGGTGTCGTTTTTATTAAGTGCGTTTAGCTGCTTGTTATTGTACTTCGGATTTAATGCGATCAGTAAACTACCTGTATTTGCAGGTGGTGCAGATTATTATATTGAAATGTTGGGCATCGATTTTCACTATCGCAGCATTAGCAGGGGAGTATTGGATAGCAGGGATATTATTTATTTTCTCAGTATTATTCTCTTATTTCTTTTAATTACCGTGAAAAATCTGCGCAAGCGTTAACAGCTCTTCATGAAATCTATCTTTAAAAAAATATTGAACAGCAAGGTAGGAATACCATTGGTGATCATTGTGTTGATCGGTATTAATTTTTTATCGGCAAAATATCACGGCCGGATCGATCTTACGAATGAAAAAAGATTTACGCTTTCATCCTCCACAAAAAAGTTATTAAAGAATTTGGATAGCACTGTTGATATTACTGTTCTGCTAACAGGAGATATTAAATCTGAATTTAAAAAACTATCAAACAGCACGAAAGAACTGCTCGAAAATTTTAAAGAGTACGGCGGTAATAAAATTCAATTCAGGTTTGAATTACCTGCAGAAGGCATGGGTGATTCTGCCAAAGCAGGAGTGTTTGATTCATTAGTGAATATGGGATTACGGCCAACCAATCAGCAAGTGCAGGTGAAGGAAGGTGAAGGCGAAGGAAAAAATCAACGGCAAATATTTCCTGCTGCATTAGTGCAATATGGAGGGCATACTATCGGTATTGATCTGCTACAGGGGCAAGTGCAGAAAAACGTTTTTAATTCAGATGATATTTTAGATAAGCAGGCATTGAACAGTGCAGAAGCATTGTTGGAATATAAGTTTGCCAATGCCATTCAAAAGATCACAGCCAAAGAAGTTCCTGTTGTTGCGTATGCTTACGGTAACGGAGAACCTGAATATGGATTTCCTTATGTGCAGGATGTATTTGAAACGTTAAGTAAGAATTTTATTGTTGATACTGTTAATGTACATACACAGCCGTTTATTCCGCAGGAATATGCAGCAGTGGTGGTAGTAAAGCCAATGTCGAGCTTTAGTGATGAAGATAAATTTAAGTTGGATCAATATGTAATGCATGGTGGTAAATTATTGTTTTTTATTGATGCATTATATGCGGAAAGAGATAGCCTGCAAAACGGCAATTTAACTGCTTATTCAAGAGACTTGAATTTAAATGATCTGTTGTTTCGATATGGAGTAAGAATTAATCCTGATCTTTTAGTAGATAAACATTGTGACCAGGTACCTGTAGAAGTTGGTTCCATTGGCGGACAAACGCAAAAACAATTATTACCTTGGCCATATTCGCCTTTGTTATTACCTGCATCGCAACATCCTATTGTAAAAAACGAAGCAGATGTGTTGGCGCAATTTGCCAACTCAATTGATACGGTAGAAACAGAGAATGTTACTAAAACAATTCTACTCTCCTCATCTAAAAATGCCTATACATTGGCGACGCCTGCTATTGTAGATCTAAACAGTTTGCAAACAGAAGAGAATATCAGCAAGTTCAATAGAAAAGATATTCCTGTTGCAGTGTTATTGGAAGGGAAATTTTTATCACTGTATGCCAATCGTATAAGCCAGGCACAATTAGATACTTTAAAAGCATATAATTTAACTTTTGAAAGAGAGAACACAGAACCCGGTAAAGTTATTGTAGTAGGTGACGCGGATATTGTGATGAATAATATTTCAGAAGTGGTGGGACCATTACCAATGGGTACCAACAAGTACACAAAAATACAGTACGCCAACCGGGATTTCTTTTTGAATTGTGTAGAATATCTTGCAGATAAGAACAGCATTTTAGATGCAAGAGCCAAAGATTATACGTTACGTTTACTGGATGTGCAAAAGGTATCGGAACAGCGCACGCTTTGGCAGGTAATTAATATTGCAGCACCGGTATTATTGGTATTTTTGTTTGCAGCCATTTATCAATGGTGGCGCAGGCGCAGGTTCACTAAATAACTATCATGGACAAAACGTTATTGACTTATATTGTTTTTTGTGGTGTCATTATTTTAGCGCTGGTGTTTGATCTGGGCTTATTGAGTAAAAAGAACACGGTTGTAAGTTTACGGGCTGCTTTGCTGCAAACTATTTTCTGGGTACTGCTTTCTCTTGCCTTTTGCGGTTTTGTTTATATAGAAAGAGGAAGTAGTGATGCCGTTTCATATATCTCTGCTTATTTATTGGAATGGTCGCTTTCTATTGATAATATTTTCGTCTTCATCATCATCTTTAATTTTTTCAGCGTTAAAGAGAATAATTATTCAAGAGTGTTGCTGCTGGGTATTTTAATGGCAGTATTATTCCGCATTATCTTTATTGCATTGGGTAGTGAACTGGTAGCACGATTTGATTGGATCATGTATATCTTCGGTGTTTTCCTTTTATACACGGGTATTAAAATGTTCAGCAGTAACGAAGAGGAAGAATTTAATCCTGAAAAGAACTGGGCGTATCGTTTTATGAAAAAAATAATGCCTACTACTGATGAAGAGCCGAACGGAAAATTTATTATAAAAAAAGATGCAAAAATTTTCTTCACAAGATTAGCGATGGTCGTAATAATGCTGGGATTGATAGACATTGTATTTGCATTGGATTCTATCCCTGCAGTGTTTTCTGTAATACCGGACCCTTCAAAAAAATTACTCATCTACTCCTCTAATATATTTGCCGTATTAGGTTTACGCAGTATGTTCTTTTTATTGCGCAATGCTGCCGATAAGTTCGATTATTTACAACAGGGCATTGCCATTGTATTGGTTTTCATCGGTGTAAAAATGCTGATAGAAAAGTGGGTGCACATGCCTGTTTGGGTATCGTTACTGGTGATCGTGGTTTGTATCGGCGCTTCTATCGGGTATTCTGTTTATCATCGACGTAAAACGTTAAGTAAATAGTTAAATAATGTAACATTTTAAGTAAATGTTACTATAAGCAGTTACAAATAATAAATAATGTTAACCCTCCTTCAAGCGAAAGAATTAGCTGATAAAAAGCTAAAGGAAATAGAAGAAATATCAAACATAAAACTAGCATTCCTTGAAAATGAAACCATAGCATTTGAATATGGTTGGATCTTCTTTTATCAATCAGAATCATACATTAATTCAGGAGATTTTAATTTTATGGCGGGCGGAAATGCTCCAATATTAGTTGATAAGTATAATTCAAATGTTATTGAGACAGGCACTTCACGAGAAACCAAATACTATATTGAGCAATACTGTAATGCTAAACAGGGGATTAAATAAAAATCAAAAATTTTGTGTCTCCTAATATTTTTTTCCTCAACTGTTTAATTTACGGCTTTCTTTTTTACTAAAAATAAATGTAGATATTGTATTAAATGATACAGGAAGATCACACTGAAAAAAGCCTTATCTTACAATATTGACTTATGGCTCCAGGTAAAGAAATGCTTAATAATTATGTTTTCCTTTCGGGTAGTGGCGAAATGGGTAAACTTACAAGATCTAAAGATTGGTCATCTACTTCTGTGGGATCACCCGATGCTTGGCCACAAAGCTTAAAAACAACTCTAAGTATCATACTAAATTCTAAGTTCCCGATGTTTCTTTGGTGGGGACCTGAATTGCTATGCTTTTACAATGATGCATATCGTCCAAGCTTAGGACAAAACGGTAAGCATCCTAATATCCTAGGTATGCCGGCGCACCAGGCTTGGACAGAAATATGGGACATTATAAAGCCTCTTATAGATATCGTATTAGACGGAGGCGAAGTGCCTTTGAATGAAGATATGCTGGTTCCCATTTATCGAAATGGAAAAATAGAAGACGTTTATTGGACATTTAGTTATAGCCCGGTACACGATGAAAATGGTAAAGTAGGCGGTGTATTGGTAACCTGTTCTGAAACAACTGAAAAAGTAAACCTGGTAAATCGTTTTAGAAACGCAATTAGCCAGGCACCAATCGGAATTGCCATCTTCATCGGCCCCAATTTTATTACAGAAATAGCCAATAAATTTTACCTGGAAATAATTGACAGAAGCGAAGAGGAATTTATAAACAAACCTTTATTTACTTCACTACCGGAAGTTAAAACATCTGTTGAAGGATTGCTTAATACTGTATTAAATACCGGTATACCCTATTTCGGAAAAGAATTTCCCGTTACAATAAATCGTTACGGTAAAAGTGAGCTGGTTTATTTTGATTTTACATATCAGCCATATAGAGAAATGGATGGTGCTATTACCGGGGTAATGGTAATTGCCATGGATGTAACAGATTCTGTAAAAGCAAAACATGCCATAGCAGAAAGCGAAAAGCAATTCCGCAATATGGTAATGCAATCCCCAATACCTATGACGATTTTCAGGGGAGAAGATCATGTTATTGAAATAGCCAACAAAGTATTATTTGAAACGATCTGGCGCAAGAAAGAAGAAGATGTAATGGGTAAGCCGGTATTGCAGGTCTTTCCTGAATTAAAAGAACAAAAATATGCGGAGCTGTTAAATACAGTTTATAAAACAGGAATAATACATAACGAGGTAGAAGCATTGGTGTATGTAAAGGGCGATGACGGCATGAGAAAATTCTACCTTGACTTTGAATACCGTCCGTTATATGAACAGGATGGTAGTATATCGGGCATTATGATTACAGTAAATGATGTAACGGAGAAAGTAGAGGCAAGGTTGAAGGCCGAAGAGCTGGATGAACAAAAAGATTTTTTCATAGGGATTGCGAGCCATGAGTTGAAAACACCTGTTACCACTATCAAAGGCTATGTTCAGTTATTGCAAAGTATGTATGGCGAGGGGCAGGATATTTTATTAAAAGACTCCTTGATAACAATAGACAGGCAGGTTGGGAATCTTACTAAGCTGGTCACGGACTTGTTAGATCTTTCAAAAATAAAAAGCAATGATCTCTATATATTAAAAGATAATTTTGATATAAGTGAAATGGTTCAGGAGATCATTGAAAATACTCAGCAAATAAACCCCGCTTATAGTATTACATTTTCAAGATCGGTGAAAGTCATAGTACATGGCGACAGAGACCGCTTAGGACAGGTATTGATAAATTTTCTTACAAATGCAATTAAATACTCTCCTTCTTCCAAAATTATAAATGTAGAAATTGGATTGCTTGGATCCAATGTTGTTGTTTCCGTACAGGATTCGGGAATCGGGATAAATCAGAAAGACCAGGAAAAAATATTCGAGCGTTTTTACAGGGTAGAAGGTAAAAATGAAAAAACCTTTCCCGGCTTTGGGATTGGCTTATTTATAGCCGCGGAAATTATAAAGAAACATAACGGCACTATTGGCGTTACCAGCGAGATCAATAAAGGATCTACTTTTTATTTTTTACTTCCAACGATAAGCGGATAATGATAAAATAGGGTTGGCATTATGGAAATGTTTTCTGCCAAATCATAAAGAGTAGTAATTTGTACAAAATTGCTATCATGAACAGACGATTGCTTTTGCTTACTGCCTTTATTTTATTGTTTACTACTGTCTTTTCTCAATCTAAAAAGATAACCGTTAACTCCGGAACATGGACATTAACCCAGTATGCCTCCAACATTATTAAAGTAAGCTTTCTGCCTAAAGGATATATTACGAACGAAAACATAAGCGATGCTGTTATCAAAAAACCACAGGCAGCCATTACCATTCCTTATAAAGTGCAGAGAGATGGCGCTTTTGTAGGGAATGAATATTTCATTAAAATAGCTGCCCCTGAAAAGGATAATGAATTTTACAGCTTTGCCTTCAGGTTGCACGATTCAGAAAAAATATTCGGTGGGGGTGAACGTGCTTTGCCGCTGAA
Organism: Ferruginibacter albus; assembly: GCF_020042285.1. NCBI lineage: Bacteria > Pseudomonadati > Bacteroidota > Chitinophagia > Chitinophagales > Chitinophagaceae > Ferruginibacter > Ferruginibacter albus. The sequence continues at coordinate 828,656 of NZ_CP083388.1, forward strand.
CAGAAGAGGCTATCAATTTAATTTATACAATGGCCCGCATTATGGTTATGGTGAAGGTGCAGATAATTTGAATTACTCTGTTCCGTTCTTTACTTCATCGATGGGGTATGGTTTGTTCTTTGATAATCCATCAAAAGGATATGTAGATATAGGAAAGACAGATGCCAATATATTTAAAGCAGGATTTGTAAGTGGTGAATTAAATGTGTATGTGATATTGGGAAATGATTATAAAGCCATTCTTTCTTCCTATTATCAACTAACCGGTACACAACCGTTGCCGCCGCGTTGGGCTTTCGGTAATTTAATGAGTCGCTTTGGTTATACAAGTGAAGCGCAGGTAAAAAGTATTATCGATAGTATGCATCAGCAAGATATTCCTGTGGATGCCGTGATCTTCGACCTATTTTGGTTTGGAGATAGTATCAAGCAAACCATGGGCAATCTTGCCTGGGTTAATAAAGATAAATGGCCCAACCCAACACAAATGCTGAAAGATTTCAGGAAACAAAACATCAATCCTATATTAATTACAGAGCCGTATGTTGTAAAGTCGTCTTTAAATTATGATGCATCTAAACAATATCATGCGGTAGACAGTGCCGGCAATCCTTTTGTATTAACTGATTTTTATTTTGGCAATGGCGGCTTGATAGATATTTTCCGCAAAGATGCCCGTGCATGGTTCTGGAGCAAATACAAAGAGCAAATGAATAATGGCGTAGAAGCATGGTGGGGAGATTTGGGAGAACCTGAACGGCATCCGCAACAGGTATATCATAATTTAAAAGATCTTGGCTTTAACAGGTTATTTAAAGCAGATGAAGTGCATAACGCTTACGGCAATCAATGGACGAAAATGTTGTACGAGTATTATGCAAAAGAATATCCTGCCAAAAGATTGTTTAGCTTAAACCGCAGTGGCTTTGCGGGTACGCAACGTTATGGCATCTTTCCATGGACGGGTGATGTAAGCCGTAGCTGGAGCGGATTAAGAGCGCAACTACCGGTGCTCTTAGGCATGAGCATGAGCGGCGTTCCTTATGTGCACAGTGATGCCGGCGGTTTTGCAGGCGGCGAAGGCGATAATGAATTGTATGTTCGCTGGTTGCAGTTTGCTGCGTTCACACCGATCTTTCGCCCGCATGGTACAGACCTTGGAGATATAGATAAAAACTCTTTTAGTTTTCCAAGCGAAGCAGCGTTGATTGCAGAGCCTTACCGGATGTACGCTTCGTTTGCTATCAACCTGCGTTATTCATTGTTGCCATACAATTATACATTAGCGTACAGTCAGGCAAAATATGGCGAGCCGCTGATGGCACCTTTGTATTATTATTTCCCGAAAGACACGACAGCTACAACTATTGCAGATGAATTTATGTGGGGTAAAAGTATTTTAGTAGCGCCGGTATTGCATAAAGGTGATGCTGTAAGAAATATTTATTTGCCTGAAGGTAAATGGTATCGTTTTAATGATACAGGTATTGTAGAAGGTAATAAATGGACAACGGAATCTTTATCAATGGATAAAATTCCTGTATATGCAAAAGAAGGTAGTATTATTCCAATGTGGGCATCAAAAAATATAATTCAATCAACGCATGATTATGATTCCAAAAAAGACATCAAGATATTTTATTATCCTTCTCAAAAAAAATCATCAGCAATCTTATACGATGATGATGGCACAACAAAAAATGTAACAGGAGAAGTTATTTCTTTTAACGCTGTAACAACAGGAAATAAATTAAGCTTTACAATTACTACTAATAAAAAAAGTGTCTATCAAAAAGGGCTGGTACGAAAGTTCAGAATTAGTGTGCCCTGCAGCTTTGCATATCCTATGAATGTTTCTGTTAACGGAGTAAAATTGAATGAGCAATCCTGGATAAAAACTGCTTATCAATTCAATCAACATACCATGTTCAACTCTATTGAAGTGCAATTTAAAGGTGATGCAGTAACAATGCAGGCAGAAATAGATGTAAAATAAAACCTCCTCGATTTTTAATAGTATGAAGCGTATCCTGTTATATGTGGTTTTAATTTTTTGGCAGTATTCCTGTTCTCCATTTATAAAACTGGAAGGAAGGTATTTTTCAGATCGGTTGGATGGCATTGAAATAATTCCTGTCGAAAAACGGAAAATAGAGATTGGTCGTATTGATTTTCAAAAAGCGGGTCTTATAATTGAAGCAAATTATATTAAGCAAACAAGGCATAAATTAAAGATCAGACAGATCAGGCATTCAGGTAATTTACGGCCGCCATATAAAAAATTTGTTGACAAGTATGATTTCAGGTTTATCTATACTACAGATGATAGCTTTATGGTTTCGCCGATCAGCAAACAATCCAAAGCTTATCTAGATAACAGAGACTCTATTGTATTCAAAACAAAATATTTAACACCTGATAGAGCAATTGACCTGCAAAAAATAATTTACCATTCGGGCTTCTGCGGTAACGGATATTGTGATGCATACGATATGCAGGTAGATAAAAATGGAGAAGTAAAAGTTACTGTTCATCATAATCGTCCCAATACTTCCATAACTACTGAAAGCTTTAAAGGAAAAATGACTGTAGATGATTCTGACAAATTACAGCGTGCTTTACGATATGCTCAATTAAATATATTGGCTTGGCCTCCAAGAATGTGTTGTGATCTACCAATGCAAACAATTATTATTTATTATAACAATCAATGTCTTTATTTAAAAGCCATGTATTTGCCAATGGTTAGTGAGGAATTGGACGGTGTTTTAGGTAGAATCGCAGCTGGTTATGGAAATTATAAAAAAGTAGATGAAATATTTGAATTTGAAGAGTAGGTTTGTATCGCTTCATTTTGCTGCCTGTTGACTAACAACAGTATTAATTACATAAGATAATTTTCTGCTGTAAATTAGCTCTTAAATTTACCCCTTGAGTTATTCCATTTCACAGATAGCTACTATTATAAAAGCAAAGCAGTTGCAACAACAGCAGGATGCAACGGTTGAACATATATTATTAGACAGCCGTAAGCTTTTATTTCCATCCGGCACTTTATTCTTCGCATTAGCCGGACCAAGACGCACGGGCAATACCTTTATCACAGAATTGTACGGAAAAGGAGTTCGCAATTTTGTAGTAGATGAAAGTTTTTCAATAGAAGCTATTGCGCAATATCCCGAAGCAACTATTTTACAGGTTGTCAATACGCTTACAGCGTTGCAATCATTGGTAGCATATCATCGGCATCAATTTAAATATCCTGTTATAGGCATTACCGGCAGTAATGGCAAAACCATTGTAAAAGATTGGTTGTATCAATTATTGCAGGATGATTATAATGTAGTACGAAATCCAAAAAGTTATAACTCTCAAATTGGTGTACCGTTAAGCGTATGGCAAATGAATGAGCAACATACACTTGGTATTTTTGAAGCAGGTATATCGCAGCCGGATGAAATGCAACGGTTGGAAAAAATGATCCAGCCAACCATCGGTGCGTTTACCAATATTGGTGAAGCGCATAGCGAGGGGTTCTTAAATATCCGCCAGAAGATAAATGAAAAGTTGAAGCTTTTTGTTCATTGTCCGCAATTGGTATATAATGTAGATGATGCCGATATGAATGAAGCGGTAGCAGCATTTGCATCTACTGTAAAACAAAATAATCCTATCCAGCTTTTTTCGTGGAGTAAAAGAGTCGTAGCAACTTTACAAATAATCAATATTGAAAGCAATGCGAACGCTACTATCATTATTGCATTATATAAAGAAGATAAAATAAAAATCACCATACCATTTACCGATGCGGCTTCTATTGATAATGCAACTACCTGTTGGTGTGTATTGTTGCAGTTAGGCATTAAGCAGGAATTGATTGCAGAAAAAATGTTGCGCTTGCGTGCAGTGGAAATGCGGCTGGAATTAAAAGAAGGCATCAACAATTGTTCCATCATCAATGACAGTTATAGCGCCGATATCAATTCATTAACCATTGCATTGGATTTTTTACAACAGCAACAGCAGCATCCCAAACGTACGTTGATATTGAGTGATATTTTGCAATCAGGAAAAAGCAGTGCAGAGTTGTATCCTGCTATCGCGGCTATCTTGCAACAGAAAAAGATCAACCGCTTTATTGGAATTGGACTGGATATATCCAAACAAAAAGAAGCGTTCAGCAATATTCCCGAAACAAATTTCTTTACATCAACCGAAGCATTTCGACAGCAGTTTCATTCGCTCCATTTTTATAATGAGACCATCTTATTAAAAGGTGCAAGAGCTTTTGAATTTGAACAGATCAGTCATTTGCTCGAACAGCAGATTCATCAAACGGTATTGGAAATAGATCTATCTGCTATCACACATAACTTAAAACAATACCAGCAATTATTAAATCCCGGTGTTAAGCTAATGGCAATGGTAAAAGCATTTAGCTATGGCAGCGGAAGCTTTGAGATCGCTAATTTGTTGCAGTTTCATAAAGTAGATTATCTCGCAGTTGCATATGCAGATGAAGGAGTGGAGTTGCGTAAATCGGGGATTACACTGCCTATAATGGTGATGAATGCAGAAGAAACAACTTTTGATGTATTACTTCAATATAATCTGGAACCGGAATTGTATTCCTTCAATATCTTATATGCGTTTCAAAATTATTTGCAGCAATCCGGTATCAATAGTTACCCGGTGCATTTAAAGTTAGATACAGGCATGCATCGCCTTGGTTTTGAACCACAGGATATTGACACATTAGCTGAAGTATTACAATCATCAACTGTGTTTAAAGTGCAATCCGTATTTAGTCATTTAGCTGCCAGCGATGCTGCAGAACATGATGGTTTTACAGAAGCACAATCCATATCATTTTTAAAGAGTTCTAAAATTTTGCAGGATAAGCTGAGTTATACATTTATCCGCCACATCGGTAATACGTCTGCTATTCATCGCCATAAAAATTTACAGTTGGATATGGTGCGTCTCGGAATCGGCTTATACGGAGTTGACAGTACGCCATCGATGCAGCAACATTTAAAGAATGTCACCACATTAAAAACTACCATCTCTCAAATCAAAAAAGTAAAGAAGGGTGAAAGTGTGGGTTATAGCCGAAAAGGAATTGCAACAAAAGATTCTGTTATTGCAACGGTGCGTATTGGTTACGCCGATGGCTACCCGAGGATTTTGAGTAATGGTACAGGTAAAATGTGGGTGAAGGGAAAACTGGCGCCCATCATTGGGAATGTTTGCATGGATATGATCATGTTGGACATTACCGGCATTGATGCCAACGAAGGCGACGAAGTAATTGTTTTTGGAAAAGAGCTACCTGTTAGTGATGTGGCCGCTTGGGCGCAAACGATTGCGTACGAAATCCTCACAGGAATTTCTCAGCGGGTAAAGCGTATTTATTACGAAGAATAGTGTTTATCAATACTTTCATTCAATTTAAGCCACATTATTTTATAACAAATTTCTGAAATCCGACTTCCGAACTCTCAACTAAGAACATATCTTTGCGGCTCTTATGAAGGGTAGAAATATTGCATTCATTATTGTACTTATCGTGCTGGCAGACCAGGCACTGAAGTTTTACATTAAAACGCATTTTGTTTTAAATGAATTTCACAATGTTGCGGGCAATTGGTTCAAGCTATTGTTTATAGAAAACGAAGGCATGGCGTATGGCTGGAAATTCGGCGGTGGCTGGGGTAAAATGATCTTAACATTATTTCGCTTGTTTGCCGTAATATTTGGCGTATGGTATATTAAAGACATCATTAAAAAGAAACAACATCCCGGCTTTATAATTTGTGTAGGGTTGATCTTTGCCGGCGCTTTAGGCAATCTTATTGATAGTATGTTCTACGGATTGATCTTTGAAGAAAGTTCTCCGCTTCACGTGGCAGCGCTTTTTCCCAAAGAAGGTTATGCTGGTTTTATGCATGGCAGGGTGGTGGATATGCTTTATTTTCCGATCATAAGGACACACTTACCAACCTGGGTGCCAATTTGGGGCGATACCGACTTTGAATTTTTTCAACCAATATTTAACCTGGCAGACGCCTCCATTTCAACCGGCGTAATTGCATTGTTAGTTTTTCAAAAGAAATTTTTCAGGCAGCAAAATCCGGTTCAAAACCATCCTACGGAAGAATCCCCAATACCTGCCGGAGAAAATCAACCTATTATATAAAAATATATCTTTACACGCCTTACAAAAAAATAAAATCTGTTTATGAAGTTTTTAAAATTTTTATTGGTTGCATGTTGTATTGCAACGGTTTTTTATTCATGCAGTAAAACAGATGGTACTACTCCGCCCTCTATTGGAACCTTAAGCGCCAGTGATACAACCGGCGATTGTTTCCCGGTTACTGTACATGGAAAATATGTAGCAGGTATCCCTCTTACCGATGATAACTATTTTGACCTTGAAGTAAACATTACAGCAGTTGGAACATTTACTATGAGCACCGACAGTGTGAATGGTATGTATTTTAGTTCAATGGGAGAGCAACGTTTTGGATATACAGGAAAAAATACGGTTCATTTATATGGTCATGGTAAACCAATCTCATCAGGCGTAACAACTTTTACGGTATCGTATAACGGCACTACCTGTACCATTTCATTAATAGTAGATGCGCATGCTGCAGGTTCCTATGTATTTGATACAACGGGTCATGTCATTACAGCTGCAGTAAGCGGTTCATATACTACAGGAGTTCCGTTAACCAATTCAGATTCTGTATTGGTGACGTTATCGGTTCTTCACCCGGGTTCTTTACATCTTACTTCTGATACAGTAAATGGAATGTTCTTTAGCGGCACTTCTATATTTAATGATAGCGGTATTCATATCTTAACATTATACGGAAACGGCGTTCCGCAAACTTCGGGTAAATACACGTTTGCATTGCTTGATTCTTTAGGGGATAGTTGCAAATTTGAGATCCCGGTAGCTCCTTACGGAGGCGTATCTTCTTCTTTTAAACTGGCAGGAGATGGCGGCACTTGCTTTGGTTACAGTACATATGGCACTTACATAGCTGGTGTTAAGCTTATGGTAGGCGATTCAGTGGTTACACAAGTAACAGCAGCAAAAGCAGGACCTTATTCTATTGTAACAGAACCTATAAATGGTGTGACCTTTAGCGGTACGGGAAATTTCGATTCTGCAGGAATCTATAATATTGCATTGCATGGATATGGAACACCTGTATCACCGGGAACGTATAATTATACTGCTAAATCGGATTCAAGCAGCTGTACGTTCAGCGTAAGCTATGGACAAGGGAATGCTATTTATACCTTAGGCGGAGAACCAAATGGTTGTACAGGTTTTGTTTTAACAGGCGATTATAAAACAGATGTTCCTTTAACTTTTAGCAACACGGTTTCGTTTGATGTGAATGTAACCACTACCGGCACATATAATTTTTCTGTTCCAACTACCAACGGCATTACTTTTTCAGGAAGCGGAACATTTGTAACTCCGGGACCACAACAGGTTACCCTGATCGCATCGGGAACACCTCAAACACCGGGTATTACTAATTTCACTATTCCTTCCCGTGCAGGTAATTGCAAGTTTACTATTAATGTAATATCATCTGTCGCTGTATATGAGGTTTCTGCATCCGGCTACGGACTATGTGTAGGATTTAAATTGAACGGCGCTTATAAAGCAGGCACAGCACTTACTCCAAGCAATACATTGGTAACACAGGTAAATGTTAAATACCCCGGACCATATTCTATTTCTACTGATTCTATCGATGGGTTTATATTTAGCGCAGAAGATACTTTTCATGCAGCAGGAATACAAACGGTTACATTAAGAGGTTCAGGTACTCCTAAAGCTAATGGCACATTTAGCGGTGTAGTGGCTGATCTTCCCAATGCTTGTACGTTTAACATAAATGTTACAGGCACAGGTTCATCAGGGGGGTCTGCAGCATTTACATTAGGTGGCGCTCCAAGTTCTTGTACAGGTTTTGTGTTAGGAGGCACCTATACTGCAGGTACAGCCTTAAGCGGCTCCAATACAGTTAAATTGAATGTGAACGTAACTACGGCGGGGACCTATACAGTCAGTACGCCTTCTGTTGATGGAATGGTATTTAGCGCTTCGGGAACTTTTGGTTCAACCGGTGCTCAAACTATAACTCTAACAGGAACGGGTACCCCAACAGCAGGAGGAACCTTTACGATCAATCCTGTTGCGGGAGCAAGCACTTGTAGCTTTAGTGTAAATGTAACCGGCGGAGTTGCGGCACCGGGTAGCATAACTGCCAGTGTAAACGGTACTCCTAAAACATTCAATACAGGTGTAACAGGGCAGAATACAGGCACGGCTATACAAATTGACGGCGCCAGCAGTGGGGGAGAAACTATGGGGATTGTTTTAGCAAGTAGTAACCTTCAACCCGGTACTTATACACAAACCTCTGTTGATCCGGCTATAACAGCTATGTACACCAGTGGTTCAACGGTATATAATGCCGGCTATCAATTCAGTAATATAACAGTGGTGGTAACAAATGTTTCAGCGGATCGTGTTACGGGTACTTTCTCAGGAACCTTTAAGGAAACAATAGGCTCCGGCAGCGTAACAATAACCAACGGTACTTTTGATGTACCTATTCAATAATTGAGATAAGTTCTTAAAATAAAAATGTTCCTGTTTTTGCAGGAACATTTTTATTTATACTAAGCCGTTAGTTAATCAACTTTAATTAATTTCTTTTGTGCTGTTTGATGATCGTATTCTACCAATAAAGTATAAATACCTTTACTTAAATTATCAAGATTGCCGATCGTAGCAGTGTTTAAGCCACGGAACATCTTTTGCTGTTTCTTTTGTATCAGTCTTCCATAAGTATCGTGCAAATACAATGTAACTTCTCCGTCGGCCGGCATGATCACATCTGCCGATATCAGATCTTTAAAAGGATTTTTTAATGAGCGCACTTCAAAATTTAAGAACTTGCTTACGATAATTATGTTGCTGTATTTATACAATCCTTTAGTATCAACTATTTTAAGGCGATAATAGATATTTCCGTTTACAGGTTCTTCGTCATTAAAAGAATAGGCTGTTAGTTTGTTGGAATTATAAGAAGACACTTCTCCTATTTTCACAAATGTTCTGCCATCACCGCTTCTTTCAATTTCGTATTTGCTTAAATTATCTTCCGAAGTAACATTCCAGTTAAGTGTTGTTCTATTATCCGAATTTAATTGTCCTTTAAATGATAGCAGATCTGATTTAACGATACCGCCGCAGTCAATTATTTTAAGCATGATGGTATTGCCATCGGTAAACGAACACGAATTGCTGAGAAGATTACTATCGCTGCTTGCTACTAATACCCTGTAGTAAGTTCCGCTATCTGCACCATACGCCATAAAAGAAGGATAGTTGGTTGTATATTGATAATAGCCACTTGACATGGTAGGGGTCATAGTACCCTTGGTAGCAGTGTTTGTCCAGGTAGTACCCCCATTGGTACTTTTCTGCCAAACGTAATAAGAGTAATTGGGATTGTAGGTGTATTTTATTGTAGCACTTAAATTGGCCAATGTACCGCTGCTGCAACCTAATAAGAAAGGAGTATAATTCATTGTAGCGGTAGGTCCGCAGGTACCAATAGAAATGTCATCCAATACCCAGTCGTTACCACCGCCGCCGGAAGCATTGTTTCTTATAGAAATAACGGCAGATGTTTGTGAAGCACTTGTTTGAAATACAAATCCTTTTTTCTGCCAGCCAATAGTATCCAATTGCCCTGATGCATAAATATCAATACCATTGATGCTAAAAGAAAGATTTGGTAAAACACCGGGCTTATATGTTTGATTACTGGCAGAATCAATACCACAATATTTACATACATTTCTTACCCATCCGGAGAACTCATAATAAGTACTTGGGCATAAACCGGTAACAGTTTGGTTATATGCCTCACTTGTAACTACATCGGAATTTACAGAAAGCATATAGCCTCCCTTTGTACCGGAAGCAACCGGGCCATTGCCTATTGAATTATTGGTTCCTGTATGATCTCCGATAATGTCCCAAAAACCTGTAAACATTCTATTGCTGCAACTTAAACCTGCCGGGGCTCCGGAACAACTGGTAGGACTTGTTGCATATCTTGAATTGGTTGCCGTACTTGCGATTGGACTTAAATTATTTACGATAGCATAGCTACCATCTCCCGTAGAAACAGAAGCACTCGGAAATACATAACTATAATTTGGGATGGAAAAACTTAATCCATACGACCTGTTTGTTACAGTGCCGCTGTCAAAAGTTCCTTTCTTTTCTGCCGCCAGGTTATTACTTAATGCATTGCCGCAAAGTGTAGAAGCTGTAGTGCCACTGATCAATATTTTATAAGGCGTAGCATTTATAGTAGTATCTGAACCGCTTGAAGTTTTCTTGTAAAGAAGCTTACCTATTCCTAAAACAATCGTGTCGCCAGGACTGCCGGTAACTACTACTTTAAAAGAGGTAGTTATCAATAAACCACTAAAAAGGCGAGGATAGGTAGTTCCGATCTTTGCTGTTCTTGAACCAATAGTATCTGTAAGACTTCCGGGAGACGTGGATTTTAATGCATTTGTTCCCATGTTGATCCTGATCTGGTATTGTCCTGCACCGGGAGATGCGGTATATGTTCCTGCATCATCACCGCCTGCATAAGTATATCTCCGGGAGGTTAAACCTTCATTGGTGATCAAGCGCAATGAATCGTTGGTGAGAATAGTTGTTTTTAACGGAATACTGTCATAATATCTTATGTTATAAAGATTGCCTGAATTACCACTGTTATAAGAAGAACCGAAAAAGTAATTGGTTCTTATCTCCAATGTATCGCCTACCTGTATAAAGCCACCGGTTGTTTTTTTGCTGAGATTAACATAACTATTGCCTGAACCAATTAAGGGATTGTGCTGTGCATATGCACAAGCAAAAGCGAAGTGAAAAAATAGAAAGAAGAAAACAACTTTCGTAATAAGCCGCAGGCGTTTCTTCATAACAGGTGTTTTACAGGTATTGGTTAAGGTTTAAAAAGACACTATTTCTCTATAATTATAAACGCTGATTGTTAGGAATTATTTTGTTATTTATAACACCAAATAAATAATTTTGAAGGAGTTTCTTCGTTTAAGTGTATTTTCACCGTAACTATAGAAGATTACCTACGTAGTCCTACCTTATATTTTCAACCATTATTCCCCATACTAATGAGAAAAATTTTATACTTCTTTTTAATAATCTGTCTTTTTGATAATTGTCAAGTCTTCGCACAGGGAGAAATATTTTCGACAAAAACATTGATTAATGCAAATACTTCTTCAGGGCGTTTTCGCCATCCGTTTGCAATGGTAATGGGACCTGATGATTCGCTGTGGGTAACAGAAAAAAGAGGATATGTGATCCGGATAAACAGGACCAATGGAGGCAAAACCGAATTACTGGATATTCATAGTAAAGTAAGATTTACTACCACCGTTTCAGGGGGAAAGGTTACTGGCATCGGGCAGGATGGTTTGCTGGGAATTGCACTACATCCCGAATTAAATAAAGGCACCGGAAATGATTACGTTTATCTTTCTTATTGTTATGATTCATCAGGGATACGAAGAATGAAAATTGTTCGATATACGTACAATCGCTCGGTACCGTCATTAACCAACGAATTAACTTTATTAAAAGGGCTTCCGGGAAGTAATGATCATAACTCCGGAAGATTGGTAATTGGAAACGTGGGTACTTATGGAACTCCCGATTATAAATTATTTTATACAATAGGCGATCAAGGTGCCAATCAATTTGATAACTCTTGTGATACTATCAAAGCACAATACACACCAACTGCATTGCAATTATCTTCGGGTGACCTTTCCCGTTATGTTGGTAAAGTTTTAAGAATGAATTTAGACGGCTCTATACCGGCTGATAATCCCGTGTTTAACGGAGTACGTTCTCATATCTATACAATAGGTCATCGAAACCCACAAGGGCTGGCCTTTGAAAAAGACATCACAGGACAATTAGTGCCGCAAGGAAAACTGTATGGTTCAGAACAAGGTCCTGCGACCGACGATGAAATTAATTTGATCGAAAGCGGTAAAAATTATGGCTGGCCAAGAGTTGCAGGAAAGCTGGATAACGGATGGTATCGTTATTTCAGCTGGGGCGCTTCTGGTAGTTGCAATTCTTATAGTGGCGAATGTTCCAGCCAGCAAGTTACAACGGGAATACAGGAGTCAACGTTTTCTGACCCTAATTATAAAGACCCCATCTTTGATATGTACCCTAATACACCTGCGGGAGGTGTTAATTGTAATTGGTTAGCGAATCCTACGGTAGCACCAAGCAGCATTGCGTATTATTATTTTCCTAATAAAATTCCTAACTGGGGCAACAGCTTACTTATTCCTACTTTAAAAACAAGTGCTTTATTACGATTGAAGTTGGATGCAGCCGGAACGGGTATTGTTACAGGAACGGATACGATAGAGTATTTTAAAAATTCATCTGCATTAAACCGCTTAAGAGATATTGTTATTGCCAATGACGGTATTACGTTTTATTTACTGACGGATAGTGTTGGTTCTACATCCGGTCCCAGCAGTGGTTCGGACGGTGGTGTTACCGATAGAGGAGGAATTATTATGTACAAATATACCGGTACTGTATTGGCATTGAATAATGATGTTCCCGAGTATGTTCGGGAAGCTCGTTTGAATTTTAAATTTTACCCGATACCAACTTCTAAAATTTTAAATGTAGAATGTAAGCAAAACACTGCTAAGCCGCTTCGTTACAACATTTATGATGCAGCGGGTAAATTGGTATTACAAGGAACCAATACACACGATAAGTTTGAAATAAATGTAGAAGGATTGTTTAAAGGTATTTATATCATTAAGCTATTTGATGGATATAACAGGAATGTTATTACCGATAAGATCGTAGTGAATTAGAAATATAAAATTGACTAAGTCTATTTAATAGCTTTTTCACAAAAGGTCGCTAAGGAACAAGGATGCAAAGTTTCTTAGCGACTTATTTATTTTGTATCTCTGCATGAAACAAAATAATACAACATAAAATTCAGTGCATAAAACTACTTGCTTACAACCTTCAATGTTCTTTTAATAAGATTGGCTTTATGTATCAGCTCTTGTTTTTCGTTGCTTAAAATGGTGACATGTCCCATCTTTCTTCCGGGCTTGGTAGTTCGTTTGCCGTAAAGATGTACAAACACATTGTCCATTTTTAAAACTTCAGGTAAGCCTTCATAATAAGCATTTCCGCTCTGTCCGTCGGAGCCTACAATATTTACAATGGCAGCCGGTAAAATATGTTTTGTATTTCCTAAAGGATAATCCAGCATTACCCGCCACAACATATCAAACTGTGATGAATAATTAGCCTCAATGCTATGATGCCCGCTATTATGAACTCTTGGAGCTGTTTCATTCACCAATACTTCATCATTTATGTCAATAAACAATTCTACGGCAAACAAGCCGGCGCTTTGTAATCCTTTTACAACTTTCAACGCAATAGCCTCAGCTTTCCACAGCGTTTTTTCAGGGATATCGGCAGGACTGATCTGGTAATCCAATAAGTTCAGCATCGGATCAAATACCATATCAACCGGGGGATATAAAACAGTTTGTCCGCTATTACTAACGGCAACGATGATAGCAATTTCTTTTTTTATGCTCACCATTTTTTCCAATACACCCGGCGCATCAAACCCTTTTTCAATATCTGCTGATGTTTTTATTACCTGTACGCCTTTTCCGTCATAACCACCCATACCTATTTTGTTTACAGCAGGAAGGAAAGATGCATTGGAGCGAATGTCTTCTATATTTTGTGTAACAATAAAATTGCTGGTAGGGATCCCGTTCTCTTTATAAAATTGTTTCTGAAGAATTTTATTTTTAATAACACGCAAAGCACCCGGACTTGGATAAACTTTTATGCCTTCCTTCTCCAGTTTTTCCAATGCCTCTTCATTTACACTTTCAATTTCAATAGTCAATACATCCAGGTCTTTACCAAAATTATAAACGTCATCAAAATTGCTAATATCCCCTTTGGTAAAATGATGACATAAATGCGCTGCAGGGCATTGTGCATCATTTTCCATTACAAAAGTTTCAACGGGATAATTGGCTGCAGCTTGTAATAACATTCTGCCTAATTGACCACCACCAAGGATGCCTGCTTTTTTCATGCTGCAAATATAAATGCTGCTGCATGTATGGAGTAGTATTTCTATTGAAATGTAAAATTTTCCCCAAATTCACATAATTAGTAAATTGACTTAATTATTTATTGTACTTTGCAGTATCAAGTGCTGTAACCCCCATTTATTTTTTGATGAAAAAACTGTTGGCAAGATTTATCTTTCTTTTTATTGTTGCTATTGCAACAACTCGTCTTGCTGCATCTGCACAAAACGCTGTAACAGCCATCAGCGCCCCGTCTTTTAGTAGCGACAATAATCTCGACCGCATCCAGGACACTTTAAAAAAACAATTTGAAACAAAGAAACTGGCGTTTCCTCCAAAAGAAATATATGTTCGCTCTTTCAAGTACGACAAGACATTGGAGATCTGGGTAAAGAGTGATCTGAAAGAAAATTTTAAGTTATTTAAGACCTACCATGTTTGCATGCAAAGCGGTACCATGGGACCAAAACGTATGGAAGGAGATTTCCAGGTGCCGGAAGGATTTTATTATATTAATGAGTTCAATCCAAACAGCAATTATCATTTGGCTTTGGGGTTAAATTATCCGAATGCTTCCGACAGAATTTTAAGTGATTCTATGCACTTGCGCCCGGGTGGCGGCATTTATATTCATGGAAATTGTGTTTCTACCGGTTGTATCGCTATTTCGGATGCACCTGTAGAAGAGGTTTATTTGCTGGCAACATATGCAAAAGCGCAGGGACAGGATTTTATTCCTGTGCATGTTTTTCCTGTTAAGTATAATGTAAAAAAATCGATGGAGTACCTGGCTCAAACTACTAAAGACAATCAGCCCTTACAACATTTTGCTGTTACTCTTAAAGAAGCATTTGACTATTTTGAAGAAAAGAAAGAATTGCCGATCATTATGATCGATAAGAAAGGTGATTACGTTATCCAGTAATAATTTATTTTCTGTACAAGCTATCTGCGTTTACTCGTCATTGTTGCGTCACTCACTTATACAGCATATCATCATTGAACATTTTCTCCAAACGAATGAGCTGCTCACTCTAATAAGCATTTAACAATTCAACTTATTTCTCGATCTTTCCTTGTGCTTCCAACATCCGCATTTCCTTGGCATCCTGCAAAAATTCTGAAGCAAAAATAAATTCGTTAAGGCGTTGATTTTTTGAGAAGATGATCTCTTTATTGGTACCGCTCCATTCTTTTTGCCCCTGGTACATGTACAAAATATTTTCCCCAATTTCCATTACGCTGTTCATATCATGCGTGTTAATAATGGTGGTCATGTTAAACTCTTTTGTAATTGCATGGATCAGCTTATCAATCACCATGGATGTTTGAGGATCAAGCCCCGAATTGGGTTCATCGCAAAACAAATATTTTGGATTTAGTACGATAGCTCTTGCAATACCCACTCTTTTTTTCATGCCGCCACTTACTTCTGCAGGATATTTTTTATTGGCATCTTTCAGGTTCACTCTTTCCAAAACCTCATTTACTCGTTTTATCTTTTCGGAAGAGTTTAATTTAGAGAACATATCTAAAGGAAACATTACATTCTGTTCTACCGTCATGCTATCAAACAAGGCAGAGCCCTGGAACAGCATCCCGATTTGCTGACGTAATTCTTTACGTTGCTCGGATTCCATATGAGTAAAGCTCACCCCATCGTAAATAATTTCACCATGATCCGGCTCAAACAACCCTACCAGGCATTTTTGTAAAACGGTTTTGCCGCTTCCACTGGTACCAATGATAAGATTGCATTTGCCTGTCTCCATCACATGACTTACATCATTGAGCACCACTTTTTCTCCGAAGCTTTTCTTTAAGTTTTTAAATTCGATCATAAACTGCTATAAAATTTCACACAAAGTGCGTAATGAAAACAAAGTAACAATCTATTTCTTAGTGTACTTCGTATTCTTAGTTTCGTTGTGTGAAATAGATTAAAAGAGATCTATAATAAAATTGCTGCCAACACATAATCGGCAAACAGTATCATAATACAGCTTACTACCACGCTCTTTGTACTGCTGCGACCAATTTCTAATGCACCGCCATTTACATTGTATCCAAAATAAGCAGGAATGCTGCTGATGATAAATGCAAACGTGTATGCTTTGATCAATGCAAACCAAATATTATAAGGAACAAAATTCTGTATCAACCCTTTGTCATAAGTATCGGTTGAAAGAATATGGGTTGCAGCACCGGCAAAACGGCCACCCCAAATTCCCAATACCATTGAAAGAACTACCAGCATTGGAATTGTAATGAGCGCAGCAATAATTTTAGGCATTATTAAATATGCTTTGGTATTAATGCCCATAATTTCCAAGGCATCTATTTGTTCGCTTACCCGCATGTTACCTAATTCGCTTGCAATTTTGCTGCCAACCACACCTGCCAGCACAATACAAACCAGCGTGGGCGAAAATTCCAATATAACAGTATCTCGTACAATCTGTGCAATAGTAGCAGCAGGTATAATAGGGCTTACCAATTGATATGCGGTTTGTAAAGTACTTACCGCACCCATAAAAATTGAAATAATAGAAACAATTCCTAATGAGCCAATACCGATCTCTGAACATTGATGCATGAACTCTTTCCAATACATTTTCATGTTTTCCGGCTTGGAAAACATTCCTCTTATCATCAGTATATATCTTCCAAAATGTGTAAAGAAATTCATTTTCTGTTTATTGATTTACTCGTTTATTAGTTTATGGTACAAATTAATCCAATTCCTGGTTATTAATCATCGTCTTATCATTTGCTCTTCCACCATCTGCTTTTCTTTACCTCTTCTTGCGCATTGTTCATGCATTTCATTTGTGCATCTACTACAGCAATTAAAGCCATATTGTAGATGGAACGAACGGAGCTGCCTAATTGCAATACATGCACGGGTTTCTTTAATCCTAATAAGATGGGACCAATACTATCAGCGCCTCCTAACTCCTGTAATAAATTATAAGCAATATTACCTGCAGCAAGATTAGGAAATATTAATGTATTTACTTCACCATTTAATATTTCTGCAAAGGGATAATTTTCTTTCAGAATATCTTTATTAAATGCAAAAATACCTTGCACCTCGCCATCGCAGATTAAATTAGGATCTTTTGCTTTCACTATTTCTCTTGCATTGCGAACTAAATTAGCTTCGGGAGAATTGCTGCTTCCAAAATTAGAGTATGACAGCATTGCAATACGTGGTGTAATGTTGAATTGTTTCACTTCCTTCGCTACTAATAAAGTTATCTCAGCTAACTCTTCCGCAGTTGGATTAAAATTAATGGTTGTATCAGCCAGGAACATTGGTCCACGTTTAGTGAACATGATGTACATACCTGCTATCTTTTTTACGCCTTCTTCCGTGCCGATGGTTTGTATGGCAGGACGAATAGTATCAGGATAATTTCTTGTTAATCCGCTGATCATACAATCGACTTCGCCTGTTTCAACCAGCATGCATCCAAAATAGTTGCGGTCTTTCATCAACTTATAAGCTTCGTGCCTGTTGATGCCTTTGCGCTGGCGGTTTTCAAAAAAACGGTCACCAAATTGTTGACGCATTTCTGTATGCGCCTCATCTTTTGGATTGATGATTGGAATACCATCCAAGTCAATTTTATTTTCAGCCGCAATCTTTTTAATGTTGAACTCGTCACCTAGCAGTACCGGGTATCCTACGCCTTCTTCCAATGTCATTTGCGCTGCACGTAATACACGTATGTTCTCTGCATCAGCAAAAACAATACGTTTAGGCGCTTGCCTGGCTTTATTTCCTATTGCACGGCTTAATTGGTTGTCTAATCCCAACCGTTTATTTAATTCTAATTCATACGTATCCCAATCGGCAATGGGCTGCTTGGCAACACCGCTTTCCATAGCTGCTTTTGCAACAGCAGGTGCCACCGCTGCTAATAAACGAGGATCAACAGGCTTTGGAATAATATAAGCAGGGCCAAAAGAAATATTTTTATCGTTATAGGCCAGGTTCACCAATTCGGGAACAGGAGATTTGGCTAGTTCTGCTAAAGCCTTTACTGCAGCCAATTTCATCGCTTCATTGATCGTAGTTGCCCTAACGTCTAAAGCACCCCGGAATATATATGGAAAGCCCAGTACATTGTTTACCTGGTTCGGATAGTCGCTTCTTCCGGTTGCCATGATAACGTCTTTGCGTGCAGCAACTGCAACATCATACATTATCTCAGGCTCAGGGTTTGCCATGGCAAAAACGATAGGGTTTTTTGCCATGCTTTTGATCATTTCTTCATTAATAATATTACCAACACTTAAGCCGATAAATACGTCTGCATCTTTTAATGCTTTTGCCAGATCGTAGTCTTTGTATTTTTCTTCGGTAGCATAATGTTGTTTTCTTTCATCAAGATCAATTCTTCCTTTATGAATAATTCCTTTTCTGTCAAACACCATAAAGTTACTGTGGTCGGCGCCCAACGATTCATACAGTTGCATGCAAGCGATTGCTGCAGCGCCGGCGCCATTTACTACAAAACGAACCTTATCTATTTTCTTTTTCTGAATTTCCAATGCATTTAATAATGCAGCAGATGAAATAATAGCGGTGCCATGCTGATCATCGTGCATAACGGGAATGCGTAACTGCTCTTTTAATTTTTGTTCGATATAAAAACATTCAGGCGCTTTAATGTCTTCTAAGTTGATGCCTCCAAACGTGGGCTCCAATGCTTTTACGATCTGAACAAACTTTTCGGGATCGGTTTCATTTATTTCAATATCAAATACATCGATATCTGCAAATATTTTAAATAATACACCTTTTCCTTCCATTACCGGTTTGCCTGCTTCCGGCCCAATATCGCCCAAACCTAATACTGCGGTACCATTGCTGATAACACCTACTAAGTTACCTTTTGCTGTGTATTTATAAACATCTTCCGGATGAGCTGCAATTTCCAGGCATGGTTCTGCCACACCGGGAGAATACGCTAATGATAGATCTCGCTGTGTTTTTGCTTCTTTGGTAGGAACAACTTCGATCTTTCCGGGCCTTCCTTTGGAATGATATTCCAATGCCTGTTGCTTTTTTGATTCTGTTGTCATAATTAATTTTCGTTACACGAACTTTAATTCACGAATATGGCTGTCAACTTTAATTATCCTTCTGCACCTAATAACGCCATCATTCCCATGCCAATTTCAATAGCGCTTTCATCTATATTAAAAGTAGGAGTGTGCACGCCACTTGTAATTCCTTTTGCTTTGTTGCCGGCGCCTAACCTGAAAAAACAACCGGGAATCTGGTGTGTATAATAAGCAAAATCTTCTGCACCCATCCGCAATTCTGTTTCTTCTACATTATTGCTGCCAACATAGGCTTCTGCTTTTTTTCTTGAAGCACTGCTAAGGGCTGCATCATTTAATACAAATGGATAACCTACATCAATAGTGATGTCAATCTCGCCACCCATACTCTGCACTAGTTCTGTAGCTTGTTTTGTAATAAGCTCATGCGCTTTAAAACGCCATTCTTCGTTCATTGCTCTGAAAGTCCCCATCAGCTTCACTTCTGAAGGAATTACATTGGTAGTAAAGCCTCCATTAACAGCGGTGATGGATAATACGGAAGGATTGAATGGGTTATTATTTCTACTTACAATTTGTTGTAATGCAATAATTAAATGTGATGCAATTAATATGGGATCAATGGCAGATTGTGGCGCAGCTGCATGTCCGCCTTTACCCTTTACCGTTATGTACAGTTCATCGGCACTTGCCATTACCATACCACCTCTGAAACTTAATTTACCTACTTCTAATGTTGGGTGAACATGTAGAGCGAAAATTCCCTGCGGAGCAGGATCTTTTAAAACATTTTCTTTAATAAGCAAGCTGGCACCTCCGGGATTTTTTTCTTCACCCGGCTGAAAAATTAATTTAACCGTTCCTTCCCAACTGTCTTTTAATTCATTTAAGATTTTTGCGGCGCCTAATAAGCAGGTAGTGTGTACATCATGCCCACATGCGTGCATGATGCCATTATTTACTGATTTGTAATCTATATTATTTTCTTCTGTGATCGGTAATGCATCCATATCTGCCCGTAGAGCCACAACGCGTTTGCTCGGGTTTTTACCTTTGATCAATCCGATTACACCTGTGGTTGCTTTTATTTCAAAAGGGATATTAAGCTCTTTTAATTTTTTTTGAATGAAAGCAGATGTTTCAAATTCTTTATAGCTTAATTCGGGATGCGCATGCAAATGATGACGAACAGCGATAAATTCTGCTGCATATTTTTTTGCAAGATCTTTTATTGATGCAAGTAATAAGTCGCTCACTAATTATTTATTGTGTGGTTGTTTCTTTTGAAGGTTTGTTTTCTACCAGTTCCGACACTACATAAATATTGCCGGTTATGATCTTTGAATCTTCCAGTTCACTTTTATATTTCTCGGCTTCATCCTTGTCTAAAAAATCTCCAAACTTTAGTTTAATATTTGGTGCCTGAAAGGTCATGTAAATTTTCTCATCAGGGAATGACTGCAATAGCTGTGCCCTTATTTTTAGAGCCTGCGCTCTATCTGTAGTATTTAATACTAATAGACGATAGCCCTTTGTATATTTTCCGGTTAATGCACCATCTGCTTCATTAAACTCTGCTTCTTTTTTTGCCAAAATATCAAGTCTTGAATCTTTTGTAACGAAAACATTTTTTGCAGCAGCAGAATCCTGCGCTAACAGCGAAGTGTAAACGAAACTGGTGATTGCTATTAAAACTATTTTCTTCATTAATATCCTCCGTTTGATTCTGCTGATTGAGTTACAATTGCTATACTGCTGCTGCATCCTAAACGGGTTGCGCCGGCGTCAATCAGTTCTTTAGCAAAATTATAGGTTTTTATGCCGCCGCTGGCTTTAATTTGAATACTGTCGGGCAAATGCTTACGCATTAAAGCTACTGCTTCTAGAGTTGCCCCTTTTTCGGCATACCCAGTAGATGTTTTCATAAAATCAACACCGGCTGCACCATAAATGTCGCAACATTTAATGATTTCATCGTTGGTCAGTATACCGCTTTCAATAATAACCTTGATGGTCTTGTTCTTGTTTTTAATGATAGGTATGATATTGTTTATCTCATTTGCTAAAAATTGCCAGTCATTATTTTTTATTGCAGATATATTGATGACAACATCTAATTCATCCACGCCGTCTACCATAGCTAAAATGATCTCTGCAATTTTTGCTTCCACTGCAGAATAGCCAAACGGAAAACCGATCACAGTTGCCGTTTTTACATTGCTGTCTTTTGTTAGCCCTTTAGCTTGCTTTATAAATAAAGGCGGAACGCAGACTGCAGCAAAACCGTATTCTTTTGCTTCGTTGCAAATGCGCTCAATATCACTTATTAAAGTGGTAGGCTTTAATATAGTATGATCTATATAAGGGGCTATATTCATTAAGTAAAATTACAAAAGCCAAACTGAATAAGTTTGGCTTTTGTAATAATGTTGAGTAATGATATTATTTCGATCAAATAAGGATTCTATGCTTCTTTACCGTGACAGTTCTTATACTTCTTACCACTGCCGCAAGGACAAAGGTCATTTCTTCCCGGAGTTTTTTCTACTCTTATCGGTTCTTGCTTGATAGGAGCAGATGGATCGATATAATCATTTTCCTGCGATAAATATTCAGGACCGCTACCGGATGCTGCACCTGCAAATTCTTCTTTACGTTGGCGCATTTTACTCATGTCGGTCTTTTGTTCTCTGCCTTCTTTTATTTGTGCAGGCTGGTTAGTTTCAACAGGAATGCTGCAATGACAAAGAAAGCTTACAATGTCTTTATTCACCTGGTCATTCATTTGTCGGAATGCTTCAAATGCTTCAATCTTATAAATAACCAAGGGGTCTTTTTGTTCGTAACCTGCCGTTTGTACACTGTGACGCAGGTCATCCATTGTACGTAAATGTTCTTTCCATGCGTCATCGATCAAAGCCAGTGTGATGCTGCGTTCCAATGCATTGCTTAGTTCAGCGCCTTCAGTAGCAATGGTTTTATCCAAATTAGCCAAAGCCTGGATTCCTTTTTTACCATCTGTAAAAGGAATGGCGACATTTTCAATATGCGCACCTTGCTCTTTGCGGATATTTTTAATTACAGGAAAAGTTTGTTCGCTTAATGCTTTTACTTTTCTATTGTAATTTGTTTTTGCTTCAACATATAATTTTTCAGCAATAGCATTCACATCAACTTTATCCAATTCCTCAGCGGTTACTGCGGTTTCAATTCCAAAGTTCATGATCACTGCCATTTTGAAACCTTCATGATCTCCTGTTTCTCTGAAAGAATTGATCAAGCTTTCTGCAACGGAGTAAAAAGCATTATCGAGATCCAATGCCAAACGTTCACCAAACAAGGCATGATTACGTTTTCCGTAAACAACATTCCGTTGCTTATTCATTACATCATCGTATTCGAGCAAACGCTTACGAATACCGAAGTTGTTTTCTTCTACTTTCTTTTGCGCACGCTCAATCGATTTTGAGATCATGCTGTGTTGAATTACTTCTCCTTCTTTATAACCCATTCTGTCCATCAAGGATGCAATACGTTCGCTACCGAACATACGCATCAAATCATCTTCCAATGAAACAAAAAATTGAGAAGTTCCGGGATCTCCTTGACGACCGGCACGACCACGCAACTGCCTGTCTACGCGACGGCTTTCGTGACGCTCGGTACCAACAATTGCTAAACCACCCGCTTCTTTTACACCCGGCCCTAATTTAATATCCGTACCACGACCAGCCATGTTAGTAGCGATGGTAACAGCACCGGCTAAGCCTGCTTCTGCAACTACCTGTGCTTCTTTAGCATGTTGTTTTGCGTTCAATACATTGTGTGGAATGCCTTTTTGTTTTAACATCCTGCTTAATAATTCACTTACTTCAACGGATGTTGTACCAACAAGGGAAGGTCTACCGGCAGTGCGTAAGCGCTCTACTTCATCAATAACTGCATTGAATTTTTCACGTCTTGTTTTATAAACCAGATCCTGTTCATCTTTACGCGTAACAGGAATATTTGTTGGGATGCTTACCACATCTAATTTATAGATATCCCATAATTCTGCTGCTTCTGTTTCTGCAGTACCCGTCATACCACACAATTTGTGATACATACGGAAATAATTTTGTAACGTAACAGTAGCATAGGTTTGCGTAGAAGCTTCAATCTTCACATTTTCTTTTGCTTCAATTGCCTGGTGCAAGCCATCGCTGTAACGGCGACCATCTAAAATACGCCCGGTTTGTTCATCCACGATCTTTACTTCACCTTCCATTACCACATACTCCACGTCTTTATCAAATAAGGTATATGCTTTTAATAGTTGATTAACGGTGTGTATGCGATCTGCTTTTACAGAATAATCATTGATCAGAATTTCTTTTTGATGCAGCTTCTCGTCGGCGGGTAGATCACTTTTATCCAGCTCACCCAATTTTGTAGCAATATCCGGTAAGATGAAGAATTCAGGATCTTCGCCGCTTCTTGTAATTAAGTTAATACCTTGGTCTGTTAGATCAACCTGGTTATTTTTTTCATCTATATGAAAAAATAATTCGGTATCAACCTTTGGCATTTCCTTTTGCTGATCGGCCAGATAATAGTTCTCGCTTTTTTGCAATTTTACTCTAATACCCGGCTCACTTAAAAACTTAATTAAAGCGCTGTTCTTTGGTAAGCCACGATGCGCTCTCATCAAGGCCAATCCACCATCTTTCGGATCATCGTTGCCTTCGGCGATCTTCTTTTTAGCTTCAATTAAAAACTGATTGACTGCTTTCTTTTGCGCTTCTACAATTTTTTCTATTCTTGGTTTAAGATCAAAGAATTGTTGCGTGTTATCACTGTGTCCAACCGGTCCGCTGATAATTAACGGCGTTCTTGCATCATCGATCAATACGCTATCCACCTCATCCACCATTGCAAAATGATGCTTGCGTTGCACCATTTCATCCGGGTTGTGCACCATGTTATCACGCAGGTAATCAAACCCGAATTCATTATTAGTTCCATAAGTGATATCTGCATTATATGCATTACGACGGGCATCACTGTTAGGTTGATGTTTATCGATGCAATCAACTATTAATCCTAACCATTCATAGATCGGTCCGTTCCATTCACTATCACGACGAGCGAGGTAATCATTCACCGTTACAATATGAACGCCTTCTCCGGCCAATGCATTTAAATATGCAGGCAATGTACTCACCAGCGTTTTACCTTCACCGGTAGCCATTTCGGCAATTTTACCGGAGTGTAAAACAGCGCCACCGATCAATTGAACATCGTAATGTACCATGTTCCAGGTTACCTTACCACCACCGGCCGTCCATGTATTATTAAAAACAGATTTATCACCGTTGATAGTGATATGCTCTTTTTTTGCAGCTAATGTTTTATCCAGTTCCGTAGCTGTACTTTCTAGAGTAGCATTCGTTGAAAAACGACGAGCTGTTTCTTTTACCACAGCAAATGCTTCGGGTAAAATTTCTTTTAATATTTCTTCGATCTGTTTATCACGATCCTTCTTCAGCTCATCTACCTCACGATACAATGCATCTTTTCCGGTAATATCATCTACAGACAAAGCTTCTGCTTCTTGTTTTTTGTTATCGATCTGCGCATCAATTTCAGCCAAATGCTCTTTAATGCGTTGGCGGAATTCAACAGTTTTATTTCTTAATTCATCATTGGAAAGAGATTGATAAGAAGCAAAAAATTGATTTATTTTTTCAACCTGCGGAGAAATTAGCTTGACGTCTTTTTCACTTTTATTGCCGCCAAAAATTTTTGATAAAAAACCTATCATATAATTGGGTATATCTTTAAAATTATAATTGTTGTCAAATTTGATGCTTAAAACCGGTTAAAGCCAAATTGACAGGCGGCAAAGGTAACGATTTTGAGAGTTTAACGACAGATAAACAGTACGGTTTAACAGGTTGTTGTTTTTAGCTGTAATAACAGCATGATTTTCTTCCCATAATTTTATTTTCTATTCAAAAATTAGGTAAGATTTTAAAAATCTTTGTTCAATATTTTCTACTTAATTTAGAATAACGATTGTATAATTAATAATTGCACATTCCCGATAAACCACATCTTGTCATAATAAACTTATAGAATGAAAATAGCATTTCACGGCGCAGCACGTACCGTAACAGGAAGCAAACACCTATTAACTTTGAAGAATGGACGCAAAATTTTATTGGATTGCGGAATGTACCAGGGACTTGGAGAAGAAACTGATATTTTAAACAGGGATTGGGGTTTTGATCCTTTGGAAATTAATTATCTTATTTTATCGCATGCCCACGTGGATCATTGCGGATTAATTCCCAAGCTGGTTAAAGAAGGATATCGGGGAAAGATATTTGCAACACCTGCAACAGCAGATCTGGCGGGTATTTTGATGGAAGATTCTGCCGATATACAAGAGAGCGGGTTGGAATTTGCCAACAAACAAAGAGCCAAGCAAGGCTTGCCTTATTTAGAGCCATTATATACGCTTGAAGATGCTAAAATGGCAAGAGACCTTTTTGTGAATGTGGATTATGATACCTGGTATAAGATTGAAGACGGCATTGAATTTTGTTATACAGATGCCGGGCATATTATCGGCAGTGCTGTTGTTAATTTAAAGATCACAGAAAATGGTAGTACCAAACGATTGACCTTTAGCGGTGACGTAGGACGCTACAGAGATGTTATTTTAAAATCGCCGAAGGTTTTTCCGCAGGCAGATTATATAATTATTGAATCCACTTATGGTAATAGCCTGCATGATGATGCAAATCCTACGCCTGACAGCCTTTTGCAATGGATAGAAAAAACCTGCCTGCAGAAAAAAGGCAAACTGATCATTCCTGCATTTAGCGTTGGTAGAACACAGGAACTGTTATATGCACTAAATCAACTGGAAATGGAAAACCGGTTGCCCAACCTTGACTATTTTGTAGATAGTCCTTTAAGTATGAAAGCCACTGCGATCGTAAAAAATTATCCGCAATACTTTAATGCTAAAATTCAAAAAGTATTACAAACCGACGATGATCCTTTTGATTTTAAACGCTTACGTTTTATTAAAAGCGTGGATGAATCCAAGGCTTTGAATTTTCATAAAGAACCATGTGTTATTATTTCAGCAAGTGGAATGGCAGAGGCAGGAAGAGTAAAGCACCATATCAGTAATAATATAGAAAACAGCCGCAATACTATTTTGCTTTGTGGTTATTGTGAGCCTCATTCCTTAGGTGGAAGGTTAAAGCTGCATCCAAAGGAAGTAAGCATCTTTGGGCAGGAGCACGAAGTAAATGCGGAGATAGGAGAGATAAGAAGTTTAAGTGCTCATGGAGATTACAATGACCTTAGCCAATTTTTGGCATGTCAAAATCCTGCAGAGGTAAAAAAACTTTTCCT
Source organism: Ferruginibacter albus (assembly GCF_020042285.1). Taxonomy (NCBI): domain Bacteria; kingdom Pseudomonadati; phylum Bacteroidota; class Chitinophagia; order Chitinophagales; family Chitinophagaceae; genus Ferruginibacter; species Ferruginibacter albus. Next base: position 855,419 of record NZ_CP083388.1, read on the forward strand.
GGTGCATGGAGAATATCCTGTACAACTGGAGTTTAAAAACCGGCTGGTTAAAAAAGGATTTACAGATGTGGAAATTCCTGAAAGACACTATGAGATTGGGTTGACATAAGTCTTTAAAATAAATTCGGGTAATCAGTTATAATACCATCTACGCCTAAATTTTTTAAGCGTTTTATTTCGTTCTTATCATTTACAGTCCAGGGAATTACTTTGATATTTTGCTGATGACATTGTTGTAGTAAATTCTCATTTACCAAGGAATAATCTGGGCTATAGATAGTGGGATTAAAACCTAACTGTTTCAATTGTTCATTTAAACTTCTTTTATCATAATCTTCAACAAGCAATGCTGTTTTTATTTTGGGATATTGTTGATGAATAAGTTGTATGGTTCTTGGATCGAAAGATTGAATGATCACATAGGGTTCGATTTTTTCAGCAATGATAACATTCATTAGTAAACGTACAAACACATCAGGTTTTGGATGGTAAATATTATCTGTCTCAGGTAAGCATTTTGTTTCAATATTTAAAAAAGGCAGCGCCCTATCATGCAATTGGCAATAGCGCTTTACACTATCAATCAACTCACCTAATAAAGGTTTATAAGCAGCTATCTTTTGTTGTTGCAAAAAACGGGGATGGGGTTTTAAACCCACATCAAATTTTTTTATTTCTGCATAGGGCATATTATAAAGTATATAGTTCTTTTCTTCTTCTTGTGTAAAATAAGTTCCATCGGGTTTTGTTGTGATTTCATGGTTAAAATACGCGTCATGTGAAAGAACAACCAAGCTGTCTTTAGTTATATGCGTATCCATTTCCAACGTGGTAACTCCCAGGTCGAGTGCTTTCAGCATTGCAGGGATGGTGTTTTCAGGCATTAACCCTCTGCAACCGCGATGACCTTCTTTATCAAAAATAGGTAACATTACAATGCTGTTTGTTTTTAAAGTTTTGCAAGATGATACTAATAGTAATAAAGAAATTATTTTTTTCATACGCCGACAAATTCAGAAAAAGATTTTGAATAAAGATCGTTGAATAAAGTTATGCCAAACTAAAACCTTTTTGAGCAAAAAGAAAGCGTCTCACGGATAAACGGGACGCTTTTGTTTAATGCTAACAATTATTAAAAATGATATCGGATACTTTGGGTGCGGCGTTAAGAATTTCTTCAGTTACGCCATCTGCATATTTTTTAAAGTTGTCGATAAATTGTTGTGCCAATTTTTTTGCTGCAGTAGTATAAGCTGTTTTATCTGCCCAGGTATTGATCGGATTTAAAATCTCAGATGGCACGCCTTCACATTGCGTTGGCATTAATATTTCAAATACAGGATGCTTTTCAAAATTAGCAGTGTTATTTAATTTATTAAGAAGTATAGCTTTTATTATAGCACGGGTATAGTGTAATGAAATTCGTTTACCCGTTCCGTAAGGTCCACCGCTCCAGCCGGTATTGATCAGCCAAACGTTTGCACTATGCTCACGAATTTTTTTACCCAACATAGCTGCATAAAAACCGGGGTGTAAAGGTATAAAAGGGGCTCCAAAACATGCGCTGAATGTAGCTTTTGGCTCTGTAATTCCTGTTTCGGTCCCTGCAATTTTTGCTGTATAGCCACTGATATATTGGTACATTGCCTGCGGAATGGTTAGCTTACTAACGGGAGGAAGTACTCCGGAAGCATCGCATGTAAGGAAAAAAATATCATCCGGATGATTTCCTAACGATGGGTAATTGCTATTGCTTATAAAATGCAGCGGGTAACTTACTCTTGTGTTTTCGGTAATTTTTCTGCTGTAAAAATCTATTGTATTGGTGCCTTCATAAAAGCTTACATTTTCTACCAATGCGCCAGTGCGAACTGCCCTGTATATATCGGGCTCTTTTTCTTCGTTTAAATCAATCGCCTTTGCATAACAACCTCCTTCAAAATTAAAAATGCCATGTTCATCCCAGCCATGTTCATCATCCCCAATTAATTGTCGTTCGGGGTCGGCGCTTAGTGTTGTTTTACCGGTGCCGCTTAATCCAAAAAAAATAGCGGTATCGCCATGCCGTCCCATGTTTGCAGCACAATGCATACTTAATACACCTTCATCATGCGGTAATAAATAATTTAAGATCGAAAAAATTCCTTTTTTGATCTCACCGGTATAAGCCGTACCGCCAATTAAGATCATTCGACGGGTAAAGTTCACAATTATAAAATGAGAATGATTGGTGCCGTCGGTAGCAGGATCAGCCTTAAATTCAGGAGCTTGTATAATATGCCAGTCTGCTTTAAAAAATTCCAGCTCATATTCATCGGGTCGTAGAAATAAATTATGCGCAAATAAATTACTGGCAGGCTCTTCATTAATAACGCGGATGCTTACCCTATAACTCGGATCGGCACAAGCATAGCAATCACGAACCCATATCTCACGTTCATTTAAATAATCGATCATTTTATTGTACAACCGTTCAAAGTAAACAGGATCAATTGGAATATTGAACTCATTCCAGTTGATGGTGTTTTCTGTAGTTGCATCTAAAACGGTAAATTTTTCTTTGGGAGAGCGTCCTGTAAATTCCCCGGTGTTGATCACCAAAGCGCCGGTATCGCTTAAAACTCCCGCATTCCTTTGTAATATCTCTTCTGTAAGTTCTTCGGGAGATAATTGGTAATGCACAGGTTCGGTCATTTCTAATCCTAATTCATAAATTGCCCGGCGAGGTATAGCGTGAATGGTTTGAAATAGCATAGTCAAGCGTTTCGTTATTAATAGCTCAAACAAAATTATAGCTGCCAATTTGATACCATTCTAAAAATGAGCGTAAAAAAATTCAATCTGTGAACTGTTTTCTAAGAAATGGTTCCAATAAATTAATTTTTGAGCTGTTTATCAATTTGTTTTATAATTTTTTTTCAAGAAGATTAAATACCGTGAATATTTTGAAACGGATAGTTGTTCATTACTGCCAGCATAAAAATTCTTAAATTGCTTATTCAACACCACAAGAGAATTATTAATTTTTAATTACTAATTATTATTGCATATGAAATACCTTCCACTTAATTCCGAAATATTTAGTCAGAACAGGAAACGTTTTATTGAAAAGCTGGATAAAAACTCCATAGCCATTTTTAACAGTAATGATGAATTTCCTTCTAACGGAGATGCTTTGTTAAAATTTAAACAAAATGCTGATCTGTTTTGGCTTACCGGTATTGAACAGGAAGACACCATGTTGATTTTATTCCCCGATAACCCCGATGAACGGTTAAGAGAAGTGTTGGTATTGGTTCGTCCAAACGAAATGAAGGAAAAATGGGATGGGCATCGGTTGCGGGTACACGAAGCAACAGCTATTTCAGGAATTACAACGATTGTATGGTTGGATACTTTAGACGCATTATTACAATCGTGGATAAATTTATCAGACACCATTTATTTGAACAGCAATGAAAATGATCGCAAAGCCAGTTCAATTGAAACAAGAGATTATCGGTTTGCAGAAAAAATGAGAAAGCATTATCCCTTGCATCACTATAAACGCAGCGCAAAAATTTTAAAAGAATTGCGGGCTATTAAAACGCCGTTAGAGGTAGAAGTGATTCAAAAAGCTATTGATATAACAGAGAATACATTTAGAAGGGTCTTAAAATTTATTAGGCCAGGTATAATGGAATATGAGATTGAAGCGGAGATACAACATTCTTTTTTATCGCAACGAGCAACGGGTCCGGCATACAGTTCTATTATTGCAAGCGGCGATAGGGCAAGGATATTACATTATGTAGATAATAGTAAAGAATGTACGGATGGAGAACTTATATTAATGGATTTTGGCGCTGAATATGGTTATTACAATGCAGATCTGACACGAACCATTCCTGTAAACGGAAAGTTTACCCGCAGGCAGAAAACGGTTTACAATGCATGTTTGCATTTGCATCAATATGCTGCAAGCATTTTAAAGCCGGGCATTACATTAATAGATTACACTGGTAAAGTAGGAGATGAGGCAACAATTATATTTCAAAAGATCGGGTTATTGAAAAAGAGTGATATTAAAAATGAAGATAGCAGGAACAGGGCATACCAAAAATATTTGTATCATGGGATATCTCATCATTTAGGAATTGATGTTCATGATCTGGGTTCAAGAACAGCGCCTGTAAAAGCAGGAAATGTATTCACTATTGAGCCCGGAATTTATATCGAAGAAGAAAAGATGGGGATAAGAATTGAGAATAATTATTTATTGACGCGTAATGGTAATAAAGATCTGATGAAAAATATTCCTATTACTGTAGAAGAGATTGAGGCATTAATGAAAAAATGATTTTATTCAAAATGAACTCTTACTGTTTGATAAAATAGCTGCTTGCTTTGATATTGATTTTGTTGCTGTTTTTCAGAAAAACCTTGTAGTCCAAAAAGTCCGGCAGCATTGCCTTTATTGATGGCAATTTCCAGGTAGCCTGCAGAATTAAATAATGCCAGCTTTTCTCCTTCAACCACATCGGCATAAGTGTCGCTTATTCTGTCAATCACTTCATCACGTTTAAAAACAATTTTAAAGCTTCTTCCTTTGCGTTGCTCTTCAAATTCTTCTTTGGTAATATTTACAATAACGTTTTCAAAATTATCAATAAAAATTATTTGACCTTCTATAGAGTTACTGCTAAGCAGTGGACGCAAATGATTTTTTACCTGTATCGAAACAGGCTCACCTATTGTTTCCAACGTTTTACCACCGGCATGCTCGGCAAATGCTTTTGCAAATACAGATGTGCAATACAATGTATTCTTAGGTTGATTTCTTTCTAATGATAGTGCAACAACTTTTTGCGGCATTCCTTCCAGCATCATGGTAAGCAGCCCATTGTCGGCACAACCAATAATTTGTCCATTATGTTCAGCTAATAAAAGATGCTCAGGCTTTCGGTCAAATAAGTTCACCAATATCAAATGATAAGAGCCAGGAGGGAAATTATTAATGGCATTGCGACAAACATAAGCCGCCTGCGGGTAATTAAAAGGAGAAAGCTGATGCGCTATATCAATAATAGTAAAATCTTTTGCAGATTGCAGTATTTTTCCTTTAACTGCACCGGCAATGAAATCCTGCTGACCAATATCTGATGTGAACGTTAGTAAAGGCATTGGGTTAATTGATAATTAAGAATCAGTAATTATTAAATTTTCTTATTATCATTTAATCAGTTCGTTATTTTTATAAAAGAAATTTCGTACAAGCTTGTCCGTTAGCGAAGGAAATAGCTTATTAAGCCACACAGTTCGTTTATCAGCAATTGTATATATTAATGTTCGCTTACGTTTTTCAATAGCTTTTAATGTAATAGCGGCACATTCTTCAGCAGTCATTAAAGAATGTTCATCCAAAGGAGTTTGGCCTTGTTGGGAGCCGTCTTTGGTGAGTGCTGCATTGCGGATGTTTGATGCAGTAAAACCCGGGCAAACCCACATTACATTTACTCCTGTATCTAATAATTCTGTTCTTAGCGATTCTAAAAAACCGTTTACAGCAAATTTGGATGCTGAGTATCCTGTTCTTCCCGGTAAACCTCTGTAGCCCGCAATAGAGGAAACGCCAACAATGGTGCCTTTACGTTCTATAATTGAATGGAGTGCCAACTTGGTACAGTAAACAGTGCCATTAAAGTTAATATCCATTACTTTGGTGATTACACTTGCATCAGCATCCTTTAATAAAGCCCTCATCGAAATGCCGGCGTTGTTAATTAGTACGTCAATGCCACCAAATTTTTGCAAAGTGGAATTGATGAAATTTTTACAATCATCAAAGTTGCTAATGTCTGCGATAAAAGTATGCAGGTTATTTGTGTTGACTTCTTGCTGAAGCGATTGCAACTTGTCGGCATTTCGTCCGCAGGTAGAAATTTTTGCTCCTAATGGTAATAAAGCTTTGATCAAAGCTTTGCCAATTCCCTCGCTTCCCCCGGTAATAACTACTACTTTATTAGAAAAAAAATTGCTCATAATTAGTGTTTGCAAAAGTAAAGTAGTTAAACGGCTGTTTATCAACAAAGTTTTAAATAATATGTGTAAAGGAAAACTTTGATAAAAAGTTTGGCTCAATATGTTTTTACCTTATTTTTGCACTCCCATTTAAAAACGGTGGAACGATTTCGTAGCTCAGTTGGTAGAGCAATACACTTTTAATGTATGGGTCCTGGGTTCGAGTCCCAGCGAGATCACAAAAGGAGTTCATATTGAACTCCTTTTTGTTTTTATAAGCATTATATTAATTTATGCTCATATGCGTATTTGATCAAGCCAATTACGCTACCGGTTTTTGTTTTGCGGAAAATGTTTTTTCGGTGGGTTTCTACGGTTCGCTCACTTAAAAATAAAGTATCAGCGATCTGCTTATTGTTATATTCTTTTTCAATTAAGCGAATAATCTCAATTTCTCTTGCTGTAAGATTGATCTCTTGCTTATCTTTTTTAGATTCACTGGCACGAGCCATTTCATTCAATACTTCCTGGCTAAAATAAATACTACCATTGGCAATTTTTTCCAAAGCTTCCAGCAATTCTTTTTTCCCGATATTTTTTAAAATGTAGCCTGATATATCCGCATCTTCGATCATTTTATTTACAATATCGCCTTGCCCGCTCATTGATAATGCCAATATCTTTATATGGGGATATTTTTTGTGTATTTCTTTTGCCAGTTCATCACCGTTCATGGCAGGCATCATAATATCTGTTAATAAAATATCTACTTGTGTTTGCTCTAAGCTTTTTAACAGCTGAAAAGGATCGGTAGATTCTATTACCACTTTAAATCGGGGGTGATCTTGCAATAGAGAATTAAGCCCATCAATTACAATACGGTGGTCATCTATAATAGCTAATGTAGTGGAGTCTTTTTTCATCTGTGCTTGCTAAGCCATTATAATCCTAAAACATCTTTCATGCTGTAAAGCCCTGTTTTGCCATTCATAAATTCTGCGGCTTGAACAGCGCCGGCAGCAAAACCTTTGCGATTATGAGCTGTATGAATTATTTCGATCTCATCAATGTCAGAAAAATATTTTATGATATGTGTACCGGGGGCTGGATCAATGCGTTTACTGATGATTGTTAGATCGTCGCTTTCAACACTTTCACGATTTACCCAATGTTTTTTGCGGGGAATGTTTTCCAGTATTTGTTCTGCTAACGTAATGGATGTACCGCTGGGAGCATCTTTTTTTTCTGTATGATGTATTTCTGTTGTTTTTATTTCGTAAGAATCTTGCCTGCTCATAAGTTGAGCTAACTTTTTATTTACTTCAAAGAAAATATTTACACCAATGCTGAAGTTGCTGGCATATAAGAAACCTGCATTTTTTTCAACAGCCTTTCTCTTTACATCGTCTAATTTTTCCAGCCAGCCGGTAGAGCCACAAACCAAAGGGATGCCTGCTTCAAAACAGGTAAAAATATTTTGAACGGCGGTATGTGGACCTGTAAACTCAATAGCAACATCAGCTTGCTGTAGATTTTTAGGAGTTAATTCATCGGCATTGGTCACATCAATTTTTAAAACTACTTCATGCCCTTTTTGCAAAGCGATCTCTTCAATTGCTTTACCCATTTTTCCATACCCGATTAATGCTATTTTCATAATGCTGTTTGCTAATTAATAGGTGGCAAAGGTAACTAAATTGAGGTTTCTAGGTAAGATGTTTCACGCAAAGATGCAAAGTAAATAAGACGCTAAGTAAAACTTTGCTGCTTTCCTCATTGGCACCTTTGCGTGAAATAAGCCGCTTTAATAAAAGCTTAATAATGAGTAATGATGATAAAAGAAATGCTTGTACCAAAAAATTACATGTGTCTTCTATCTAAGTTTAACACTAAACTAATTCCGTTGGTACGTGCAAGCGGGCTGTAACCTGCCTTTATCTGCAAGCTTAGATCGCTGCTTACATCAAATGCTTTGAGATGAGCATCAACAGTAGCATCTACTACGTTTAATCCCCAAAAAAGAAGAAAGAATAAAACAGAATAATCAATATTTTGACGAAAGAGATTGCGATAACTTCGTATAGCCTCCGGCGATAGGTTGCGTAATTTTGGATCTATTTTATTGAAATTAGCCGAATCGTTATTCACTAATATAACATACGCATCTTTTAACTCGTTGTAAGTGCTGAGATTATAAAAGAAAATGCCCGCAGTAGTTCCTAAAGCTCCATATACCAATGGAAGTTTCCAGTATTTTCTATTGTATATCTGTCCCCAACCGGGAATTATTGCAGAACGAATAGTAGCGATACGTGGATTGAATTTTTTAAGTGTATCAGGAATTGTTTTAATCTCTGCAAATTTGGGCACGTCTTTTTTCTGTTCAACCGTCTGCTCCATTTTTTGCATTATTAATTGCGCACTATCCTGCGCAAAAGAAAATAAACAAGATGAAGACAATAAAACAAATAGAACTATGAAGCGTAGTGTTTGCATCAGCTTACGGTGATATTCAGTTTTTCTAACAAAGCGTTCAATTCTTCCAGCGAATAATATTCAAAGGTGATAGAGCCGTTCCCTTTTTTACTGTGTGAAAGATTTACTTTGGTATTATAGTGAGATGCTAAGTTATCTTCTATCTTTTTAAATGCAGGTGGTAACTGGGTTTTTACCGAATCTTTAACAGCGGCACCTGTATAAATATTGCGTACCAGTTCTTCTGTTTGACGAACGGATAAGCCTTTCTTTTTTATTTCGTTATAGATGAACAATTGTTTTTCAATGGCATCTACATTTATTAAAGCACGTGCATGCCCCATGCTGATAGAACCGGTGCGAACGGCAACCTGTATATCGGGAGGCAACTTTAATAAACGGATATAATTGGTGACAGTACTGCGTTCTTTGCCCATGCGTTCAGCCACTTGTTCCTGTGTGTAATCCAATTCGTCCATCAAACGTTTATAGCTTAATGCAATTTCAATAGCATTTAAGTTTTCACGTTGCAGGTTTTCTAATAATGCCAACTCTAAAAGTTCGGCATCATTTGCCTGGCGAACGTAAACAGGCACATCTTTTAACCCGGCAACCTTTGATGCTCTGAAGCGACGCTCGCCGGCTATCAGCCTATATTTTCCGGAAGCTGTTTTAGAAACAGTCAGCGGTTGTATAATATCATGAATTTTTATAGAGGCTGCCAATTCGCTCAATGCTACTTCGTCAAAATCTCTGCGTGGCTGCTTGGGATTTACTTCTATCTGGTCTAAAGGAATACGACTGGTGTGTGTAGTTTTTTCAACTACGTCCGTTTTTAAACTGCCGGCAGTATTTTTTAGATCAGAATCAATGTTTTGTAACAGGCTTCTAATTCCTTTTCCTAATGCGTCTTTTTTATTGGGTTGTGTCATGTTAATTTATGATGTACGATGTGCGAAGTACGACTTTATTGGTAACGATCATCAAGAACAGTCTGCTGTTTTATAAAAATCGTGAATCGTATATCTAAAATCGTATTTATTCAATAATTCTATCTTCTTGTTTAATTTTAGTAAGATTATTCTTTTGTAAGATCTCTTTTGCCAGATTTAAATAGTTTACAGCACCCTTACTATCAGAATCGTACAATATTACGGGTTTTCCAAAGCTGGGAGCTTCGCTTAATTTAGTATTGCGATGGATAATGCTGCTGAAAACGATCTCATCAAAATGCCTGCGGACTTCACTTACAACCTGGTTACACAAACGCAAACGACCGTCATACATGGTCATTAAAATGCCTTCGATCTGTAGCTCAGGATTTAGCCTGTTTTGAACGATCTTGATGGTATTCAATAATTTCCCCAAACCTTCTAATGCAAAAAATTCTGTTTGTACAGGCACAGCTACACTGTCCGCCGCTACCAAGGCATTCACCGTGATCAATCCCAATGACGGAGAACAGTCTATCACTATGAAATCATAATCATTTCGGATAGGATCTAAGATCTTTTTCAAAACACCTTCACGATTAGGATAATTGATCATTTCAATTTCTGCGCCTACCAGGTCAATATGCGAAGGGATCAGATCCAGGTTTGGAATATCTGTTTTTAAAAGAACATCTTTTGCAGCAGCTTCATTCACCATGCAATCGTACAGGCTTTGTGTAATATTGTGCAGGTCAAAACCAACGCCCGTAGTACTGTTGGCCTGCGGGTCGGCATCTACCAATAATGTTTTGTATTCCAATACTGCAAAGCTTGCCGCCAGGTTAATGGCAGTAGTTGTTTTTCCTACACCACCTTTTTGATTCGCTATCCCAATTATTCTTGCCATAATTTATAACTCAATTGATTCTCCAATTGATAAAAGCTTTATATCTATTCCGTGTGCTTTAAAATTTTCTATTGTTTTTTGATGATCGATCTTAATGTTGCCCCATGTATCGTAATGTACCCCTACAACAACATTTGTTTGTACCATTTTGGCAGCTTGTACAGCGTCATCGGCGCCCATTGTTAAGCAGTCGCCGATAGGTAATATTGCAAAATCAATTTCTGCAAACGTAGGAATCAACTGCATGTCTAATGTCAATGCTGTATCACCACTGTAATAAAAATTTATTTCATCGCTGGTAACTACAAACCCCATGGGATTACTGCCATAGCTCCCGTCGGGTAACATAGATGAATGTACGGCGCTTACACATTTTACAGAACCAAAATCAAAATGCCATTTTCCGCCGGTATTCATATGTATACATTTCTCAACACCTTTTTTTATATACCATTCGGCAATTTCATACGCAGCTACAATAATGGCATTATTTGCTTTTGCAATAGCTTCTGCATCGGCACAATGATCCCCATGGCCATGACTCAACAAAATATAATCGGCTTCAATCGTGTTGATATCAATATTTTTAGCCAATTCATTGCCTGTAATAAAAGGGTCAAATAAAATTTTTTTACCTTTTATCTCCACGCTAAAACATGAATGCCCGTAATACGTCAATGTCATATATAAGTGTTGTGAAATGTAAAAAGTTTATAAACTATACATCTAACTTTGCTTAAATTTTATGCCATAAGCTAAAAACTTGCGGCAAATTTAACCATTCGGCTTAAATTGAGAACAATGCCTTTCTTGATGCGTTAAATTAAGGCATTTATATAGCAAACTTTGGAAAAAATGTACACAATTATTTCAGGAACCAACAGGGCGGACAGTCATACACTGAGGATGGCAAAAAAATACAGGGAAATCTTTCAGCAAAAAGGGATTCATGCCGGCTTGCTTTCTTTGGAAGGAATGAATCTTTTGAAAAGAGATGCCGCATTTGAAAAAATAGAAAAGGAAATAATTATTCCTACTACTGATTTTATTATTCTTTCTCCGGAATATAATGGCAGTTTCCCGGGTGTGTTAAAGTTATTATTCGATACTTCGGAATCGCACAAAATATGGTGGAATAAAAGAGCGTTGCTTACGGGCATCTCATCCGGCAGAGCGGGTAATTTACGTGGAATGGATCATTTAACAGGGGTGCTGAATTATTTAAAAATAACGGTTCATCCTAATAAATTACCCATTTCACAGATATATAAAATATGCGATGGCGAAGGAAACTTGACGGATGAAGAAACTATTCATGCTATTCATCAACAAATAGATGAATATATTGAATGGAGTAAGAAGATGTAAACGTGAAAGATAAAGCGTGCGAGGGATAAAAATCCCGCTTTTTATCTTTCACATCTCACGATATAAATTAATTAAAAAAGAATTTTTCTCATGCGTTCTCCTCTCGGTGCTCTTATTTTTACTGTATTAATGTTGCTCATAGATACTTATGTATTCCAGGGTGTAAAGGCAGTTTGTTTTTCTGCATCTCCCAAAACAAGAAGTATCGTATATCTGGCTTATTGGGTATTGACCGCGTTGACCATCTCGGGGTTTTTATTATTTGTTTTTACATCGCCTGATTTTTTGCCCCGTAAATTCAGAACTTATTTGTTTGCTACTATACTTGGTTTGTTTTTTGCAAAATTAATTGCTGTTATTTTCTTTTTGATTGATGATATACGCAGGCTAATTCAATGGGGCGCCGGAAAATTATTTTATGGAAATACAGAAGGGGAGATTGTTAGCGAAGAAGGGATCAGTCGTTCTGTATTCCTAAGTTGGATAGGTTTAGTTGCAGGAGGGAGTTTGTTTTCCAGCCTGATCTATGGATTTGGTAATAAATATAACTATACTATTAAAAGAGTAAAGCTTTCTTTTGAGAATTTGCCGGCTGCTTTTAAAGGATTAAAAATTATTCATATCAGCGATATACATAGCGGAAGCTTTACTAATAAACAAGCAGTTGAACATGGTGTGCAAATGATACTGAAAGAAAATGCAGACCTCATTTTATTTACCGGTGACCTGGTGAATGATCGTGCTACAGAGATGAAGGATTACATGGATGTATTCAATAAATTAAAAGCGTCGATGGGTGTTTACAGCACATTAGGTAATCATGATTACGGAGATTATATAAAATGGCCGGATAATGGCATTACTCAAGAACAAAATCTGAATAATTTAAAGAAAGTACATGCAGAACTGGGTTGGAGATTATTAATGAATGAACATGTTGCCTTGGAAAAAGGTGGCGAAAAAATTGCTTTGATCGGAATTGAAAACTGGAGTGCCAAAGCAAATTTTCCAAAACATGGCAGGATGGATCTGGCTTATCCCGGTGCAGAAAAATATCCGTTTAAAATTTTAATGAGCCACGATCCCAGTCATTGGGATGCCCAGGTACGCCCGGAATATTCGGATATTGATCTAACCTTAAGCGGACATACGCACGGAATGCAGTTTGGTGTTGAATTACCCGGCTTTCGCTGGAGTCCTGTTCAATATGTTTATAAAGAGTGGGCAGGTTTGTACGAAGAAGCAAAACAAAAATTATATGTGAACCGTGGTTACGGCTTTATTGGTTACCCCGGAAGGGTAGGGATATTGCCGGAGATAACCGTAATAGAGTTGGACTGATAAATATTTCTACAATGAAAGTAATTATGACCGGCGCTACGGGTATGGTAGGCGAAGGAGTTTTACTCGAATGTTTGCAGAATACAAAAGTTACAGAAGTGCTTATTGTAAATCGCAGGCATTATGATCTGCAACATCCTAAACTAAAGGAATTGATCGTTCCCGATTTTTTAAAGTTGGAAGATTTTGGTAACGAACTAAAAAGTTATGAAGCCTGTTTTTATTGTGCAGGTATAAGTTCGATCGGCATGAAAGAGAAAGACTATTCTTATATAACGTACGATACCACTTTGCATTTTGCAAAAATAGTGTCAACATTAAATCCCGGTATGGTGTTTACGTTTGTTTCGGGAGCACATACAGATACTACTGAAAAAGGAAGATCAATGTGGGCAAGAGTAAAAGGAAAAACAGAAAATGATCTGATGAAGTTATCGTTTAAAGGTGAATACAATTTTCGCCCGGGCTTTATGAAACCATTTCCAGGACAAAAAAATGTAAAATCTATTTTTAAATTCTTTGGACTGTTTTTCCCAAAATTATTTCCCAAACAATCTCTTACGTTACAGCAAGTAGGTAAGGCAATGATAAATGTTGTTGAAAGAGGTTATGCAACATCTGTTCTTGAGATTGCAGATATCAAAATGTTAGCTAACTGATTATTGGTTTAATATTTTAAGATACTCAACCCAAGGACCTACTGCTTCTTTGTATTGTTTTCCCATAACACGAACAATTTGTACAATATGATCCAGGTCATGCACCGTCCATGTAGATAATAACTGCGATAATGTAACTCTTCTCCAAACACGGGATGGATGCCGGTTTTAGTTAAATCATCCTCAGTTATGGTAAATTGCTTAAGCTGTATAATACTGCGCTTTCTCACCTCATTGAACTCCGATAAGAGTTGTTGAAGAGTTTTGCCTTTACTATTTTCAAATTGAGCAAAACGATCAAAGGATTCAAATTTTCTTTCAGTTGAATTTGATAAGATGATCTCAATTTTGGGTAACCAATTGGTTTTATCTGCATGTATCAGGTGCCCGATTACATCATAAGAACTCCAGGTTTCACCGCCTTCATTATTAGTTGTCCAATCATTGGACAGATTACCCAATAAATGGGTAAGTGTTTGAGGCGTTTGCTGTAGTATTTCTAGTGTCTTACCTAAAGAAAAGTTCATTGTAGTAGAAAAAGATCAGTCTAAAATAGTTTCATTTTATGCAAAAACAAAATTTGCTGCATCTGGTAAGAATATTTTTCATTTAAATACTACGCTTATGTTTTATTCTGCCACCTACACAAAAAATAATTTTTCATTTTTTGTATATGCAATTTTTGCAACAGTAATATTCTTCTTTTTAGTAGGTATGTCTCCATCTCAAAAAATAATTATAAACGGAAAAGTAATAGACGAAAAAGGAAAGCCTATCAATGCTGCTACCGTAACTCTTGAAAAAACCAAAATAGCAATAAGTACAAACAAGGAGGGAGAATTTGAATTGATCTCGGAGTATGAGAACCCGAAATTAGTAGTAACAGCAATAGGTTTTGAATCTGCGAAAAAAAGCATTACCAAAGACGATATTAAAGATTCTGTTGCAACGATAACAATCACATTAAAGGAAGAAGTAACTGTTGCAGAAGAAGTAATACTGACGGGCTATACTACTAAGCGTAAAGAGATGAAAAGGTCTGTTACATCTGTATCATCCAAGTTAGAAGGTAGATTAAGCGGCGTATCTGTAACAAGCGCTACATCGGAAACAAAAATAAGAGGAGCAGCATCAATTTCTGATAAAACTATTTCAGAAGATAAGTCTTTTTCTAAAGAAGATGATGTTAAAACAGAAAACAATTCAGAAAAACAAACCCGTTTGCTGACAGCGGGCGAAGTAAACGATTTCAAAAAATGGAAGATGTGGGAAGATTATAATGAATCTGATTTTAAGATGCATAGTGAAAAGTGGCAATTGTTTGCAACAGGTCGTTATAGTGTTCAATTGCAAAACAAAGAATTGAAAGCAGTAGTCGGACAAAAAATCTATCTTATTTCAGAAAGCGGAGATACTTTATGGAGAGCTGTTTCGGATAATACAGGAAAAGCAGAATTATGGAATGGCTTTTCTGCATCTATAAAAAAGACGAATCTATTTATTGCTGTTGATAAAGAAAAGCAAACTTTTGCTGCCATACCTTTTCCCCAGGGAATTAATCATATTGTTATCGATCACCCATGTACTGTATCCAATAAAGTAGAGATCGCTTTTTTAGTAGATGCCACAGGAAGTATGCAAGATGAAATATCATATTTAAAAGAAGAATTGGAAGATATATTGTCAAAAGTATCCAGCAAAGACAAATCGCTTGATCTGCATACAGGCGCTGTGTTTTACAGAGATAAGGGAGACGATTATGTTACAAAAAAACAAGCATTTACGCAAGGTATTGCTACTACAGTTGATTTTATAAGTCATCAATTTGCAGCAGGCGGAGGAGATTACCCGGAAGCTTTAAAAGATGGATTGCAGGAGGCTGTTGAAGCTCTTCAATGGAGCTTCGATGCAAGAACAAGAATTATCTTTTTATTAATGGACGCACCACCACATGACAATGCAAAGCTTGAAATGGTGAAACTTATTAGTGAGGCGGCAGCAAAAGGTATTCGTATTGTGCCGGTAGCCTGTAGTGGTACAGATAAAGAAACTGAATTTATTATGCGTTCAATAGCATTGGCTACGGATGGCACTTATTTATTTTTGACAGATGATAGTGGTATCGGCGATAGTCATATAAAGCCGACTACGGATGAGTTTACAGTTGAGCTACTTAACGATCTTTTGCAACGGATCATTGAACAAATGTGTTATGTAAACAGTTGCGAAACAAAAACCGGCTTGCCTGAACCTGTTTCAACTTTTCCCAATCCAGAAAAAATAAAAGTATTTCCCAATCCAACAAAGGGCAATGTTTCATTGGAAACTAATAAAGAATTAAAAGAAATAGCTGTTGCCGATTTTACAGGCAAGATATTATTACATAGAGATGCACAAACAGCAAAAGGCAGTTACAGTTTTGATCTTTCACAGTTTCCGGCCGGTACTTATTTTATTAAATATGTTACCAATGAAAATAGATCAGGGGCTGAAAAAGTGTTGTTGATACGATAGCGCCAATATAAAATACATCCCTTTTGAAAAAACAAAAAGCCTCCACCCAAAGGTGGAGACTTTTGTTTTAAGACCTCTCTTTTGTTCTTGGTTATTGCTTTGTTACCTTCTTGATCATACTTCCTTGCGATGAAATTAATTGTATTGCATAATTTCCACGAGGCAATGATGATAATTCGTCTATTGAAATATAATTTGTTCCTTTTGATAATTGAATGTTTCTTGAGCTAAGCACTCTGCCTGTAACATCCAATACTTTTGCTGTTGCTATCTCACTCTTTGTAGTAGAAAGACTGATGTTAACATAGCTTGTAAATGGATTTGGAGAAACTGCAAAACCACTTGATACATTATTCAATTTAACTGCTATAATTCTTGAGTAGTTTACTTTTCCATCAGCATCAACCTGTGCCAGGCGATAATACACTACAGCATCTTTTGCATCAGCAACATCATCGGTTGCAGTATAAGTATGTTGTATAGCAGTTGTTCCGTTTCCTGCAATGGTAGCAACGGTTCCAAATGTTTTACCATCTTCACTTCTTTGTACAAAATATTGTTTACAATTATTTTCCAAAGATGTTGTCCAATCAATGATTGTTTTGTCTCCTGACAATGAAACCATAAAGTTGGTTAAGCTAACCGGTAACGGACCTCCTTGTGGATCAATGATCGCAGTACCATCATCTATCGATTGTACGTTGGCATCAGAATAAGCTACTACTCTTGCTACGTTCACAATGGGAGGAACAGAAGCTCCGCCTGAAGGAATATTTACTCTTACTTTGAATTGAACATTGAAAGAATCGTTATCGGCTAAAGTACCACCAACAGATTTGGTAGCGCCGCTCCCTACTCTAAAACGAACAATTTTGTAAGATCCGCTCACAATATATTCAGCCTGGTCATCACCCGATGCATCTGTTAACGCACCTGCTGAAAGCCCCGGAGAAAAATTCATTTGTAGTGTACCGGGAATATAAGTAACTGTGCTAGGCAAAGTGTCTGTGATCACAGTAAGATTTGCGTTACCTACACCGGTGTTTTTACCTTTTAAAGTATACGTAAGTGCTTCACCCGCCTGAGCAATGTGATTGTTGTTTGAATCAGATACTGTTTTATCTAAGTATGGGTTAGGATCTTTTGTTTTAATTACAAAAGTGAACATACCGGGATAATATTGATCAGATTCTGTTCTGAAAGCCAATGTTACACTTTGGTCGTTTGGATGGATGTCAAAACCTGTGCCTACATAAAACTGGTCAATATCCAACGCCATTTGATTAAAATAATCAGGATTTTTTGTGTGTACAAAAGCTCCGTTATCAGTTATGCTGCCATTAAAAATATTGTTAGAAGGATTGAATGTATTTGAAATATAATGTTGGTTAACACGTAAAGAATCACCTGTTAAATTAGCATCACCTTCCCACGATAATACACCCATTTTAGCATCTGTTAAGCTAAGAGAGCCGGAGGGAACGTTTAATCCTGATAATGTTACAGATGTAGAAGTAGGAGAACCACCGTTGAATACCTGCATAAAACCATCGTATACACGAACACTGTTGTAGTAGGTATATGCAGTTGTATTTTCATAAGCCACTACAACACACCAGCCACCGTATGCACCACCTGATACATTATCTCCCTGGCTAAGAGGAATATTACCTACTGTATAGGTACCGCTACCGTTAGTTTGTACTAAAGCAGTGATATCTACGTAAGCCTGGTAGGTATACAAAGGGTTGCTTCCTGAACCGGCAACATAATCCATATGATCTGCTTTGTATTGGTAGTAACCGGCATTGGTAGCATATTTTATTTTTATTTTTTGATTCGCTGTATCTGTTATATCGGCTGTGTTTTGAGTAACACGACCGCCCCAGTACAAACGGGCAAATTTTATATTATTGGTACCTGCAGGTAAAGATAGATCTGCAGAAGATGAATTGGTAGTAGCTGAACCTGCGCCGCTGTTTCCATCAACATCAATTACCAGCATATTAGAGTTGTCGTTACCTGAATTACTTCCGCCATTGGAACGGGTTGCGTTCATTTTGGCAGTATCAACGGTAGTATTATCACTTTTGTAAATTGCCATTAAGGTATTACCGAACATGGCTGCGGAGCCTTTTATATTGTCGGAATAAGCAATGGTGTAATTGCGCTGCGCTATAGATGAAACAGACAACAGCAAAGTGAGTGCGGTTAAAATTTTAATTTGCTTAGAGCAAACTAAGTGGGTAAAACTTTTCATGATTAAAGAGGTTTAAAATGATTAAGTAAAAAGCAATGATAACCGGCTAATCACGAGGTTTTATTGGAGCCTTAGTTGCTCAAAAGATATAAGATGAGATTACAAAAAAAGAGAGAAAATCAAAAGTTATTGGAGATGTTTCAGAGTTGGAACTAATGTTCCGGGTTCAGGTAGTAGTTGATTGTAAGTACAGCAAAGATAGATATTTTTTGATAAATCGCAACCTTTTTTTTGAAAATTTGTAAAATTTGACAACCAATATTCCCAAAAAAGTTTAATTATATGATTGATAATGAGAAAAATAGGGTATGCCTGGACGTTATAAAAAATGTAGTAAAAAAAATCTTTTAAAATGGAATGTTATGTTGCAATGAAGAAAATAAAAATAAAAAAACATAGACAGTTAAGCCTATGTTTATTATTATATGAGAATAAAAATTAAAATCTTCTTTCTCTTGATGCAGATGGTCTGCTTCGGTTGCCACGTTCATCAGATGGTTTTCTAAAACCGCCATCCGCTTCATTCATTCTTACCGCTCGACCATTATATCTTTTTCCATCAAGACTTTTGATCATCTTACTGGCAACAGATTTATCTACTTCTACCCAGCTATTCATTTCCTTCATATCAATTCTGCCCAACACTTCTTTTTTCAAATTACTTTCATCTAAAATAAATTGTAAAAAGCTTGCTTTGTAAAAACCATCTTTAGTGCCTACATTAATAAATAAGCGGGTATAGCCGGAATCGCCACGTTGACCATAATTGCCTCTATCTCTTCTGCCATTGCTCGGACCCGCTTCTCTGAAATTATTTTGACGCTTATCTCTGAAATCACTACGTACATTCAGATCTTCTGCATTTTCATAATATTTTAGAAAATGATCAAATTCTAAAGCGGCTACACGTTGTAATACTTCTTCTTTGCTGACACTAGCAAACTTTTCCTGCAGATCGCCCAGGTAAGTTTCATAATCGCCATGCGAAGTATCGGCTTGCATTAATTTATCCATGAAATGGAAAAACTGCCTGCGGCAAACTTCTTTACCTGTTGGAATATCCAGCTTATGAAAAATTGAATTTATCATTCGCTCCAACTGCTTTATCTTAAAGGTCTCTTTAACATGGCAGATGGAAATACAGATACCGCTTTTACCTGCACGGGCAGTACGACCGCTACGGTGCGTATAAACTTCTATATCATCGGGTAATTCGTAATTGATGACATGTGTTATCCCATCTACGTCAATACCTCTTGCCGCTACATCGGTAGCAATTAGTAGTTGTAAACTTTTTTGACGGAAACGAGACATCACCTTATCCCGTTGTTGTTGGGTAAGATCTCCATGCAACGCTTCAATTTCATATCCTTCACGTACTAATTTTTCTGCAATTTCCTGTGCATCGGCTTTGGTACGGGTAAATATTATTCCGTACATACCGGGATTAAAATCGATCAAACGTTTTAATGTTTCATAACGGTGATGTGCAGACGTAACAAAATATTGATGATCGATATTCACATTACCGCTGTTCTTTTTACCAACCGTAACTTCTTTTGGATTCTCCATGAAGTTTTTAGAGATCGCTCTCACTTCCGGCGGCATGGTAGCGCTGAACAACCAAATGCTTTCACGATTGATCGTATTCTTCAATACAAAATCAATATCATCTCTAAAGCCCATATTCAGCATTTCATCGGCTTCGTCCAATACAACGTATTTAACTTTTTGCAGATCGATCGCTTTTCTTTCTATAAGATCGATCAATCTTCCGGGGGTAGCTACTACCACCTGTACACCTTTACGCAAATTTCTGATCTGCATGGTAATGGAGGCGCCTCCGTATACGGCTTCGGTAAAAAGTCCTTTTTTATGTTTGGTAAAGGAAGCAAGGTCGTTCGTTATTTGTAAACATAACTCTCTTGTGGGGCATACAATCAACGCCTGGGGATGTTTTTCAGCAACATTCATTAATTGTAATAATGGCAGGCCGAAAGCAGCGGTTTTACCGGTACCTGTTTGCGCCAACCCTACAAAATCCATTGTACCTGATAATAAAATAGGTATAGCCTGTTCCTGTATAGGAGTGGGATTTTCAAAACCAAGATCGGAGATTGCTTGTACTAATTGTTCGTTTAAGCCTAAGGCTTCAAATGCATTCATGTAATTTTTTTTAGTTTAAATACATGATATATGCCGCTTGCCTGTTGTTTAACTGCTTAAACCTGAAATCAAATGGGATAATAAGAACCCTGATTCAACAGCCCTATCGGGCACTTTCATGTAACTCTCTTAATGTAAAAGAGCCGCGAAGGTAGTCAATAAAGCCTATATAACCCGAATTAATCTTTTGTAAACTGCTTTCTGTTAACTATATTTTCGTTTAGCCACGACTGTTAATCGTATGAAAATCATTGGTTAAACTTTAAATTAATAAGCATTGGTAACAAAAAAAATATGATCTTGTAATAAACTGGTACATGAGTTGAAGTAGTATAAGAGTGCATTTTATTTTTAACTAACACTAGTATTATGAAAACAAAAATTTTTATAGCGTCTGTATTGATCACTTTATCATCTATAACCGCCGGTGCACAAAGTGTACATGTAGGAGGAAAGTTTGGAGCGAATATCAGTAAGATAGACGGACAATCATTTAATGATGGATTCAACTTTGGTTATCATGCAGGGGTATTTGCCGAAATAGGATTTAACAAGGACTGGGGTATTGATCCTGAGATATTATTCAGCCAGATTACAGCAAAGCCCGCTGCTAATATTGGAGGAACTGTTCCTCAATTCAATGATATTACTCATTTACACTTGAGTTATCTTACTATACCTGTTTTGTTTGAATATAAATTAAGCAAATTCGTTGCAGTACAGTTAGGTCCGCAGTTTGGGATTTTAATTGATCATGATGAGAATCTTTCACAAAATGCTTCCAATGCTTTTTCGCAAGGAGATATAAGCGCTTTAGGCGGATTGCAGTTTAGTATTTCCAGCTTTAGATTTTACGGACGATATGTATTGGGAATAAACAACATCAACAATAATACAGGTGATGGCAGTGCATGGAGAAAACAAGGATTTCAAATAGGAATCGGCTATGCATTCTTTTAAGCACTGACCTGGAATTTGTTATTTTAAGGACGTATCACAACATAGGAACCGTCAACATTCCATTTTATAATGGCAGAAGGTGCAGCCTTGGTTAGATCATCCTGGCGGTATTCTACCACATAATCTACATTCTCTTTTATGGCCATATCAATATCCCTGAAAACTAACGGAGAGGGATAATCTGAAAAGTTAGCTGAAGTAGAGACGATAGGTTTTCTGAAACGCTTGATCAATGCTTTGCAAAATGGTTCTTTTACAATTCTTATTGCAACAGTTCCATCACTGTTGATCAGGTTATCTGCAATGCCGATACCGCCTTCATAAATTACAGTAGTTGGTTTTTGTATCTCTTTGATGTAATCAAAAATTCTCAGGTCAGGTTGTGTAACATACGTCAGCAGATCTTTTTCATCTGCCAGCAGGATGATCATCTTCTTTTTATCAGGACGTTTTTTTATACGATAGATCTTTTCTACAGCCGCTTCATTGGTAGCATCGCAACCGATTCCCCAAATAGTATCTGTGGGATATAAAATAGTGCCTCCGTTTTGCAGCACTTCCAAACATCTTTCTATGTCAATAGAAAACTCCATTATTGATTGAGAAACTTTTTTACTTCGGTTACAATTTTATTTTCGTCCAGCAATAATAAACATTTTGGAACTCCGTACAGCTCACATTTGTTTTTTAAACAAGGTTCACAGGATAATTGCCCCAAACGAATGATTTGGCAATTTACTTTATTATAAGGAGCTGTATTATTTTCATTGCCTGCACCAAATAAAACAAGCGTGTTGGAGCCCACGGCATTGGCTACGTGTGCAGGACCGCTATCCGTTGTAAGAACCAATTTGCAACTCCCCATTAAAGCAGCTAACTGTTGAAGATCGGTCTGAGCTGATAAGTTAGCAATATTGTTCTTGTCTGTTAGTGCAGCATATACTTCATCAACAAACGGTTTTTCTTTATCGCTGCCGATCAAAATAATTTCTTCCTGAATATTCTTTCTTATGGTATCAATGATACTTACTGCTTTTTCTTTTGGCAGCCGACGGGAAGATGCTTCTGAATTTATATTAACGATGATAGCATTTCGTTTGTCGGAAGCATGCTTATTTAATGTAACAGTGATATTACCGATAGCCTTATTTGTGAATTGTTGCAACAGGTCAATATATTCTTCAACACGATGAATACCTTTTTTCTTTTGGTAGGAATGGGTTAAGAATAAAGAACGCAATTCCTTTTTATAACCTATCCTTTGTTTGGCATTAACGGCTTTTGCCATTACTGCCGATGACAATGAATCGGGCAGGCAAAAGAAAAGATCATATTGCTCCTGTGCCGCAATTTCTTTTCCGAATTTCCATGCGCCTCTTAAGCCTTTATAGTGTTGTTTCGAAAAAATATATTTCTTTCGGTATGAAGGAAATTGTTCTGTTAGTACGTCGATCCCTTTTTTTACAATTATGTCTATGATAGCATCGGGGTATATTTCTTTTACAGCTTGTACAAAAGCGGTACTCATTACCAGGTCACCCAGCCAGTTAGGAAGTCGTATTAAGATTTTTGTTTGCTGCATGAAATATTGAAAGGGCAAATTGAATGTTCCGTCAATAAAGATGTGCCGTACAAAGGAGTGATACTCTGTTCCTCAGTACAGGCTACACGATGTTGATTAAAGAACAAATGATTGTTACAAAATTGCCTTTTTTTATTCATTACATTTGCAAAAAATTTTTAAAAATGGAATTAAAAGATTTGATATTGGAAGCATGGAGTAATCGGGAATTACTTAAAGATGTAAAATATGCAGATGCTGTACGTGCGGTAATTGAAGAAGTTGATAAAGGCAGGCTGCGTACTGCAGAACCTGTAACAGAGGGATGGCAGGTGAACGAATGGGTGAAGCAAGCGATATTAATGTACTTTGGTATTCAGCAGATGCAAACGTTTGAATTGCCTCCATTTGAATTTTATGATAAAATGAAATTGAAAAGCGGCTATGCATCGCTGGGGGTAAGAGCTGTGCCACATGCAGTAGCACGTTATGGCGCTTATTTAGCTAAAAATGTGGTATTGATGCCAAGTTATGTAAACATTGGCGCTTATGTAGATGAAGGTACGATGGTAGATACATGGGCAACTGTTGGCAGCTGTGCGCAAATTGGCAAAGGTGTGCATTTAAGCGGCGGTGTTGGTATTGGCGGTGTGCTGGAGCCTTTACAAGCCAGTCCTGTAATTGTAGAAGACGGATGTTTTGTGGGCAGTCGTTGTATTGTGGTAGAAGGCGTGCGGGTGGAGAAAGAAGCAGTGTTGGGTGCAAATGTAGTATTGACACAATCAACCAAGATCATTGATGTTAGTGGAAGCGAACCGATCGAATATAAAGGAAGAGTGCCTGCACGTAGTGTAGTGATCCCTGGTAGTTACACTAAAAAATTTGCGGCAGGTGAATACGGAGTGGGTTGTGCGTTGATCATTGGTCAGCGTAAGCCATCAACAGATCTGAAAACAAGTTTGAATGATGCACTGAGAGATTTTAATGTAGCGGTATAAAGTATTAATAAGTTTATTTGCCGGTAAGTCGGTAAGACGGGAATTGTATAATGCTTGCCGTCTTATTATCTTACCGGCAATTTTATTTTTAATGAAAACTGAGCAACGAAATAAAGGATTTGCAGGCGGCTTTATCATTGCATTTATAGGAGCCTTGTTGTTCTCTACAAAAGCAATATTGGTAAAGCTGGCATTTGCGCATACAGGTGCCGATGCTGTTACCTTACTGGCATTGCGAATGTTGTTTGCATTGCCCTTTTATATTTTGACGGCCGTATTTGTAAAGCCCCGATCATCTGCAAAAAAAATAACAACCAAACAGTTGGTGTATGTTATAGCATTAGGATTGGCTGGATATTATTTAAGCAGCTTGTTTGATTTTATCGGCTTGCAATATGTATCTGCAGGCATGGAGCGATTGATCCTTTTTTTATACCCGACATTTGCAGTGTTGTTAAATGCCCGGCTTTTTAAACAATCGATATCACGCAATCAGAAGCTGGCATTGATGCTTACGTATGCCGGCATATTAATAGCGTATGTTGGCGAGCTGAAAAATACTGTTGTAGGAGAACATTTTTACTGGGGAAGCTTTTTGATCTTTATATGTGCGGTAACTTTTTCTGTTTATATAGCAGGCAGTGGCAGACTGATACCGCAAATGGGTGCTACCCGGTTTACTTCTTACGCAATGATCGCTGCAGCAGTTGGCGTGATCGCTCATTATTTTATTACAGGCAATAAGGTACACGCTATTTCACAAACGCTGTTATGGTATAGTATTGCACTGGCAATTGTTGCAACAGTGATCCCTTCTTTCTTTTATTCGTTAGGTATAAAAAGGATAGGCGCTAACAATGTAGCTATTGTTACCAGCATTGGTCCGATATCTACCATTTTGCAAGCCGATCTTATTCTGGGAGAAAAGGTTTTTATCGGGCAGATCATTGGTACTGCCCTGGTGGTAATTGGTGTGTTGCTGATAGGGTGGAAGAAGAGTGATACTGTAGATGAATAATCTTTACATTTGCAATCCTGAATTTATAGATCACCTGCCCGGGTGGCGAAATTGGTAGACGCACTGTGTTCAGGTCGCAGCGTTCGCAAGGATGTGCTGGTTCGAATCCAGTCCCGGGCACAAAATTAGATTTTAGGCAATTCATACTCGAATTGCCTTTTTTATTTTCCTCCAAAATCGTCTTCAGTGGCTCAATTGCTGCAAATAAGCTATTGATCTTTGGAGTTCGAACTATACATTTATCCTTATTATACACAATTCCTTCAGGATAGACTAATTTTTGTAATCTTTGTTTATTTTCAAATGAGGCAGAAAGCCACGTAGAGCTTAAATTCTGTGCTATAAATAAGCATTTCTCAACTGCGTTATCAAGGTTCGAACTGTCAATATCATGATGGTTCAAATTCTCACTCAAAATCTTCAATTCATCCGCATACTTTAAAGCATACTTATCATATAGCTCTTTAGAAATTTCTCCCAAAACATATCTTTCTTCCATTTTATTCAACTGTGCTTGTTTTTCAGTTATATTTTTTTTGAGGAGTTTACTATCTTCTATGGATTGATGGATTGTGTTTTTTAATTTTTGAAGCAATAATTTTTTTAATGATTTTTTTTGCTTCTTATCATATTCGATTTGTTCAAGATTATTTATAAATAGTGAATTCAATTTTTTAGCAGATATATTTACAGGAGTTTCAGCATTTTTAGTCTTATAATACCAATTCCCTTTGGTTTTATATCCTGTAAAAGGAAGTTTACTCAGTTCATCTTTTGCAAATATTTTTAAAGGGACTTCTTCATGTTTACTTTGCTTTGGAATACCGGCGCATGGAGTTAGCTGCAATATCTTATTAGCATTTAAAAATATTTTTAAATCCACTAATGCCGGGTGTTTGCCTTTTATAAGTTTACCTTCTACCAATTTCCCAGTTACATAACCGGCATAAAAAGGGTTAGATATAATCCAACGGAAATTCTTCTCATTAATTCTCACTCCCTTCGCATTCAAACGTTTTATAATTTCTTTATTGCTTAATTTCCCTTCTGCTTTTAAAATGAATGCCTTTTTTAGTTCTCTGCCTTCATCGGTAATTATATATTCATGAAAACAAGCCCGTTGTTTTTTCTTTAAGTTATTATATCCAACAGGAGTAGGATAAGGCCAATAGCCTTTTAGCATTACTTCACGAGTATTGATGCTTGTACGATCACTTTTCGCACGATTATCAAAATGATTCAGCAAATGAAAAAAATTCTCCTGTAACCTTCCTGAAGCGGTAGAAGTATCAATATCCTGCGTTACAGATTTCACGACAATGCCTTCTTTCCTTAGGTCTTCGCTTAATTTAGCGGCAGCTGCTCCTGTTCGGGAAAATCGATCATAATTAAATACTATGATACTGGTAATATCTTTTTGTTTTCTGACATACGCAAGCATTCTTTGAAATTCTTTTCTGCCATCTGTTTGAGCACTTTCATACCGGCCTCCAAAATATTCCTGCACCAAATATTTATTCCGACCCGCATATTCGTCACACAATTTTTTTTGAACTTCAAGGCTTCCATTGTTTTCAGCTTGCTCCTGTGTGCTGACTCTGGTATAAATAACGCAGTAATTTCCTTTTCTTTTTGGTAAACTAACGTGTTGTTTAATCGTCTGCTGTTCCAGCAAAGATTCAAGAGCGTTGATTGAATTTTTGTTTTTCATTTTTTGATTCAATGTAAATATCAATGAGAATATCTGTAAATACTTCCAGTTGTTCTTCAAGAGAAGGCTCTTTTACAAATTTATTTATAGTGTCATTTTCTAATTTACTTTTTACATAAGCTGCATTTTTATTTTTCATTTTTCACCCTTAAGGCGCACTTGGTCAAAAACAAAATACGCCGGGGTTCTACCATAGGCCTGAGGTAATCAGAACCATTATATTTTTTTCCTCGTCATTTTAAAAGACAATGTTTTTTCATCCATAGTGTCAATAGTAATTCTTTCATAATTCTTCAATCCAAGAATCTCTTTTAACTGCAGTGTTTTTTCTTTAGATAAAATACCTTCTTTGGAGCTTTGGATTTGAAAGTTTTTTTTATCATTTATTCTGTAAATAGTAATTTCTTTGATGTTATTACGCCGCATCTCCCTAAGCACTTTGATTTCATCTTCATTTAAAAGCTGTGGCATTAATAAACTAGAAATATCTTCATCTCTAATAAATTCTTTTAAATAATGACTTATGGAAAGCTGGATATGAGGTTCAGTAAGATCCGGCGTAAAATCTTTGTGTCCTACATTTTCATGTCCAATAAATTCAGCAACTCTTCCATCGAAAAAAATATAGATAAATCCATCATTCTCACTTGCAATAACAGATGCAATCAGGTTAACAAGATAATTTATGCTGAATTTAAAAATATAAAGAATAGGGGGCTCTGATAGGTAATATTTTAAGAGTTCAAAATATTCTTCATCCTCTTGTGTTTGAGTTCCTGCTATTATTTTCTTTTCTATCTCTTCTTTATTCTTTCTTATATTTCTTTCCGGCAAGTTATTATCATACGCATCTTTAAAAAAATAGTTGCATATCAATTTCATTTTATCAACCGGAAAACTGATCTCCCGAAGATCATCTAATATTCTTAACCAGAATAATTGAGCAAAACTCATTTTGGCCCATTTGCCATCAGCGATAAAAGGAAGTAATTCATTTCTTCTCCAAAAGGCCAATATTTTTTCTAATGGTTTACCTTTTTTATCAGTCAATTCTTTAATTGGGACGGTTGTTTCAAACATGAATTTTCTAAATTCAGCAAATGAAAATAATTCTTCTGCTTCATCATTTAGGCTTTTTGGCTTTTTGTTCATAGTTCAAATATAATAAAATATGTCTTTAACTCATACTTTTTCATTATTTTTATGTTTTAAAGTCAATATTAGTAAAAAATTACACGATGAAAAAGGAATTTTTAAACAAAAACACGAGATTTTCTTATTACCAAAATAGAGAGTGCAAGTTTTGTAAAGCTCCTATTCCAGATCAAGAACATGGTACTCGCGAATTTTGCCCTATAACATATGATCAGGACCGAAATGTTAGAGATTGTAAAACTTCTTTTCATCGAAAAAAAGATAAGCCAGAAAGAGATACTTATTCTGCATTGATTATGAAACATAAAGCAATTACAACCAGAATAGATTTTTTAATAAAGAAAACTGGATACTCTGTGACTACAAAGGATTTGGATAATTATGAAATTTTATTAACAGAAGCTTTAAACTATTCAATCAGTAAGGACGGCATATTGACTTCTTTTTATTTAAAACATTCTATTATATCTAATCCTATTTCTAATATTCATAAAATTTTATACAATGACTAATTGTGAACTTATGGACATCCTTAAAAATGTTAAAATAAATCATACTCAAAGAAATATACTAATTATAGCAGGAATTTTAATGGCAGGTTGTGGTCTTGGTATTTATATTAAAAGCAAGAATTACTATGAACAAAAGTCTATTAATGAACTCTTGAAAGCAGAAATCGTTTTACTTCGATCTGAGATAAATATGCAAGCGTTGTCAAATAGAGAAAAAGATTTAGTGATAAACCATCTTAAGAATCAACTTAAGACCTTATATAAAATTGACAATAACAATGTCTATCAAAAAAGATAAATTTTTCATTAATCCTCGTGTAATTCTAATTTTCACGGATTATATCACAGAAAATTATTTTTCTCGTGAATTCACTTTATAATATTAAAAATAAGAGTGAATTAATACTAATTGCAGTTCAATCAATAGAAATGCATTCTAAAAAACAAATAATTGCACAATTAAAAGGAGATTGGACTGCGGGAAGAATAAAAGTTAGATATATAGTAAAGTAACGAGTTCAAAACCCATAATAACACTAACCGATACTTATAAAATAATTCTAGGTTGCCGGTATAAAGAGATAATTAATTTACAGAAACATTTAATGGCTTTATTTTTAAACAGGGAAAACAAATTAATTGGATATAGGCTATTTGTTCCGCTACTTCATCATTATCTAATTAATGTAAAATTAATAGCTTTCTATTTTATCATTTCACGCTATAATTATTTAATGAAGATATCTCAGTAAAATTATTATTTTATGAATTTAGTATTCTAGCCTTATCTTTTTTAAGTTTAGTAAATAAACTACCTGTAGACCACAATGCACAAAATATTAAAATGGGTTGAAAAAATAACCTTATAAATCGTTTTTGATCTGTATTTAAACCAAAGGCATTTATTTTGTTGGTGTATTGAGATATGTTTCCAGGAAATACAAATACATAAAAAATTGCTAACGCAATTCCTACTTTCATTTGGTGTTTTACAAAAAAAAGCATTGATAACCCAAGTATGATTTCTACTAGTCCTGAGGACATTACTATAAAATCTATAAAGGAAGTATCAGTTGATAACCATTTGGGTACTTGAGTCTGAAATTCCTGTCGTTGGCATGTTAAATGACTAACTCCGGCAAAAATCATAAACAAACCAAGCGCTATTCTAAGTAAATTCTGAAATGAATTTGTTTTCACTTTACATTGTCTAAGTTGAAATTTGTTTTACAATAAAATTAGTAACAGAATTGTATAGAATAAGAGTTGCACTTGTTCCATCCATCAAACTAACTTTATTACTTTATATCTCTTTCCTTCTATTTTTGGCATTCTAATCAAGTTCTATTTAAATCAGAATATCTCTAAGGGATATTATGTTTTATTTGACAATCACTTCATTCCATTCTATACTTAAATACTTATTTTCTCCAAGCCTTGCCTTTATGAAAAACCATATTTTGAATAAACAACCTTCACTTGCATTATCACCTTCAAAATTTGTATACTTATAAGAAGGGTTAAAGAAGTTTCTTTAAGTGGTTAAAATATACAATTCTTCCAAATCAAGTTCCAACATTTTAATTGCTTTTTTATCAAATCACTATGTTCAGTAACTCTTTTAGCAGGAGCATTTTTTCTCTTCATTTCGTTTTCTTTATTGATTATATACCACACCTCTTTATTAAGAGTGAGGCTAATCTTTTCGCAGGTAACCGATAAAATTTGCTTTTCCTTATTATCGAATGAGTCATTTTTTTTATTATTAATTTCTTCCAGAATTTCTTTCGCTATTGTAACAAATGAATAATAAGCAAACCGCTCATCACTTAATTGATAAAGGTTTTTTATTCTTTGTTTTATATTGTAACAGCCATCCATTACTCAAATTATTATATGAAATTAATCTTGTTTGATTTATTCCGAATTCCGTTTTAGCTGTGATATTACATAACTATTAATCATGTAACGTTTTCGAGTAATTATGTACAGATAAGGAAATAAAAAAATGTAAATATTACAAATAGCAACTCTTACTATAGCACTACATTCTCAACTCGTTATAGTAGCAACACTTGTTCTCTTCTTTCCACTTAATCTGCTACATCCGTTAAAAATACTTTGCAAACTCTGGAATCTGCGAGTAAAAAACTAGATGATGATCTTGAAGCGGTACAACATAATTTTCTACTGAGAGGATTTTTTAAGAAAAAAGCAAAAGCAGCAGCAGCTTCACAATAAGATTTAATAAATCAAGCTCAGGTGTAAAATAAACTTGTAAAAGCTATTGTAATTTGATTTTGTTGAGCCTAATAAATTAATATCGAGTCAATTAATTCAGATTCTATTCCAAAACTTATCGCTTTTAAGCACTTCTATAGAAGTCTATAGTCTTCTTTATACAGTTTATGTTTATTAAGATAAATTCTCAATACACCACACTTATAATTCTGTTCTTATTATCAGGTTTAAGAATCTCTAAATGATAAACACCTTTAGCAAAAGCATTTTTAAAAGCTATATTTTGAATAACTGTACCTCCGGAATGACTTACAATAGTTCTTTCCATTTCCTGACCTGCAGTATTTATTAATCTTACAAAATAGTCGCCTTTTGGCATATTAGTAAATTGTAAGCTGATGGTTTTATTAATTATGGTTGTAGAATAAGCAGTTATTGCTGACACTTTATTGTTAACAGAAATTTTTACCGTTGCGCTGTATGTAACTTGTCCGTTATTATCTATACTACGAATACGGTAATAATTTATTTCGCTGGTAACATTATTATCTATTGTATTGTACGACTGGCTATTTTGAGCAACATTTGTTGAAATTGTTATGAACGTCTTGCCATCAGTTGACTTTTCTACTTCATAAGCTTTAATATTAGCTTCGTTAGAAACATTCCATTCTATTGCAACAGCAGTATTTTTTTGTTGCGCTTTTATACTAGTAAAGGTAACCGGTAAAGGTGATGATAATGGTCCAAATATTACGCTAAAACGCTTGTTCGATTGCGAAGCTACATTTGCATCAACACTAAAATCAACAATTGTACTACCATTTAAATTGATCTCTTTTGATATGCCGGTATAATTATCCACAAACCAACCTACAAGATTAGGATGATCAAGATTAATTGCTGTAAATTCAAAACGATATTTTCTTTGTGTTGAATTTGTAAATTTCAGGAACAGTGTATCATTGATACGAATAATAGGTCTTCTTTCAATTGCTAGTGAAGAGCCACTTCTCAAAATACTGATGTTTTCATTTGTATTGCTGAGCTTCATCGCATCCAATACATCTATGGCTGCACTATAATTATTATTAAATTGTACAAGATTTCCGTCTGCTAGAACAGTAGAGCTATCTTCATTTAATAAATAAAGACTTGTTCTAAAAGACTCAGGGTTATCAACCGGACGGAAAACATATTTATTTGTTTTTGACGATTTATCACTTTCATTAACAGTAAGAATACAAGGATTTGCCGCTGCAAGATTTTCTACAATAAATGCTTGTCCTGATTGAATGTTTTTATCTTGCTTTGTTGTTCCTTTTCCAGAAGTGGATACTATATATGATCCTAAATTAGCAGCATCATCTACTACTACGTATGCTCCCACTGTATTTAATGTAGGATCCCATGTATAGAATCTGTTCACTATATTAGTCCTTTCTACGTTAGTAAAATCAATAGGCGAAGCATACGGATTACCAATAAGCATATACTTACGAGTGGTATTAAAAGCAGGTATTATAAATGATTGTGGGCCGGTTTGGAGTTTGCCCTTACTGCTTAATACTGTATTACTAAGAGGTAATGGACCAAAGTTTGGATTACCAACAGTAGCAGGATTTCTATCGCCACGAATAAATATAAAATATCCTGTATTATCAGCATTATTGGCATTTCCTTGAGAAATAGGCACATGTGTATTTGTTACTGCCGTTAATGATTGTGTAGCAATATTAAAGGTTTTTAAAGAAGCTGAGCTATTCGCATCCATGCCTGTTCCAGTTAGATCACCAGTATTAGTTATTAAAGTACCCTTATAAAAAGTTGAAGCATCAGATTGGCTATAAGCAATTCCATTGTTTTGCCATGATTCATAAATACTATTTGAATTTGTAACAGGTGCTGTTAATAGTCTCCATGCTCTTTTAGCAGGAATATAAGTTTGGACATTTACGTTTCCATTAATAACACCCAATACAGGATTAACGATTGCCGTATTATTGGCATCAGATACCAATGTTAATCCATCTGCAGTATTTAATACAGCACTTAAACCTACTGTTAAGGATGCTGGCGTAACATTGTCTGGTGCAGCAAGCTTTAATGTACTACCAATAGTTGCAGTAGCATTCGTATTTAATGTCAAACTAAATAAAGTATCATGTCCTGTAGTAAAATTAAGTGTTGGATTATATCCATTAGTTCCATTTCCTAATATCAAACTTGAATATGAAGAGCCACCAAAAGTTCCGTAATTATTAATAGATCCAGTAACAGTTAAGGCATTCGCTCCTATTGTTAAAGTAGATGGATATAGGTTATTAGAAGAGAAACTAAGATTATTTATGGAAATTGCGGATGACAAAACCGGATAGTTATTTAAATTACCTGGTATGATTATATCAAACCCTGCTGTAGGAACAGATCCGCAAGACCAATTACTTCCTTGAGCCCAATCAGTAGAATTATTACCTATCCATGTACTTGTCTTAATACTTATATTGGTAAGAGCATTCAAATTAGAACATCCGCCTGCTGCCTCAACAGAATATGCTACGGTATAATTACCGCCCTTACTTAAGGCAAGGTTAATATCTCCAGTAGAAGAATCAATCACAAGTCCTGTAGTTGAACTAAATGTTCCACCTGTGTTTCCTGTTTGCATCACTGCTATTGTACCCGAAGCTGTACACTGATCAATAGCATAACTAATAGATGCATTCGGAGCTTGTGTAATAGTTATTTGAACATTTGATGAAGATGCATTACAAACCCCATTACTAATTGTCCAGGAAAGTATGTATGTTCCTGACGCCGTAGGAGCAAATACTGCATTACTTTCTGTAGTGTTGCTAAATTGTGAAGCAGAAGTATTTGGGCCACTGACAACTGCCCACATCCCTGTCCCGGTTACAGCAGTATTTGCAGTAAGTACTGCAGTGCTGTTACTGCAGATAACCTGATTGTTTCCCGCATTAGAAGTTGTTGGAATATCATATACAGTTATTGAAGCTGAACCTGTTGTACTACTAGTACAATTATGTGAATCAGATACAATAACATTTGAAGAATTATATGTGGTAGTACTTATCGGTGATACAGTAATTGTAAAAGGGCCTGCGCCTGTTTGTTGTGTTCCATTAATATAATAAGGCGCTGTGCCTCCTGTTACAGCAATTGTAATAGTAGATGATTGTCCTGCACATATCGTAGCCACAGTATTAGAAATAGATGCCGTTAATTGTGTTGGCTCAGCAATTGTTATTATTTGGCATGAATTATCTACTACTTGTGTTTTTGATGCAGTAACTGAACCACAAGGACCAGTGCCCATTGTTGTCAACGTTAAAGTAGCTGTACCAACAAAGCTTGCTGGTGGTGTCCATGTTGCATTTAAGCTAGTTGCATTTGGAGTAAATGTTCCACCAACCCCGCCATCATCCCATGTTGCACTTGTTGCAGCACCACTTATTGAACCTCCTAATGGTGCAGATACACTTCCAACGCATATATAACTTAGTGCAGAACCTACGCTTACTATTTGAGATTGGTTAACTGTAAATGTTCCATTAGTATAAGTAATAGTATAGTTTCCTAATCCTGTTCCCGTTGCAGCACTTGGAACAATGTTGTAAGATCCGGCAGATGCGCCTGTGGCAGATCCCGAACTCGTTAGAGTAACGCTAGATACAGCATCACTGAATAATAAGCCTGAAGATGTAAATTCAGTTCCAATAAAAATAAATGCTATGCCCGAACATTTGGTTTGATTATTTGCTTTAATAGTTAAAGGAATCTTATTTACCGCTAACGCTCCATTAGTATAAGTAACCGTATAATTGTTTATGTTAAATGTTCCGCCAATTGCTTCTGACGGCACAATGCCATACGGACCTCCTGTAACTGTGGCAGTACTTATTGCGCCTGAGCTTGTTAATGTTATGCTTCCAATTGTTTCTCCATTTTGTAACCCTGAAGTCGAGAATTCTAATCCTGTAAAATTAAAAGGCTGCCCGTATGATTTTGATTGATCATTTGCAGTGATACTTAGCGATGCCTTGACTACTGTTAAAGTTCCTGAATTAGCACTATAACTAATAGAATAGTTATTTGCGTTGAATGTACCGCCTGTTGCTGCAGATGGTGTGATTGTTGATGTGCTGCCGGCAGGTGCAGTTGCAGTTAAAGCTCCTGTTCCGTAATTTAGTGTTACACTTCCAATTGTTTCACTGTTAGCTAATCCTGTTGAGCTAAATGCAGTACTACCACTTACAGATGAGGTTTGTATACTGCCATACGCTTTTGTAGAATTATTAGCAGTAATTGTTAATGAAGCAGTATTTACAGTTAATATACCTGTACTATATGTAATAGTATAATTGGAAGAAGAGCCGGTTGAGAACGTTGCTGCAGATGGTGTGATCGTATAGCTTCCTACTGAGGCAGTTGTAAGATTGCCTGCAGGGCTTCCATTATAACCCAATGTAGCACCATTAACAGCATCACTATTTTGCAAACCGCTAACTGTAAATGTTGTGCTTAATACACCGGTTGTTGAAACCGTAGCTCCATATGTTTTACTTTGCGCACTAGCTGTAATAGTTAAACCTGCTTTATTTACCGTTAACGTTCCTGTATTGTAAGTAATAGTATAATTAGAAGACAGTCCGGTTGAGAATGTTGCTGCAGATGGTGTTATCGTATAACTTGCTACTGCAGCAGTAGCAAGATTACCTGCCGGGCTACCACTATAACCAAGTGTTGCTCCATTAACTACATCACTATTCTGCAAACCGCTTACAGTAAATGTTGTGCTTAATACTCCTGCTGTTGAAACAGTAGCGCCATATAGTTTACTTTGTGTACTAGCCGTAATCGTTAGTCCCGCTTTATTTATTGTTAAAGCTCCTGTATTATAAATAATGGTATAGTTAGATGATGTACCAGTTGAGAATGTTACTGCAGATGGTGTTATTGTATAACTACCTACTGCTGCTGTAGCAAGATTACCTGCAGGACTGCCACTATAACCTAATGTAGCGCCGTTAACGGCATCACTGTTTTGCAAGCCATTAACAGTAAACGTAGTATTTAATACTCCGGTTGTTGCAATAGCAACTCCGTATGTTTTACTTTGCGCACTAGCGACAACAGTTAATGCAGTTGTATTTACAGTCAATGTTCCTGTATTATATAAAATAGTATAATTAGATGCTATCCCTGTTGAAAAACTCGCAGATGAAGGTGTTATAGTATAACTACCTACTGCTGCTGTAGCAAGGTTACCAGTTGGGCTACCACTATAGCTAAGCGTTTCTCCGTTAATGGCATCGCTATTCTTTAATCCGGTAACAGTATATGTTGTATTTAATACGCCAGATGTTGAAACAGTTCCTCCATATGTTTTACTTTGTGCAACAGCAGTTATTGACAATGATGCTGCGCTTACTGTATTTCCGGTTGAAGTACTTGTTACATTCACATTGGTTGCTCCAGTAGTAGATAATACTACGCTTTGTGAATTATAAGTTCCTGAAACGTTAGCAGTAGCTGCTAATCGAACACTAAGTGTACCACTAACAGTTCCACCAGATTGAGTAAAGATTGCAGTAGTTCCGAATGTTGTTCCATCACTTGATATTTCAAAACCTGTTGGCGCTGTTGCTGTAATATTTGCTACTAATCTTGAACCTGATATGCTAACTATCGTAGCTGTTGATGCTGCACCATATGTAGTTGACATCGCAGTTAATGATCCTGAAGTGTTAACGGTTGGTGCAGTAGATGTTGTAACATTTAAAATACCCGAAGTTGTTGTTCCAAAATAAGTACTGTTTTTAAAGGTAGCTGAAGATGCTGAGCCTCCGTAGGATCCATTTAGCTGGCCAGTTCCACTTAACGTAAGCGTCCCTGCTGTATAGGTATTGCTGGACGGGAATAATGCTATTACTCCAGAAGATACTGATAAATTATTTGTAATTGCCTTGGTAGTTGCACTAAATGTTTTTGTTCCGGAACCTGCAAGCACAATATTCCCATATACCTGTGAGCTATTTAAATTTGCTATGGTTTGATTTGCTCCATAATAATTAATTGTACTCGTTGCTCCAATTGAATGGGTAGAATAATTAGATGGCAACGTATTAGTGCCCGCCATCATTAGTGTTGCTCCATTGCTAAGTGTAAGCGAACCACCGGATGCAGTTCTGTTTGCTGTAAAAGTACTTGCATCAAATACCCCGGAAGAAATGGCTAAATTACCTGTTATGGAAGTATTGAAAGATAATTGCAATGTTCCGCTACCGCTCATATTAAGGTTATTAAAAGTAGAACTTACACTTCCGCCAATTGTTTGAGTACCCGTTCCGTTAAAATTAACAGTACTTGTACCTGCAGAAAATGCTCCATTATTCGTCCAGCTACCGGAAATATTTATTGCAGGAGAATTTGTACAGGTATAAGAACTCGATGCATTGATTGTAACACTTCCTGTTACATTAGCTGTACCGCCTAATTGAGCAAACGTACCTGTAGGTGTAGCTCCTGTACCGATGGTAATTCCATCCGTATTCAATGTACCTGAACTCATTGTCACAGCTCCATTCGTAGTACTTGTACCTACTGAAAAGCCTCCAGTTATATTTAATGTACCTCCATTAATATTAATTGTTCCACCAGCATTTAATAACCCGCTATTGGCATTTACAGTTTGTCCGTTTGTGCTAAAGGTTCCACCTGTGGTATTAAAAGATGCCCAAAAATTATCATTAACATTCAGTAATCCACTAGCGCTGATAGTTCCACTTGTATGTGTAAACGTGAGTATTGAAAAGGCAGAGCCGGAAGTGTTTCCGGTTCTCACAGATTTTCCTCCAGTGATCATTTGTACATGAGAACGTGCTGTATAAGCAAATGTTCCATCAATTGCTATGTTACCTCCCACTTTTAATAATTTACCTGCAACATCCCAGTTTACACTATGCGTTAATGTAGCACCCGATGAAACTATCAGGTCATTTGTTATTCCATAATCTACATTGGTAGCAGAAAGAATTAAATTTCCTGCCGATACCGTAACAAAGCCTGCTGTAAAAGCAACGCCTGAACTTGTTGTTGTTCCACCATTTATAATTAAGTTATTGAATGTTGTAAATATTGTTGAAGGCAGTGTGTTGGTAGCATTCAGTTGTAAGGTTCCGGTTCCCGGTGTCCACGTGCCGGCATCACTGCCAATCGTTATTCCACCATTTAAAATTAATGTACCACCGGATGTCATTGTTATAATCCCCGTATTACCTCCATTAGAACCTCCTACCTGTAAACTACCGGCAGTTAAAGTAGCCCCGCTTTTAAATGTAACAGTTCCGGTACTACCGTTAGTACTGGAAGTACCTCCTAATATTAGCGCTCCCGAAATTGTTAAAGAAGGACTACCAGTAGTGGCAAAGCTTAAAGAACCTGCCTGGGCACTCGATCCTCCAACTTTTCCTAATTGAAGCGATCCACAAACTGCATTAGTTATATTGATAGTAACAGTAGTACTGCTCGCAATTGTAACTGCATCTGAAGATCCGGGTACACCATTTGGACTCCAGTTGTTTGCATCTCCCCAGTTACTTGTTCCTGCACCACCATCCCAAGTTTTTTGAGCAAGAGCATGACTTGTAAGAAACAGGCTCGCAATTACAAACATAATAGCGAATCTTGCGGTTGTGTGTCTAATTTTTTTCATAAAAAAATTCTTAATGGTGTATGTATTATCATTTACAACTTTTTTTTCTGTAGTACCTGGTTTATCAATAGTGATGTTAGAATTTATAAAAAAGAAACTTTCATTAAATCTTTCTTTAGCTGAATATTTATAATGCGTTTTCATGTTGTTTCTTTTTAATTCAAAATTTCATTTCTTCGAATTATATAATTACTGTACGGATCTTGATTCACATCCGTTGGTATCCTTTACTCTTACTTTGTAAGAACCAACAGAGAGATTATTAAATGTATTTCCAGTTTGATAAGTCGATCCATTATTAACCGAGTAGGAAGAGAATGTTCCACTTCCGCCACTTCCTGTAATTACTATTGTTCCATTATTAGCGCCAAAACAACTGATATCTGTTTTTGTAGCAGCAGCAGCTGGTAATGTGAGATAATTTACCAATACAGAAGCGCTGCTTGAACATCCTCCATTGGTGATTGTCCATGTATAATTATAAGTGCCAGATAAACTGGCAGTAGCTGTTGAAGAACCTGTACTGCCTCCACTGAATGTTGTTGTGCCTGGGCCGCCTGTTTGACTCCATAAGGCTGTACCTGTTGTTGGCGTGTTTCCACCCAATGACAACGTAGTTAAGTTTCCACATATATTTTGCGTACCTCCGACTGTAGCAGTTGTTCCAGGAGCACTGATGGTTTGACTAGAAGAAGTAAATACTGAATTGCCGGGGCCTGTGCCTCCGCCATTGCCGGCAAACCAGGAAATTAATTCATCCACTACATCAAATGTTAGATTATTTGTACCTGCTGATAATGGTGTTGTATAAGTAGGTCCCCCTGTTGCATTACTGGCTTGTATAGTAAATGAAAAAGTTCCTGTAGCGCCGGGTGCAAGATTGTTAGCACTTGTGCGTACATGGTAGTCATCCCAGATAGTATTATTAGTGTTCCATTTTACTCCTAAATTAATTTGTGGCCATCCGGTGGTCCAAGTAAGAGTACCGTTATTTTTAACTGTAATAGAAACAGTTCTTGTTTCACCCTGGCACCATGCAGATGAACCTGCATCCATTGAAATGAATTGTGATTTATAAGTACCCGAATAGGTTACAGCAATTGTCATATAATCAACAGAAGCAGTTCTGTTACTGCTGCTGTTGGTTTTTACTGATAGTGCAACGCCAAAGTTGGAAGAATTTATATCCGCCGGTGTTAACGTATTTCCCCATAAATTAGTTGCGCCACCATAAGTAGCGACAGCTTCCGAAGTGCTCCATGTTGATGTACTTGCTAAACTACTCCCCACAATAGAACCAGCTTTTATTAATTTTATTGAGTTATCTATTATTCCACTTGAAGAAGAACTTCCAAAGCGTCCAACCGTAACTGTTATACCTTTAATAGTTGCTTCGGTTGGAATGGTAAACCCATAATTTGTTGCCTGTAAATAATGAGATGCAGACGAACTGGTAACAGTAGCTGTTGCATAACTATTATCATTACTTATAACATTTCCAGGGTTGCTCCAACTAACAGATCCTATACCACTCCCATCAGCTCCAGTGTTAGAAAATCCTTCACCGGGTCCAACACTTGTTACTCCTGTTGTTATTTGTGCAAAAGAGGTTTGAACAAAAAATAAATTTGCGATCAGTATTGTAATTGCAAACAATACTGCCTTATTATTTAATTGCTTCATATACGAAAACTTATTTTTACGTTGATGGATGATTGAAGGTGCTAAACGAAACTGTGTTGAAGTATTTACTGAGCTGAATTGTTTAAGAGAAGATAGCTTCTCCTTTAGATGCTTAACAGTAGCTGATCTATTAGTATTTAAAATTTTTAAAAAAATCATAACCAAAGATTTAAATGGCAGGTTAAGCATGTAACCTATACCGTTAACTAATAAGAAATACTTTGGCTAATTACAGGATTCAGAGATTGAAATATTTTTGTAAGAATCGTAGTGGTAAATACAAAAGGATACTATTATTCATCCAGTTAACAACAAATGTCAAGTGCAATGAATTATTATTATTGAAGGTTATAATAAAAATTTACAGTGTAATTGGGGCGTTGATTATTAAAAAGGAATCGGATGAGTAAGTGTAAGGGTTGATAAATGTAACAACAAAAATATAAACTTTTTTTAGATATCCAAATGTTTTATAAAAATAAATCGTATCGAATAACAATTTATTTTTTAGGAATAGCGTAATTCAAAATATTTAATATAAATACGCCTTATTTTAATTAATTAAAATAAATGCATTATTGTCGCGTTATGTGAATGGTATTTATCAAAGTTTTGGGCCTGGTATTTCTATACTGGGCATTTTATTTTAAAAGACGATAAGACAGCAGTGTCTCTTTTTTAAAAAGGTGCGTATCTTTCTTACTTCTTCTTACCGCTCATTTTTTTTACTAAGAAATGTTTTGATCTCAGAGACATCGTCGATCATTCTATTGTCAGTTATTCCAAAAAGAAAAAAGCTTAATCCCTAATACACCGAACGCTATAACCAACAGTCATGTTTGTACTTTGCCTGTATACATTGGTTTCATTATTGTATATCATTCTATACCAGGCAAATTGCAGTGAAGGATCAGATAGACTGTACGGTCCGGCACTCCACCATGTGATGGAATTTAAGCAATAATCCTATAGAATATATACATAGTCCAGCTAAGGAGTGTATCCGATTTCTAACTTTACTGAAATAGAAGATATGGATTTAAGTAAATCGTTACAGAAATAGTTATAGGAAAGCAACGTTCCTAAAGGAAACGTTGCTCGGAAAAAGACAAGAAGTAACATATATCAGAATCCCTTAAAATTTTCTTTGAATCTAATAAATACTTTTTATAAGTCGTCCTCCACTATAATATTCTTTTCTAATAAGCTGCCCTTTTTCATTGTAATAATTCCATTCCCCAATTTTGACGCTTATGACTGAAGGATATGAATTAGAAAATATAGATGCCTTATAGTCTTTTGAGCTATCAATATCCAACTTATTTACTCCATTATATATAACTAGTCCTTTAAGACTGTCAATAGTCCGTTGATTATAATTTAAATAAACAGTATCTAGCGGATTTAATTCGTCAATCATCAATATCTTATTTTGGTTAAGAACCGTATCTGCCCTAAGAAGGAAAAATAAAGTTTTACATTGTCCTTCGCTTAATAAATATCCATTAGGATAATATTCTTGCCAAACTCCTGATGGGCTATTCATAACATAAGTTGCTCCTTCTATTATTTTAAAATAACCATTAAGCTTAATGCAGCCAAAATGATCATCCCAATATTCAAAATATACGCCATTTTCATACACCAGCTTATTTAATATTTTATATTTCGTTGAATATTGCCCCCTTATTGATTTTTTATTACAAGTATCTATTTTAAATTGTACAATTCTATTATTGCTTATTTTTCTTTCGGTAATTTTATAGCAGTCTTGAATATACGTAGTGTCATTTTGAGCTTTAACTACAAAAGAAGTAATAAACAATGGCAGGAAAAAAATATTTTTTTTCATATCATAATTATGGGGTTACTTGAATGTTATTGGTTGTAGTTGGATTATTTACTTGATTTAATTCAAATGAAAATTTATCCGTCGAAGAAGTTTTGCTTCCTGCAGGCACATTACCAGTGACGCTAATGGTTACTGTTGTTCCAGGTGTAAGCTGAATTTGAGGTTCTTGACCAGGTATAGAATTTCCAGTAAAGGTTTGAATTACATTTCCTCCACCTGGTTGTGGGATAGTTAATGTAAAAGTATTTATTTCTGACCCTATACTTTGATATGTAAATGCATATGCAGTAGTAGCATTAGGGTTAACTGGTGTAGGCGCTCCTGTTGGCACTCCTCCAGCAGAAGGGATAGTTGAGCCGCTTGGATTTGCATTTGGCACTCCTACTGAAAAAACATTTGTTGTCGACGTTTTGTCACTTGTAAGTAATTTGCCGCCAGCACCAATAAAATTCCCCATACTTCCCTGAACTGCTACATTTCTAACTGGAAGCGCTGGGGTATTATCAAATTCTTGAGATGCCCATAATTGTTGCGTACTCGAGTTTTGCTCACCTTCTCCAGGTGTAGATGCATCCATTATTATTGTAGGGTTTCTAATCATGGCAGGATATAGCCTCAAATATACTTCAAATGCCATTGGATTTTCCCCGTAAAGATTATCCAATTTATTACTAGGTTTATATAATGTAAACTGACTGTCTTCCGATATTTTTATTGAACTCAGATTAAATAAATCATTGTTGAGATCGAGGGTAAAAGCATTTAGTAGTGAGATATACCTTTGTACCCTCTCTCTTATCACATTTTAGTTTTACATCGATCAAGCAAGTCGTTAGTTAAGAGGCTAAGTTTCTTCAGCTACTTGTTTATTTTATTCTGATGAATACATGCAACCTTTTTTGTTATTTTTATATAAACCTATTACCATGATTAAGTTTATACAAACCTTACCAACCATTCTTTTGTTGATAATTGCAACTTCTTTAGAAGTGAGCGGAGACGCCATAATAAGAAAGTGCATTTATGAGCATACAGGAGTAGCAAGAATAGTTTTTGCATTATCAGGTATGGTATTACTCTTTGGATATGGATTCTTTCTAAATCTATCTCCTGTAGAATTTGGCAGGATTGTAGGCTTATATATTGCAACCTTATTTATCGTATGGCAAGTTATCAGTTACCTAACGTTTAAATCAATTCCAAGCCTACCTGTTATTGTAGGAGGCACTTTAATTGTAGTTGGAGGGCTAATAGTTACATTTTGGCAAACGAAATAATCTTTCTCCCAATGGTCTAATAGTTATAAATATGCTGCTAGTAACACTTCGCAGCTATAATAAAAAAGCTCGGCTTACGACCCCCGAGCTTAATATCAAAATATCTATCCCTTAAATAAATATCTAACAGTATATATACGCTGTTCTTTAATTATTAGTTTCAGATAAACCTTACATCTTTATATATATAACTTGCACAATTACCTTCATAGCAAACTATATCACTTTTAGACTACGGAGATAAAAATAAAAAACTATTTCTGTTGCATGTGATTATGTAAGGCAATTACTAAGTCAGAGATATTAAATGGCTTTTCTATGATGCCGTCTGCGTGAAGGGTTTTGTAATCTCTTAAAGTGGCTGGGCTGGCAGACATTAAGATAGTAGGAATATCCTTAGTGGAATCATTGGTTTTTAATTCATAACATATTTCTCTTCCATCTCCTTC
Source organism: Ferruginibacter albus (assembly GCF_020042285.1). Classification (NCBI taxonomy): domain Bacteria; kingdom Pseudomonadati; phylum Bacteroidota; class Chitinophagia; order Chitinophagales; family Chitinophagaceae; genus Ferruginibacter; species Ferruginibacter albus. The sequence goes on from NZ_CP083388.1 coordinate 899,193, forward strand.
AGATAGCATAACATCGAGTAAGACAATATTAGGACGTTCAATATTTAATTCTTTTAAGAAAGAATCTTTTGTAGAAGTACAACGTACCTTGTATCCACGCATGGTAAATACAACCTCTAGTACGTCTAATAATTCTCTAGAGTCATCTAATACAAGTATCGCAGCCATTTGCCTTACATAATAGAAAAAGTTATTAATGGCTAACGGGTTAGTAGTGCAAAGCTAAAAAAAGTGATAAAAAAAATCAATATATCTCCATTATTTTTTTGCTTTAGGAGTGTCAAACCCTGGACAAGGAGGTATTCATTTTATTTCGGGCAATGAATAAAATTCTCTTTTTTTCCCATCCACCCATGCTTGCATATCGGTAGCAGATTTCATATTTTTTGTCATTTCCGCCATAGATTTAATATGCGGTTTGTCTCCCTTTTCAAACATATCCATTGCGTGCCTTTTGCTTAATTCCGCTATCTTTTCAAATGTATCTGCCTTAAACTCCATATCACACGCACCACCCAATTGTTTGCAAGTCATTTTTTTCATAAACTATTTTTTGCCGCAAACTTCTTTGCAATTTTTTTATCTACGAATTTCTTTTAGGTTGGAACGCTCTCTGTTTTTCAATAACAAAATCAAGAAATGATCGTGCAGCTTTTATTGGATCTGTATGTACTTTTGCTTTAGCTTATTTCCAACAAAAATAACCCTTAATTTCTGTTACCTTTAATCCGTTAAAAAATTTAACATCTCAAAGTGAGACACTACCCGCATTTTCCACCTTTGGGTTTAATTCAAAGATAAAAATGCTATCTATTTTGTACTTAAAGGATAGGTGTGTTTTATTATTCTTTTATAAACCTATTAGTAAACAATTGTTTTCCATTCGTAAGCTGTATAAAATAAGAACCACTTTTAATCCCTGCAATATTTATTAATTGACCTTCTTGCCAAAGTTGTTGCCCAACTGTAGCACCATTTTCGTTATAGATAATGATTTTTCCTGAAGACAACGGTGATTGAAGCGCAATATTTGAGCTACTAGTTATAAAATTAGGAAAAACTTTTAGGTTTTCATTTTTATTAGCTTTATCAGTAATGCTTATAATACTACTTAAAGAAGTATTGCCATTTAAGTCAATTGTTTTAATTCGATAGTAATTAGTCTCATTCTCCTTAATTATATCCGTAAACGAATAGGTATTGTTGCCTGTACCAACAGCAGGTATAGACGCAATTGAAATAAAATTGATACCATCTATTGATTTCTCTACTTGCATTTCTTTAGTATTTACTTCATTAGAAGTTGTCCATTTAAGTAATGAAGTATGATCTTGTATTGTTCCAGCAAATGAAATAAAACGTAAAGGAAGTATCGTATTAGTCTTTATATTTTGTACAACTAAATTATCCGTTTCAAACCACGCTCCTTCAGATGGAGTGATGGTAAATGATGTAACGCCTTTAAAATAATTAGAATCAGGACTGTCCGCCATATCCACAAATTTTAATTTTCCTGTAGTGTCACCAGTAACAAATGAAAGCGTATGAGAACCCTTCGAGCTGGTAATTGTATAGGTCACATTCCCTGAAGTCTGATTCGTAAGATAAAAAGAAGTGAGATCGAAGATATTGTTCCCTTGTATTTTATAGGTCGCTTTTGTTTCGCCATTCATGCCGAAATACAGAGCTTCACTGCCGATTTTATCGGTTTGACCTGAAACGTTTGCACTGGCACGAAACACTCCATCAGTAGCAGTAATAACTTGCATGGCACTGGAAGTAGCAGTGTTGGTAGCAGTCATGGTATCAGTATTAAATCCTGTATAGGTGCCGGAGGCAGATTCAAAATCATATATTCCTCCTACGCCTTGCAGAGATTTTGTGGTAAACGAAATAGGAGCAGGTCCGTAGTAAATTCCATTAGGATAGTAATTTATATAGCCTCTCATATAAATTACTGTGCCAGGAGGAAATGGTCCAGCATTTGCTAAATATCCTCTACCATTACCCGATCCTAGTATTATCTTATTATCCGCAACTGTAGGATTAGTGTTAGTGGTGCTCCATACCACCCCTCTCTCTAAAATACTTCCTGAATTAGAACTGCATTGTACCCCTACAGTGGCAGTCGTATATGATATGTCAGTAGGTGGTAGTGGAGTAACAACTATAACACCTCCACGAACAGTTAGTACAAATACTGCTGAGATTATAAGTAATACTAGTGTTTTCATACAAAAGATAATAGTTATATGTTGTTTTAAAACGTATTATTAAAGTCTTTATTGCATTAATTAGATGTATTGGCATTACATAATTGGGTAAAAATCTTACATAATTTATTGTCAGGCAACACCAGAAAGTCTTATTGCATCTACGCAGCGGTTTTTCATAGGATATTGGATTTAAAACAAGGGTGCATTTCTATGCTGCCCTTTTTTTAAAAGTTAACTTTTAAGGCATATCTTTATACGTATTACTTCTTTATAACAACTACCTTATTTTAGAAACCTATCAGCCCTGTTTAAGCTACTGTATTTTAGTATTACATAAGCCCAAAATTGTAAATGCCAAAGATTTTAATTGTAGAAGATTCTGATGATTTACTGGATATGTATAAGATTGTATTCAGCAAATTCAAGTTTGAAATGACACCTATTTCAACGAAGGAAACGTTAGTAAGGCAACTTGTCCTTAATCGACCTGATATTATTTTACTGGATATCCACTTGAATGGTGAAGATGGACGAGAAATTTGCAAAGGGATAAAACAAAATAAGGAGTTTTCTAGCATTCCTATAATCATAACTTCGGGCAGCACTGAAAAATTAGCAGCTTGTGCAGAATATTTTGCAGATGATGCACTTCAGAAACCATTTGATGTCACAGTACTTATAGAGAAAATCAACACACTATTGCTAACCAACAAGGATGCTGCAAGTACCACAATAAAGTAAATAACAAGTACCTTTTTTTTGTATATTTTAAATTATCATTAAAAGCAATTTGAAAGTGATAGACAAAGAATCTCTCGAAATTCAAGACGATATTATTGCAATCAATAGTATCGAGGGAGTTAATACAATCCTTCAAGTAGTGTGTTTAACGACAGGCATGGGCTTTTCTACTATTGCACGAGTGACCAAGAAAAAGTGGGTTGCATGTGTCATAAGAGATGAAATCAATTTTGGATTAAAGGCAGGAGGTGAACTCGTATTGGAATCAACCATCTGCCATGAAATTGAACAATCACACCAAGCCGTTATTATTGAGCATGTTGCAACTGATCCGGTATTTGCGAATCATCATACGCCACTACAATATGGGTTTCAAAGCTATATCTCAATGCCCATCGTATTAAAGAACGGCGATTTTTTTGGAACATTGTGCGCTATTGATCCGCAGCCAAATGATTTAAAAAATCCTAAGATCATTGGCATGTTTCAGCTCTTTGCAAAACTAATCTCCATGAATTTAGACAGTGTTAGAGAATTAGCAAATGCAGAGGCAAAACTTTTGGAAGAACAACAACTGTCAGAGTTGCGAGAGCAGTTTATTGCTATATTAAGTCATGATCTCCGTAACCCTGTTGGCGCAACGTTGAATAGTGCTCAAATGATACATTTGTTTTCTAAAGATGAACAGGTTTTAAAGCTTAGCGAAGTAATACTAAGGGCATCACACCGAATAAAAGTACTTGTTGATAATGTGAATGATTTTGCTAAAGCCAGACTAGGTGCTGGCATTAATCTAAATTACGATGAAGGGGACATTGAGAAAACTCTAAAAGAAATTATCAATGAGCATAAGATGATTTCAAAGCATGCAAAATTCGATACGCAGTTCAATATAACAAAGCCCATTTCCTACGATGCAAACAGAATAGGGCAACTTTTTTCTAATTTGCTGAGTAATGCCATTGCATATAGCAAAGATGAAAAGCCCATTAAAATAAAAGCAGACATCGACGCTGATAAATTTATTTTATCAGTAAGTAATGCCAGTGATAAAATACCGGATGCTATCCGTGCTCGATTATTCCAGCCTTTCTTTAGAGGTGAAGCAAAACCTAATAGCGAAGGGTTAGGACTTGGACTCTATATTTGCTCTCAAATTGCAAAAGCTCACAAAGGTTCGCTTGTAGTGGAATCAGATAACGATCAGACATGTTTTACGCTGAAAATTCCAACCGTTTTGAATTAATGATTCATTTTACCTTTATTGGCTGAATTGTTGTTTAATTATAGGTAAATAAGATATATGAATGAAAAGTGCGCTGTACTCCTAGTTGATGATGATGAAGATTTGCTTCTTCTTATGAGCATACGATTACGTACGGAAAGATATAAGGTCGAAATTTCCCCAAACTGCGAAAATATCATTGACGTTATGAAAAAATTCCAACCTGATATTATTCTACTAGATATACGCATGAATGGCATTGACGGAGCTTCCGTATGCAAACTTTTAAAAGGAAATCAGAGTACTCATGGTATTTTGATTTATATGCTTTCAGGAAATGATGATATAAAAGAAGTGAGCGAAAAATGTGGTTCAGACGGGTATATTTCAAAACCGTTTAGCATTGAGAAGATCAACTCTATTTTTGAGAAAATACAATAAGCATATGCTAGGTTCGTTATAGGCAAGAGAATTTAATGGACTTAAAATCTCTGAAAGACTAACCTATAATTTATTTTACGGTAGCTCATCGCTACCGTATTTTAGTTTACGTACTATTACAACGTAGTTTTCCTCTTGTACATAAAAGCAATATGCAGTATCTTAGGATATTCTTAGCTGTTATAATAGAGATTCGCCTCTATGTAAAAAACAAACACACCCTACCGAACTTCTTTTCAGTCATAGTACGTTAAGTAATGCTTCATGGCAAGAAGCTGTAACAATAATAAACCGAGCCCTCTATAGTCCCGTTTTTAAGTTCAGTATCTTTTGCAGGTTTTTCCGTTTAGCCCCCATTATTTGAAATGCCTGCTCTAGTTCAATCAAAGCACCAAAGTCATTGCTCTATGCAATGACTTTGTAGTTAAAGTAAGGGAGTAATTCTAGGAACGGCTTAAATAATGCCTTTGCTGCAAAACAAAAAGGCAGTTGAGTACTGCCTTTAAATTATAATATAATAATAAGTTTCCTATAATACCACTACTCCTTGCGGTCTAACAGTTGAAGCAACAGGTAATGACAATGGTTCTGTTGGTTCCGATACCGTACCATCTGCTGCAACTTTTAATACATGCAAAAGGTTATAGCTTCCTAACCCAAAGGTTGGATTAGTATATTGACTAACGACGTACAACATTTTTTCTGAAGGTGAAAAACTTAATGAAAATGTTTCGCTCGTGGTAAACGACAATCCCATTGCCATATACAGTGGGCCGGAATTCTTTAAGGTTAATTTTTGCAGCGCAGCAGGGGCTGCTGCAGCCGACGTATTAAAGACTGAAACCGTATTTTCTGCTGAGTTTAATGTATATAAGCGTGTACCGGCTTTATTCGTGCGGAGCCAACACACGGCTGGACCGGATGCGATTGAAGTCTCAAAGGATAATGCGCCTGTTGTATTATTGATGGAATATACACCTACCTTTCCGGCAAGTGGAAATCCAACATATAAAACATCATTCGTAGGATGTTGCCATAGTCCCAATGCGCCACCCATATCGGGAATGGTTTGTGGTGTTCCTGCTGCTGGTGATAATTTACCCGTTGTTGGTGAAATAGTAAATGAGCGCAATGTTCCAACCGGAGGGGTATTCATAAATCCTAAAAAGTCCGCTCCAAATAAAAAGCGACCATTCGTAGATACTAATGCCTGCGAAGGTGAAACTCCAGCTGTTGTCTCAAATGTTGAATTTGCTACATGGCTAAGCGACCCATTGTTGTCAAGTGTAAAAACCGTATAATTCGGATTCGATGGATTAGTCATTTTACTCACATTCGCTGATTGATTAACAACATAAATATATTTCCCTTTTTGTCCGATACTTACCGGATTGTCCCCATGCGAATCAAATGGTGAGCCGGTAACCGGAGTTAATGTACCGTATTGGGATATTTTAAATACTGAAATTGTATTGCTTCCTACATTTACGGCGAGCAGAAATTTTTTATCCGTTGTAAGGATGACTTGTTGATCATTGTCATCAGGTCCTAAAACTTGCGTAGGATTTGCAATGCCTTTTCCTCCTGTTGCAAACGGACTTCCCGGCAAAGGAACTAAGGCGGTATCATTCCAATAATAAGCAAGTATTGCATTATTATCGTTATCGTTAGTTTCTAAATACACAATATCAACATTGCGATTACTAGGATTACTTCCCTTTTGACAAGCTGCTAACAGTAACCCTACAACAGCAACTGCGTACAAATATCGTTTCATGCTTTTAAAGTTTAAGTGATAAATAAATATATTTTATTCATTATTTGTCACAGACCATGCCACGTATTTTTACACGTTAATATGTAAAAAGGTAAATAATAGGGGGGAATATTTTGCTCATGATGCGATTAAAAGCGATTTAAGAAATCACTGTGTTATTATTATACCTAAGCAATACTTCATATATTATATTAAAGGGTAGATAATTAGGTTACTGCCTTATTTATTTTAGATTCGGTATTTCTACTTTGTTTCTTTTCGGAGTTTTGTTATCTCTAAGCTTCCAGATTGTTTAATAATTTCTCATAATACGAGACAATGCTATTTTAATTTGAAGTTTACAATAAAACTCATTCAAATAGATTCATGGCAAGTTATTTGGCTGAGGTATGTAATGAGTAAAGTACTAATTATAGAAGACCAACAAGATATTTGTTTTCTATTGACAACTCTTGCCAAACAAAGGAAGATATATCCTGATTGTGTTCAGACTATCACAGAAGCCTTACCCTTACTAAGAACAACAGATTACAATGTAATCTTTTTAGATAGCAACTCGCCATATGGATTAAACACTGAATACATTGACAAATTGAAACGCTATAGTAATTCAAAGTTATTTGTCTTTACCGCCTTTGGCAATGACGAAATAGAAACTTTAGGCTTACAAAAAGGCGCCTATGCCTTTATTCATAAACCGTTTAGTTATTATGATATTCAACAAATTTTTCAATCACTGTAACTCTGGTTAGTTCTGTATAGCTTACTGCCTTAATCCAGCAATGAGATTAATCGTAAGCGCAACCACAAAAGTATTGAGTGCAAAGGATAATATGCCATGAGCTAGTACTGTTCTACGTATATGTGGATCCGACACTTGAACATCAGAAACTTGAAAAGTCATTCCAATAACAAAAGAAAAATAAGCAAAATCAAGGTAGTCGGGTTTTAGTTCATTCGGAAATTCAAGTACTTTAGTAGATTGTGCATTCTTTGATTTAAAGTAATACATGTGTGCATAGTGAAACGTAAATAACGTATGCACAAGTATCCAACTCGACATCATTCCAATTACTGATATTACTTCAACTAGGGTTTTATGTGATTGCATTTTATTTGAAAGCATCAGTAATAATACGGTAAACATAGCGGCACAAGAGCTACAAAGTACACTCAACAATACAAACAGACGACTACCATCTTCTTTATTGGCCTTTTTAATAATTTCTGAAACTGGCAGGTTAAAGAATACAAATGCACTTGTAGAAATAAAAGCTATTGCAAATCCAGTCCAAAGAATTAAAATCATCAACAACACGTCAAAATGAAATCTATAAATACAACAATAGATTAGAAGAGATACGATAAGACTTAGCAAGATTCTTTGTAACGGATGCAGATGTAAAAACATAGTAAATGTTATTATAAAGAAAGGTAACAAATCTTTACATAGAAATACATTTTACTACTCATGTTTCATGAGTAGTTTTTGCTCTGCGTCTATTTCTTTTTGATCTTCAATGGTATTCATTTTCTTTGTGACGTCTTTTTTAAGATTTCAAATTGCTCCTCGCTAGATTAATTAATATGGTAATTTTTAAGGAAATTCGACATAATCGATAGAGCGAGTAAGTACAGCATCAAATTATTTTATAGATAAGAATATTTGGAAGTATTTAGAGAGTTTTTCAAAGAATTAACTCCCGATCGCAGAATTGTTTTAACGGTTCCTAACGGTTTTCCAATTTCTTTAGAAACTTGTTGATGTGTGTATCCTTCAAAGTAAAATTTATGCAAAACTGTACTATGCAATGGTTTTAATTTAACTACATGCTTTCTTAAAAACATTATATCAAAATTTGTCAGTTCCTTATATGGAATATTCATAACAATACTATTATATTGCCCTGTTCGATACTGCTTTTGATGGTGCTTGCTTTTAATATAATCAATGGTTGTGTTTCGTGCTATTATCGCCATCCAGGTAAATAGCCTCCCTTTAAAAGAGTCATAACTTGAAAAGTTATTCCATATTTTAATAAAGACTTCCTGCAAAATATCCTCAGAAATAGTTTTATCCATAGCTACCTTTATTATTATGCCATTTAGTGCAGGGGCATAATTGTCATATAAATAAGAGAAGGCATATTTATCGTTTTGTTGTAGGCAAGCAATTAATTCTTCTTCAGTATATGTTCTCATGCAGCGTTTTGTTCGTTATTATTTTTATTTATACAGACAATACAAGTTTATAACCAGTTTTAAAATACTGGTTTTTAATATAGTTTAAATATTATCTGAGGCATAACTTCCACAAAGAGCTAAATATTATCTCCAATTTGAATTAATTATTTAGTTTTTTAAGCTTAATAAACTCTTGTATTACGGTTTTCATTTACACCGTTGCTTTATTGCCCGTAGAAGATTGGATGATTAATTTGCATATAACAAGATAATATTGAACGACTTTCTTATTATGATGCCAAACTATGGCTGAATTATTGTTTTATTAAGGACATTCTAATTGAAATAGCCTGCTTAGTCGCAATTACTTTAAGTTATTTTCTAAGCAAGGACTTTAAACAAAGGAATAAATTCCACACAAACTGGAAAGAAAAACATTTTAAAAACAATTACACAAAAAACATTCATCGTATGAACTTTAAGTTTTCCATTCTAGTAAGAGTAATAGTTGCAGTTATTATTATAGGTTTTTCTTCCTGCAATACCGGTAGTAATTCAACCCCAGAAAAAGAGGTTAAGGACAGTGTTGTAAAGGAAAATAAAAAAATAGAATTAAAACCTGTTGGTGCGACACCAGCGTGGGGTCCATCTATTAAACCTGAAATGGCAGTCGTCATTGAGAAATTAGTAAGTCTTGGAGGTAACCCAATTGAAACATTGTCTGCACAAGAAGCACGAATGCAACCAACACCAACTGATGCAGTAATGGGCGTTATGAAGGATAACAAAATGGAAGTGCCGCCTACTCTTTGTGATACAATGGGTAAAGATATACCAGTAACATCCGGAACTGTACATGCCAGGATTTATACACCAAAAACAGGTAAAGGACCGTTTCCAATAATTGTATATTATCATGGTGGTGGTTGGGTAATTGCAGATAATAATGTGTACAGTGCTAGCGCACAATCTTTATGTGAAATGACCAGTGCGATAGTTGTATCCATTGAATATCCAAAGGGTCCTGAGCATAAATTTCCTGCAGCTCATGTTGCTTCTTTTGATGCTTATAAATGGGTTCTATCAAATGCCACATCTATGAATGGCGATTCTTCTAAAATTGCTGTTGTTGGTGAAAGCGCTGGTGGAAACCTTGCTGCGAATATTTCTATTATGTCACGTGACAATAAAATTAAAATGCCTGTATATGAAGTATTGATCTATCCCGTTGCAAATAACGATATGATGAGTGAAAGCTATAGTAAATATGCAGATGCCAAACCATTGAATAAAGCAATGATGATGTGGTTTGTTAAAAACGAATTAAGTTCAAGTGCACAAGCTGCAGATCCACGTATTAGTTTAGTTAAAGCTAATCTTGCAGGATTACCTCCAACGCTAATTATTGGAGCTGAAATTGATCCATTGCAAACAGAAGGCAAACTCCTCAGTGATAAATTAAAAGAAGCAAAAGTTGAAACCGATTACGAGTTATATAACGGTGTTACTCATGAGTTTTTTGGAATGGCAGCAGTTGTTCCCCAAGCACGGGATGCACAATCTTTGGTGGCAAAAAAACTTAAATCTGCTTTTGGAAACTAATAAATCATAGGATTAAACTTACTTACAAACAAATACTACCTATGAAAGGAAAAATTTTAATTATAGAAGATGAATTTGAGCTATGCTTATTATTAAAGCTTCATTTGATTTCACGAGAATATCAAGTTGAGATGGCATACAACTTACAAGATGGTTTAAAAAAACTTGAAGATTATTCTCCGGATGTAGTTTTTTTAGACAATAACCTCCCTGATGGCAATGGTTGGGACTCGATAACAAAAATTGCTGAAAAATACCCACAAGTTCAAATAAATCTAATTACAGGAGCAAAGCATGAATACTTTAAGTATGCTGACATTAAAAATCTTTTTATGATGGAGAAACCTTTATCCAAGAAAGAAATAGATGAATATTTAAACTTGTTCGAGGATAATAAATTTCTTCTTAATAAATAAATACTATAGATTATCATGAAATGAACAAAATAAAATTACATGACACAAAATGGTAGAAGGTCTAAGTTTAGGATTAGCTACTATGACAATATCTCCAGTTTTTGCAATATCTAACAAAAGTAACATGGAATTAAAATCAATTATTTTGGAAGACCCTACAACTAAATATCCTCGACCTCCTTTTAAAGAACAGTCACAACCTTGGCCAGGACTGGCAAGCAAAATGGACCCAAAGCCTGATCATGGAGAAACGAGTTATAAAGGCTCTAATCGATTAGTAGGACGTAAAGCATTAATAACTGGCGGCGATTCGGGAATGGGTAGAGCTGCTGCTATTGCTTATGCCAGAGAAGGTGCTGATGTTGCTATTAATTATTTACCTGCAGAAGAAACAGATGCGAAAGAAGTAATTGCTTTGATTAAAAAAGAAGGCAGAAAAGGAATAGCTATTCCAGGTGATTTACGAGAAGAAAGCTTTTGCCAGAAATTAGTTGCTGACGCTGTTAATGGCTTAGGGGGATTAGACATTCTAGTGAATAATGCAGGTAGACAACAAACTAATGCTTCTATACTAGATATATCCACAGAACAATTTGATTGGACAATGAAAACTAATATCTATGCACCATTTTGGATAATTAAAGCTGCGCTATCATATTTAAAACCCGGTTCTGTAATTATCGGTACATCTTCTGAACAAGCTTATGATCCTTCGGCCGATTTATATGATTATGCACAAACAAAAGCCGCTACTACTAATTATATTAAATCATTAGCCAAGCAATTAGCATCTAAAGGAATACGTGTAAATGGCGTTGCGCCTGGTCCAATATGGACTGCTGTACAAATTAGTGGAGGTGCCACACAAGAAAAATTAAAACACTTTGGAGAACAGACGCCGTTTGGAAGGCCAGGTCAGCCAGCAGAGTTAGCATCTATTTATGTGCAATTAGCGGCTGCTGATGCGAGTTATGCCACAGGGCAAATATATGGTTCGTCTGGAGGTGCTGGTCAGCCTTAATTTATGATTAATCATGGCAATCTATATTCAAATCTTTTGGTTAGTTGTATTAGCAATACCTATTGCCTGTGTAGCATGGACTATTACAAATGAAGAAATATTCCAAGAGCCAAGAAAATATTGTATTGAAAAAAGCCTCCATTGTAAAAATTTTATTCAGAGAAAATTCTTTTATCTTTTTACATGTGAATATTGTTTTAGTCATTACATAACTATTATATTTCTGTTTTTACCAATTTCAAACTTTACTTAATGATTGGAGAGGCTATATCATTGCAGGTAATGAGGATAATATACGCGCGCCATAAAAGTATACCTACCTTTGCAAAATGGGAATTTTCTCACCTTTAAAAATATTGTTTAATCGAATATTTGCAAGAATACAAAACGACAGAGTAAAATTGAGCATACAACAAGCTATACCTTTTTGGGTAGCTTCTATTGTTGTTGGATTATTGACTGTTTTATATACCAGACTTTTTTCATTAGCCGAAAACGCAATGCATTCTATTTATGGTTGGCATAATTGGATGATTTTTATTCAAACTCCTGTATTTATGCTGACAGCATGGTGGCTGGTGCAAAAATTCTCACCTTATTCCGGCGGTAGCGGTATTCCTCAAGTAATGGCTGCTATAGAATTGGTAGAACATAAACCAAGTACTAAAATTGAGAAATTGCTTAGTATTAAAGTCGCGATCGTAAAAATTATATCCTCTTTGTTTATGGCTGTTGGAGGAGCAGCAATTGGGAGAGAAGGTCCGACCATACAGATTTCTGCTTCTATATTTAGTTATGTGAACAAACTCATTCCTAAAACGTGGGCTAAATTAAACCGTAGCAATATGATTATTGCAGGAGCAGCGGCTGGATTGGCAGCAGCTTTTAATACGCCATTGGGAGGAATTGTTTTTGCGGTAGAGGAGTTATCAAGAACGCATGTAAGATTTTACCGAACAGTATTGTTTTCCGCGGTTATTATTTCAGGACTAACTGCACAGGGAATGTTAGGACCTTATCTTTATCTGGGGTATCCGGATGTGAGCAACACTTCTTGGCATATTTTATTCTCGGTTATGCTAGTGGCTATTATTGGTGGTTTATCGGGAAGTTATCTCGGAAAAGCTATCCTTAAAATTATCCGGTGGAAGGCAAAAGTATTTACAAAAAAATCACAGCATGTAGTTTTTATATTGGGCGCTGCATTATCACTTGCTACTATTACTTATTTTATTAGTGAAGCTGTTACTAGCTCAGGCAAGGATATGATGTTGCATTTATTATTTGTAAATGACAAACAATTGCCTTGGTATAATTTTCCCTTACGTTGTGCGGGTCCGCTGATTTGCTTTACTACTGGTGGTGCAGGCGGTGTATTTGCTCCAGGATTAGCTGCTGGGGCATCTTTGGGCGCTATTATCGGCAACTTATTTAATTTTCAATCTGCTGATATAAACTTATTGATACTAGCCGGTATGGTAGCTTTTCTTACAGGGATAACACGTACGCCTTTTACTTCTGCTATATTGGTTTTGGAAATGACAGACAGACACTCTGTAATTTTTTATCTTATAATGGCAGGTATGATTGCAAGTATCGCATCATTACTAATTGATGAACATTCTTTTTATGACCATCTTAAAAATGATTTTCTGTTTGATTTTAAAGAAAATATTTCCAAAGAAGATATCTTAATTGTGGATACGTAATAGTAATTATTAACGCATAAAATTAATTTTCATAAAAAGCCAGCTTATTGTTAAGCTCTAAAATTTGTTGTTGCATTTTGGTAATGCGTTGCAATAAATAAGTAATGGTTTCAATACCTTCTATATTTATATCCATTTCCTGTTTTAAACGGATCAGTAATTCTAAGTGTTTGAGCTGCTCCGCCGGAACAAATATTTGTTCTTCAATGCTGATAATGTCAATCAAGCCGGATTCTTTTAGCAAATAGATAAATGAGAGCTCGATATTGTGATAAACACAAAATTCATTTGCCGGTATCATTTTTTCCTTATCCATAAAAAATTTATTTCAGCTTAGATAATTCGGTGAATAATTTCTTTTGTTCTTCGGTAAGGTTGACAGGTAATTTTATTTCATATGTAACATACAGATCGCCGATCTCTCCTTCTTTTTTATAAACAGGAAAGCCTTTTCCTTTCAACCGTATCTTAGTGCCGTACTGCGTTTCGGGATTTACTTTTAGTTTTACTTTTCCTTTCAATGTATTAATAGTAGTCTCACCACCCAGCAAAGCAGTGTACAGGTCAATGGTTGCCTTTGTATATAGATCATTGCCAAGCCGTTTAAAATCAGGGTGCGGTGTAATGATAAATGTTATATACAGATCTCCGGCAGGCCCACCATTTACACCGGGAGCGCCATAACCTTTTAATTTTATTACCTGCCTGTTCTCAATACCGGCAGGAATCGTAATGCGGATGTTTTTACCATTGACCGTAAGCGTTTGCTGATGTGTTTCCATAGCAGCCAGTAAGCTAAGTGTAAGCTCTGCATTATAGTCCTGCCCTCTGTATTTTGCCTGCCTGTATTGGCTGTCGCCAAACATGGATTCGAAAAAGCTGGAAAAATCTTTCTCATCATTGCCGGAAAATTGTTGCCTGCCCTGGCTGGCATTGTGTTGCTGCGCACGCTGTTGTTCAAACTGTTCAGCATGTTGCCAGTCCTTTCCATATAGATCATATTTTTTTCGTTTTTCAGGATCGCTCAGTACTTCATTTGCTTCATTTATTGCCTGGAACTTTTTGTGCGCCTCTTTATCATTTGGGTTAAGGTCGGGATGAAGCTTTCTTGCTAATTTCCTGTATGCTTTTTTAATGTCAGCCTCTGTTGCTGTTTTATCGAGCTCTAAAATTTTATAGTAATCTATAAATTCCATGCAGCTTTTATTTTTTATTAGTGATATCCACTTATTTAGAATTATTGAATCTTAGTGTCTCGTTTTTACGAATCTAATGATTTCAATAAATGTGCCTTAAATTTTGGTTGCTCAAAACTCGAGGCGATAAAGAAAATACCGACAAACAATAATTGCCTAAGAAAAATGAATCGTAAGACTCTGCAACTTAATCGGAACGCGTTTATAAGATTTTAAGGTATACTACTTTATTTACTGTAAAGGTATCAGCTATTTAATATACCTTACATATTACAGTTCTAAATTTATTGTATGCCAGACTTTTTTAGTTGTGATCTTACTGGTCACTCATTACCATTTCCGCATTTTTGGGAACACACAATTGGAAGCGGACATGCTACTTTAGCATTAAGAGCCGATTGGCAAAGGCAATTACTTCGCTGTCATAATGAATTAGGTTTTAAGCACGTACGTTTTCACGGGATACTTTCAGATGATATGGGTACTTTGATGTGCGAAATGGATAAACTAGTCTATTCATTTTTTAACGCTGATCAGATATTTGATTTTCTGCTGTCGATAGGAATGAAGCCTTTTGTGGAACTTTCATTCATGCCATCAACCTTAGCGTCGGGTCCGGAAACGGTCTTTCATTATAAAGGGAATATTACACCACCACGTAATTATATTGCCTGGGAAGAGTTGATCCGGAAAATCGTTCAGCATTGGGTTGACAGGTATGGAACTGAAAATGTTGCAGAATGGTTTTTCGAAATTTGGAATGAACCTAATCTTTCTGCATTCTGGAAAGGAACACAACAGGATTATTTTTTATTGTACGAACACGCAGCAAAAGCGATCAAAGGCATTAATAAAAATTTAAAGGTGGGCGGACCAGCTACAGCAGGTAATGCTTGGGTAAAAGACTTTCGGAATTTTTGTGAAAAGGAAAAATTGACTTTTGATTTTATCAGTACACATCATTATCCCACAGATGCATTTGGACAACCAGGCGATGATACAGTTACCCAGCTTGCTGATAGCCGACGAAGTGTATTAAGAGAACAGGTAATAAAAACAAGAAAGGAGGCCGGATCAACATCTGTTTATTATACCGAATGGAGTACCTCCTCCAATCCCTTCGATGAATTACATGATCTTCCTTATGCGGCAGCATTTATTACCAAGACTATTATGGAAGCGAGAAATCTGGTTCAAGGATATAGCTATTGGACCTTCTCCGATATTTTTGAAGAGAATTTTTTTAGTTCTGCGCCGTTTCATGGCGGCTTTGGATTATTAAACATATACGGAATACCAAAACCAGCTTACCGGGCATATCAATTATTAAATAGTCTTGGTACTGAAATTATTTCAGTAAATGGCTCGCATACTACAGTTGATGTATGGGTAATAAGAAAGGGAAATATTAGTCATGTTCTTATTACAAATTCTGCGCTTCCACGACATCCTGTAAAAACTGAATCAATAAAGATTCATATCAATATACCAAAATTGCAAAAAGCATTTATTGAAAGAATCGATGATAAACATGCTAATGCTAAAGCTAAATGGATTGAAATGGGAAGTCCGGCAAGCCTTAGCCCTCTTCAAGTGCAAACATTGGAATTGGCATCTTCATTAATAAAAGAACCTTTATCATTTTCACTTGAAAATAATGTTGTTCTACTAGCAGTCGAAATGCCTCCCCAAGGCACTGCACTCATAACTTTGGAGACAGCATGAAAGATAAAAAGAAAAAAGATCTTCCCGTAACAGATCCACAAGGGACAGATAACGAAATGCTTGAAAAATTGCAAAGAGAGACCTTTGATTACTTTTTAAATGCAGTGGATCCTGTTACCGGCTTAATTGCAGATAAAACACAACCCAATTTCCCTTCAAGCATTGCTGTTATAGGGATGAGCTTTTCCACTTATATCATTGGGGTTGAAAAAAAATTCTTATCACGAAAAGATGCAGTTGCAAGAGTCCTGAAAATTTTAAGATTCTTTTATAATAGCCGCCAAAGTAAGGAGATGAATGCAACAGGTTACAAAGGATTCTATTATCACTTTTTGAAAATGAATACTGGTGAAAGAGCATGGAAATGCGAATTATCAACGATCGATACAGCACTTTTCATTGCCGGTGCTTTGTCAGTAGCCATTTATTTTTCAGGAGATGATGAAGAAGAAAAACAAATAAGCGAAGTTGCTGATAAATTGTACAGGAGAATTGATTGGCAATGGGCTTTGAATGGCGGGGATACTATCAGTCATGGATGGAAACCCCGATCTGGGTTTCTTCCTTATAGGTGGGATAACAATTTTAGTGAAGCGATCATAATGTATGTGTTGGCACTCGGATCTCCAACCTATCCAATAAAACCTAGAGGGTATCAAAAATGGATCAACACTTTTGGGCTAACAAAGGCATACGATATTGAATATCTCTATGCAGGTCCACTATTCATACATCAGTTTTCCCACATGTGGATCGATTTTAGAGGAATACACGATGCATTTAATAAAAAAGCAGGATTCGATTATTTTCAAAATAGTAAACGGGCAACATATGTGCACCAGCAATACGCAATTGAAAATAAGCAAGGATTTGAGCATTATGGAGAATTTTGCTGGGGACTAACTGCAAGTGATGGGCCAGGAAGAATGATATTAAAAATAAATGGGGAACGCAGAAAATTTTACGATTATATTGCTCGTGGCGCACCCTTTGGTCCTGATGATGGCACTGTATCTCCATGGGCAGTAGTAGCTTCGCTTCCATTTGCTCCGGAGATAGTAATTAATACGATTCGTCATGCTATCGAAAAACTTAATTTAAAACCGCATAGGTTATATGGATTTGATGCAAGCTTCAATCCAACTTTTCCTGAAAAAACAACTAACTCTCACGGATGGGTCTCTCCGTGGAGGTTCGGATTAAATCAAGGTCCTATTGTAATTATGATTGAAAATTATTGTAGTGAAATGATCTGGAATATTATGAAGGAATGCCCATACATCATCAAAGGACTGAAAAGGGCAGGCTTTACAGATGGATGGTTGGAGAAAGAGTAATTTGGTTTAGAGAATAACAATTTGCTTTCACTATCATTTAACATATTTCTGATATTTAAGTGCCCTAATTATTTAGATCTAACTCAATTTGTTTTAGTTGTTATAGACCATATGTAAACGCCAAAAATTCCAATTACAAAATTTATAAGTATTGTGCTTAAAGGAAGCATATAATAAAGTCCAAGTACATTAGCAGGCTGATGTTTTAAAATATTTCCATCTTTATAAATAAAACCTAACAATAATATTATTAAACATGAAATGAGAATTGAACCAATTTCAATTTTTATAGCTAGGGACATGATCGATTGAATTGTTGGTAACCCCTCTTTTTTATTTTTTAAAAAGATAGTACAGGCAAGTAATAAAATAGCAAAACAAATATTGCCTAAATATAATAGCCACACATTAGAATATGTATCGTTTCTAAAAAGAAAAAATACAGGTAAACAATATGCAATAGAACATATTAGACTTGGTTTAACATGTGAAAATAGTTTTTTCATAATTTAAAATTATTTAAGTAAAAATACATTTATCTATTCGTTAGGATATTGTCAATAAACTCTGCACTAAATAATTGAAATGCTCTCTCATCTGTTTAACTATACTCAGCATTTGTAGCTTTACTATGCAATGTTATATTCAACTAATTACCAAGCCTCATCACCTCATATAACATTCCTTGTCTACATTCTCGGTAAGGTAGTCCTAATTTGATTAATCTGTTGGTAAGTTCTGTTTTTTAGTCTTAAGTAATATGATCAACAAGAATACAATTTCTTACATCTTCTGCTGAATTCCCTACTTTCCTGATAATTGATAAAAGCTTTTCAAAGCCAATTCCAAAATGTGTTGACCACCAAATAAATTCGCCCATATCATTACTGTCTATTCTATCCATATTGGATGGCAATTTCATTTTCAGATCTTTGCTCATAACTTAATATGTATTTGGAACCTTGAATTGTAACCGAACTTAAACTGCAAAGCTCCCATTATTGGATCCATTAAGGGAGAGATAAGCATTGCACCAATAATAACTGCCGGAGAATTTACATTTAATCTTAAAGATGCAACAAATATAGCGAAGATGAGAACCCCATAAATTAGTACCAAGGAAAATGATAGCATTTTCAATATTCATCAAAACTGTTCCAAGGCTTCTTTCTAAACTTATCGAAAAAGTTTACACTCATAATAACAGTTTAATTAAATAAATTTTTCCACCGGATTATAAATTTACAAATCATTCCTATATCATAAGTAATATATGACGCTTATAAAAACATAAATTAATGCATTAATTGGGCATTTTTACTTTTAGGCAATAAATTCCCCTCTTGGCAAAAACTATAAAGTAAGATTAAATGGCTCAATTTTGCTTTCATCACTGCCATGAGCAAAGTATTAATTATTGATGATCAGGAGGATATCTGCTTTTTATTATCAAATATCCTAAAACGAAATGGCGTTTCATGTGATACAGCGCATACTTTAGCACAAGGTTATTCATTACTTGAAACACACCAATATGACTGCATCTTTTTAGACAACAATTTACCAGACGGTTTTGGTATTGATAATATTGAAAAGATAAAAAAGCAAAGTATTACAAAAGTAATTATGATAACGGCATTTGCTAATGAAGTAATAGAAACTTCTGCGAGGCTAAAGGGAGTAGACGATTTTATACATAAGCCTTTTAAAATTCTTTCTATTCAAAATATTGTTGAAGCATTATTGCGTGCTTGACTTCATTTAATTATATTCATTTTTTAAAAAGACGTAAAAAACTCGAATGATTGTGGACTCATTTAAATTAATATTGGCATCTTAGTTGATTTATAATATATGCATCAAAACTATAACGGGAATTAGAGGCTTGAAGTAAAGTTAGGTAATAAATAGTGTCCCCAGGTATCTAAGATATTCTCTATGAATGCGGTGGCATGTTATTTGAGCCTTTTCTGTAGACGTTTTTCGGAAATAAGCAATAACAATAATTCTTCACAATAAATATCCTTCTATGAATTATAGAACTTTTCTAGTTATGCTAATAATTTCTTTCGTAGTTATGTATTCGGTGATGTTTTTGAATGTAGATGATATAAGTCATATTTATTTAAGTCTTACTAGGTTTTATATGGCAATACTTATGACAGCTCCAATGGCTGTAATAATGATTTTAATGATGGATAAAATGTATACAAACAAAAAGTTGAATTAAATAATTATAATATCAGGAATAGTTATTTTTATTACAACATTTTTCCTGCTTAGAACACAAACTCCTATTGGCGACAAAAATTATATGGAAGCGATGATTCCTCATCATTCCTCGGCAATAATGACAAGTAAAAACGCAAACATTAAAGATCCTGAAGTAAAAAAATTATCGGAACAAATTATTCAATCACAGGAAAAAGAGATTGAACAAATGAAAAGTATGCTTGCAAGATTGAATAATAAAGAACCCTAAATTACTTATTAGGAAATATACAAACTGTATAGAGAAGTATAAAAAACAACAAGATTATATAATCCTGCTGTTCTTTCAAAAAGCGTTTACTAATATCCATTAATCGAGATGAATCAATTCCATCCAGGAGTACCAATTATCTTTAAGAACATCGTAAGAACTATCGTTTAATTGCTTTTTAATTACTGTGAAGTTAAATTTCGCTAACCTTGACCTAAAAGTTCACATAAATCTTGTTCTTAGTGTTGCTAATATGGCTTAAAAAAGAAATGGCCTATATAGCTCTTATAGAATTTCTTCTAAGTAATAAGAGGACTGGATGATGTAATTAATTTATTAACCTTAGAAGAAAAGGCGTTTGCTTGGGATGTGTTTCCTCTAATCCTATGAATTAAGAATCTTGGAAAAACTAATTCTTACCGGTAATATTCACGATTATACTCATAATTTAAGTTCAAAATCAGCTAACTCGTAATTTTCATTCATCTCTTTCAATAATGAGATATTTCCCGTAATCGGGCAGATTTTTTGAACTTCTATAAATAATTACTTAACTAAATTTAACAGCCATGAAGACAAAGTTTAAGCCCCTTAGTCAATTTATTGCTGATTATAGATTGAATAAGTTCGATAATGATATTATCTGTTTTGAAGCAATGATTTATTTTATGAGTGATATGAATTCAATACAATTTCCAACGGAGGTTCAAATTATTACCATTGGTAAAACAGGAATTGATATTGTTTATTTATTGCAAAATACAACTCAAACCTACAAAATACCCAATACTTTTATCGCAGGAAAGGAACAAATAAGTTACACACCTGATGAATGTCTGATAATAAAAGGAACAAATCTTCGATATGGTAATTATTATTTATCAATAAAGCCTCAAAAGGATTGTAGTGAAGAAACAATTAATAAAATCAATCAAAGGATAAAAAATTAAGATGAAGACAATAAACCAGCCATTGAAAGAATTTATCAACGATTATAAATTAAAACCTGAAGACCATTCTATTTGTTTTGATGCCACCATTTATTTTTCTACGGAAACAGATTTCATATCACTTCCAACAGAAGTTGAAATAATATCAATAGGAGAAACAATAATGGATGTTATAAACCTCTTACATCCCGATGTATTGGTCCACAGGATACCTGACACCTATCTGGTTAATGAACATGAAATTGCATATTTGAAAAACAGTGCGTTGATCATCAAAGGACAAGCACCGGAACATGGCTGGTTTGTATTATCAATTCATGCCGAGGGAGATTGTGATGAATATACATTAATGGAATTGCATGGGAAGACTTTAATTAACTTTTTACTTAATCACTATCATTGTCACTATAAAATATCTTTTCGATTAAACTAAAATTTTTGAATATTTCTTTAGTAATTATTTTGCAGTTATCACCCATTTCGTTTAACGTACATTGCAAGACCTTAATATTTACCGGTAAGTTGTTTTTCCACTCAATAAAATCTAATTGTAAAATAGCCTTTTCACTTACTTCATCAGAGCCCTTTAACTTTTCAAAAATTGCATTTGCTACTAACCGATTATTTCCAATAAAGAATTTCCCAAAGCTTTGAAAATCATTGGGTGTTTTTATTGTGAACTGTATGTAGTAAGTGGTTTGCATAAAATAATAGCAACAAAGGGATGATTAACATCCCTTTGTTGTGATTTCAGTTAATACACTAAAAAAGGATCATCTTTATCATTATTGAATTTCAATAAGGCGAGATACTTTTTTAGCTTGCTCATTTTTTGGAATAGAAATTTTAAGAATACCGTTTTCATAATTTGCTACAATTTTTTCAGTGTTAACAGTTTTGTCTAATGCGAATGTTCTGGTGAATTCCTGTTGCCTGTATTGCTGGGTTATCCATTTTTTATTTTCCTGTTTGTTTTCTTCGCTATGCTTAAAGCCAATAGTTAAGATATCATTGTTGATACTGATATTGAAATCCTTTTTCTGCAGTCCCGGAGCTACCAGTTCCACTTCATAAGAATTATCAGTTTCTTCAATGTTAACAGGAACATTACTTTGAGAATTTAATCCGCTAAATCCCCAAAAATCATCACTGAAAACCGGTTAAGATTATTTTGGAAGATATCATTAATAACATTTCCAAAATTTGCCGGCTGATTGTCTTGTTTTCTTTTGATTAGGTTGTTCATAATTACCTCCTTTTTTTAAAAAGTACATAGCAACCCCAATACCATTTCAATAAAAAGGTCATTTTTTCAATTTGTAAGAAAAAATTTCATGAAATTTTTTCATGCGCTAAATATTTTAGCAAAACAAATAAACGCAGTAACTTTAATAAAAAAATTAGATGCTTACGCTTTTTGATGATTTGCAGGTTTTTGATGACGGCAAAAAACGCATTATTCATTTTGATATTCCTGATGCCGATCTTACATTAAGACAACAATTTTTTGATAAAGAAAAGTCTGATAATTTTTATGAGATATTGTTGCATACTATACCATGGCAACAAAATCAAAGAAAGATGTATGATAAGGTAGTAGATGATCCCAGGCTTACTGCCTGGTATGGTAAGAAAGCGTTTAATCAATGGACAGATGAACTCTTGGAAATTAAGGAAGAGGTAGAAATTGTTAGCGGCAGCAGATTCAATAATGTTTTACTTAATTATTATAGGGATGGCAACGATTCTGTAAGCTGGCATAGTGATAAAAAACCAGAAGGTGGTACAAATACTCCTATAGCCTCTGTCAGTTTTGGAGAGACAAGGGCTTTTCAAATAAGACATAAGTTTAATAAAGATCTAAAGCCAATGTCTATCCCGTTGACTCATGGCTCCTTTTTATTAATGGCTGTCCTATGCAAGATTATTGGGAACATCATATTGCCAAAACCAAAAAGGAAATCGCTCCTCGAATTAATCTTACTTTTAGAATCACCTGATTGACTATTTCAGAATGAATTTATAGCTTAGTAAATAATTAACTTGTAAGCTATAAAGCAGAATGAAATAGGAATCTTCATTGAACTTTCATAAAGAAAAGATAGTTTTGAAATTCATTTTTTAATCAATCATTTAGTTCGATCAAAAAGATAGAAAGTCATTGCATCTGCGATGGCTTTTTATTTAGAAGAAGGTTTTTAATAATTTTAAGAAAAGAAATAGATGAACTTGAAATTTATTTATAGCCCTAGAAACTTCATTAGAAAAATAAATTCTTTATAATTTTATTGATAAGATAAGCCGCGCTGTTTGCTCATAGCATAGGTAAAGGGTTTAAAATTCGTATCCTTTGTTTCACACTTCACGTTCATCAAGGTACAAATAGTTTTACCAAATGTACTTGCAACCGGAGCATCTGCAGCATCTCTTCCATTGGCAATTTTTACTAATCCATTGACTGGAACCAGTTTAGTCGGATCAAAAAATATCCATTCTCCACCTATATAAGCTTCAAAGCATGCATGAAAATCAGGAGGTGTAAGATCATATGCATAAGCTGTAAAATATCTTGCAGGAATAGACAGTGCCCTACATAGCGTAATTCCTAAATGAGCAAAATCCCTGCATACGCCTGCTCTTTCAGTTAATGTATCATGTGCTGAAGTACTGGAATTAGTACTGCCACTAACGTACTCTACATTGTTATATATCCATTCAGTAATTGCTAGCACCTTTGCATAGGTATTTTCGATATCACCAAACTCTTTAAATGCGAGTTTTTGAAGTTTATCTGATTGACAATATCGGCTTGGAAAAAGATATGGTATCACTTCAGCATCTAACTTGAATACAGGAACCGTTTGTAATAATTGATCTCGATTTACAATCTTATAATTCAAATCTATGGTAGCATCGTACCTAATTTTAAAATTAATTCCTTTATTAACTTGTAATCTTAAAAACCTTGCATCAATGCTTGGAGAATGAAATTCTTCAAATTTTAAGACTGGGTCTGTTACCAGGGTTTCTTTTATAACAGATTGACTACTGGTAGTAGGAACCTGTAAATTAAAAATAAAGGTAGTCGGCATTAGCACTTTATACTGTAATTCACTATGTACTTCAAATTCCATGAAAGTTTTATTTAATTATTTTTTAAACGCTTTATCTATCCATTCTTCAGGTATCTCATTAAGCGCTTCAGTCAATTTTTTATTCCATGCAGAAGTAATAGGCTCCAGGTCATTAAATTCGTATCTATTTTCAGAAATATGAAAACTGTCTTTTTCATACGTTACTACATCAATCGGAAAGGCAACATTATTAGAACTTACGCGGGTGGAATCAAAAGAAACATAACCTGCTTTTAAAGCCTGACGAAGAGAAATATTTTCATGTATTACACGGTTTAAAATTGCTTTTCCCTGTCCATCATTTCCAATAATAGCAAAGGGACTACCCTCATCCAGTTCTACCCAATTGCCCTCAGAATATAAGAGAAACAATTTATGCTCTTCATCACCTCGCAATTGTCCACCAACAATTGCATTCAGATTAAATCTATATCCTCCCTTAGTTAAGGCTGCGAGATCTTCATCTGCTACTCGTTTTATTTGTTGTCCAAATGCATTTACTGCCATGTACAACTTATCATACACAATTCCTTTTTCAATTAATTCAGTGAAATAATGAACTGCTTTATCTCTTACAGATCGCAAGCCACTTGTCATAATAAAAAAACTGTTGTGGGCATCTTGCACCACAAATACTTTTTTCTTTATTGTAGTTGTAGTACCGGCAGATATCCGTGTATCAGCAATGCCGACAATTCCTTGCTTGACTTTTATACCTAAGCAATACGTCATATACTTTATATTAAAAGGGATAAAACACCTAGGTTAAAGCCTCATTTATTTTCGATTCGGCATTTTCTACTTTGTTTGTAATTTGGTCTGCTACTGCATCAACTTCGCTATGTACCTCTTGGCGTATAGCATTTATCTTATCTTCAATAAAATCGGCTATATCATTAACTGACCCTGCAATTTTTTTTCTTGTTTCAGATCCTTTACGAGGTGCTATGAGAATACCGATTGCAGTGCCAATTACTATTCCTGCAATAATTTTTTTAGAGTTCATGTATATAAATTTTAGAAATTGAGAATGAAAGAGTCCATTATTTTTTCATAATAGTGACTCCTAATGTAACCATCACTAAAACGATCACAATAAATATAAAAAACAAGGTTTTAGCAATTGAAGCTGCTCCTGCTGCTATTCCAGTAAATTCGAAAATAGCTGCGACAATAGCAATCACAAAAAATATAGCTGCCTATTTTAACATAGAAAAAGTTTTAGTGAGTAAAAAATAAGAAGGATCATTATTTTATTCTTGTAGAATCATGCCATTTATTTTGACCTTTAAACACTAAAGCAGTAAAATATTTTTGGGGAACTTTTTACACACTTTAATTCGTCATTAGTGTTTTGTTACCCTGAGAGTAAAAATTTTTGCCTAATACTTTTACTTATTACTAGACAAATGCTATTTTAATTTGAAGTTTTCATTTAAACTTGTGCAGCTTGATTCATGGCAAGTTATTTGGGTTGAAGTAAGTCCTGAGTAAAGTATTAATTATAGAAGACCAACAAGATATTTGTTTTCTCTTGACAACTTTTGCCAAACAAAAGAAGATACACACTGATTGTGTTCAGACTGTTACAGATGCTTTACCTTATTACGAACAACAGATTACAATGTAATCTTTTTAGATAGCAACTCGCCATATGGATTAAACACTGACTATATTGATAAATTGAGACGCTATAGCAATTCAAAATTATTTGTTGTTACTGCCTTTGGCAATGAAGAAACAGAAGCCTTGGGCTTACAAAAGGGTGCCCATGCTTTTTATTCATAAACCTTTTAGCTATTACGATATTCAACAAATTTTTCAATCACTGTAATTCTGATCAGTTGGCTATATGGCTTAGTGCCGTAATCCTGCAATGAGATTAATTGTAAGGGCAACCACAAAGGTATTGAGAGCAAAAGATAATATGCCATGTGCTAACACTGTTCTGCGTATATGGCGATCCGACACTTGGACATCAGAAACTTGAAAAGTCATTCCAATAACAAAAGAAAAATAAGCAAAATTAAGGTAGTCAGGCTTAGGTTCATTCGGAAAAAAGTACACTCAATAATACAAACAGTCGACTCCCATCTTCTTTATTCGCCTTTTTAATAATTTCTCAAACAGGCAGGTTAAAGAATACAAATGCACTTGTAGAAATAAAAGCTATTGCAAATCCAGTCCAAAGAATTAAAATTATCAGCAACACATCTAAATGCAATCTATAAATGCAACAATAGATTAGAACAGATACAATAAGACTTAGTAGAATTCTTTGTAATGGATGCAGATGTAAAAACATAGTAAATGTTATTATAGGAAGATAGCAAATCTTTACTTAGAAATACTTTAATTATTTCATGATCCAGTTTATAAAAGATTATTTGGTTTAACTAAGTAGTAATCTGAACAACTTCCAAATCCAAGTCAGCCGGACCTGTTAGCACTTTTCCATTAATATCATATCGTGCCCCATGACAAGGGCAGTCCCAAGATTTTTCTACAGCGTTCCATTCTACATTACATTTCATGTGTGTGCATATAGGATTTAACGCATATAGTTTTCCTTGTTCATCTTTATATAAAGCAATAGACTCATCATGATATTTTATGATCTTCCCTTCACCTTTTGCTATTTCTGATAATTCCTGTACTTCTGCAGAAGAAAAAAACTTCCCTGCAAACTTCTTAATTACATCTACATTTTCTTTTATAAAATTGGAAAATCCTGCAATGGGTTTTATCCTATTTGGGTTAAAAAGAGCAATAGCATCATTTTGCTTATTCAAAACAATGTCATGCAGTAACTGTGCGGCAACATGGCTGTATACCATCCCGTTTCCACCAAAACCTGTTGCTACTAATATATTACCTGGATTACCAGGCATGTTGCCAATATATGACAAGCCATCATTAGGCTCAAAATATTGAGACGACCATTTAAAAGCAATTTCCTTTACATCAAAATACTTGCGAATATGGCTTTCTAACTTTAAGAAACAATGTTCTGTATTTTCTTCATGAGCTGTTTTATGATCTTCACCACCGGCTATTAAAAACTTTTGTCCATTTACTTCCTGGGTACGATAATAATGATACGGATCATACATATCATAACATAGGTTTTGAGGGTAGTTTTTATTGAGTAGTACTGCCATTGCATAACTGCGATAGGGCGCACAGCGCATATTAAAAAAAGTAATGCCCGGAGGAATATGTGTAGCATAAATAAAATAGGTTGACTTAAAATCTTTTGTGCTAGTTTTTATATCAACAACTTCATTTTGTTCTACACTATGTACACAACAATTTTCAATGATTACGCCTCCGGCTTTTTCAAACTCATTTGCCAACGCAAAAACATAATGAACCGGATTAAACTTTGCCTGTCCTTTTACCTCAATTGCTTTTTCAAAAGGTATATGAACAGGTATTTTATCTGCGTATGCCACTTCAATATCTACCTCTTTTGCTGCTTTGTAAATGGTTTTTAGTTCTTCTGTTTGTTTTTCAGATTGAGAAAATAAAAACGCAGAAGCATCTTTAAAATCACAGTCAATGCTATATTGTTTAATATTATTTTTAATTAAGGCTATAGCTTTTTTAACTTCATCGGCAACCAGTTTGGCATTTTCTTTTCCAAAATTGGAAGCAATTTGTTCATAGGTAGTATCAAGCAACGTATTTAAGTGAGCTGTCGTTCCTCCGGTAGTTCCAAAACAAAGTGAATTGGATTCAAGTATAGCACACTGCAATCCACTTTTTTGTAACAGTAAGGCGGTAGTTACGCCTGTTATTCCGCCTCCGGCAATAATTACATCAAATTCTTCTTTATTTTTTGAAGCATGAGGCTTGTATGCAGGTTGGTCATATTGCCATAAACTTTCTGCGGCTCCATCTCTTTTCAAATTTAATTTCTTCATTTTATTAATTTTAAGAATGCTAATCAGTTTATTTTTTTAAATTCATAATATCCTTTTATATACTTGTTTAGAAAGCTACCTTTTGAAATAGCTTTCCGCATCGCAGTAAAAACTTTTTCGGGAACGTTTAGATAATCATATACAGCACCAGATAGATATATTATACGCAACGTAGCGGTTGATGAATCATAATAAGTTGTTGATATAACAGATGACGGCATGTTTACCCTAAAACATAAAATGTACCATTTCTGTTACAGTCGCTCAAAAGAGAAGATAGGCGCTGATTTACTTTTCTTTCCTAAAAAAATATCCTGCAAGATTTCTGCTGCTATTAAACTGAAAACAATACCATTGCCACCAAAACCCAGTGCAAAAAAGCTGTTAGGTAATTTTTTATACTGCCCTATAAAAGGTAGACCATCTTTTGTAACACCGAAAGTTCCTGTCCAACTAAACTCCGGTTTAAAGGGTATGGCAGGAAATAACTCTTTAAAATCCTTTGCCAGTTGCTTTGTCTTTCGTTTTAACAACTTGTCTCTTTTATTGGGATCATAAAATTTTTCATCTCTGCCTCCGATAATAATGCGTTTATCATTAGTGCTGCGCAGGTATAAATAAGGATCGGCAGTATTCCATAACAAAACGTCGTCTTTCCAAAGTTTTGTTTGATTGTTTTGCTGTTCGCTTGCACACGCATATGTAGAATTAAAGGTTACTATTTTCTTATCAATAAGATGCATAACCTCGTAGCCTGTTGCATAAACTATTTTCTTTGCTTTTATTATACACCCATTTTCAGCCACTGCAGCTATTGATCTTTTACCATGGTCAATTTTAACTATTGACGTATTATCGTAAACTTTCAACCCTTTCTTAATAGCGGACTGGTGTAAAGAATGCGTGAGCATATAACAATCAGTTTGCCCTGCTGTAGCAGAAAGAATAGCACCAGGAGCAGTAAAGCCAAATTTTGAATTAATATCTGAGCCATTAAGATAGCTAACATCTAATCCGTTTTCTTTACGGACGGCAAATTCATTTTTTAAAAAAGAAACATCTTTTTTGGTTGCAGCATAATATAGGCTTTGTTTGAACTCAAAATCTCTATTACCTATTTTGTCGGAGAGCTTACCCAACTTATTTATTGCCTCTACACATAATTGATACGCATTTACAGCATTTGCTTTACCGACCTTGTTTATCAATGTTACAAGAGAAGTATCCAATTCATATTGCAATAAAGACGTACTGGCAGCAGAACTTCCTAATCCAATGCCTCTGGAATCTATCACTACGCAATTTATTCCTGCGCTCGTTAAATAATAAGCAGTTAAAGCACCAGATATACCGCCGCCTAATATCAATACGTCTGTTTTTAGAGATGCTTCCAGCTTTTGATAATTAAAAGGCAATCCGGTTTTAATCAGGAAATAGGGATAACCTGAACTTAAATCCATTCAAAATTTTATTATCATTACTCAATAAACAGTCCAAATAAAAGCCCTTACTATTATTTGAATAATGCATTTGTATTGTGTAAGAATATCTACAGTTTGCTATAGTGGCGTATAATTTGATTTATAAAAATAAATTTCACGCCATGGAACTTATATATGAAATATTCGGCAGAGGAAGAGATTTAAACATTCTTCAAATGAGTTGCAGAGTAATTGTAATTTTTATTTATGCACTTGTACTCATAAGAATATCAGGGCGGCGCTCCTTTGGAATACGTACAGCTTTGGATAATATCATTGTTATCTTGTTAGGTACTATTTTAGGAAGAGCAGTAGTCGGCGTGTCACCATTTATCCCGGTAATAACAGCATGCCTGGTCATTGTAATTGTTCATCGCGTTTTGGGATGGGCAATTGTCAATTCTAAATTTCTCAGTAGAATAATTGAAGGCGAAAAAATAACCTTGTATAAAGATGGAAATTTTATTCAAAAGAATTTTGACAGCGCATTGGTATGCAAAGAAGATATCTTACAGGGAGTACGCAAATCTGCATTAACAGAAGACCTAACCAAAATAGATAAAATTTATATTGAAAGAAATGGAGAGATAAGTGCTATAAAAAAATAGCCTATTTAACCTTATGCCCTTCTTTCTTATTATGCGTTATATCATCTCCTTTAAGATTGTACTCTTTATTTTTTCTGCTGTCTAAATTATTTTTATTTTCAGGAGTTTGTTTTGACTGGGATGAATTTTTTGTTGTCTGCTGTCTGGTTGATTTTGTTTGATCTGTTTTCATATACTGCTTTTTATTGATTATTCTGATCTGCCCTTGCATTGCCGGATCTATCAGGAGTTGTAAATTGTGGTGTGTCGGTTTCTTTTTTGGTTCGGGTTACCGTATTTACTTTGACACTCTTAACTTTCTTCTTTTCCTTTTTTGAATCTTTGGTGAACATAATTTCAGTTTATATCTATCAAATCAAATATTACTCCAATTGTAGATATTCTCCTTCTCGATTTAATGTGTGTATACAAATAAACAATGTCAAATAAGTGGGGAATAATTGAAACAATTTAAAATTTCAATTACTGATAATAGTATAAGAATCTTAAAAAAGATGTAATAGCATTGGTCTATATGTTTCGTAAATTTAAGTTATGATACGTTCGGGTGCGGCTAATCTTCCTCTTCACTATGGTTATGTACCAAAATGGCTGGCTGATAGAATGGCTAAATTAGGTTTAGCAATTACAGAGGCCATACTTACTGAATATGGACAGGATGAAATGTTGCGCAAGTTGTCTGATCCCTTTTGGTTTCAAAGTCTGGGTGCAGTAATGGGTATGGACTGGCATTCTTCCGGTATCACCACTTCAGTAATGGGAGCATTAAAAAGAGCTGTAAATCCACATTCAAAACAATTAGGCCTTTATATCTGTGGTGGTAAAGGCAAATTTTCAAAAGAAACTCCCAACGAATTGATGAGATTAGCTGACACTATAAGTTTGAACGGAAATGAGTTAGTACGGTGTAGTAAATTAAGCGCTAAAGTAGACAATACAGCTATCCAAGATGGCTTCCAATTATATACGCATAATTTCATTGTAAGTAATTCGGGAGACTGGACTGTTGTGCAACAGGGAATGCGTACAGGAGATAAACAGCCAGACGTTATCATTGGCATTCCAACAATATTATTTCTTTTGTTGAAGAGCCTCACACAGGAATATGCGGTATAAATCAAGGAGCGATATTAAATCTTACTGCATCTGATGCAAAACAGACACGCGAAGGAATTATAAACATAGCAGGACAAAAACCACAAGAATTATTAAAAGAGTTACCTCAATTAATTATGCCTGCCCATCATAACGTACAAGCAGAAGATATTAATCTTAAGCGATTAGGGACTGTGTTATGGCTCGCACATGAACAAAATCTCACAAATTTCGAAGACCTTTTATTATTACAGGGCATAGGACCAAGAACTTTGCAGTCATTAACTCTCGTAAGTGAAGTAATACATGGAACGCCGTCTCGATTTAAAGATCCTGCACGATTTTCATTTGCACATGGAGGCAAGGATGGTCATCCTTTTCCTGTTCCTACGAAAGTATATGATGAAACCATTGCCACCCTTCAAACTGCTGTACAAAAAGCCAAGTTGGGTAATAGTGAAAAGAATGATGCTATTAAAAAATTGCATGAATTAGCGGCTGCTTCAGAACAGAACTTTATTCCAAATAATAGTTTTGATGAACTAATCAAAAAAGAAAGAGAAGATTCGTGGAAATATGGAGGTAAGACAGTTTTTGGAAATGCTAAACCACCCAAAAAAGAATATAAAGAAATTCAATTAAAATTGTTTTAGCTATTAGAAACTCATTCTACACTACTCGTTTCGGCAAATATTTTG
Organism: Ferruginibacter albus; assembly: GCF_020042285.1. Classification (NCBI taxonomy): domain Bacteria; kingdom Pseudomonadati; phylum Bacteroidota; class Chitinophagia; order Chitinophagales; family Chitinophagaceae; genus Ferruginibacter; species Ferruginibacter albus. The sequence continues at coordinate 931,157 of NZ_CP083388.1, forward strand.
TATTAATATCTATAAAAAAGTATGAAAACAGTGGATATTATTATTGAAACTCCAAAAGGAAGTACAGAAAAATATGACTACGATCCAAAGAATAAACTTTTCAAACTTCATAAGTTTTTGCCTGCAGGTATGGTTTTCCCTTATGATTTTGGATTCATCCCATCCACTAAAGGGGAAGATGGCGATCCTTTGTACTTAATTGAAGTACACCTTTTTAGTTTACTACGTAGAAAAAATAGTTATGAAATAAACTTCTGATAGTAACTAAATTTAAATTATATGCCAACTAAACATCACGACGAAGCAGCAAAACATAATGAAGAAGCTGCAAAACATCATCGCAAAGCTTCTGAGCATTCACAAAAAGGGGAACATGAAAAAGCAGGTTATCATGCACAAGCAGCTTCAGCTCATCATAGCAAGGCTGGTCAGCATTCTGCAAAAGCATCCAACCAATATGCTAAAAAAGCAGGAACAATGAAGGATGAAGAAGATGAAGAATAATTTCTTGAAAATGTTAGTATGATAAAAAAGGAAGCTTTGCTTCCTTTTTTATTTTGATTAATAAACAGAGCAGAATCTATAAAATCATTCTTAAACTACAGGATAATTTTTATCGTATATGCTTTGCCCGATGTTATTTAAGGGGAATAAAATAAGATGTGGGTAAGCTCGGGGATATTTCCCGGGCTTTTTAATATTCAATTTCTACCAATTGCTAATCTAGCTTTGGTAAATATAAATTTTCTTTTCGGCAGTTTTTGATTGTTTATATTTTTAAAGCCAGATTATAGTTATGTATAATGAAACAAATCTTAAAGCCATTTCACAATATTTATTTAAATCAAAAAAAAACTTAGCCGTAGCAGAAAGCGTGACTTCAGGAAAGGTAATTAAAGGAAAAGATCTGGTTCAATTTGCAAAGGAATTACTTGATCGAGTTATAGAGATAACTGAAAAAGATTCTCACGTTCCTAAAGTATCATCTACAAAGTCAACCAAGAAAAAATCTACAGCTAAAAAGTAGTGCCTGTTTGTAATCCAAAAAAATGGGTGGCAATTAAGCCTCTCTTTATGGTAAACTATATCGCTCTTAGACCACCGGTAGGAAATAAAAAAGCTTGTATGATAACAAGCCTATAAATAAACTATATTAAAAGTCACACTTCATTTAATCCAATAATTTCTTTACCATCTGCATCCTTATAGAGTATTAGCTTAAATTCTTTTTTATTGCCTACAATAATATAGGAATATCCCTGTTTAATTTTGTTGACTATTGATGTTGTAGATTCAGGGTGATTGCCATCAGATAACTGCCGGAAATCCTCTAAACTCATTCTGATTGTCTCCATTAATACAATATACACTATATTTTCATTTAAAGAAAGTCTTTGACATCCATTTTAAAAAAATCTGCAATAGCCTTTAAGAAGAGTAAATGAGGATTGGTTTTACCGCTTCTATGAGCCAAATACTAGTTAATATATGCCTGTTGCTTCACCTATGTTACATATATATTGTTTTTTTTATCATTTTTAGTAGTTTTGCATTACTAACCCGTTAGCCATTAATAACTCTTTTCTATTATCTAAGGAAGATGGCTGCGATACTTATATTAGATGACTCTAAGGAATTATTAGACGTACTGGAGGTTGTATTACTATGCGTGGATACACTGTACGTTACACTTCTACAAAAGATTCTTTTTTCAAAGAATTAAATATCGAACGACCTAATATTGTCTTACTCGATGTTATGCTGTCCGAAGCAGATGGAAGAGAAATATGTTATGAATTAAAAACAAACGATTCCACTAAGGACATTCCTACTATCTTAATGTCTGCCAGCCCATCCACTTTAAGAGATTACAAAACTCTTCACGCAGACGGAATCATAGAAAAGCCATTTAATATCTCTGACTTAGTGATCGCCTTACATAATCACATGCAACGGTAATAAATTTTTTAGTTTTATCCCTTAGTTAACAGCGATATAGTTTCCTAAGAAGGTAATTGTGCAAGTTATATATATAAAGATGTAAGGTTTATCTGAAGCTAAGAATTAAAGAATAGCGTATATAATCTGTTAGATATTTATTTAAGTGTAGATATTTTGATATTAAGCTCGGGTGTCGTAAGCTTTTTTATTTGGATGTGCCGTAACTTTATACCTGTTAAACTACGGACAGAGTTGGTTAATCATCACATCCAATAGTATAAACAATCACACTGTCTCCTCTTTTGAACATTACTGTATTGGAATTTGCATTTTTTATTATGGAATCTCCTTTTTCAAACATATACTGGTCGAAACCCTTTTTTAAAATCTCTTTTGATGTATTCATCCCTACCTCATCCTTGATATTGTTTACAAGTATAACCGTATATGAATTTTTGCCCGCTGACCCTAAAATTACCCCTTGTATCGGCATTTTTACAGTTTTACAATTTCTTATAGTAATAGCTTTATCAACCTTCCAATCTTTATATTCAACAAATACTAAAATAGAAATAGTTGCTATTATCACATAAAGAGGTTTGAAATTTTTAGTCATATTTCAAATGTAATAAAAAAGGGTGCATCTATTCATCAGGATAAAATAAGCAAGGGGTTGAAGAAACTCAGCCCCTTAACTAACGACTTGCTTGATCGGTGTAAAACTAAAACGTGATCAGAGAGAGGGCACAAAGATATATCTCCACACTATCGGATGAAATGAAGGAATTGTTATAAAAAGAATCAACTAAAAAGAGCCTCCAAAATTTTCCTTAAACTTTTTGTTTGAATTGGTATCTTAGCCACTAATAAAATATTAGCGTTTTTTGTTTTTCTCATAGCCGGAACTTCGACACTTCCAAAATAATACAGGAGAAAAAGCATTTAAAACGCTCACGCCTTAGCGTGGGCAATTGCTTTCTGTATTAGGCTCGTCGAAGTGCCTTGGCTATAGAAGCAAATTTGTTCCACGCTTTTTACCTTCAAAAACTAGGGTTCTAAGGAACATAGAACTGCCAAAAAACTTCGAAAAATGAATCTCAAAAACACTCTTGCAGTTTTGCTGCTTAATGCAGCTTTATTTAGCTGTTCAAAAGAAAGTACAAACAATGGTGGAGGTGGCATACCAGTTTACGGATGTAAGGATCCAACCTCAATTAATTACAACCCATTAGCAACCGTAGATAATGGAACCTGCCAGTATCAAGGTAATGCCATATTTTGGTATAATTCAGGAGGCACAAATGCCACCGTCACCATTCACACAACTACCGGTGATGTGAAAGGTACAATAAACGGAAGCTATTATTATAATTCCACGCCTGCTTGTGGCTCCAATTATTGTGCAAATTTTACATTGCCAATCGGTACTTATACTTTTACTGCCTCATCTTTGGTTCACAATTGGAGTGGTACTATCATTATAACCGCTAATGGATGTTCTAATAGGCTGCTTAATTAGCAACTAAAACATGATTGCATATTTTAAGGCTGCAAAATGCAGCCTTTTTAATTACATTTAGTTATGAAAATTCTACCTAAGCAAATAGTATCAAATGTTACACAGTTTATTGATATTCCTGATTTCAGAGAAGATAAAGCGTATGTAGCAAAATTGCATTATGTTATAACAATCGGAAAGACTCTGGTGTATTAAAATTTGAGAATGCAATTAAAAGTTTAGCAAACAAAATGCTTGCTTATAAAGGTGCTAACAGGGAATGTACGAATGAAGTAAAATTTGTAACTTTATAGAAACAAAACTCATTATGAAATTTTATAGTTTTACTTACGTTGACATATATGGACAAGAAATATTAAATTCTGGTGAAGCATACTATTATACAACAGCAGAAAAAAATATTGATGAGATGAAAAATGCAGCAAGAGAAATTTTAAAAATGCCTTCTGCGGTTATTACAATACATAAAGTACAAGAAATTTCGAAAGAACTATATGAAACAAGAATCGGAAAAAATATGCTTGTTTAATTAATCATTATTAAAGGCTGCATTTTTAGCAGCCTTTCTTTTTATTTAGTTTCGCCCTTTTGCGCTATGGTTACCTAAATTTAAGATGTATTTCAAGGTATAGTTTTTGGATTAAAAAATACAAACCTGTTAATAACAAATTGACTTTTGAATATTTGATAATGAGTTCAACTAAAATACTTCTAAAGTAGACAAATAAGTTATATTTGTTTTATAAAGCATTAATTATGAAGTCAATTTTATTTTCCATTATAATAGTATCTGTTCTTTTAACTTCATGTTCAAAAAGTAATCCTGTGAATACAGGTGGCGGTGGTACTTCATCTACACTATCTGCAGATATTGATGGTAAACCAACGGACTTCAGCATTTATGCTGTAGCAACACATCAAAATACCAGTGGAAGTTATAGCATTGGAATTGCAGGCTATAATGGAAGTGTTAGCGGAAGTCTTATTTCATTTGGTGTAGGTGGTTCTACACCTGTTGTAGCAGGAACTTTTGATAATAGTTACAGCGCTGCAACTTACAAGACTTCTATGAGCTTATTTGAACAACCAGGTAATATTATTTATCTTTCAAATGGTATAAGTCCCAATATTGGAACAGTTACTATTAGCTCTATTAATGCTGAATCTGTAAGTGGTACATTTAGTGGCGGTATTATACATAGTGGGGATAACGCTACTCACACGATTACTAATGGAAAGTTCAATGTGAAATTTTCTAATTAAGAATCACCTGATAATATTTTAGCGATAAGATTAGTTATTCTTCTATTCATTATGTTCTTTAATTAACCTGTCAACTTCTTGTTTAATTTCTTCTGGTAAATAATTAAAAAAGTTACCATCAATAGTAATAATATTTTCAGGTTCAATATATGAAAGTACAGGTGTTTGCCCAACATACTGATGAAGATAAGGTTCGATTAATTTTTTGATTTGATCAATATAAGTATCCTTCCTGTTTTGCATAGTTTTTATTGTACTTCTACAAATAAAGAGCCAATTAAGTTTAATATATCTTTAGTAGAAAGCCGGATCAGATAGTATTTGCAACTAATAGTATATTAACTTTTCAACTTTAATATACAAAGCAGTATCTTCTTAAATGTTGCCTTTATCTTAATACACATTATTGTATATAATCAGTAAGTCTAAAATAATTCTATTTTAAAGTTTATCTTTTAAGAGCTTTTCATACAAAAGTTATATAATAAATGCTTAAATCATGTAATAGATAGGATTTTCTTATCATCTGTTGCAATAACGATCAGTTTTTGACGTTAGCTTACACGAAAAACAATAATTTCTACGCTTTAAAAGAGAAATGCATTGTGAAAATCCCACGAAGAAGGGCCCATATCTCAGTTGGTTAGAGCACATGACTCACTCCAAAATAATTCTAATTTCTTTTCCAATGCCTTTTAATGAAAAAAGGCTTCAACAAAATCTGCTGAAACCTTTACTGCTATTATTGTGGGCCCACCAGGGCACGATCCTGGGACCCCCTGATTATGAGTCAGGTGCTTAAATTTTCTATTTGATACAGTAAAATATTTTTTACATCTTCAATAGAAAAGTTCGAACTTGAGATAGTTATGGGCACTAAATAAATCAGACTCTCCAGATAAAAGCAGAGAAGCACGCTATTTCTCTGCTTTTTGTTTTTAGCGATTTTGCCGTTTGGTAAATATATTGGTACCTCCAGGAATAAGACTACTTAAAATAGCTAAAGCGTAACATATAGGTAATATTATATTAATATAACTAAGATAAACTTGCAATACGTAAAATAGTGCCATATGTTAGAACAGCTATTTAATGTAAAATTTACCATCCCTTTAGATATAAAGAATTTCCTTTTGAAAAAGAAGGAGAGAATATTTACAATGTATGTTGAAGAGTATAGACATCCGGATAAGGATAGAGCTTTTAGTATTTTTAAAGTTTATAAGGATAAAGACGACAAGCAAATAAAATGCGAAGGAATGAATTTTGACGATGAAGGAAAAGCTACTTATTGTTGGTATACGTTGGCATCAAAATTTGAAAATAATATTCTTACCTATTCCTACATAAGTTTTCCATATCATGGCAACGAGGAAATTGCTCCTACTGTTGGCCAAGGTTCGTTAAAGGTTTTTCCATCAACAAAATCATTTATAGTGGGTGATTTTACCGATGATAGATCGAGCAGGTCTATTGCATTTACTGTTAAAAGATTGACCAGCTATTGTAATGAAAATAAAAGCTCACAGCTTTCTCCTGAAGATTGGCAATCTATCGGCAAAAAGGTAATGCAAAAAATCAAACTATCTTGATAGATCTTAAGGTTGAAGTTTATTATGATGGTACTAATTAAATGTTTTTTAAAGCATTCAACCTTTTTTCTATATATTCGCCTCCTCGCTATCAAACTCACCTGCTTTTAGATCCCTTTATTCTATCCTCTGTAATGCAAGAGCATTAATTAATTATCTATCTACACAATAATGAAAAAGCTTTTACTATCTGTTGCATTTATTTTTGCATTTAGCAACTTGCATGCACAAAACTGTACCGTTTATACTACTGTTGATACCACTGTTGAATGTTACAATTTGAGTAGCTTCGGGGAGAGGTACTGGGGTACTTACACTTTAAACTTGATCAGCAGCAAAGGATGCGATTCTATTGTTACATTAAATCTTAATGCGCCTGTTTATCCTTCTGATACTACTTATGAAACTCTTAGCGAGTGTGCGCTGCCTATTAGCTGGGGTTTGAACATTGATATATTTCAACCGGGGATATACGAAAACGTTATCGAGCATGGGTGTAATCCTGAACTTCGTGAAGACGAAATACATTATTTAAAGCTTACTGTAATTTCTGCTGATACTGTCAGGAGTTCTCAAACAATATGCTATGATCAATTGCCTTATGAGTGGAATGGACAAATAATTTATGAACCGGGCTCCTATTATAATGTATCTTCTTCAGTTACTCCCTGTTCTGTTCAGGAGGTAGATATAACTATATTACCGCAAAAGGAAAGTTATACGGATACGGTTATTTGTGCCAATAAGCTCCCTTTTCATTGGAACGGGCAAGATTATACTGCTTCGGGTAATTATTATGCTACTATTCCCGGGCAACCATGCGATTCGGTTGCGACATTGAATTTAACCGTAGTGAGTAATAGCACCAGCACTACCAATGTTGCCATTTGTGGCGATAAGGTACCTTATATATGGAATGGGAAAAATTATTCCGCAAGTGGAACATATACTGCCACTTTTCCACTTGGCAAAGGAAAATGTGATTCAATAGCTCAGCTGAACTTAACCGTAAATCCTTTACCGGTAATTTCTTCTTTTACTCCAACTACTGCCACACAAGGGCAGGCTGTTGTAATCAACGGAAGTAATCTTGCCAATGTTACAGCCGTTAACATTGGCGGTGTGCCTGCGGCATCTTTTAATATAATATCATCCAATGCTATTGTTGCATCGGTGGGTGCTGCTTCTGCAGGAGCTGTTACAGTAACCAATGCATGTGGTAACGGAACCTTAGCCGGCTTCAGTTTTAATCCTATGATGGGTGGTTTGGGCATCGGTACCGTTACGCCCACTTCCAAACTAACGGTAACGGGTGGAGATATACAGGTAACAGATGCCGGCTCCGGCATCATCTTAAAATCTCCCGATGGTAAATGCTGGAAATTATTCATGGGGTTAAGCGGGGGCTTTAATCACTTACAGGTGGTGGAAATACCTTGCCCGTAATAGATTAAAATGATTCTCCGGATATAGGGAAGTAATATAATTTAATCGTTGTATTTTGATATGACCTGCCACGTTTCGACAAGCTCAACATAACAGATCATATCAAAAAGCTGTCAGTCTGAGCTTGGCGAAGACGACCTTTTTTAAAAAACTTTCTACCATCTTTTACAGCAATCATTCACACAATATAAAAGGGTAGCCTTACATTGGCTACCCTTTCTTTTTCACGATTCACTCTTTTATATGGATTGAAAGAAAATTGCAGCTACAAAATAAGAACGCCAATATTAACCCCGGGTATCCTTGCTTGTTATTTAAAGATTTGGTAAAGCTGCCTTTCTTAACACTATCATAATACAAGCATAACCTTAAAGATTGTTTTAAGTAACATCTCCTTGCAATATTTGTAGTGATCCTGTCCCGCCCACATTTTCCATTTTTAATTATTTATATGAGATCATTTTCTACTTCTATAGTATTTACTGTAAAAATGTTTGTGCTGGTTGTTTTACTAAACGGCGTTTGTTCTTTTTCATATGGGCAGTTTGCAGTATGGAATGCAAGTAATCAATCAAGCTTTGGAGTAAGTCCTTTTGATGCTACCACGCTTCACGCCAACTTAGTATCGGCGCAGCTTAGCAGGGGTACAGGTGTTGGTGTATCCGGTTCTGCAGCCGCTACCGCATGGGGTGGTAATAACTGGGCAACAACTTCTAACGATGGTATTAGCGGTGACCAGGTTGTGTATGCTACCATTACACCTACCAACGGGTATCAATTATCATTGTATAATTTCAGTCTGCATTACAGGCGTTCAACTACAGGTCCTTCGTCGGCATTGCTGGAGTACTCTGTAAATGGCGGACCTTATATCTTATTTACTAGCATCAGCCTTAGCAGCAATTCATCTTCGGGTGCGGATATTACACCTGTAAACTTACAAGGCGTTGCAGCTTTACAAAATGTAGCAGGCGCTATCAACTTAAAGATAGTACCTTATGGCGGCAGCAGTGCAGCAGGTACGTTTTATGTTTATAAAACAGGACTTTCCATTGATGGAGATGTTTCACCTATCTCCAGCGGAGCACCGATAGATACCAGCGGTTGTCAAACCATCAGCTTTAGAAATGATGTTAACTATTCTGCTGTAGGATTTAACAGTAGTTATCCTGATTCACCGGCAGCAGCAGACTCTACAGAGATAGCTGCAATGGGATGGACCTGCAATGCAGCAGGAATACCTATTTGTAACAGCCGTACCATTATTAAGATGGATGTAAGTACCATTGCGCCGGGCACTGTTATAAAAAGTGCCAAGCTTAAATTATTTGCTAAAACAAATTATCCATGGGCTATTCCTGGTTCACCAACTTATGGAACAGCAAATGCATGTTTGTTCCAAAAAATAACTACTGATTGGATCATTGATACTTTAACGTGGAATGTTGAACCTCCTGTTGATGCAGTTACACCAGTAACCTTGCCACAAAGTAGCAGCACTACACAGAATTGCGAAATAGATATCACCGATTTTGTACAGCATTGGATAAATTATCCTGACAGCAACTTCGGAATGTTGTTCCGCCTGCAGACAGAGAACTATTATAACTCGCAGATATTTTATGCAGCTGATTATGCTACATCGCCTAATCTTCGTCCGCAGTTAACAATATGTGCCAACACAACTGTTCCTTTACGTTTGGTGAGCTTTAACGGGTATCACACCGGTAAGGATATTACGGTTACCTGGCGTTCGGATAATGAATATGATATGAGTGGTTTTGAATTACAACGTAGTGATGATGGTATTCATTTTACTACCATTACTACTATAGCGGCGCAAAATAATACAGGCACTAATAATTATGCTTACGATGATAGTAAGACAAGCAACGGTACTGTTTATTATCGTTTAAAGATGATAGAAAAAGATGGCGGTTATAAATACAGCACGATATTATCCTTCAACAGTGCAGATAAAGAAGAATCAATATTCACGGTGTTGCCAAACCCTGCGAGCCAATACACGCAATTGCAGACAAATGCTGTTGCCAATGAAAATGCAACAGTTAAAATAACCGATGCTACGGGAAGAACAGTGTTGCAAAAAACAGTGTTATTGAACAAAGGATTCAACACGATCAACCTGAATGAAATAGGACATTTTACAAAGGGCATCTACTTTATAAATCTTTCTAAGACGAACAGCACGCAAACTAAAAAGCTGCTGGTTAATTAACCGGCAGCTTTATTATAATAACCGAACCCTTTCTCTCTTTTATTGATTAGTAGTTGAAGTTTCCGGCGCTGTATTGTCTGTTGTTCCGGCTTTTCTTCCTGCAATAAGCGTATTGTATTGATCTATTAACGCATTGCATTCCTGTGTTACTTTATCAAAAGGGGCAGCACCTTTGTTGATGGTGTACCATGCATCGATAACATCTCTAAGAGCATAGTACAATTGCACCGCTTCCAGTCTTTTTATTTTTATTGTGTCAGGATTTACGGCAGCAAGCTCTTTGGTACGATCGATATACAATTCGTTAAACGCTTTATTGGCTGCACTCAATTCATCAGCCCATTCATTTAATTTCAAGGTATTGATGGCAGCAGCTAGGTCGGGCTTAGTGCTCCAGTCGGCAGTAATGTTATCAATGATAGCTGTTTCACTCTGGTAATTCTCCTTTGCAATGCCGGCACCATAATTTTTTAAATGAAACGCCAGCAGGTTGGCAGCTGCCGCTTTATCGGAATTAAAATGATAGCTGAGCGCCTGGATAACTGTATTGATGCCGGTGATCGCATTGTCTCTGCGTATATCAAGGTCTGTAATATCCTGCGTAAGTGCACTGCCGGTAGGGGTTTTAAAAAGCCCGTCTATTTCGGTGGTAATGTTGTTGAAACTGTTGTATTGCTCAGTAACTTTTAAAGTGGCAGGATCATTTTGTTTTATGATTTCCAGCAAGTCTTTGCTGAACTGTAAAAACTCGCTGTTGCGAAGCTTTGTTATATCGATGCTTATGATTGACATGTGTATGAATTAAAAAGTGATTACGATTGATTATAATTATTTTCCCGAAAGTCTTCTGCCGTTGTCGGCAAGGTTGCGGGAGTGCCCGAAAGCTTATTGCCGTTTGTGGCGAGGTTTCGGAAGCACCCGAAATGTTCCTGCCATGGGCGACAAGCTTGCGGAAGTATCCGAAAGTTCCCTGCTGTTGTCGGCAAGGTTTCGGGAATATCCGAAAGCTTCCTGCCGTTAGCGGCAACGTTTCGGGTAAATAAATAAGGTGGAGAACGGGGGGATGATAACATACGAATTATTTAAAAGAAAAGTTAGGATAAGTAGCTTAAGAAAATGTTGTTACAGGTGTATGTAGAGGTTGATATTTGATAAGAAAAATAAAGGAGATGATGTATATCAACTATTGGGGAGGGAGAGATGTGATTGAAGATAATTTTTGGAAAAGGAGAATGTTAAGGCTTGATGTGATTAGTGTTATAAACAATGTGAAATGTACACTATTAAAAGGCGGGGGTGAGGGAAGTGCTTTTTTTGTAGCTAATGCCGAATATCATAAATTTATATGTAAGCGGCAACTCTTATGACAGCAAATAATGATAACTTACCATTCTCAAAACGTTATGGTTACGAACCAGTAGAACTTCCATTTCAAGTTGACAATATTAACGACGCATTGCGAATTGACTTATGGAATTCGTTTTATCTGTTTATTCATAGCCCACTAGAAGAATATGGATATGGCAAAAGTCAACACAGAAGAATTTATCAATTAGCTTGGCTTTACTTTTTCAGGAAACCATTTGACGATTTTCCCAATCAAGACTATGAATTAGCAGACTTAGTAAGAAAGCATATTGAAAAAGGGCTTTGGTATAAAGTGTATGAATTTTTTGAATTCGTCTTTAATCATGTAGAGAGAAGCGATATTTATAATATAGAAGGATTCATTAAATATGTTGACGACACATTACAAATTAATCATTCAGGATTTAGACTTGTAGACAAAAAATTTATTCCGGTGACTAATGAAACTGAGATTACCGAAATTGAACAAGTAAAAGATTCTGCAACCGAATTTGGGCTTTTTGGAATTCAAGAACATCTAAATTCTGCTTTAGAGTTGATTTCGAAAAAACCAAAGCCTGATTTGAAAAATGTAATAAAGGAAAGCATCTCAATGGTAGAGGTTATCAGTAGACTTATTGAACCAACTGAAAACACTCTTGGGAAAGCTTTAAATAAATTGGAAACCAATCAAAAGATTAATCCAACTTTAAAGTTAGCATTTGAAAAATTGTATGCTTACACAAATGGAAAGAATGGCATAAGACATGCTCTAATGGAGAACGAAAACATAAGCATTGAAGACGCCAGATTTTTTCTAATTGCGTGTTCAGCCTTCACAAATTATCTTATTGGCAAAGCTAATAATGAGAAGTTATTAAATTCTGTGTAGCAGAGTATGCTGCTAACAAAGGTTTTATACAAGTTGGGCATTTTCGTTCCGGCGGGATTTTCACACTAAAACTGTAACTTTTTCTTTTAATGTTATTAGGAGGAATGATAGCGATGATGATGATGTGGGTGAAAAATCTATCTATCCCGAACTTTTAACTCGTCTCGGCGGGCGGGTCATAGTTGATGTTTAAATACTTTTGTTGAGTATACAATGAAAACTTCGCTGAGACAGAAGATGTTGTTGATCAAGGGGCGGGAAGGGTTCAAGTTTTGGCAGACGAAATGAAGAAAACAAAAGACTTTATTTCTGATGGAACTAAATTATACAATAGCAATATGCAATTTAATAATCAACGTTATCTTAATGTTTTTTCTATTATTGTTTCAGTATTGATAATTTTCGATATTAGCACGCTTCACGTTAGTTCATTATTAGGATTCGTTTTTGTTGCAATGTATATTGTTATACTGGCGGCTATAATTTTAGGAATATATTATTTAAGAATAATGATTACTAAGAAAATTACGCTTCGAAAATTTTTACTGTACATTGTTATAATTCTCGCTCTTACAGTACTTCTTATCGGGTTTTCAGTAATGCATATTTTTCCCGATGGACATGATTAAATCCTCAAATCCATACATGAAAAAAGCAATTATCATTGGCGCAACATCAGGAATTGGTAGAGAGCTAGCCATCATATTAGCAGACAATAATTATGTTGTTGGAATAACCGGCAGAAGAAAACAGTTGTTGGATGAATTAAAAGATACAAGACCGGATCATTTTATTGTTTCAGCTTTTGATGTAACGGAAACACTTGCCGTTACAAAAAAGCTGGATGAATTAGCTGCTGATCTTGGTAAGGTTGATCTGGTAATATTAAGTTCGGGGACAGGAGAATTAAATGAACAGCTTGATCTTGCTATAGAGAAAGAAACATTGGATGTAAATGTTACCGGCTTTACAGCAATTGCCAATTGGACGATCAAGTATTTTCTTCAACAAAAACAAGGACAGTTTGCTGCTATTACTTCCATTGCAGGGCTTCGTGGCAGCAGGCATGCACCTGCTTATAACGCTACAAAAGCATTTCAAATAAATTATTTAGAAGGGCTGAGACAGAAAATAAAAAGATCAAAACTTCCTATCACTATAACAGATATACGACCGGGATTTGTAGACACCGCCATGGCAAAAGGAGAGGGAAAGTTTTGGGTGGCTCCTGTTACAAAAGCTTCTAAACAAATATTGAATGCAATTGAAAACAGAAAGCGCATAGTGTATGTTACAAAGCGCTGGAGAATTATTGCATTTGTTTTACGGCTGATACCAACAGGATTGTACAGTAAAATGTAAAAGGCTTTTTTAGTTATTCTAATTAAAGGCGTTCGTTAATTGGAGCGTATCTATGTCAGTAGAACTGCAAACCATTTTAGCTTTTAGATATTTTTTATAAATTTGTTTAAAATGTACAATGATGATACAAAAAAGGAACTTGAAAATATCGTTCGAGGAAGCATCCTTAAGGGGGACGGAAATCATTGCACGACAATCCGCAACTTCTTATGCGCAAGCTTTGGCGCAAGTACAACAGTTAAAAAAGAATTCGAAAGTAAACTCCTCATCAAAAAAGAGCAGGAATCAAGCTTAAGAAACTACGCTACTACTCATCAGCTTTGGATTGATCATCTACCCGGACAATATCTTACAAAAGGTGGCGAATCTAAAGTGTATCTCGATATTCAAACTTCTTCTGTAATCAAAATTAATGATGCAGTTTATTATGCTACATGGCTGGAATATTTTAATAGCTTGATATTGCATAATCTTATTTTTAAAGATACATCCTACAGTTTGATTGGATTTATTGATATTGAAAATGTATTCTATGCAGTGGTGAAACAACCTTTCATTATTGCAGAAGGACAGGCCTCATTGGATGATATTCGCAGCTTTTTAGAATATAATGGATTCCAAAATGTAAAACGGCAAGACTACATTAATAAAGAATATGGTTTGATACTGGAAGACATGCACGATGAAAATGTTCTTCTAAATTCGGAAAAGCTGTTTTTTATCGATACCGTTTTTTATATTGTTGCAGAAAATTACTCTACACCTTAAAGATTACTTTATAAATCTTTGAACCGTACTAACCACTTCACTTATTTTAAATGGCTTACTGATAAATGCATTGGCGCCTGCCTCCATACAGGATACTTCGGCTGCAGGTGAAGCAGACATCATTATTACGGGAATATGGTTGGTTGCAGGATTTTCTTTTATTGTTTTACATATATCCTGTCCTGACTTTCCTGAAAGATAAACATCCATCAATATAACATCCGGCTGAATAGACAGATTTTCTATTGTCAGATCACTTACTCCTAAAACATTAAAGCCTCTTCTGTTCAATAACAGTTCTAAAGCCAGGCGTATATCTTTATCATCTTCTACAATAAGTACTGAATTTTCCATAAATCATGGTTTTAAAGTTTGGGCATGGTAAAATAAAAAGTAGATCCTTTTCCTTTTTCACTGTGTACATTAATGGTACCATTATGCTGCTTTACTATTTCAGCAGCAATATATAAGCCAATTCCAAAGCCGGCAAAGGTTTTTTCTGTTTGTCCTTCTACTCTATAAAAGCGTTCAAATATCTTATCCAAATATTCTGATTGTATTCCAATGCCAAAATCCTGTACAGAAACAGTTACCGAATTATTATCTGTTGCTATATTAATAAGCACTTTTTCTGCCATTGGCGAATACTTGATAGCGTTGGTAAGCAAATTCAAAAATACCTGGTTCAACTTTTCTTTATCTGCATACACATTGCAATGTTGCGCCCCGGTTACAATTACTTTATGAGAAGTAGTGGGCTGCATGATCTTTGCACTTTCATGAATGAGCACTGCCAAATCAAATTCCTTCCTGTTCAATACAAAACGATGCGTATCAATTCTTGTAACATCCAATAAATTATTTAACAGCTCACTTAAGTTTTTCAATTGATTGTGCACGGTATCTAATGAAGAGCTAAGAAAAGTATCTTCTGATTGGGCATAGTTCTCTAAAAGCATTTCGATATAAATACCAATAGAAGTTAATGGTGTTTTCAATTCATGACTGGCAATGCCAATAAAATCGTCCTTATCCCTTAATAGCTTTCGTAAGGCTTCTTCTGTTTGCTTACGTTCTATCAGGTCTGCTGCCTGTCTTGCCAATAGATCCATAAAACGTAATTCCCTTTCTGTAGGTTGATAATGCGTAACCCAGTGCGTACTCATCATACCAATTGGTTTTCCTGCACGTGTAACCAATGGTATTGACAAAGCTGAAAGATAACCGGCTTCTACATGCATGCGTAAGGAACCATCAGGATCCTGGTCTTCTGGCACATCAAAATTGATAAGCGTACGTTCATTATTTGATAATGCTATACCGCAGGAGGTATTAGAAGCGGCGCTTACACGCCGAAAATGTTCTGTTACTTCCGGCTTAAAACCATGTGTGGCAATGATAACAAGCTCTTTTGTTTTTTCATCTAACATCTGGACAGTGCCTGCCTGTGCTTTGGCAAGCTTCATAGATGTGTTGTTTATTTCATTCAACAATGTTTCAATATCATTTTCAGAAATAAGCCGTACACTCAATTCATGCAATAGCTTTGTATCGTGCAGATCAGCAGTTATCATTTCCTCTGCATGCGCACGCTCTAACTTATTCCATATTCGCCTGCTGGTCTCTACCATTAATGTTATTTCTTCTTCCTGCCAATGATAAGGAGCTTCATGATAGATGCCAAGTATAAATTGCCAATCGCCATTTTGTATTACCGGAACATTTATTAAAGAGCCAATATGCAATGCAGCCAACCGTTCCTTATCTGTAACTCTAGGATCTGTTTTAGCATCGTTGATCACAATAGGTTTTCCCTGTAACATTAGTTGCTGAAACTCTTCGCTTATATAATCTGATATGCGGTATTTGCCAATAAGACTCAATCCCGGTTCTTTGTGCCAATCGGCGGCAACATCTACTTCATCCTTATCGACATTTACTTTTACGAAAGTGCATACAGAAGCGCCG
This sequence comes from Ferruginibacter albus, assembly GCF_020042285.1. Taxonomy (NCBI): domain Bacteria; kingdom Pseudomonadati; phylum Bacteroidota; class Chitinophagia; order Chitinophagales; family Chitinophagaceae; genus Ferruginibacter; species Ferruginibacter albus. The sequence goes on from NZ_CP083388.1 coordinate 947,494, forward strand.
TTCAACTGATTTACCATTTTTCCGAAAGTCTGCATTATTTCGGCAGAACTTTTTAGATCAAGTATGCTTTTGCTTAATGATGCAAGAAAGGCGGCACTTTCTTCTGTTTTTTTAAGATTTTCAAATGCTTCTTCACGGGTATTGGCATTTTTAATATTTGCTTTTATTCTTGCAATAAGTTCCCTGGAAGAAAAAGGTTTAATGAGATAATCCTCAGCACCTACTTCCCATCCTTCTAATTTGGATTCTTCGCCTGCACGTGCTGTAATTAAGATAACAGGGATAAGCGTAGTTGCTTTAGTGTTCTTGATTTCTGTGAGCAATTGTATGCCGTCCATTTCAGGCATCATTATATCACTCAGGATTAGTGTAGGCTTATTGTCTTTTATTTTCTTTAATGCATCTACGCCGTTTGTTGCCGTGATGGTATTAAAATGATTGGATAATAATGATTGAATATGTTCTCTCATATCTGCATTGTCATCTACTATCATTATTAACGGGAGCTTTTCTTTTGCTGCTATAGAAGGTTTGTCTTCAGCATTGTCAAGAAAGAAACTCATTTCATCGATATAAACATTCGACTCATTATTATTGAAAGATGTGACAGCAAACTCCTGAACACCGTTCTGTTTTGCTGTTTGTTCAGCCAACGGAATTTTTATTGTAAAGGTGGAACCCTTGCCGATCTTGCTTTCAACAGTGATAAAACCATTTAGCAATTGCACATACTCTTTTACAATTGCCAGTCCAATGCCTGTTCCTTCATAATTTCTGCCTGCAGAATTTTCAATGCGATGAAAGCGATCAAATATATAAGGTAACTGGGTTTCGGCGATGCCTACCCCGGTATCTTTTACTTTCAATATTGCGTAGCCTGTTTCAGACGTTAATTCCAATGCTATTTTTCCTTGTAAGGTATATTTGAATGCGTTGGATAAAAGATTAAAAATAATTTTCTCCCACATCTGCGTATCAACATATACAGGCGGAATTGCTTTTTTGTCTTCAACAATTAACTCAAGCCCGGCTCTTTCAATGATCACACGAAAGTTAGAAGCAAGGTTCCTGGTTAACGTCGAAATATCTACCAATGAAAAATTGATCTGTTGCCTGCCGGCTTCCAACCTGCTAAAATCGAGTAAGGTATTTACAAGTCGTAAAAGGCGTAATGCATTTCGATGACAGGTATTGATGATCTGCTTATCGGCATCGTTGAGATTTTTTTGATGACTGTTTAACAGTTCTTCTAATGGTCCCAATATTAATGTTAGCGGTGTACGAAACTCATGACTGATATTAGAGAAGAATACCGTTTTTGCTTTGTCTATCTGCTCCAATGCTTCTGCTCTTTTCCGTTCTTCATCAAATGCATTGGCATTGGTAATGGCTGTAGAAACCTGTGTTGCCAATATCTGGAAGAAACTTTTATAAGAATCTGTAAATTCCAGGTAAGGACTTATGCCTGCAATAATTATTCCTTCATACTGATGTGTTTTGTTGGATGGTATCGGGATGATGGCAGCATTATTCAGATCAGAAGATTCTGTTTGTTTGCTTAAATCAGAAAGACTTATTGTTTCTATATTACCTGTTGCAAATGCCCGGTTATAAATTGCTGAACTTTTATCGCCGGATAGCTCGATCTTTAAAGGTGTTTTTTGTTCATTTTTTTGAATACCGGCTGAGCTTGCGAGATAAAGGTGTTTATTGTCTTCACTAAGGAGATAGAATAATGCAAAGGGAATATCTTTTGTATGATTGGAAATTGTTTTGGCACACAAAACGCATGCTTCTTCTTTTACTTTGGCTTCACTTGCTACAGCAGCCAGGTCTCTTAAAACTTTCAGCCGGCGTTCACTTAATATCTTTTCGGTTATTTCAGTTACTGTGGCAAGTACTCCACCGATCTTAGTGAAAGCAAGCTCATCCGGTACAGGACTGTAGGCTATTGTAAAATGTGTTTCTTCTAAAAAATTATTTCTTTTGATCTCCAGCATTATATCGTCCATCCATGTGGCATCGCCTCCATTATAAGGCGCATCAATTAAAGGTTGAAGAACATGCCATATCTCGGACCAACAGATCCTTACAGGTTTGCCCAATGCCCAAGGATGTTTGCTGCCAAGTACAGGAATATAAGCATCGTTGTAAATTGAAATATAATCATCGCCCCACCAAAGCAACATGGGAAAACTATTAGACAACATAATGCTAACGGTGGTACGCAAACTTTGAGACCAGGAATCTACACTGCCTAATGGCGTTTGAGACCAATCAAAGTTGCGGATCCTTTCCTGCATTTCTCCATTGGATGATAAAAAGGTAAACTGATCTTTTAAAGCTTCACTTGTCCCCATTTTTGAAAAGATTCACTAATAAACTGATACAAATTGTAAGTAAAAGTTATGAAAAAAAACAACTTGACACAAAAATAATAGTCACAAAATCTTTCGAATAAAACAAAAAGCTGCCGGTAAATTCACCGACAGCTTTTACTACATATTTGGGTTTCAGAGTTACTCTTTTATAAAGCGGCTGCTTAGTACTTGTTTACCATCTGTTAATTGAATAAAGTAAGAACCACTGTTGAGCGTTTCTACATTTATTGTTTGCCCGGTTTTCCAGCTTTGATTTTTTATTGCAGCGCCGCTTTGGTTATAGATCGTTATTCTTCCTTCAGCTAAAGATGTTTTGAGTTTAATTGTATTGCTGCTTCCGGATAAAAGATTCGGCAATAGTTGTAAGCTCCCTGTTGTACCTGCATTATCTGTAAGCTTAACAATATTACTCAGAGTTGCTTTTCCATCTACATCTATTGTTTTAATGCGATAATAACCGGTTGCATCATTCAATGTTGCATCTGTAAAATGATAGTTGTTATTACCATTACCAACAGCGGTTATAGTTCCTATAGAAGTGAACGTATTGCCATCTGTTGATCTTTCTATTTGCATTTCTTTAGTGTTGATCTCATTATTGGTTGACCAATCTAAAACAGCTGCATGATTAGTTACATTGCCGGTGAATGAAATCATCTTTAAAGGAAGAATAATGTTTGATACTATGTTTTGTAACACTAAATGATCTACTTCCATAAAAGCGCCACCGGTTGGTGTAATAGTGAAAGAACTAATTCCTTTTAAGTAAGCGGCATTTGCATTATTAGCTATATCAATGAATGTTGTTTTTTGTTCTGTATTTGTTGTGGGGAAGGAAACGGTAATCGATCCTTTAGAACTGGAAATAACATAATCAGTAGCATCTCCATTTTCGCTATCCAAATAAAAACCGTTGAGGTCAAATTTATTATTGCCTTGTATAGCAAATGTAACAGCAGACTCTTTACTATTCATACCAAAATACAATCCTTCACTGCCAATGCGTCCGCCACCATCGCTAAAGCCATCGACAGAAGAGCGGTAAACAGAATCATCAACAGAAGTAATTTGCATAGAAGAACCTGATGTTGTATTCGTTGCTATTAAGTTGCGTGTGCCAAAGCCTGTATAAGTACCGGAAGCAGCTTCAAAATCATATACTGCTCCTGTGCCCGATAAAGCAAGGGTGGTAAAAGTTTTAGCAGTACTGGAATAAATAGTGGTCATGCCAAGTATACAATAAGCTCTTACATAAACTAAAGTACCCGGAGGAAATACTCCGGCATTTGTCATACTCCAGGTAGTACCGTTGCCTGATCCCATTACTATCTTATTATTCGAAGTAGTAGGAGTATTGTTAGTGGTACTCCATACAATTCCTTTTTCTACATAGGTAGTGTTAACGTTAACGCTGCCTCCCAAAGTAGCAGTAACATTTGTAATAGAAGAAGGAGTTGTGGTGGTAACTAAAGGTGAAGGGGACGCAAAAGATGTTACAACATATAATGCTGTTAGCATGCTTGCAATAAGCTTTTTCATAAAAGGATATAGTTTTAATGGTTGTTTTACAACGCAATAGTTGCCTTTTTATTGTATTATTTGCTACGGGAGCACCGAAAATTAATACGCACTGGCATAATTATAGTGGTACCGGTAGTATGAACGACAAACAAATTTTCATTACTATCATTGTAATTATTGCAGCCGTTGCATTGCTTATTTTATTGATCATTAAAAATAAGAAGGATCGAAAAAAACTCTTTCCTCCAACCTCTTTGGAAGATGCAGTAAAAGAGCAAATAATAGAAGATGAAATGAAGCGGGATGTAATATAAGTTTACAGGCAACGAAATCATACGTAGAATCGTCTTGGTTTATTATCTTTATTAAAATCTCTTATATGCTAAAACGATTTTGCTATTTGCTGCCTGCGGCGCTATTTGTTATTGCAAGCTGCAGCAAGAATAATACTACTACCAGCACTGTTCCTGATGTTTATAAAAAGATCTATGGCGCTTCGGATATCTATGTAGATGGTGATTATGTAATAATTAAATCAACCGGTTTACCCGATCATAAAAGTCCGTATTACCAGGGCACACAATGGAGTGATAAGTATGAGGCGTACAATGGCACCAATCCTAACTGGAACCAGAATCCTAATAAAATTGCGCAGTTCAATTATACGTTTAAAATTCCTTTGCATCCTGCAGAAGCGTCTACGCATGCTTCCACACCCGGCGGACCAATTGGTGTTTCGCTAAATGGTGTACCGTTCTTTAATCAATATGCGGCAATGAATGCACCGCTTACCAATGAAATAAATTCTTTTGATCAATACGGAGGTCATCCGCAACAGCAAGGTGGTTATCATTATCATGTAGAGCCTTATTATTTAACTACTACTAAAGGGGATACTTCTTTGTTAGGTTTTTTGTTAGACGGGTTTCCTGTATATGGACCTGTTGAAAATAACAAAACCATTACGGATGCTGACCTGGATGCTTATCATGGTCACTTTGGCGTAACAGCCGATTATCCCAATGGCATTTATCATTATCATACTACTACCGAAAGTCCTTACATAAACGGCAGCGGATTTTATGGAACCGAAGGAACCGTTACGCAATAGCATTTTTATTTTTTTATTGATCGTGCTGACTCAATGCAATACCAGGCAGTCAGCATCTTTGTTATCATTAAATGCAGACAGTGTTGCTATACTTACTAAAGAAGGCAGCACATATGTTAACGGTAATCTTTTTTCAGGAAAACTATTTACGCTGTATGCGAATAAGGATACAAGCGAAATAAGGAATTATGTGGATGGAAAAGAAACAGGTGAATGGAAAGAATTTTATGAGAATAAACAATTAAAAGAAATTCGCTATTTCGATAACGGAAAGAAGCAAGGAAAATATGTAGCGTGGTGGGAGAATGGTAAACAGAAACTGGAATATAATTTTTTGAATGATGAATACGATGGCGTTTGCAGGGAATGGTCATCCACGGGAATGCTTACAAAAGAAATGAACTATGTGGCAGGGCATGAAAGCGGTACCGAGAGAACCTGGTTTGATGACGGTTCTGTAAAATCGAACTATGTTATTAAGAATGGAAGACGATATGGATTATTGGGCACTAAAAATTGTGTGAATGTTACAGACAGTGTTTTTAAAAAATAGTTGGTTGATCGGTTGCATCATTCTTCTCTCTTGCAACAGTACAGCAAAGCATCTCCCTTATTACAATACACCGGATTTTACTCCAATCTTTATTGATGATGAAACTAAGGTAGCAGAAAAGATTCCTCATATAATTACTGATTTTTCTTTCACGGATCAAAACAATAAAACCATTTCTCAATCTGGTATTGAAGGGAAAATTCATATAGCTAATTTTTTCTTTACAAGTTGTGGAAGTATATGTCCTGTGCTGATGCATAACATGGATAGTGTAAGTGTTGCATTTAAAAACGATACCAATGTTGTGTTACTTTCTTACAGTGTCACGCCATGGATCGACAGTGTACAGAAATTAAAGAAATATACCGATCTAAATGGATACACATCACCTCAATGGCATTTATTAACCGGCAATAAAGCAGCTATTTACGACTTTGCAAGACGTTCTTATTTTGCAGAAGAGCAAACAGGTTATACAAAAGACAGTGCTGATTTTTTACATACGGAACATATTGTATTGGTAGATAAAACGAGGCGCATCCGTGGAATTTACAATGGTACTTTGCGATTAGAAATGCAGCAACTTATTGAAGATATAAAAGAGCTGGAGAAAGAATAATGTTACAGACTTAGTAAACTACATCCCCGAATATCACTATTGTCCAGGCGCCCTAAAATTTCAAAACTATTATCAGGAAATAATTGCCCGGCATCATCCGTAGCAATAAAGGAGCAGGAATAAATATTGGCAAGGTCAATAATATTTACGGCACCTTTAAAAGGCTTATTAGTAGATGAATGTATTGCCAAAGGGTCATCTTCATCACGTATCAAAACCTTCATCCAAGGCGGGCAATTAAAAATTCCATTGTTTAAAGCATAAGCCTGGCTTAATAATTCTGTCATGCCATATTCAGAATGTATTTGCGATACGCCAAAGCTGTTCTTTAAAATAGTATGTACTTCCCGTCTTGTTAATTCTTCTCTTCTTCCCTTCATGCCGCCGGTTTCTATAATAACAGTATTACTCAAAGGCATGGAGTATTTTTCTGCAAAATCGAGCAAGGCAAAGGTTACTCCAATTAATATTGTTTTTTGATGTTGTCTTTCCAGGTCCAGCAATGTGGTACGTAATTCATTTAGCTCGTTTAAGTAAAAGCCACTACGTGGATGCTTGCTTGCTTTGATCAGGCTATCTGCCATCACCACTAAAGAGGAATTGTTTCTTTCTAAATAAGATGGTAATAAAGCCAGGATGCAATAATCATCGGGCTTACCGTAAAACAATTGAAAAGTATGACTAAAGCTCTCTTTATATAAGTTATTGTTCTTAATAAAATGTTTGCTATTGATGGTTTGTGTAGTGCCGCTGCTTTCAAAAATGGCTTCGGGTTCAAACGCAGTGGTAGTTACTTCATGTGTTTTAAAAAAGCTGATGGGCAAGAACGGGATCTGTTCAACGCTTGTTATCTTATTTATCTCAATATTGAAGGTGTCGCAATACCGTTGATACAATTCATTGTTAAAATACTGAAACTGGAATACCTCTAATGCCATTGTAAAAAAATCATCTTCTTTTACTGAAAATATTTTTTTCTCCAGGTCGATATTTTTAAAAGGGGTATTCAATTTGTATCGTTAAATTTGGATAATTATTCAGCAAAGATGCGATACATATTTTTAATAACACTTTTTTGCCTGTTTCTAATTAGTTGCAGTAAAGATAGTTCTCAGCAAAAGCCAACATTAACGTTTGAATCGGTGAATACAACCGTTTTGGAACGTGGACAATACATTCAATTTACACTAGGCTTTACCGATCCAACCGGTCAGTTTAAAAGTGATTCTGCGATCTATGTACGCAAAGTTGTTCCTCAATGCCCGGAAGACAGTGTGTTGAAAGATTGGTTGCCGTTGCCTGCATTCAATGCGTCGGGCAATACCAAGGGAGATATTTTAGTAACGTACGCTTACGGAACCGGTACACAATATTTGCCTATTGCAGAACCAAAATGTGGAGGAAATGATACTTGTTTTTTTCAATTTGTTTTACAAAATGCAGCAGGCAATATGAGTGATACGGTTAAATCTCCGACCATTGTTATAGTTGCGAACTAAATAGTTTGTTCTGAAAAAGATCTTACATTTTATTCTTTCTCATTCTGTTTTTATTGCACTGTGTGCAGCGGCTCTTAGCTGGCAAACCTTGCTCTTGCTGAATTTGCCCGCCAATATTTTCTTATTGCTATTTATCTTTTTCGCCACATTATCGGGTTATAATGCCTATTGGTTACTAAGTAAGTTTTCTTTTAATAAAACAGCATTATGGGGCTTTGTTAAGAAAGAGATCATTCCGGTAATGATCATTCTGTTATCTATAGCAGGAATGTTTTATTGCCTGCTGCAGCTGCATCTTATCTGGTACAATATTGCCATCACCTTTTTGTTGATGGTATTATATTCAATTCCGTTGTTGCCGATCAGGCAAATTCAGTTCACAAGGAAAGCAGGTGCAGTAAAGACAATTCTGTTGTCGTTAACATGGGCGCATGTAACCACTATGATCCCCTTACAAAAAACGATTGCGCATCTTTCGTTCGCAGAGATCATTATCTACCTTATACATTTTTTGTTTGTGCTGCTGTTGTGTATCATTTTTGATAAACGGGATGTAGCAATGGATAAGATGAAAGGGCTGCATAGCATTGCCACCGATATCAGCGCTAAAGGGTTACATTATATAGTGGTAGTGATCTTTATGCTACTTTCTTTACTAAGTGTATCATTAACTCAATTCGGTATTGCATTTCACCAGTCATCCGGATTGTTGATAACAGCCATTATTACATTCATGGTTTATATATTGTCGCTTAAAAAACGCGGCTATTATTTTTATTATTTTTTAGTAGATGGATTGATGCTTTTTTCAGCGTTGATCACTTATTTGTTGAGTCTTTAAATGAATTGTGAAATCTTTATCGATTTATTAGTCGTCGGTAGATTTTCATTATTAACTATTCACCATTCACTATTTTTGTTATCAAATCAAATCTCATGGCAAAAGCAAAAAAAACAAAGAGTATTTTAACAGAGCAATCGTACAAATTTTTAAAGAATTATATTAATAACCCTTCACCAACAGGTTTTGAAAGCAGCGGACAGAAGATCTGGCTCGAATATATAAAACCATTCACAGATAGTTTTTTTACAGATCCATATGGAACGGCTGTAGGGGTAATAAATCCAACAGCACCGTTTAAAGTAGTTATTGAAGCGCACGCGGATGAAATAAGCTGGTTTGTAAATTATATTTCTGACAACGGGTTGATTTATTTGAAACGCAATGGCGGTGTTGATCACCAGGTAGCGCCTGCAAAACGTGTGCTGATACATGGGAAAAAGGGAGCAGTAAAGGCCGTATTTGGCTGGCCTGCTATACACACAAGAATTGCCAATCCTGATAATAAAGAACCACAACCTAAAGTAGACAACCTGTTTTTAGACTGCGGAGCAAGAAATAAAAAAGAAGTGGAAGCATTGGGGATACATATTGGTGCCGTTGCCACTTATGAGGAAGGATACGAAGAGCTGGCATATGATTATTTAATTGGCCGTGCATTTGATAACCGCATTGGTGGTTTCATGATCGCCGAAGTTGCAAGATTATTAAAAGAAAATAAAAAGAAATTGCCTTTTGGATTGTATGTTGTAAATGCGGTACAGGAAGAAGTTGGTCTACGTGGTGCTGAAATGGTTGCCCGCAGAATAAAGCCTGACGTGGCAATTATTACGGATGTAACGCATGATACAACCACCCCGATGATCAATAAAATTATTGAAGGAGATTGTGCTTGTGGTAAAGGACCATCATTGGCATTTGGTCCTGCAGTACATAATAAGCTATTGAATATTGTACAAACCGTTGCTGAGAAAAATAAAATTCCTGTGCAGATGAGAACTGTAAGCAGAAGCACCGGTACCGATACGGATTCATTTGCATATGCGAATGAAGGGTGTCCTTCTGTACTGATCTCAATTCCGCTGCGTTATATGCACACACCGGTAGAAATGTTGCACAAAGATGATATTGAAAATACGATTAAGCTGATGTATGAAACATTACTAACGTTAACGCCTAAAACAAACCTGAGCTATTTTTAATAAAGGAAGATAATTATAGTAAGGCGGCGATAGCTGCCTTTTTTTATTTACTGAAATGAATGATGGAAGTAACAGAATCATTAACGATATCAAACCAAACTGCTTTCTGCGCATATGTTTGGTCTGCCAGGCGCACTTTTGCATCTTGTAAGTTAGGAGAACCAAAACAAGTGCGTTTAGCATAATACATGATCTGTGGTTCAGCTAATCCATTTTTATAATTAATGTAAACAACTTCGTCTGCGGATGCATTTTCTTTTATGGAATTGCCAATTGTTTTTGCATAATCATAACGCTCACCGTCAAAAGAATAAGCTCCCACCGGGTTAATGTAATAGAACTGTGCAATAGAAAGAATGATGAAAAGTCCAATAATAATGTACGATGTTTTATAATTAGTTGACAATGCCGCAGTACATAGCGAAAGGAATAAGGCACTTTTAAAAACAGCATATTCATGCCCGGAAAATTGAGGGAAAATAAAATGATGCAACAGGCAGGTTGCAACCAATAAAACTATGAAGGAAAAAGCGCCAGGGTGTTGTTTTATTATTGCAGGTCTGATCATCCTTCTGTTTATGATCAATAAGATCAACAATGCAATGAATAAAGGAAGATAGGAGGTAAGATAGTTTTTTAGGATTATCCAATAATAAGAGAACAGGCTGCCTGAATTCTCTTCATTCATTCCTCTATAGTCATACCGCGAATGTAAAAGAGTAAAATAGTTTTTATAACCTACATGATGTCCGTAGACGAGAAATACTATCGCAATGGCCATGATCGTTGAGAGTATTGTAACAATTATATAGTTGCCCCATTGCTTGTCCTTTCTAGATCTGAAAAAAGCATATAATATTGTAATACCGCTCCAAAACACGCAAAGCCAATCACAAAAAATTCCTGTTATCAATAGGATGCCGTATAAAAGCAATCTTTTAAATGTTATGTTGCTCCCATTTTCTATAAAACTTAAAAACACATAGGCTGCTGCTAAAAAGAAAGGGATCGTCATTACTTCATGTACAAAGCCATTTCCAAAATACCAGAGCGAGGCAGGATTGAGCAGGAATAGAATTGTTGCAATGATTGCTTTTGTCGGCATGGCATCACTTTCTTCATTGAACATCTTTTTCGCAATTTTAAAAACAAGTGCCATGGATAGCAAGCATAATAGTATATCAAAAAATTGAAGGGAGAGAGGGCTTGCCGGCAGATGAAAAACCTTAAAAAAATAATAGGGGAATAAAAACCATCCGGGGCCAAAACTCATATACAGATCATCACCATTTACAGAGGTTGTATTTGCATACTTGCTACTGAAAAATTTATCACCTTTATTCGTGTAATTCAATACCGGGCAAAAACCGCTGTATGATGGACCACCGTTTGTATTCCATGTATCAATGCAAACAAGCACCATGCCTGCATTAAATTCATGATGTTTGGAAAGCGGCCTGTTCAAATGCGGATATCGTATAGCAATTGAAAGCAGAAAAAATAAAATCAATAAAACAGCCGGTCGCTTTTTAATGATGTTAAGCATGTGTTGATCTTACGAAATTTATTTCTTCTAAAAAGTTCCTATAATTTTAAAATTCACCAACCGTGGTGTTAAGCGATTGGGGATTGCATACGTAGTGTTTGAAAAATCTTTTACTAATTGATAAGAGATAACATTTGCTCTGTCAATTAAATTAAATACTTCAAAGCTTGCCCAGATGCTTTTAAAACCTGAGAATGGATTGTGGCTGCGGCGTGTGCTTTTTTCATCCAGTAATAATGCGCTGAAACCGATATCTACCCGGATGTATGGATCGATAGTAAGTCCATTACGATATTGCACGCTACCCGGAATATTATAAGGCAAATTGCTTCCTACAATAGTATTCAGGTGTACACGAAAGTTTTTGTTGGTAGATAAATAATCCTGCAAATACAATCCAACAGTAACCAAGCGGTCTGTTGGACGACGTACCCAGCCTAATTTTGTAGGAATTACCTGCGCCACTACCTGGTCTTTTGTAGTCGCTGTAATTACTTCTCCTTCTTTATTTTTATAAACATTGTAATACAGGCTGTCAATGTTTTCCATTGTCTTCATAATACCAATGCTTAACCAGCTTTCTGCATCTTTTATCAATTGAGTGTATAGTCTTGTTTCCAGTCCATACGCATACGCTTTTGCGTTGTTGTTGCCGAAATATTGTATATGCACATTGTCAATGTCATAAGGATTTACATCCCACATATTCTTATAATACACTTCGGTTGTTATACGAAACGGACGATCACTTTTCTTAAAGTTATAATCCATGCCCGCCACTAACTGCAAACTTTTTTGTGATTTTACATTTGGATTGATCAAGCCATCATACCCCCTGTATTCACGATAGAATGGCGGTTGGTAATAAGTACCCGCTGCAAATTTGAATATCATCTCCTTGTTCCAATTCGGCTTAATGCTAAATTGAGCACGCGGTGTAACAAAAAATTCTTTGTTGAATGAATTGTAATTGAATCTTGTGCCTAATTGTAACAATACGCTTTTATTAGTGCGGGAAAGGTTGATATTGTCTTGCAAATAACCGCTGTATTTTTGAATAGAAAGATCTGCAGTAGAATTTAAGAAAGAGTAAATATTATTGGTATTTTGAGCAGGGTCATATGGTAAAGAATAACCGGCGCTGTCCTGAAATTCCCATTGATACAATTTATCCTTGATATTATTTTGTTCAAACGTAAGCCCCCATTGTATAAAATGTTTTCCTGCATCCAGGCTTCCTTTATGACTGAAATTCCAGACATCAATATTTAAAGAATTGCGGGAATAATTTTGATAAAATCCTGCGCCTAGTGGATTGGTGATCTGCCCGAAAGTAGCACTGCTTCTATCAAAGTCTCTTTCACCAAATAAATAGGTGCCGCCAATATCTTCATTCTCTTTTTCATTGTCATTAAAGTAGTTTGCCATCCATCTCAACTTTAATTTTTTAGTAGGCTGATGAATGACAGTAAGCCCGATCATATTGGTATTGTAAGCGTCTTTTTCCTGTCCTTCAAAAAAGATATCCAATCCTAAATTGGCTGTATAAAAAGGAGAAAATACTGAAGACGTTTTTTGTGCTGATTCAGGAATCACGGAAAACCGCGTAGAAGAATAGATACCCAGTAATTCCAATTGCCATTTTTCATTTAGTTTATAAGTAAGATAGCTTTGTATATCGTTGGAAGATGGCGAATAGTTACCTTGTGTTTCCTGCGAGCTTAATAAGTTGCTGTTGTTTTTATTTCGTACTCCCAATAAATAAGTAAAACGATTGTTTTGTGAAGAGCCTTCCAGGTGAATATCCTGTTCCAATAAGCTTAATGAAACAGAGCCACCAAAACTCTTAGGTTTTTTATATTGAATGTCAAGCACGCTACTCATTTTATCTCCGTATTTGGATGAAAAACCGCCATTATAAAAGCTAACATTACGAGCCAGGTCAGGATTGATCAAACTTAATCCTTCCTGCTGTCCATTGTTGACCAGGTAAGGGCGAAAGACTTCGAAATCATTGATATAAATAAGATTCTCATCATAGTTGCCACCGCGTACACTGTATTGAGAAGTAAGTTCGCTGTTGCTGCCTACCAATATTTTAATTAATCCTTCCACACCGCCGATAGTGCTTGGCAACTGCACGGCATTTTTAGGATTGATATCTACTTTGCCCAGTTCTGTACGAATATTCTCGCTGCTAACGGTAACGGCTGTAAGGGTAATGTTTCCCTTTTCCATACGAATACCTACTGTTTCATTTTCATTGGTGCTTAAAAGAAAATTTTTCTGAAAGGTGTTGTATCCTGCACAGGAAAACACCAAAGCAAAAGCTTCATTGGAAGGAACTTTGATCTTAAAATAGCCACTATCGTTTGTAATCTCGCCATGTTTCAGGTTTCCCAAAATAACAACAGATACTTTTGCCAGAGGATTTTCATTCTCATCAACGATCTTTCCGCTAACCGTAGCGAATTTTTTTTGTGCAGCCCCAATTAAAACAAAGAATGATAATACAAGGGTTGTAAGTATTCTCATGGCATGAAGGTAAAATATTTATTTTGTATAGAATGTTAGGAAGCAAAACTCCATTATTTTTGGGAATATGAATCAAGTAAAGAATATACTGTTTGGTTTTTTTATGGCTTCTTTTTTATGGAGCTGTTCGGGTAAAAGCGCTAAAGAGAATACCCAAAAAGAAAACAACGATACGACTGCTGTTCGTAATATCTCTTCTTCCAATTCAATGGATACTTTGTTAAGCCAACATTGGGCATATAAAGAAGATTATGACGATTACGATAATTCCAACGGACTCGATATCCCTTACCGCGGTTACTGTTTTTTCCTGGATGGAACTGCGGTAAAAGATCCTCATGAGGAAATGGAGCTTGGTAAATGGAATTTATCTGCTGATAAGACCTCTATTGAAATTAAATATGATAAAGGCAATCAGGAAACATTTAAGATATATGATATCAGGGGAAAGGCATTAGTACTTACGAATGCAGATAAAAAGAAAATTGAGATGGTAGGTGATGGTGTTCAGGAAGTAAATGTGAAAGATGATCCTTATGCTATTTCTAATAATAACTGGAGAATAAAACCAACACAAAAAGAAACACCGGAACAGATCAGGCAACGTTTAAAAGGTTGTGTAAGATTCTTCGATCTTTATTACAAGGATAATGTTGCAAGAAATAAGCTCACCATTTTATTTAGAGGGTTACCTTCCTGCTTCAACTGGTATCAGGGCGGTATTACTTTGCAAAATGAGGATGTGCTTGATGAAAAATGGATAGATTGTTTTTATAATAAAGAGCAGGCAATGGATGCATATAAAATGGCAGATAAGGTGATCTCTAAAAAATACAATTGGGATAAAGAGGAAAAAAATTGGGTAAAGCAATCCGCAGGCGTATTAGACCAGATGTATGTTAAGTTAGATAGCCTTTAATGCAGCAATAGTTGCCTTAGGGTCTTTAGAGCCAAATACAGTATTGCCCGCAACCAATACATCGGCGCCGGCATCGATAATAGCTTTGGCATTTTCCAATGTTACGCCACCATCCACTTCAATTTTTGCGCTGAATTTATTTTCGTCTATCAGTTGCCGTAATTGAGCAATTTTTTTGTAAGTATGCGGGATAAAGGATTGTCCTCCAAAACCCGGATTCACACTCATCATGCAAACCAGGTCAATATCTCCCAATATTTCTTTAATGGCATCAACAGCTGTATGCGGATTGATGGCAACACCGGCTTTCATCCCCAATGCTTTTATCTGTTGAATATTACGATGTAAATGTGTACAGGCTTCTGCATGAACTGTTAAAATATCGGCGCCTGCTTTTTTAAACGCTTCTGCATATCTTTCAGGAGAAGTGATCATTAAATGTACATCACAGGTTTTAGTAGTGGTTTTACGGATAAAGTCTATGATCATCGGACCAAAACTAATGTTTGGTACAAATTGTCCATCCATTACATCCAGATGAAACCAATCTGCTTCACTTTCGTTCAGCATTTTACAATCATCATTCAACGTTAAAAAATTAGCAGATAATAAAGACGGTGCTATAATGGCCATAATGGAATTTTTTGCAAGATACAGATTTCTCACAGAGGCCAGAGTACTCAGAACTTATGATCTGGAATTTGATGTCTGTTATTTAGAATTTATCGAATCCAATGCATCCTGCGCTTCTACAAAATTTTTGTCTAACTGTAAAGCCATCTGGTAATTTTTTATGGCATCATTTTTATTGTCCAGTTTTTCATCGCAACGTCCCATCCAGTAATAGGCTTCATCAAAGCCAACATCAATAGTAACGGCTTGTTTAAGTACTTGTAAAGCATCGTTGTATTTTTTCAGATCATACAGGCAAATAGCCTTTTCACGATAAGAAGGCATGTCGTTATAATGCAAAGCAATGCATTGATCAAAATAATCGATGGCTTTCAATTTATCTCCTGTATAACTGTAATACAAACCTTTTATAAATAAAGCTTCGCTTTGTTTGCCTGTTTCAGGATGATGTAATAAAGAATCAGCGATCGCAATTGCAATTATATTTTTTGTTTTAGCATATAAAGAAGCAAGCGATAACAAATACTCCGGATTATTGCTGAGCTGTGTCGCTTTTTCAAAAGCATGAATAGCATTTAATGTATCATCATTTTCAAAATATAAGGTAGCCTTTATATTCCAGGAATAGCCGTTCAACGAATCTTTTGCAATTAGTTTATTTGCTTCTTCAATCGCTTTGTCATAGGCATTGGCATCGCGGTAATATTGAATTAAGGTTTGTCTTAATAATAAAGAATCAGGGAACTGTTCAATCTGCTTTCTTAATTGTTCTTCTTTGTTTGAATTTGTTTTAGTCGAATTATTATCGTCATTATTACAAGATAATAATGCTATAACAAAGAGTAAACACAAAAACGAGGCTGATCTTATTAGTCTGTTCATAAATACAAAATTATTATCTCTTGCCCAATTCAATGACCTCGCAATCTTTAATATTATTACCGTCAATGGCAAAACGCACAAGTGTTCTTATTTTATGCCAACCCTGGTTACCTGCAGCACCGGGATTAATATGCAGGCATTGCAATTTCTCATCGTACATTATTTTTAAAATATGTGAGTGACCGCTGATGAACAATTGCGCAGGATGTAGTGTCAATTCTTTCTTAACTTCTGCATTGTATTTTGGAGGATAGCCGCCAATATGCTTCATACAAACTTCAACCTCTTCGCATTTCCATCGCAACCATTCAGGATAAATACTTCTTATATCATAGCCATCAATATTGCCATATACGCCCTTCAATGGTTTAAAATTGCTCAGCCTTTCAGCTAATGCTGCATTGCCAAAATCACCTGCATGCCAAATCTCGTCGCAGTTTTTAAAATGTTCAAAAACTGCTTCATCCAAATTGCCGTGTGTATCCGATATAAGCCCGATCCGTGTCATTAAATAAATTGAATGGTAAAATTATAAGTAAGTCTTTATAAATAATTCTTGCTGTTTTAAGATATGTAGACTATTTTTCATGTACAAATAACCCCTAAATTTTCTTGCTATGAAAAAAGCAATTGTATTTGCAGCATCCGTACTTTTTTTTACCAACGTTTTTTCACAAACGTATTCCGGTTACAATACAAGTAATTACACAGGCGTCAATGGTGTATTTTTCAATCCTGCAAATATTGCAGATAGCCGTTATAGCTGGGATGTGAACTTACTATCTGTGAATGCTACTGTTGCAACCGATTACGCATCCATACAATCTTCCAAAATTATCAGTGCTCTAAAGGGTGAAAATATCGCTCCCTTTATAACAAGAAAAGGATTACTATCTACAAGTGGTACGGCTAACGTGGATATATTCGGTCCTTCTTTTATGATCAATTACGACAAGAAGAATTCATTTGCTTTTACTACCCGCATGGGGGCGATGGTTAATATTGATGACATGCCCGATACATTATTGAATGCTATTGAAAATCACGGGGTGAATATTACCAATTTCCCGATCACCATGAAATCAGATGCATTTGCAGGAAGCTATAATGCGTGGACAGAGTTTGGATTGAGCTATGCAAGAGTAATTAAGGATGATAAAAAACATTTTTTTAAAGGTGGGATAACATTAAAGTATTTAGGCGGCGTTGGCTCAGGTTATTTTATTTCCAACAGTTTCCAGGCAATAGTGGGAAAAAATGGGTTGGGAGATACTTATCTTAGAGATGCAACTGCCGACTTATATTTTGCTAATGCCGGCATAACTGATAAGCTGGATCTAAAGCTTTCCGGTAGTGGTTTTGGTGGTGATCTGGGTTTTGTATATGAATATCGCCCGGATAATTTTACAAAAACAGATATTGATCAATACAAATTAAAAATAGACCTGGCATTGCATGATATTGGCAGCATCAGCTACGATCATAGTGCCACCGATGCTTATTATAAATTAAATACCAATACTGTTCCTGCGCCATTTGATACCTTACGCCTGGCAAGATTCAATAATGTTACCAATTTTGATGAGATGACTGCAGTACTGGATGGCGCTGCACCTAAAATACAAAAGCAAGGTGCTACTACAGGGAAATATTCAATGTCGTTGCCTGCTTCTTTATCAGCCGCAATAGACTATAATTTCTTTACCGGTTTTAATGTGAATTTAGGCGGTATGCTTTCATTGAACAGCGGAAAAAGCACCGCAACAAGAACGCATGTGATCAACTATCTTGCACTAACGCCAAGGTATGAACGCAAAAGTTTCGGCGTATATCTTCCTTTATTATTAAATGAGATCTCTGGATTCAATGCCGGTATTTCATTTCGTGCAGGTCCGGTGTTCTTTGGTTCAGGAAGTATCTTATCTACTTTAATAAGTGGCAATACACGTCAGATTGATTTTCATGCAGGACTTCGTTTTGGTATGCTGAGAAAAGATAAAAAAGCAAAACAACCAAAAGCCGAACCTGCAAAAGGAAAAATCATTGATACAGACATGGATGGTATTGCGGATAAGGATGATAAATGCCCGACAGTAGCTGGTTTGGAAAAATACAATGGTTGTCCAATTCCGGATAGTGACAGCGATGGCATAAACGATGAGCAGGATAAATGCCCGACAGTAGTAGGTTTAGAAAAGTATAATGGCTGTCCAATTCCTGATACAGATGGTGATGGAATAAATGATGAAGCAGATAAATGTCCGAATGTAGCGGGTATTGCTAAATACAATGGTTGCCCGATCCCTGATACAGACAACGATGGCGTGAACGATGAAGAAGACAAATGCCCAACAGTAGCCGGCGTTGCAAAATATAATGGTTGTCCTATTCCTGATACAGATAAAGATGGCGTGAATGATGAAGAAGATAAATGTCCAACATTAGCGGGTACAGCAGCCAATCATGGATGTCCTGAAATAAAAGAAGCTGTTAAAAAGCGTATCGACGTAGCTGCAAGTCGCATTTACTTTGCTACCGGAAGCGCTAAATTATTAGCTACATCCAATGCAGGTTTAAATATTGTAGCAGCCGCACTTAAAGCTGATCCTAATTTAAAGATTGATATCAACGGTCATACTGATAACGTAGGTAAGCCCGAAAAGAATCAATTATTAAGTGAAGCCCGTGCAAAAGCGGTATATGATTATTTAGTGAAGAAAGGTGTTGATGCCAATCGGTTAACATCAAAAGGCTTTGGCGATACGCAACCCATTGCAGATAATAAAACGGCTGCGGGTCGTACCAAAAACAGGAGAGTGGAATTGCAATTGCATTATTATTAAAAGAATTTTATAAAAACTAAAACCATCTCTTAGTGAGGTGGTTTTTTATTTAATGGGCTGTCAGCTTTATATCATTATTCAGCATTTGCCCGGGCTGTACGTTACAAGTCCGCCACAAAGCAGCACACAGCTCTTCAGCGGGCTTTTCACTTCCATCCCGCAGCCCGTTAACAATAAAAAAGCATCTCACCTGCAGGCATATGCGCTTTTTCTTTCAAAAAATTATTATATTAGGGTAACAAAAACATATGCCATATGATAAAGTTTCAAGAAATTAAAGTAGGAGACTATTTAATAGCCGATAACGACGGCGACAAAAACCACGGAGAAGTAGTAGATATCAACGGAGACGAAAAACAAATTTGTGTAGACAATGGTGTTCAGGAATTTTGGTACGAGCTGGAACAGTTAAGTGCTATTCCTTTAGATGAAGATCAGCTGCTAAAATTAAAATTTCACAAACAGGTAAACGACGACGGTTCTGTAAAATATTCCAAAGGGGCGTTCCGCATTTTAACTCCTGCTCAAAATGAGTTTTCTCATTTTGAGATTTGGTATAGAGACGAAAGAAGGCATATTACGCATCCAATAAATGTTCATAACCTGCAAAATCATTTTTACGAAATGACGAAGGTGCATTTGAACGATGAATCGTTCGATTAGCTTAATTAAAACAGCTAAAAAACTTCACCCCCGATAAAAAATATCGGGGTTTTTTAGTGCAAAACTACCTTGATTCAGCGGCAAAGGAGAAAATCTCCTGCTTTTTTGTCCACAAAAGCCGGTTTTTCGCCTAAATATTCTTTATTTTTTGCAGAAATTTAATTATAACCCTTATCTTTGCGCTCCCAAAAATATATGGCTAAACAAGCATTAATCAAACAAGACGGAACAATTTTAGAGGCGTTGAGTAATGCTATGTTCAAAGTCAGGCTCGAAAACGGGCATGAAATTTTAGCTACTATATCGGGGAAAATGCGGATGCATTATATAAGGATCTTACCGGGAGATAAAGTGGGGGTGGAAATGAGTCCTTATGATTTAACAAGAGGCAGAATTATTTTCAGATATAAATAATAAAGATAAAAACTTAATAAAATGAAGGTTAGAGCTTCAATAAAAAAAAGAAGTGCTGAGTGCAAAATCGTGAGGAGAAAAGGGAAGTTGTATGTGATCAACAAAAAGAATCCTCGTTTTAAACAACGTCAGGGATAATCAATTTTTAATTATTAATTCTTAATTATAACTATGGCTCGTATTGCCGGTATAGATTTACCAAAAAATAAAAGAGGAGAAATCGGACTTACCTATATATATGGTATCGGACGTTCTACTGCTCAGTATATTTTAACGAAAGCAGGCATTGCTCTTGATAAAAAAGTAAACCAGTGGAATGATGAAGAGCAGACCGCTATTCGTAACATCATCAACAACGAGTTTAAAACAGAAGGTGCTTTACGTAGTGAAGTACAAATGAACATTAAACGTTTGTTGGATATTGCTTGTTACCGTGGCTTACGTCATCGTAAAGGATTGCCTCTTCGTGGTCAACGTACTCGTACAAACAGTCGTACACGTAAAGGAAAACGTAAGACAGTTGCAGGTAAAAAGAAAGTAGCAGCTAAGAAATAACAAATAATAAATTCCAAATAACAAATACGGTTACAAATTTTTAAGTTCAAAAATCGTAAATCGTACTTCGTAAACCGGAAATTATATAGGGCTTATATTTTGAACTGACACCGGATCGCTAAAGCCCGCAGGAGGTTAGGTTCAATCCCGACAAAATCGGGAAAATATTTTTAAAGATTACCTATTCAAGTAACATGGCAAAAGCACAAAACAACGCAAAAGCAGCCGCAAAAAAAAGAGTAGTAAAAGTAGATAGCTACGGCGATGCTCACATTGTGGCAAGTTTCAACAACATCATCGTTAGTTTAACTAACAAGCACGGACAAGTAATTTCCTGGTCAAGCGCCGGTAAAATGGGTTTTAAAGGAAGTAAGAAAAATACGCCTTATGCCGCTCAAATGGCAGCTTCAGATGCAGCTAAAGTAGCATTGGATGCAGGTTTGAAAAGAGTGGATGTATTGGTAAAAGGACCGGGTTCCGGTCGTGAAGGCGCTATCCGCTCCCTTTCACAATCAGGAATTGAAATAGTTTCAATTAAAGACGTAACTCCGTTACCACATAACGGCTGTCGTCCTCCTAAAAAGAGAAGAGTTTAATTTCTGCCTCCAATCGGAGTAACAGAACAACATATTGATAAGCCAGATTTATCATTTACAAAAAGGGTTCAACGATTAATTTTTTACGATTTTTCAACGATCATTGGACCGAATTCTAAAAAAATCGAAATGAAAATTAAATTATGGCACGGTACACAGGACCAAAAACAAAAATCTCCAGGATTTTTGGAGAACCTATTACAGGTAACGGTAAATGGTTAACTAAAAACAGTAACCCTCCCGGACAACACGGCGCTCAGCGCAAACGTAAAACTTTAGGCGAATACGCTTTACAGTTACGTGAAAAACAAAAAGCCAAATACACGTATGGCTTATTGGAAAAACAATTCCGCAAAACTTTTGATGAAGCTGCACGTCGTAAAGGCGTAACAGGTGAAAACCTGATCAAATTATTGGAAGCCCGCCTGGATAACACAGTTTTCCGCATGGGTATTGCTCCAAGTCGCCAGGCTGCACGCCAGTTGGTATCTCACAAACACATTACAGTTAACGGTGAAGTAGTAAACGTTCCTTCATTTTCTTTAAAACCGGGCGATGCTATCGGTTTGAAAAATAAGAGCGCTGCTAACGACACATTGATAAACAATATTCGTCCTAAAAACACAAAATTCAACTGGATAGATTTTAACCAGGCTGAATTAAAAGGTACGTTCATTGCTTATCCTGAAAGAGAAAGCGTTCCTGAAAATATCAAGGAACAACTGATTGTGGAATTGTACAGCAAGTAATCGTGAGACGTCAGAGGTGAGACGTGAAAGTTATAATATTTACGTTTTTCACGATTGACGATTCACATTTCACGAAGCTAAATAAAGTTGAAACTGTACAAGTGAGTGACACAAGAATGTTGAGGAGAGTACAAAAGTTGGAATCATAAATTAAAAAATAAAAATCAAAAATTTAATATGGCCATTTTAAATTTTGTAAAACCAGATAAAATTGTTCTTCAGAAAGCAACAGATTTTGAAGCACAATTTGAGTTTCGTCCGCTTGAACCGGGTTATGGTGTAACGATCGGTAATGCTTTGCGCAGAGTATTATTGAATTCTTTGGAAGGTTATGCTATCATCGGTATCAACATTGCCGGTGCAGACCACGAATTTGCTACTATAAAAGGCATTACAGAAGACGTTACTGAAATCATTTTGAACTTAAAGCAAGTTCGGTTCAAGAAAAAAGTTGATCATGAAGTTAGCACTGAAAAGATCACTATTTCTGTAAAAAATAAAACAGAATTTACTGCAGGAATGATCGGAGAAGCTTCTCCTTCATTTGAAGTAATGAATCCTGAATTAGTTATCTGTACTATGGATAACAGCTCTAAATTAGATATGGAGATCACGGTGAATAAAGGTCGCGGCTATGTACCTGCAGAAGAGAACAAAGAAAAAAGTTCTCACTTTGGATACATTGCTGTTGATGCAATTTATACGCCGATCAAAAACGTTAAATACAGTATAGAAAATACCCGTGTTGAACAACGTACGGATTTTGAAAAACTGATCATGGAAGTTATTACCGACGGTACTATTCATCCGGAAGAAGCAGTGAAACAAGCATCTCGTATTTTGATCCAGCACTTGATGATCATCACAGATGAGAACATCACTTTCGATACAAAAGAAGATAAGAAAGAAGATCTGGTTGATGAACAAACATTGCAATTACGCAAAATATTGAAAACACCATTGGAAGATCTAGACCTTTCAGTTCGTGCGTTTAACTGTTTGAAAGCTGCTAAGATCAATTCTTTGAGCGAATTGGTTCAATACGAACAGGAAGACTTGATGAAGTTCAGAAACTTTGGTCAAAAATCTTTGAGTGAAATTGAACAAGTGTTGAACGAAAGAGGCTTAGGCTTTGGAATGGATCTAAGCAAATTGAAATTAGACGACGAATAACCCCTCCACCCCTAAAGGGGAGCCGGAGTATTTATAACTTAAGTAACCTATAATTCCTGACACGGTATAGGCGAATCTAAAAAACAAATGTCATGCGTCACGGAGACAAACAAAACAATCTAAGCAGAACAGCTTCTCACAGAAGAGCGTTGTTAGCGAACCTGGCAAATCAATTAATTGCGTACAAACGTATCACCACTACGTTGGCAAAAGCAAAAGCATTGCGTACGTACATTGAGCCATTGATCACTAAAACGAAAAAGAACGATAGCAAAGAAGTTATCAGCCATAACCATCGTTTGGTGTTTAGTCATTTAAACGATAAAACTGCCGTAAAAGAATTGTTTACGGTAATTGCTCCTAAAGTTGCGGGTCGTCCTGGTGGATATACTCGTATCATTAAATTAGGCAAGCGTATTGGTGATAACGCTGAATTAGCAATGATCGAGTTGGTTGATTTCAACGAGATCTATGGTAAAGGAATCGTTGCTCCTGCTGCGGAAGAGCCTGCTAAAAAAACACGTCGTTCAGGTGGCAAGAAAAAAGCTGCTGTTGAGGAAGCTGAAGTGGTTGAATCAACCGATGCTCCTGCTGCTGAAGCAACAGAAGAAGCACCTGCTCCTAAAAAGACGAGAAAGAAAAAAACTGAAGAATAATTTAGATAAAACTCCGATAGCAATATCGGAGTTTTTTTTGCTTATGCCTTAAACAATTTCAAGCAAAGTAAATAAGTCGCTGAGAAAAACTTTGCTTGCTTTGCTCCTTGGCATCTTTGCGTGAAAAAGATCATGTGAAAAAATCACTAATAAAACGCACGGATTATTCTTAATTAAAAATTACTTTTGCACAACTTTTTTAAATACAACATGTCAGCATCCTCCACAAAAAATCAAGCAATATTATTATTACAAGACGGAACAGTATTTTATGGAACAGCCTTCGGTAAAATGGGAACTACTACCGGCGAAATATGCTTTAACACAGGCATGACGGGTTACCAGGAAGTATTTACCGATCCCAGCTATTACGGGCAAATATTGATCATGAATAATGTGCATGTCGGTAATTATGGAGTGAAAGAAACAGATGTTGAAAGCGACAGCGTAAAAGTAAAAGGTGTTATTGGAAGAAATTTAGAAGAACAATACAGCCGCTTTATGGCGGATAATTCTTTACAACAATATTTTGAGCAACAAAATGTAGTGGCTATTGATGATGTTGATACCAGGGCGCTGGTAGCACATATTCGCACACAAGGCGCCATGAATTGTATCATCTCTTCTGAAATATTGGATGTAGAGAAATTAAAAGCGGAGTTAGCCAAAGTGCCGTCAATGGCAGGCTTGGAATTAGCTTCTGTAGTGTCAACAAAAGAGCCGTATTATTTAGGCAACCCGGATAGCGATGTGCGTGTTTCTGTATTAGACTTTGGTGTAAAGAAAAATATATTGAACTGTTTGGTTGAAAGAGGCGCTTATGTAAAAGTACACAACGCCAAAGCATCTTTTGAAGAGTTGGAACAATTTAAACCCAATGGTTATTTCATCAGCAATGGTCCCGGCGATCCGGAGCCAATGGAGTATGCTGTTAAAACAGTAAAGCAAATCCTGGCAGCGAATAAGCCTTTATTCGGCATCTGTTTAGGTCACCAGTTATTAGCGCTGGCAAATGATATTCCTACCTTTAAAATGCATCACGGTCATCGTGGATTAAATCATCCTGTAAAGAATTTAATTACGGGCAAAAGCGAGATCACTACGCAAAACCATGGTTTTGGTGTACAGCCTGATGCGGTAAAAGCTTCCAAAGATGTTGAGATCACGCACCTTAATTTAAACGACGAATCCATTGAAGGAATTCGTATAAAAGGCAAGCCTGCGTTTTCTGTACAATACCATCCTGAAGCAACTCCCGGTCCCCACGACAGCCGTTATTTGTTCGATGACTTTATTGCGCTAATAAAAAAGTAAGGGTGTTTACTTTTTACTTTTTAATTTTGATTTATGAAGATCGCAATCATTAATGGTCCCAACCTAAATCTGCTTGGTAAAAGAGAAGTGGATATTTATGGTAATGAAACCTTCGAAATTTTTTTCGAAAAGTTAAAAGCACAATTTCCTCAGGTTGAGTTTACGTATTATCAAAGCAATGTAGAAGGTGAACTGATCAATGAGATTCAACGGGTAGGGTATTCCTACGATGCTATTATTTTCAATCCCGGCGGTTATACGCATACTTCAGTTGCCATTGGCGATGCTATTGCAGCTATTAAAACTCCGGTGGTAGAAGTGCATATCTCCAACATTTTCGGAAGAGAAGAGTTCCGCAAGCTTTCTCATGTGTCCGGCAAAAGTGTTGGTGTGATCAGTGGCTTGGGGTTAAAAGGATATGCCCTGGCAATACAATACTTTCTGTAACTTCTTTTATAGCATTATGCAAATCTTTCTCATCGGCTTTATGGGCAGCGGTAAAACCTATTGGGGCGATCTATGGTCTCGCTCAGGTGAGTTTGCTTTTGTTGACCTGGATGAGCTGATAGAATCAAAAGAAAAGAAAACAATTTCTAAAATTTTTGAAGAGAAAGGCGAGCAATATTTCCGTGAGCTGGAAGCTGCAACATTACGTTCAGTAACTGATAAAAAAGATATCATTATTAGTTGCGGTGGCGGTACTCCTTGCTTTCATGATAATATGCAGTGGATGAATGCGCATGGCGTTACTGTTTATTTAAAAGCATCTCCGCAACATTTAGCAAAACGATTAATGAAGGAAAGACAAAAACGCCCTGTATTAAGTGGTTTGAACGACGACGAGTTGGTGAATTTTATCGATCAAAAAGTAAAAGAAAGAGAGTCGTTTTATAGCCGGGCAAAAATTATTTTGAACGTTGAAGAAATGAAGGATAAGGAAATGCCCGAAGCGATCAGATCCATTTAAAATACCTCACCTAGATTAACGGATATACCTTTTGATCCTTCCATACCTATTCCATAATCAATGCAAACATTTGTTTTAGAGAACTTGTTCAGCTTCAAACGGAGGCCAACACCACATGCAGGAGCAATCACATCAAACTGCCTGGAGATCTCTCTTGGCAACGATTCTGCATTTAAGAATACCACACCACCTATCAATCCGTTATTTAAAATACCAAAGCGGTATTCCGATTCTAAATAGAGCATGTTCCTTCCGCGATAACGTCCCTGTATATAACCTCTACCAGTATTATAAAAATCATCCCAACCCGTGCTGGGCAATAATAAATAAGGAGGCTTGCCTGCAACGGTAAACAGGTTATAACTCCAGAAAGCTAAAATATTTTTTGAAGAAGGAGATAGATGAATATACTTACGCACATCTATCAATAACGATTGCCAGTTCTCATCGCTGCCCATAGCAGTAAGATTGGAACGATATACCACATTGCCATACCACCCATCCGATGGATTGATCTGGTTAAGCCGTGAATCATATAAAAAGCGTAAAACCGGCCCGGATGCAGCCACCGTAGGCGTTAAGCCATAGCGTTGAAAATCGGTGCGGATACCAACTGGAGGATTCACCTGTTTTACATTCCAGAAATAATCATAATAATAACCAAATCCTGTAAACAGGTTTTTTGCAACACTTTTTAAAACCGTTTGATGCAGCTTTATATAATTAAAGTTGATGGTATAACCATTGTTGATATCAGACTTACCGCCTAAACCAAAAGTAGTGGAAGGATATTTTAAATAACGCCAGTCGGTAGTAATATTAAATTCATTATGTTTTGTCCAGATGCTTGCTTGTATAGGAAAGATGATCTGGTTGTATTGCGAATAAGTAAGACTGGTAATAATATTGGATATCTTATCATCAGCAGCATGATGCTTCTCTATATAAAAAGCGCCTGCTGCACTTAATACACCGGCAAAGCCTGTAGCAGTGGAGTAACCGGCGCCGGGCAATACTGAAATATTTACAGTGCCGGTATCTGAACGGTGAGTTTGTTGATGGAGGAGATGATGAAAGAGATTGATCACATCCGTTTGTTGTTGCATAGCATCAGCATGCAAACTATCCTGTGCTATTGATTGCAAGGGTATAAGAACAATGAGCAATAAAAAAAACCTTACCAAAAAAATATTTTTATAAATAACTAAGCTCCCGAAACGAATTGCAAAATAGGGAATCAATAAACCGAATGATGCTAATAGAATGTGAAAGAGCCGTTGCTACATTCCAATAAAGCACTTTAACAAGGTGTTATCGATTTTGTTTACTTGTTATTTAAAATATATTCTTCCAACGGTAATAATCTTGCGTCTTCAATAGCGGCGGTCCGATGTCCTGTGATCTTCATGTATTCAGGGTTTTGTTCAAACGAAAAAAAATCCTGAACACTGTTTTGTTTCACCAGCATACAAATGTCCCAGTGTTCATCAGCAGGACCTATTAAAAAAGAATCGCCTTTTCCAATAAATAAGATCTCACCACCGGAAGCTTTTAAAAATGGTAATGCTTCTTTGATGTATAAATTATAGGCTTCCAGTCCGCTTATTGGTTTGCCCGGATCTAAATGCGGAGTTGTTGAATAATCGGCAGTTTCTTTTAGCTTGATCAGGTTCAGATTAATAATAGCTCCTTTAATATTTTTATTGAATAATGCTTTGCCTGCTTCGTAGGTGGGGTGTAGGTAAGCTTGTTGCATGCTGTTATAATTTGATCGTTCAAAGGTATTCATATAGGTTTGAAACATGCTACCATTTTCTACTAAAGAATTCATCTACCTTTTTATTGAATTCATCTGCATGTTCAATTAATGTACCATGCCCGCTGTTGGGCACTATCCATAACCAGGCGTTAGGAATGTTTTGATAGATCTTTATGGTGTGCTCCAAACGGATAAGATCTCTATCTCCACATATAATTAATGACGGACATTTTATAGCAGCCAGCTCTGAAAAATTTATATGGGGCTGAAAATAATCCAATAAAAATAATTTCCACTCATTCTTTTCTGTTGATGATTTGTACAAATCCATATTTTTCTTCCGGTTATATTCCTCCTGCATTTCTTTATACAAGCCGGCGCTCAATGCTGTAGAATCAGGAATAATATTGGCACCGCTGGCGGCTATCTTTTTTATTCGGGAAGGATAACGCATTGCCATGATCAAAGCAGTAATACCACCATCGCTCCAGCCAATTACATTGCAGGAATCTATTTGTAAGCTATCCAGCAGGGTAATAAAATCGTTCGCCATTAATTCAAAGCTTATGGAATCTCCAGCATCTAAAGACTTGCCCTGCGAACGACTGTCAACTGTGATCACTTTATATTTTGTAGCGAAGTAGGGGATATTATTTTTAAAAGAGCTTATGCTGCCGCCATTACCATGTATCAATAAAACAGGTTCGCCTTTTCCATAAATTTCATAATATAATTTTATGCCGTTGATGAGTTTGTAATTGCCTGCTGATGGGTTATTACCATAGTTTATTTGTTGAGAGAAAGAAGGAGAGGAGATAAAAAGTAGGAAAAGAAAGGAGATTGATTTTATTTTATATCGTATAGCTAATGGTGAAAACATTGTACATGCGTATTAATGATAATAGAAATAAGAAGGTCTTAATACTCTTGTTCCGCTTGAAATAGAAGCGATCTAAATTGCAGTTATTCTACTTGAATGTTGTTGCGAATAATAATGTTTAAGTCTGTCAGCCTTGAATTGATTTGTTTTGCTTTTTCAGTAACACCATCAAATGTAAATCTCAAGTTCTCAAAGATTGACTTGTCTGGTTTTATGAAAATTTTTGTAAAATCATTTTGTGCTGGTACCGATTCTATCGCTCTCGACACTGTTATACCGTTTTTAAAAACATAATGTCCCTTTATGCCATTGCAAACAGTAGTCAATTCACTTTGTTCCGCAGCAAAATTTATTGTCGCCATTCCTAAACTACAAAACTCTTCACCCACAGCAAGATGTTTTTTCTCGTTTCTGCAAGCAAAGATCCGCGTCATAATAATTTCAGCCTTAGTAAGATCATCATATTTATTCTCTAGTGAAATACCGGCGTCATAATTTACTATGAAACTGTCATTTGCAATAATTATTTCAATTGTTTTACAAACTCCGTCAAAATACTCATCAAATGCGTGACATAAAACCTCAAATGGTAAACTATTTAAAGATTTTTCCTGGAAGCATTTGTTAAAATACAATTGGGGTCTCATTCTAATGGCTTCACCGGTAGATAATATCTGAATGTCATCGGCTTTATATTTTTTGTCCATTTTAAATTAAGTTTAATTACAGACAACTAGCAGAGCTTTGGAGGATTGGAATTATTCGTCCAGCTATCAAAAGATCCAGTGCAATACTACTACAATCCATATAAATGCGATTGTCAATATTGCCTGGGTCACAAGATAATTCTTTGATTTTGAAAACAGCCCACCTTTATAGTACTTAAAAAATTTATACAAGTTGAAGATTGTAGGTAGAAGAATAATTAGTCCCAGGTAAATAAAACCATTTGTTGTAGTATACATGAAACTATTTGCTCCTTCTCCGAAAAATAACATAGAAAATATCGCATAACAAAAATAAATTGTCAAACAATAAATCACTTCAACTATAGCTACCTTCAGGAAATGTAAAAAGTCAAATTTGGAAGCCAAAATATTTACGAAGTTCATACTCTGGATGCATTACACGTAAATATATATTATTATGCATTACTCTCAAAGAATGGGTGGTGCGCTACTTTGAAAGTTATTTTTTTTAACGTGTTAGAAAATGGGAGAATTAATTAGTCCTTTTGAATATAATTGAACTATCCCCAATCATATGTTCCCATCTAAATCTATCACTATTTATAATATTAAAAGTGTCTATCATAGTGGGTATAGTACCTTGACCAATAAACGTAATTAAATTTTTTAGTGAATCTAAAGTATAAGGAACCCAAGCCTTATTAAACGCTTTATCATTTTTAAAAGTCCATAAAACAGTATCAGGTTTCTGAGAAAAATCAAGTGTCATGTCAAAAGGGAAAATAGTGTTATCCATAGAAGTTTCCCATTTTCCGGTTAAATAAGAATGCGTCAATGTTTGACTATTTGATTGGCGTGAAATAAAGAGCAGAACAACAAATAAGAAGTACTTCATTATAGAGCTTTTAACGGTAAATGTAATAAAAAAGGCTACATCTATTCATCAGGATAAACCCTACCTAAAAACTGAGTATTGACTTTTTTATTTCGGATTTTTATTGTGTATCATCTATTATAGATGCGGTAGGGATCGAGGAAGAACGCTATCGGTCGATGGAAATCCTATCAGGACCTATGGAAGCTCTATCCGCACACATGGAAGCAAAATTCTGACCGATGGAAATGAAATCTTGACCGATGGAAACCTTACCCGGTTCAATGGAAACTGTATCATGATCAATGGAAACTAAATCCTGTCAGGCGGAAGAAAGACCTTGAACGATGGAAGCGTTACTGGAACCGATGGAAGCTTTATCAGGCATATGGAAAATAAAATCTCCGGTAATCTCTACATTTGCAATTAATTTTTCTTTTTTACACACAATGAATAAAAATATCCTCCTCACTGCCGCTTTATTAGGTGCCGTAGCGGTAATGCTCGGCGCTTTTGCAGCACATGGTTTAAAGCAAATGATAAGAGCAGAGCAAATTGAAATATTTCAAAAAGGCGTTACCTACCAGTTCTACCATGTATTTGCATTGCTGGCAGTAGGCATTTTATATAAAGAGGTTGGCAACAATCTCTTAAAATGGTCTGCAAGATTGTTTACCGCAGGCATTGTATTCTTCAGCGGTTCATTGTATTATCTCGCTTTCTTTGAAGCAGATGCGCCTCCTTCCCCAAAATGGCAATGGCTTTATTTGATCACTCCTTTAGGTGGACTTTGTTTTATTGTGGGTTGGTTATTATTGGCTTTGGCAGTAGCTAAAAACAAGTAAGGTTTTTCGATTCTACAGCCGGCGGCTTTTGGGGGTTACTTTTTCTGTTGTTTATTGGTCTGTCTCAAAATATAGAGTGTCAGTCTGAGCTTGTCGAAGACGATCCTTAAGATATACTCCTCAACCCTAAGAATAGAATTTAAAAGCAGAGTTTACAGCAATACAAAAGCCGAACATAGCTGTACGGCAGGAAAGGGGCGGTCATCGTTCCTGCCTTGAATTTTTTGTTACTTTTTGTTTCAAGACAAAAAGTAAGGAAAAGAGCTAACAAAGACCTGCAAAAAAAGAATTAACATTTTAACATTCCCTGTGTATTACCCTAAAATAGCACTAATGCTTTTCTATATCTTTGTCACTGATGGCAACTAAGAAAAAAACTACTAAACCCAAAGCTGCAGAAGCCGACGCATTGCAAACTGAAACCGTAGAAAAGGTAGAAGTAAAAAAATTGCTGAAAGACGAGCGCACACATAAAATTGCAGGTGCAATATGTATGCTCGTAGCGTTCTTATTATTTGTAGCATTCACCTCTTATTTATTTACCTGGGATGAAGACCAGGATAAAGTAATTAACCAGGGCATTCACCTGTTGTTGGTAAACGATATTAAAGTAAACAATCAGCTGGGAACCTTTGGCGCTTTCCTCTCAGACTTTTTTATTCGCAAAGGATTTGGAATAGCATCCTTCTTGATCTGCACTTTCTTTTTTACCCTTAGCATTAATTTATTTTTTGGTAGAAAAGTTTTTTCTATTGCCCGCAATATTAAATATGTATTGATCGGACTGGTAGTGTTAAGTGTTGGATTTGCAGTAGTGTTCAATGGTAAGCTTTTTCCCTGGGGCGGAGAAGTAGGGAATATGAGCAGGGATTGGCTGTTCAATATTTTGGGGGAAGTTGGAACATTTGCGATATTGATCGTTGCCGTGCTGTCATATATTATCTGGCGATTTAATCCTGCATTTAATTTCACTGCAAAAAAGAATGTACAGCCAATAAATGCAGCCGTGGCAGAAGAGGCGGCAGTTGCTGTTGATGAAATAACACCGGAAGAAAATGCTATATCCGAAGAAGTAAAAGGTAATTTCTTAAAAGGCAATGCCGGGATGATGAATCCTTTAGGTGATACCAGGCCCGCCTTTAATGATGATATTAAAATAATTGAGAAAGAAGAAGAGCCCGTTGCTGTGAAAGAAGAAGAAAAGCCAATAGAATCAAAAGAAATTCCATTAGCAATAGAACCTGCTGTAGTAAAACCGGTGCCTGTTGTAAAAGCAAAAGAAGAAGCGCCGGCATCACCATTGGAACTGGAAATAAAAACAGTACCTGATAAAGTAGAGGAGGAGGTTCCTGTAATGTCGGCAGTACAAAAAGTAGCGGCATCTAAACCTTACGATCCTGTTTTAGATCTGCGTGATTATAAATATCCTACTTTGGATCTGTTGGAAAATCATGGTAGTGAAAAAATAGTGCAGGATCCCAATGAGCTGGAGAATAACAAGAACCAGATCATCAGCACACTTCGCAATTACGATATAGAAATTCAAAAGATAGCTGCAACAGTTGGACCAACGGTAACCTTGTATGAGATCATTCCTGTTGCCGGTGTCCGTATCTCAAGAATTAAAAATCTGGAAGATGATATCGCACTAAGCCTGGCAGCATTAGGTATACGTATCATTGCGCCGATACCCGGTAAGGGTACCATCGGTATTGAAGTGCCGAATGCAAAGAAAACGATCGTAAGCATGAAGACATTACTGGCTTCAGATAAATTTCAAAACAACAATTTTGCACTACCGATTGCTATAGGTAAAAAGATCGATAACGAAAACTTTATCGTTGACCTGGCAAGTATGCCACACTTATTAATGGCAGGTGCAACGGGACAAGGTAAATCCGTTGGATTAAATGCAATATTGGTTTCGTTGCTGTACAAAAAACATCCATCGCAATTAAAGTTTGTATTGGTAGATCCTAAGAAGGTAGAGTTAAGTATTTATCGTGCTATAGAAAATCATTTCTTAGCAAAGTTGCCCGGCGAAGAAGATGCGATCATCACTGATACCAAAAAAGTGATCAATACACTGAATGCTTTATGTATTGAAATGGATAACCGCTACGACCTGTTGAAAGAGGCAGGCTGTAGAAACATTCGTGAGTACAACGAAAAGTTTGCGGCTCGTAAATTGAATCCAGAAAAGGGACATCAGTTCTTACCATTTATTGTGTTGGTAGTAGACGAGTTTGCGGATCTTATTATGACAGCCGGTAAAGAAGTAGAAATGCCGATCGCACGTTTGGCGCAGTTAGCCCGTGCCGTAGGTGTGCATTTGATCATTGCTACACAACGTCCAAGTGTAAATATCATTACAGGTACCATCAAAGCAAACTTCCCGGCTCGTATTGGTTTTAAAGTAAGCAGTAAGATCGATAGTCGTACTATTTTAGATGCCGGCGGTGCTGAGCAGCTAATTGGTAAAGGAGATCTGCTGGTAAGTTACAATGGTGAACTGGTGCGTTTGCAATGTGCATTTGTTGACACACCTGAAGTAGATAAGATCGTTGAATTTATAGGGGAACAACGTGGTTATCCGCAACCTTTCTTATTACCTGAATATGTGGATGAAAAAGAGTTAGAAAGCAGGGACTTTGATGCAAGTGATAAAGATCCTTTGTTTGAAGATGCCGCTAAGCTGATTGTTGCCAGCCAGGTGGGTAGTACCTCTCTGTTACAACGTAGAATGAAGCTGGGGTATAATCGTGCCGGACGTTTAATGGATCAATTGGAAGCGGCTGGTATTGTAGGCGCTAACCAGGGAAGCAAAGCGAGAGATGTATTAATTAAAACAGATGCAGACCTGCAGGAGTTTTTGAATAATATGGTTTAGTTTTTGTAACAATATTGTTATGGCGTAAGGATATTTGCAGCAAGGAATTATTTTATTCAAAAGCGATTAAAATGAAAAGGATCATTCTGATCATATTAGCCTTGGTAGGGTTATTGTTTTTGATCAAGGATTGCAACGATACTTCCAGGAAGATCATCAATAATGCTATACAGGATCAAAAGTATATTACTGCTGTCATTGATTCAGAATGGGTAACCATCTTTGATAAGCACTCTTACAAATATTCCTTTTATATCGATTCCGTAAAATATACCGGCATTGCCAAAGCCGATCTTGATAAAAACAAAGGAGATTCTATTGTTGTTTGTTATTCTGTTAAAAATCCGGCCGCTAATTTTTACTACGATAAAAATGATAAAAGCTATACCTTCTCTTTATTTGATGTGTTCGTTGCGCTTATCCTTATTTTGATCATCGTGCTGTATGTAAGAAGATCAAAACAAAAAGCAACGAAATAAATTCGGGATTAATTATTTACTTCTCCCACTAAAAAAACACTTCCGCAAACAACGATCAGGTCTTTCTCATTCGCTTTTTGTTTGGCAGCTTTAAGAGCATCGTTTACATTTTCAAAACGATCGCCTTGTAAACGATAGATGGCAGCTTTTTGCTGAAGTTCTTCTGCCGGCAATGCCCTTGGAATATGCGAATGTGTAAAATAGTAATTAGCTTCTTTAGGAAACAATTGTAATACGGCATCTACGTCTTTATCTTTTACAAAACCCATTACAAAATGTAATTGTGCATCTGTATGTTGTAATATATAGTTTGCGCTTTGCGATACGATCTGGCGTACACCATTCTCATTATGGCCAACATCCAAAATAATAATTGGCTTGTCCTGTATCACTTCCCAGCGTCCATGTAAGCCCGTTAGTTTTTTTACATTGGCTAACGCAAACTTTTCTGCTTCACTGCTGATTATAAAGCCTTGTTGTAATAATATTTCTTCGGCGCTTAATACGGTTAATAAATTATTTACCTGGTAAGCACCTGTAAGATCTAAAGCAAATATTTCTTTATTCCTATTATTACTGTCTTCAACGCTTAATGATAAAAGCTCTAGCTTAAATTGAAGATCAGAAGTATTGAATTTGTCTTGTGCAAAATAGATGGGGGCTTTTTCTTCTTCCGCTTTTTTTAGAAAAACAGGTTTTGTTTCATCTACATATTCTCCAATAACAACAGGAATGTTTTTTTTGATGATGCCCGCTTTCTCAAATGCAATTTTTTCAAGCGTATTCCCTAAAATATTGGTATGATCGTAACCAATATTAGTAATAACAGATAGAATAGGAGTGATAACATTGGTGCTATCCAATCTGCCGCCTAATCCTGTTTCAATAATAGCAATGTCTACTTTCTCCAATGCAAAATATTCAAAAGCCATTGCAACTGTTAACTCAAAAAATGAAGGCTGTATGCTTTCACTGAGAGCTTTTGTTCTTTCAACAAAATCAACAATAAATTCTTTGGAAATAAATTCACCATTTATTTTAATCCGTTCTCTAAAATCTTTTAAATGTGGCGATGTATATAATCCTGTTTTATATCCAGCCTGTTGCAATATAGCTGCCAGCATATGACTGGTAGAGCCTTTGCCGTTGGTGCCGGCAATATGAATACTTTTGAACTTATGCTGAGGATTATCTAATGCTTTGCAAATAGCAATGGTATTGTGTAAATCTTCTTTATAAGCTGCAGCGCCAATACGACTGAACATTGGCAATTGAGAATAGAGATGATCAAGCGTTTGCTCGTAATTCATTTATCGAAATTAAATAAAAGGAAAATTAATTTACTGTGAAATTGAACTGCACCGTTATGGTTGATTCATGATCTGCTTTGTCAAATTGGATCTGGGAAAGCTTTTGAGCAATTGAAACAGCATATGCTTTATTTCTTGACGATGAATTTTTATCAAAGCCAATAAAAGTTCCTTTACCGGCAGCGGATACTTTAATGATAGCGTTAATGGTATTTTTAGGAAGATCGTCCTTAAAAGAATAATAACGAATAATTTTTCTATCCCCCTTTATGATTTTTGTGCCTCCTAAAGTTCCGGTTGAAACGCCTGCATCGCCCTTACTATTTGGATCATTTCCTTGATTACGAAATCCATTATCTTCATTAGCGCCATTACCATTTCCCTTTCCGGGGCCATTATATGGCTGAATCAAAGGCTTTTTTGGTTTGAGAGTAGGATTGGGTGTAGGAATAGTACTCTTTGTAGGTTTTTTAACTGCAGGAGAGCTAACTATACTTGTTGAATTCAGTTTAGTTTTTGCTGCCTTGGTAACAGGTGCTTCATCTTTATTATTACTTTCATCTGCATCTATGTTATCACTTTGGGCAGGTGCATCGGGTGCTGCGGCTGCTTTCTGTGGCACATCTTCTGTTGCCTGTTGTTGTGAGGGAGACATCTCACCTTTTATCATGGGCTGCTCTTTCCCCCATCCTTCGTTATCATTTCCTAAATTAACTTCTATCAGATCTTGTACAGGAGCTACAGGAGGAGGCATTGTTTTCCAGCCAATAATAATAGCAAGCAATAAAAGCACGATGCAGATAATAAGCGTATAAATAAACGCTTTCCTGTTCTTTTCTACTTCAAATGTTGCTTCTGCGGCTGTCATGATGTTAACAAAGTTATTTTATTAAACGTAAAAGATGCATAATCATGCAAAAATCCATTGCTTAGGCAAAAGTTTTAACAAATTTATTTTTGGTATTCACGCTCTCCGAATAACAAGCTCCCTATACGAACCATATTGGTTCCTTCGTGTAAAGCTTCATGATAATCACTGCTCATGCCCATGCTTAAGATGGTGAATCGTGAATCATGGATCGTCAAAGTATGATAAAGGTTTTTTAAATGATGGAACTCTGCTCTTGCTTTGCGCATATCATTAGTGAAGGAAGCCATCCCCATTAATCCTTTTACAGATACATTTTTGAACGCTGGTAATTGCGGAATGATCGCTTGCAGTTCATGGTCGCTTAATCCGAATTTGGTTTCTTCTTTGGCGATATAAACCTGCAATAACAAATCAATGATTCTATTCGCTTTTTCGGCTTGCTTATCTATTTCTTTTAATAAGCTTATGCTATCTATTGCATGTATCAAGTGAATAAAAGGCGCAATAAATTTTACTTTATTACTTTGCAGGTGACCAATAAAATGCCAGCGAATGTCTTTAGGCAATTGAGCTTGCTTATCTACCAGTTCCTGAACATAATTTTCTCCAAAGTCTCTGTGACCCAGATCGTACAATGCTTTGATGTCTTCAACAGGTTTGGTCTTGGAAACGGCTACCAATGTGGCTTTACCTTCCAGCTCTTCTTTTATTTGATTGTATTTTTCTAAGTTGATGCTCATTTTTGTGGATGTCAATTCATTGATTATAACTTATTGCACGAATTTTAATTAGTGTAATCGCTATTTCAATATCGCCCTGCTAATAACAATTCGCTGCACTTCACTTGTGCCTTCATATATCTGTGTAATTTTAGCGTCACGCATTAAACGTTCTACATGGTATTCTTTTACATAACCGTAACCGCCATGAATTTGCACCGCTTCAGTAGTAACCCACATAGCAGTTTCTGATGCATATACTTTTGCCATGCTGCTGCTAAGTGCATAATCTTTATGTTGATCTTTTTCCCATGCAGCTTTTAAGCATAACAAGCGGGAGGCTTCAATTCGGGTAGCCATATCGGACAGTTTGAATTGAATGATCTGGTGATCTTTTATTTCCTTGCCAAATGATCTGCGCTGTTTGCTGTAAGCAACAGCACGTTCATAAGCGCCGCCTGCAATACCTAGTGCCTGCGATGCAATGCCGATACGCCCTCCGGCCAAGGTCTTCATAGCAAAGCTAAATCCAAAGCCTTCAGCGCCGATCCTGTTTTCTTTGGGAACTTTTACATCAGTGAAAGATATGCTATGTGTATCGCTACCCCGGATGCCCATCTTATTTTCTTTAGCACCCACTGTTATACCCGGCCAATTTTTTTCAACGATAAAGGTATTAATACCATGACTGCCTTTTGTTGCATCGGTTTGTGCCATTACAAGATATACAGAGGCGCTATTTCCATTAGTTATCCAGTTTTTAACACCGTTCAATAAATAATGATCACCTTTATCTTCGGCAACCGTGTGTTGAGAGGTAGCATCGCTTCCAGCTTCCGGCTCGCTTAATAGAAAGGCGCCGATATATAGTTCATCGCCTTTTTTCCCTTGCGCTAAAGGAGTAAGATATTTTTGTTTTTGTTCTTCTGTTCCAAATTCCTGCAAGCCATAACAAACTAAGCTGTTATTAACGCTCATGCATACACTAACACTTGCATCTATCTTGCTTATCTCTTCCATTGCCAATACGTAACTGATAGCGTCCATACCACTGCCTCCATACTCAGGTTTTACCATTAAGCCCATAAAACCCAACTCTGCCAGTTTTACAATTTGCTCTTTAGGAAATTTCTGTAGTTCATCTCTTTCAATTACACCGGGCAAACATTCAGTATTGGCAAAATCCCGGGCAGCTTTTTGGATCATTAAATGTTCTTCTGAAAGTTGAAACAGCATATCGTTCAATTTATAAGTAAGTTAAAAAGAATCGGGCAGTAAAGCTAAATTGCTAAACAGTTTTTGCTAATCTTTCTATAGTCAGTCCTTGTACTATAATACTAAACAACACACAAAAATATGTGGCTATTAAAAGCAGGTTCCTGGTTTCGCTGTCAGGTAAAGACAAAACCATTGCTAATGAAAGTCCTCCGCGTAAGCCACCCCATACGATGATCTTTGCCTCTTTGTTTGTTAGGTTTAATAGACGTGGAAAGATCATGTGAGGAAAGTAAATAATGATGATCCTTGAAATTAAAACAATAAATACAGATATGAACCCAATTAAAATATATCTTGTATTAAAGTCTATAACAATGATGATAAAAGCTATTAATATAAAAAGTACTGCATTGAGTACTACATCTACTAATTCCCAAAATTTATGAAGATACTCCTGGGTCGTATCACTCATAATATGCTGTTTTAAATTGCTCACCATTAAACCCATAACCACCATTGCCAATGGGCCGGAAGTATGCAGGTAATTGCAAAAAGAATAGCCTGCCATTACAAAAGCAATAGTCAATAATATCTCCGTTTCGTAATGATCTATCGATCTTAAAAGCAGATTTAAAAAATATCCTATTGCAAATCCCATTATTATCCCGCCAACAGTTTCCTGTAAAAATAATACTCCAAAATGCAAAAAACTGAATGTTCCGGTTTGTGCTGTAATTAACAAAGAGACAAAAACAACTACACCAATTCCATCGTTAAACAGGCTTTCCCCAAAAATAATGTGTTCTGTTTTTGGAGGAATATTGGCTTTGGTTAAAATTCCTAAAACAGCAATAGGATCCGTTGGTGATATTAAAGCTCCGAAAATTAAACAATAGATAAAGTCTATCGGCACGTTGAACAATTGTGTTACTCCATAAAGACTAACAGCTATTAATAAGGTTGAGAGCAAAATGCCTCCTAATGCAAATATTGTAATTGGCTTTATTTGTTGTTTTAAACTTTGCCAGTTAGTATGAAATGAGCCGGCAAAGAGCAAAAGCCCTAATAAGGCATTGATAATTATTTTATCGATATGAATGAAATGGATATAATTTTTAATTCCTGCAATGTTTACGTTACACCATAGTTTAGAACTGATGATTATTGCCGATAAAATTGTTGACAACAAGAATAGACCAATGACAAAAGGTAATTTAATGAACCGTTGGTTCAGGTATGCAAAACCAGCTGATAAACAGATCAATAAAGTGAACGTGAAATAGATATTCATTATGATTTTAAAATTACTAATTGCAGGCGGGTTTTATCCAAAAGGTTTTTATTTTCTTGCCCGGATTAAGTCAATAAAAATTGCAGGAATATAATTTTTGTGCTAACTAATTTAGCATTAAATTTGTTACCCATGTATGCAATTGTAGATATAGAAACCACAGGAGGCTATGCTTCTGCAAATGGTATTACCGAGATATCTGTTTTTATACACGATGGCGAAAAAGTAGTAAAGCATTTTGAAACGCTCATCAACCCACAACAAATAATTCCACGATATATTACTGCACTTACAGGTATTGATAATTCAATGACGGATGATGCACCGACATTTGAAGAAATTGCGCCGACACTATATGAATTATTGCAAGACAAGATATTTGTAGCGCACAACGTAAATTTTGATTATTCATTCATACGCCATCAATTAAAAGTTTGTGGTTACGATCTGATGATAAGAAAATTATGTACAGTGCGTTTAGGAAGAAAAGTTTTCCCGGGATTACCTTCTTATAGTTTGGGCAATCTTTGCAGATCATTGAATATTGTAATTGAAAACAGGCATCGGGCCGGGGGAGATGCAAAAGCTACCGTTCAACTGTTTGATCATTTGTTGGCAAACGGAGCTATAGCGCATATTGAGCAAATGCTTAAAAAAATTTCATCAGAACAGTGGCTGCCTTTGCATTTAGATAAAAATCAAATTTTGCAATTGCCCGCTACGCCGGGTGTTTATTATTTCCTGGATAATAAAAATAAAGTTGTTTATGTAGGTAAAGCAATCAACTTACGTAAACGGGTAAGCAGCCATTTTACAGTAAATGATGCCGGTAGAAAGCGTCAGAATTTTTTACGCAATGTTCATAAAATATCTCATAAAGAATGTGCGAGCGAATTGGAGGCAATAGTGTTGGAAAGTGTAGAGATAAAGCGATTATGGCCAAAATATAATAAGAGCCAGAAACAGCCCGTTCAAAAGTTTGGGTTGTATTTGTTTGAAGATAACAAAGGTTATCTGCGATTGGCAATTGATAAAAAGAAGAAACATCTGCAGGCGCTTTACTCTTTTAATTTACTGCACGAAGGATTAGTGATGCTGATCAAAATGATAGAAGAGTTTAAGCTGGATAGGAAACTTTGTTTTGTAGATAAAAACCCTTTTACGGAAGAAGAATTAAAATTGTTAGATGCTCCTGTACTGTACAACAAAAAAATAAAGAAGGCAATAACTGCGTTGAACGAGCAATTGCCAACATTTGCAGTGGTTGATGATGGTATTAATGAGGATGAAAAACTTTGTTTATTAATTGAACGCGGAAGTTTCTGGGGAATGGGACATTTACCTGCAGCATCTAAGATTGAAAAGAGCGATGAATTAAAAGCTTTATTAAATCCTTATTCGGACAATGATTATATATGCAACAGTATTTATTCTTTTGTGGAATTGAATCCCGATAAAAAAATAGTTTTACAATAGTTATAAAAAATAAGAACCCGCAATTGCGGGTTCTTATTTTAAAGTTGTATCGGGTCAATTATTTCTTTTTACCGCCACCGAAGTTTTTAGAAATTCCGAAAGTAGCTCCGCTTCCAAAGCTAAGTCCGAATGTGCTGCTTTTTGCACCAGAAGCACCTACACTGCTATAACCTAAGCTACCAAAACCGAAGTTAAGAGCTAAGCCATTGTGTACATTTACACCGATTGCAGGCCAAATTTTAGCACCAAAGCCATTTACTGAATTACCATAACTTGTATAGGTAGCATCAAACTGACCATATACAGAGAAGATATCAGATAAAGGTTTTGCATAACGAATGAAAGGTCCAACACCAAATACCGTTGGTTGATCTGTTACAGTTTCAACATTAAAGTTCAAACCTGCAGTCCAATTGTCATTGAACTGGTAACCGATACCAGGAGTTAAATTAAAAGATGTTGTACCATCTCCTACAGGAGGAGTAGTGCTTGTAAAGCCTACGTTACCATACAATAAAATGCTTCCTTTTTGTGCATTAGCAGAGAAAGCAGCGCTCATTAAAATAAGAGACGCAAATAGCAATTTTTTCATTTTCATTTCTTTTAGTTGGGCGCAAATTTACGATGCGATGCATTTTAAAAAAAATTTTTATTCTAATGAATGGTTAATATAACAGCAACGCATACCTTTTTTTGATAAATGTTAAGTAGAAAGATATACTAATGACATAAAGTCATTTCTGTTGACCATTCTTGCTCCAAGGCTTTCTAAATGCGGAGTATATACCTGACAATCAATTAAACAAACATTTTCTTTTTTTAAATGTTGTACATACCTGATGAACGCAAACTTGCTTGTATTGGGCATTTTACTAAACATGCTTTCACCAAAAAATATTTTTCCTAATCGTATTCCATATAAGCCGCCAACTAATTCATTGTTATACCAGGTTTCTGCAGAATGGGCATAGCCTTGTTCATGCAATTTAGTGTATGCGTCAACGATAGGTTTGCTTATCCATGTTCCTTCTTGTTCTTTTCTTTTAATACTTTGACAGTTGGTAACTACCTGTTTAAAATCTTTATTAATGGTAAAAGAGAAATTATTTTTCTTTAGAACATTCCGCATGCTTTTACTGATCTTTAATTCATTTGGGAATAAAACAAAACGAGGATCAGGGCACCACCATTGAATGGGCTCATCTTCATTATACCAGGGGAAGATACCGTTCTTATAGGCTAATAATAAGCGCTCAATACTCAGATCTCCGCCGATAGCCAGCAAGCCATCTTCTTCTGCAGATGATACGTCGGGAAATTCAAATGAAGTAGGAGAGAGGATAATCATTAGTAGAGAAGTTAAATAATCAGCTGTAACTTCTAATGTTACATCAAAAATTAAACAAGCATTTCAACTGTAGCGCCAATACCTCTTTCGGTAATGGCATCGCACATTGGTTTTAATATATCATAGCTATCTTGTTTAACAGCATATTGACCTTTTGTATGAATGATCATCGCACATTGTTCTGCCTGGTATTCGTCATGACCACAAATATCCATTAATGTTTCAATTACCCATTCAAACGTGTTCACTTCATCATTCCATACAATCAATGCGCAAGGGTCCTGCGTAAGCGTATCTGTGATAGCATCTTCCAGCAAT
Source organism: Ferruginibacter albus (assembly GCF_020042285.1). Classification (NCBI taxonomy): domain Bacteria; kingdom Pseudomonadati; phylum Bacteroidota; class Chitinophagia; order Chitinophagales; family Chitinophagaceae; genus Ferruginibacter; species Ferruginibacter albus. Next base: position 990,633 of record NZ_CP083388.1, read on the forward strand.
TTTATGTGAGGAGCTGTGGGCATTGTGCCACAAATTTAAAGGAAAAATATCTCACAGAGATAAGGAGTGTACAGAGAAAATCTGCCACGGATCATTTGTTTTTTTCCAGAGAAGTTATAATGTCTGAGAATTGATCGACACGATGATACCAGGTGTTTGGCTTCGCTACTTCCATGCGTATTGCTTTTTTTTCGATGGAGTCATTGGTTAATTCAGCAACAATAAAGTTTTGAAACATTTCTTTATCATCGGCAATACTGATCACATTTTTAAATTCATCGAGGTAACTAAAGTTGGTGCTTACAACCGGTAAACCTGCTGCAAGATATTCGTTGATTTTTAAAGGATAAATACCTTTATTGAACTCATTAATAGCAAATGGAATGATCCCTAAAGAAAAATTCTTTACATAATCGGGCAATTCTTCTAATTTTTTTGCACCGACAAGCTTTACGTTATTGTATTGGCTTAACAATTGTTCACCCTGCTTGTCTACTATTCTTCCTACAAAAACAAAATCAACATCGGGTAATTGTTTTGCTGCATACGCTAACAATTCATAATCCAATCTTTCATCAATGCTACCAATATAGCCTACTGTTTTTTTACTGCTGATAGCGGGATTGTAAGCTTTGTTGAATAATTCGATATTAGCAGCGTTCTTTACTAAAAAGCAAGAGCGGCAAAATTCTTTTTTCTTTTCGTATAACCCTTGTGATGTAACAATAGTGGCATCCGCAATTTGCATGAACGCTTTCTCCAGCCATTCGCCATGTTTTTTTAGCCAGGTAGCAGCGCCTATTTCATCGTAACAATGATAGATCAATGTTTTTTCATTCAGCATTCTTTTATTCACTATTCCCAAGCCCGGGCTGAATGCATTTACATTGACAAGTTCGTTGGTCATATTTAATTTGCGCAACCAACGTTTGGTACTTCTTCTTATCAACCATCCATTAAATTTTAAAAGCTGGTTATAAATAAAACCCTTTGGTAAAAAATTGATAGTGAGAATAACGGGAGGTGTTAGTACGTAAACGTCTGCCTTATCACTTACTTTTAATTTACGAACCCTGTTTGTTAGTCCAAATGCTCTTTTAAATGGAATGTTCTTTTTGCCCGTAATACCTTCTACGATCTCTTTTATGGTATAGGCATTGTCAACATACAATACGTTATTTTGCTCCGCAAACACTTTCATCAATTCCGCAATGGTTTTTGCGTAATCACTTTCCCACATGATGTTTGAGAAGCAGACGATATTTCTGTTGGTGAGCATTAATTAACTAACCTTTTACCTGTTCTATTTCTTTGTGATAAGAATGTTGTGTAGCCACATGTTTTCTTGCATTTCTTAGTTTTAATAAAGACAACACCTGTAAGAAAACAAATTTCGGGATGTGTATCAAAGCCTGGTAAATGCGCTTATCTGTTTTTGAGTTTAGCAGTGCGATAAAAAATCCTGCAACAAAAACGGCTAATATACCGCACCAGATAAACGTTGCACTTATACTAATAAAAATATTTGCAATAGCGATCAATGCAGCCAATATTAATGAGATGAACATTGGTGGGCGTATCAGCATAAACCCATATACTATCTGATTGAAGTTAAATCGCATCAATCCTCTGCCTAAAACAGCAAAGCCGAATTTGTAAAAGCGAAACCACGATTTATTCCATCTTGCACGTTGCTTAACCAATTGTTCCGATTTAGCAATCTTTTCATCATATACCAACACGTTTTCTGCAAAAGCAATGCGAAGGTCTTGTAATAAAATCTCTTTCTGCAATATCTTATCAAAACCCCAGCCGCATTCTAAAATATCTTTTCTTCTTGCTTCTATCTGTTTGCGTAGTTTTTCATCAGCTCCGGCAACTGCAGGATCATGCTCCAAACATTGTCTGTACAAGTCAACATCAAATGCCATTCCTGAGCCGGAAAGCATAGAAGAAGAACCGATGTTGAATAAAACTTTTCTATCGTAAAACAAATAATATAATTCGTTGGTAGCATCAATGCAGGCATAGATGGTATCCAGGTTTTTAGCTGCACGTACGCCTTGCACCGCTTTGTATCCCGCATTAAAATATACGTTCATCTCATGCAGGTAATTCGGTTCAACTAAATTATCACTGTCAATGATGGTAATGATATCGTGCTTTCTTTTAAAGTTATCCATTGCATAAAAATGCGAACGTGCCTGGCTTGCCAACACCTGTTCAGGCTGTAATAAAATTACTCTGGGGTCGGGAGGAAATGGAGTTACTTCTTTACAATCATCTGCTACTACATAGATCAAATACTTATCGTAATCTAGTTTTAATAAAGATTGTAAAACAAAAGGAATATTACCAGTGTCTTTGTAGGCTGTTAATATGATCGCATAATCCGGTAATTTGTCATCGATCGCCTGCGGAGTTTTTTTTCCTTTAATTAAGTATAGTAAATAAGACAGGAATGGAAACACTAATTGTGCTGCCAGGAATAATTGAAATAATATCCAAACAATATATACTAATTTCAAAAGCATTCTTTTTTGTTTTACTAGCGGGACTGAGCTATTGCTCTGACCACTGAGCATCGTTAAGTAACACTAAGTTCTTTATAAATACTCAATGTTTTTTCGGCTGCTTCTTTCCAGGTAAACCGGGCTGCGTTTAAAAAGCCTTTTTCCTTTTGGTTGCCGTACAGCAATGGATCGCTTAATAAACGCTCAATTCCCGAAAAAATTTCATCCGCATTAGCCGGATCTACCAATAAAGCTGCTCCGCCGGCAATTTCAGGCAGGGCAGAGGTATTAGATGTGATCACCGGCGTGCCGCATGCCATTGCTTCAATTACCGGCATACCAAAGCTTTCCCTGTGCGATGGATATAAAAATACAGTAGCCAGGTTGTACAAAAACGGTACATCATTAAAAACCACGTAATCCAATACTTGTATTTTATTGATAAGGGTTGGATCGCCGATCTCATTCAGCCAGTTGGTGATGTATTCTCTTTTGCAATCCGTTAATACTAATGGCAAGCTATCTTTGTTTGAAGCTACATATTTGCTATACGCTTTTAATACACCGATGGTATTTTTTTTAGGTGCTGTATTGGCAAAATGAAGAATGAATTTTTCAGGAAGTTTGTATTGGATCTTAAAACGGGACAGCGTATCGTTATCTGTTATTACATTAAATTGAGGATTAACAGCATTATAAACTACTCTGATTTTTTCTTCTGCTAATTTCAATCTGTCAGCAATAACTTTTTTCTCGTATTCCGATACTGTGATTACGAGCTTCGCTTTTTTTGCCACACGAGGTACAATGAATCTTCTGTACAGATTGCCAAAGTTTTGATACGATGAACCGGAAAAATTTACCGATTCCATGTAAATAACATCGTGTATGGTTATCACCATTGGCACTTTACAAAATAATGGAGCTGTGTTGGCTGTGCAGTGTAATAGATCAGGCTTGATCTTATTTACTATTGCAGGTAATTTTTGTTGTTCCCAAATTGGGTAAGATGAATCGGGTATTTTATGAATGGAAAAATTATTGGTTGCTTCAATACATTGATCATCTTCATCATTCTTTGCAAGAACAATATATTTATTAGTAGTGTCTATCTTTTGCAATTGGCGAATAATTTCCAACGCAACTATTTCCATGCCGTGTTTTTTACGACGAAATAAACGTTGAGCTTCTATGCCAATTGTCATTTGTTGTGTTTTAGTGATCGAACGCAGGTCATTATGATGTTGATGATCTTTAAGGACTTTCTTAAGAAGTCATAATAATCTATAAGATCAGCGTTCTATGTTTTCAAATTTAATTCAAATGCGGTTATGCTGTAGAATATTTGGATCTTGTAAGGTTCCAGGAAACTCCTTTTAAATATGCTTTTAAAAAAACAAATTGCCTGCGAACGATATAACTTATAATTGCTTTTGGCATTGCCAAAAAAGTAAAGCAAAACAGAAACGCCATGAACTGTAAAAAGTTAGTGTTGCGGCGCATATATAAAATTCTGTTTCTGCTTAAATAATACACTTTTAAAGGACTGTTCTTTCCTACTGAAAGAGACTCTTTATGATAGATCAATCCTTTTGCCTGGTAATAAATAGTATAACCTGCTTTTAATATCCTGCTGCTCCAATCCCATTCTTCATAGTAAACAAAAAAATTATCAGGGAACATTCCTACTTTATCTATCACATCTTTACTTACCATCATGGCACAACCATGAGCGCCGTACGTGTAGCGGCTTGTATCATATTGTCCTTTGTCTTCTTCTTTATCTCCAATTGCAGTTGTTCTTCCCGTGTATAAGTTCATGGGATTAAAACCTGCATATTGAATTACGTTAGGATGACTGAAGTAACGGATCTTAGGACAAGTAACTCCAATGCTTTTATCAATTAAAAAGGGCTCTAATAAAACATTTAACAGATCAGGAGTAACTTCTGTATCATTGTTCACTATAAATATATAATCGCCTTTCGCTTGTTTCATTCCCCAATTATTACCTCCGGCGAAACCTAAGTTTTTACCGGCCAATAATAATTTAGTATTAGGATAATTGCCTGCTGAAATTTGTTCAGTTGGATCAATATCGGATGCCATATCGCAAACCAATATTTCGTAATTTTTGTAAAGCAGATTACGGGTACTTTCCAAAAAATCGCAGGTAACAGCAGTCTGGTTCCAGTTGAGCGTAATAATAGATATTAACGGCTCTGTTGTTTGCACAGCAGTCATGTTAAATTGCTTTTAGTGCAAACTTAAACATTTGATTTTTGGAAAAGCGCAGTAGGAGTCTTCAACATTATCATGAGGTCAACCCGTAAGCTGTGGTTTCTTGCATAATCAATATCCAGCGCCATTCTTTCTTCCACGCTCATTTCTTCTTTACCTCTTTTAGATACCTGCCATAAGCCGGTAATACCTGCGGGTGCCATAAAACGTTCTGACCATTCATTGGTGGTAAGGGTAATGCCCTCGTACAATGGTAAAGGACGATTGCCAACAATGCTCATATCTCCTTTTAATACATTGAACAACTGCGGAAGTTCATCTAAGCTTGTATTGCGTAAAAATGTTCCAATCTTTGTTATACGTGGATCATTTTTTAACTTAAAAAACGATGGTGCATTTTCTGTTGTTTCATATTGATTTTGCCCGGCTAATTCACTTAATTTTTTATCCGCATCCGGGATCATGGTACGGAATTTATAAAATTTAAAGATCTTAAATCCGCGACCTGCTCTGCTGGCACTATAAAATATAGGTCCTCTCGATTCAATTCTGATCGCAATAGCGATAATGATAAATAATGGTAAGAAAAATAATATAGCAATCAAGGAAACAGCAATATCAAAGATCCTTTTTCCGATATGTGTTTTTGCGTTGCTTAATTTAAACGTATCTAATTCTTTATGAAATTTTTCGTGCACGACAGGTTTTGTTAAATAAGCATTGGCTTTTTTCAAAAACTTTGCCTTTTCGTGCAAGCGTGTGCAATAGCTTTCTATTTTAACCACATCATCTATCTGGCGCAACGATTTTATTTCATTTAAATGTTGAACCGGAATGTATGATTCATTATAGATCACCGGGATCCTTGTTTCGAATGATGCTTTTATCCAGGAAGTAAATTCAGCTATATCCTTACTGTTGTAAGGTATATCCAGGATGATAAGATCAGGCAATTCCCTGCTGCTTATTTTGCCTTCCGATAAAAATTCCCGGGCAGTAAAAAGATTTTTAGAAATATATGATTCGTTGTACAGCGATAAGCATTTTTTAGTTTTGCTTAATGCATTACCTATGTACAAAAAAGATTTTTTTACATCCGTAGTTTCAATAGTAGTAGCTCCTGCTTCATTATTCACTAACATAACACATGAGTTTATGGTTAAAAATTCGTGCGGCCGTCTTCTCAAGGGATGAGGATAGATCGAATAGGATGCAGGAAATGCGGAGGTTTAGAGGATAGTTGGTTGTTCGGGTTAGAACATATTCAAATTGTTAAACAATTTTCTTTTTTGATGTATTACATCGGGTCGTCCTTTAGATAATAACTGTTCTGTTTTATTATATAAATAAACCGGATCAAATGGCTTGGTTAAAAAATCATTTGCACCTAATTCCATGCAAACGTTCTTAAGCTCTTCATCATTTTCTGCCGAAAGCACTATTACATGTACATTTTTAAAAATTGAACTTGTACTAATGTGTTCCAGCATTTCCAGGTTCTCGGAACCGATACCAGGAATATCTATTACTATTAAGTCAGGATCAAATCCTGTGTTGATCATTTGTATTGCCTTAAAGTTGTCTTCTACCGCATGTACCAAAAACTTTTCGGCGAATAGCGTGGTGATCAAATATCTTAATGGTTTACTTCCATCGATTGCTAAAATTGACCTTTTCATAAACTACGTTCGAAATTTTAAGTTTTCAATCTGTCTTTAAAAAGGCATTACATAGGGTTAAAGAAATACAGAAGGCATAAAACTCAACTGTCTAAGCGGTTTTGTGGATGATGGAAGTGTTTTATACACTTATAATGCTGACAAGTTTAGCGTAAAGGACTCGTTTAAAGGGTGATCAAGGATTGAACTTTGTGAGAGGGGGTATATTGATAATCAACGTAAAAATAGTCTCCATTTTTTAAAATTCAAAATTTATCTTGATAAATATCAGAAAATTATTAAAAAACAACCACGAATTAAAGAAAAAAGATTATTGAAAAAATTGATTTTTTTTATTGCAGACAGGTGATTGTAAGTATGCTATAGATAAAAATTTATGTTGATATTTATCATAAAAAAAATAAAAAAGATATAGAAGCCAAAAAATAATCTTAACTGCGTTTATACCTTCCGGTTAGCTTTTTCCCACAACACCGTTTGCTTTTTATTTAAGAATCTGCCTAAACCCAGGTATAAGGCAACATTCATAAAAACAAAATAATACGGAACATACAGCGCTTTAATTTTAGTGTTGCGCAAAGCCATTAACCAGCCTGTTGTGGCAGCCACATAAAACAGGCATTGTGCTGCTAACAGGGCTGTATATACAATACCGGCATGATGAATATATAGAAGAATATTAAAAATAAATATCAGCGGCAATAAGAACGGGCACACACACCAGCGCAATACCCGATGCGAAATATATTGAAAGGAGAGCTTACCATATTTAAAAATATTAAGCAGGTCTTTAAGCATCATCACCGACTGAAACCCGCCCGCGCTTATTCGGATCTTTCTTTTTTGTTCATCTTTCATGGTCATGGAAGGGGCTTCTGTAGCAAATGCCCGGGGTTCATACATAACCTTGTATCCTTTCTGACATATTCTTAATGAAATGATGAAATCATCCAGCAGCACATTGCCGGGCACGTGCTCATAAAGAGCTGTCCGTACAGAAAATAATTCTCCGGCAGCGCCCACAACAGTGTAAAACTCGGCATCCAGCTTTTTTAAAAAAGATTCATATTTCCAGTATAAACCTTCACCGGCGCCTGCTGCATTTTGTTTTTCAGAAGCATCCACCACCTTCTTTTCTCCTGCAACGGCTCCAATGTTTTCATTTTGGTAATGCTTGATGATTTCTCTTACACAATCCGTATTTAGTAAAGTATTGGCATCGGAAAATATGATGTAGGGTGTGGTTACATATGGTATGGCACGGTTTACAGCAGCAATTTTTCCTTCCCGTTCCGGTTTATATAATAATGTAATGGAAGGATATTCTTTTATAATGTCCGGCGTTTTATCGTTTGATCCATCTGCAACAAATAATAATTTTAATTTATCCACAGGATAATTCAATGCAAAGGTGTTCTCAATTTTTTTGCGGATGAAAGCTTCTTCGTTATAAGTGGCTACTATTAAGGTAACTTCAGGTTCAAAAGCTTTTTCAGCAGGAATAGCTTTCTTTTTCTTAAATAAGGATATGATTTTAAGATATATCCAAAGCACAATGCCATAGCCGATGTAGCTATAAAAAACAATAAAAAGCGATATCCAGAAAAATAGTTTCAGCAGTAACATGCTTTCAAAAATAAGTGTAAAAAGAATTTTGTTATTAATATTTTTTCATGACAATGTGAATAAGTAGAATTATTTTTTGATATTTATTAATCAATATTTTGGCTTTTTAAATTATTTGTATATTTTTACGCCATCTTTAATCCCTCATTGTAGACATTATAGGTCTAATACCTCCTAGAGAAATCATCCCAATACTGAATTACATCACTTCCAATTCCTGTTTACAACACAACAGTTAACGAATCGCCTCAAGAATTCACATTCCTTGCAAATTGCCTTTGAATTAATTCGTGATTAATTATTTAAACCATTAAAATGAAAAAATTTTTATTTACTCTACTTGCCTTTGCCGCAATGTGTTTTGCTAATTACTCTGCTAAAGCACAGGCTGGAGTTTTTGACCCTTCTGATGCTGACCAGGTATTTACAGCTTCAAATAAACCGGCAGCACCGGCTTATGGCAAAGTTGCCAAATGGGGGCATACAAAAACCTATACATGGGGCACTTATGCCAATGGGTATAAGTCTTACTATTATAATGGTATGGCTTTCCGTCTTAAGTTTCCTAAATCATATACGGGTACTGCCGATGGAAAAATATATCCTGTGTATGTGTTCTTACACGGCTTGGGAGAGTTAGGCACTATTTACGATAATGAGTTACAATTATTACATGGCGGGCAGTTACATGCCCAGGCAGTAGATAATGGAAGTTTTGATGGTTTCTTAATATACCCGCAAAGTACAAGCGGCTGGTTACAACCTTATACTCCACTGTTATACAACATAGTGGATTCTTTGATAAAATATAACAAAGCAGATGCTGACAGGGTGATCTTTGAAGGGTTGTCCGGCGGTGGACAGGCTTGTTGGGATCTGATGCAGAGCAGCACTTATATGCAAAAAACTGCGGCATTGGTAACCATCTCTGCAGCAAAAAAAGATGACATACCATATATGTCAAATGGTATCACATTACCAATTTGGGAAACAAATGGTGGATTGGATAATGATCCTTCACCGGACCTGGCACAAACAGTAATAGATTCTTTCACCAGCAAAGGTGGTTATATCATACACGGATTTTATCCAAACTCTGCACACAGCACCTGGGATCCTTTATGGGCTGAAGCAAGTTATTATCCGTTCTTAAATGCAGCACACAAAGCAAATCCATTAGTATATTTTCAACGTACACAATTCTGTGCAAGCGATCCTATCAATGTTAAGTTAGGCATACAAGCCGGCTTCAACGCATATCAATGGAGAAAAGACAGTGTTGTGATCAATTCAGCGACTTCTAATACGTTACAAGTAACGGCATACGGTAAATACCAGGCAAGATTCAGAAGAACAGCTACCGGTGCCTGGTCGGCATGGTCTCCAATACCGGTTATCATTTCTCAAAAAACAGCTACGGTAACACCACCAATACAAGTAAGTGGTTTAGCAAGTAATGTGTTACCTGCTCCTGATGGCAGCACTACTGTTCCTATTACAGTTCCAAATACATATGCAAGTTATGAATGGCATAAAGTAGATAATGGTGATGTGGTAGTTGGTACAAGCGCTATTTATAATGCAGCAGTTGGTCAATATAAAGTAAGAGTGACAGAACAATATGGTTGCAGCAGTAATTTCTCTCCTGTGTATTCTGTTATTTCAGCAAGCGGTGCAAATGCTCCTGACAAAGCAACTAACTTAACTGCATTGGCATTATCCAGCACTTCTGTTGAATTGGATTGGAGTAATAATCCTAATCCTGCTTATAACGAAACTGCTTTTGAAGTATACAGAAGCACTACATCGGGCAGCAATTATAAAATGGTTGCTATTACAGGCGCCGATGTATTAACAGATTTGGAAACAGGCTTAACTCCAAATACAAAATATTATTACATCGTTCGTGCAATAAATAATAACGGCGCATCTGCAGTAAGCAATGAAATAAGTGTTACTACTAAATCGGATGTTACTGCACCTACCGCACCTACCAATTTAACAGTAACCGGTACCACACGCAGTACAGTTTCTTTATCATGGGGTGAATCATCGGATGATGTAGGTGTTTACAAATATGATATCTATGTAAACGGAACAAAAGTTTACTCAACTTCTAATACAACCTTTACGGTTGCAAACTTAACAGCATTACAAACGTATGCGTTCACAGTAAAAGCAAGAGACCTTACAGGTAATTTATCACCTGCCAGCAACCAGGTTTCTGCGCCGGCTGCGTTGTCAGGGCTTACTTATGAATATTATCAAGGAGCCTGGACTTCTTTACCTGACTTCAATGCATTACTTCCTTTCTCAACAGGTACAACAGCAAACGTAACGTTAGCTCCTGCAACACAATCAACCAACTTCGGCTTTTTGTGGCAGGGATTTATTAAAATACCTGCTGCCGGAACATATACATTTGAAACCAATTCAGATGACGGAAGTAAATTATACATCGGTCAATACAGTTATTCTGCAACACCGGTTGTAAATAATGATGGTGCACATAGTGCCGGTTCAAAAACAGGTACTATTACATTATCTGCAGGTATATACCCAATTGCCATTGCATACTTTAATGCAACAGGCGGTGGCAGCATACAGGTTTACTGGAAATCATCTTCTATTGCACGCCAGTTGATACCGGACAATGCATTTAGTGATGCAGTAACACCGGGTGCAGCTCCTGCTAAACCAAGCGCTATTACAATAACTCCAACTGCTTACAATAGCATTAACGTTGGTTGGACAGATAACAGTAATAACGAAACAGGATTTGAAGTATCACGTTCTACAAGTCGTTTAGGTATTTATATTCCAATTGGAACAACTGCAGCTAATGCAACCAGCTTTGTTGATTCAGTAGGATTATCACCTGTTACACAATACTGGTATAAGATAAGAGCTATTAATAATAATGGAGCTTCTGATTATGTAAGTAATTTAAAGGCAGCGTGGTTGTTCAATAATGACCTGACCGATGCTACCAATAACGGATATACGCTTACAGGAAGCGGCAGCCCAACTTATTCTACTGATAAAGTAGAAGGGGCTAATGCTGTTTCATTGAACGGAAGCTCACAATACGCTAATATAAACAATGGCACTACTTTCCCAAGCGATAGCTACACAACACGTACAGTAAGTGTTTGGATCAAACCTACTGCTGCTACCATTGCTGCCGCCAATAAGATCGTTTATGAATTAGGCGGCGCTGATAATGGGTTGGCATTACGTTTCAACAGCGGTGCATTACAGGCAGGAATTGCAGGTAACAGTAACCGTTATACAGCAGTTGTGAATACTGTTGCTACCAATGCAAATTGGGTAAGCAACGGATGGAACCATGTAGTAGTAGTGTATAATGTAAATTCATTACAATTATATTTGAATGGAGTGTTGAAAGCAACTACCAGCTTAGGTATTTCTTCTGTAGGTGCTTCAACAGTGGGTTCACGTGTAGGTGCTACCAATGGTGCAAACGCATTTAACTCAAGCACATCTTCTACCAACTACGGTGGTTTGATCGATGATCTGGAAATCATCGGTGAAGCATTAAACACTGCGGATATCACTGCATTAAAGAATGGTACGTATACAGCGGGCACTACATTAGCATTACCTGCTGTACCAACAGCACCTTCTGCATTAAATGCACAAGCGGTATCATCAACAAAGATCAATTTATCATTTACAGATAACAGCAATAACGAAACAGGATTTGAGATCTATCGTTCAGTAGTAAATGCTACCAGCTTTAAACTAGCTGCAACATTGAATGCAGGAGTTACTTCTTATGCAGACAGTAACCTGTTTGCTAACACCAATTACTACTATAAAGTAAGAGCGATCGGTGTTGGTGGTGCTTCGGCATTTACTGCAAATGCAGGAACAGTAACATTGAACAATAGACCTGTAATTACAGATATCAACAGCTTTGCTGTTAGATACGGCACTTCTACTACTATTAATATCAGTGCTGCAGATGCAGATGCAGATCCGATCACCTTCACTACAGTAAGTGTGCCTTCATTTGCTACATTTACTCCGGGTGCAAACGGAACTGCTACTTTACAAATAAATCCTGCTACTGCAAGTGCAAATGGCACTTATGCTATTTCCATCATTGCAAATGATAACCATTCAGGTGCTGATACAACAACATTTACTTTAACCGTAAATGCGAATTATGTACCGGCTCCAAGCGCCGTTGCTAATCAAACAGTAGCAGAAGGAAGTGCATTAACTGTACCGGTAAGTGCAACAGATGTTGATGGCAATGCTTCATTGGTTTGGTCGTTAACTTCTGCTCCTGCGTTTGCAAGCATAGGGGCTACTACCAATGGTGCTGCAACTATCAGCTTTAATCCTAATTATGCAACTGCAGGTACATATGCAATAACTGCTACCGTTACTGATGGTGCAGGAGGTGTTGCAACTACAACCTTTACAGTAACTGTAACAGATGTAGCGCCACCTTCAGAAAAGATCTATACGGACATGCGTTATACTACGCCTAATGCACCGGCACCATGGAATAATATCAGCGGTGTTACAACAACCGGCTTGAAAAACAGCTTAGGTCAAACAACTACCGTTGGTTTACAATTCTTAGGAACTCCATGGAATGCAGGTAATGCAAGCAACTCAACCGGTAATAATTCAGGTGTTTATCCTGATGCTGCTATTGCAGACTACTTCTGGTTTGGTGCATATGGTGCTCCTGAAACAATTACCTTCAACGTTACAGGATTAACTCCGGCTTCTAAGTACAACCTTACTTTCTATTCAGGTTCTACATGGCAGGGAGCGGGTCCAAACGGAACAACCATATTTACGATCAACGGAGTATCTAAATCGATCTATACAAATTATAACTTACAAACAACAGCAACATTCAGCAGTCAAAGTCCTGATGCTTCAGGTACAATAGCTGTTACTATGAGCAAAGATGTGAACACACCTTACGGCATGGTAAATACTATTGTGATCGAAAAACAATTTGATGACTTTACTGCACCTGCGTTACCAACAAACCTTACTGCACAGGTATTAAGCAGCGGTAATGTTCAATTGCGCTGGAAAGATGTTGCATATAACGAAAACAATTATTTAGTATCACGTGCAACAGATGCAAACGGACCTTACACTGTATTGAATGCCGGTGCAGCCAATGCAAATGATACTACGTATACAGATGCAACTGTACAAGGCAATGCTACTTACTACTATAAGCTGGAAGCTACCAACCAATATGGTTCATCGGGCTTAACAGCAGCAGTATCTGCAACAACTATTAATAAAGCACCTGTATTACCTGCTCTTGCTGATGTGCAATTGAAAGGTGGTGCAAGCACCGTATTGAACATCACTGCTACAGATGATGCAAGCAATACATTGGTAACATCTGTTACAGGATTGCCATCGTTTGCTACTTACCAGGCATTGGGTAACGGAACGGGTAAGATAACTTTCACTCCAAGTGTTGATGACCTGGGTGGTTACAAAAATGTAGTGGTGAAGGTTACGGATAATTTTGGTGCAAGCGTTGCCGATACATTTAATGTGAACGTGATCGATAGCTCACTTCGCACAGTGTATATCAAGTTTGATGCACAAAATGCAAAACCACAGGCTAAGCCATGGAACAATTACTTATCATATCCTTTTGCAAACAATCCTTTAAGCAACTTAACGGACGATGCAAATAACAATACCGGCTTCAGCATTAAATTAAATAATGCATGGGTAAACAACCTGAGCTTTGGTATGATAACAGGAGACAACAGTGGTATTGCTCCGGATAATGTATTGTTGGGTAATATTGAAGTGGATGATAACACTCCACGTGTAGTAGAAATAGACGGCTTGAATCCTGCTAAGAAATACGATGTAGGTTTCGTGAGCAGTTTGGATGCAGGTGATGATGCAACTGCTACGTATGCAAGCGGCGGCAAGACCATTACCTTCAACGGAATGTATAACAGCAATGCAATGCCTTATTTGAATGGCTTAACACCAACGGCATCAGGTGCTATTTTGATCACTTGTACCAAGGCAGCTTCTGCAAGATACATGACACTGAATGGTATGCAGATACACGAATACAATGCATCTACTACTCCTGTTCGTCCGTTCAATTTATTTGCTGAATCGATCTTGGACAGCAGCAAAGTAAAATTAACATGGAGCGACAGAAGTGATAGTGAATCAGGATTCCAGGTTTACCGTGCTACTGCACCTGCCGGTCCTTATACGTTGGTAACAACTACCGGTCAGAATGCTACTACCTATACAGTAACAGGATTAGCATCTAACACGAGATACTACTTTAAAGTAAGAGCTATGAACGGCGCTATCGCCAGTAACTATTCAAATATTGCTACTAAGATCTTGTCGAACAAAACAGTGTTGATCAACCTGAACTTTAATGCAGCACAAAACCAGGCAGCTCCATGGAACAATACCAACGGTCCATCTACCGAAGGGGCAACGTTCAGCAATTTATTAGATAATACCGGCTTGAACAGCGGTGTTGAAATGATCATTACCAAAGAATTGAATGGTGCAGGCTTTGCCGGTTCTACTTCAACAACAGGTGTATTGCCTGCAAACGTAATGACCAGCAATTACTGGACAGATGCCGGACAAACATCTGAAGTTAAATTCGACAACTTAGACGTTCGTAAAAAATATCGTATCGGTATTTTCGGTAGTGCGATCAACTACGGATACTTCTTTGGTAACTATAGCTGCAATGGTAAAAAGGTTCAGTTGAACAGCTATAACAACAGTACTAAAATTGTTTACCTGGATAACTTAACACCAAGTGCAGACGGTGAATTGTATGTTGATATCAATACAGAAGCCGGTTATCCATATACATTTACCAGTGCGTTCATGATCGAATCGTATGATGATGCATCAACGTTTGTTCCTGTAGTGTTGAACAGGGCGGCTGTTCCGGTGGCTGATGTAAATGCAGCTATTGAAAGAGCTACTGTGGATGCGAATGTATATCCAACATTGTTCACCAATAAATTAACAGTAGAATTGAACGATGCTACTGCAGGCAAAGCCGCAATATCATTGTTCGATATAAATGGTAGATTGGTTTACCAGGGTACTATTGTTAAAGGAACCGGAAAACAAGTTTCTGATATTATATTGCCGAATGCGTCTGCTTTAAGAATTGGTAATTACATTATCAATGTTAAATTAGAAAACAAGCTAAGCAAGTCATTAGTGTTAATGAAAGTAAACTAGAAAAACCGTATATTATAAGAGAGGGTTGGCAGTAATAGCCAACCCTTTTTTATTATAAAGTATTTAAGGTTAAAACAAATCCATCTACATCAATACAGGCTTATAGGCTTTGCATAGGTTTGTTGTCGTAGAAACATTACTACACATAGTGTTGGGCTTCTCTTACTTTATCATCTTGCGGGCAGCGCTATCTTGCACTCACAAATTATAACTGAACCCACAAAGATATTATACCCGAAAGCCTATAGACCCTTACTGCCCATTAAGTTTTTGATCTGTTCTTTATAAAACATAACCTCCTCTGTTTTAGAAGAAAAAATTAAAGCAGCTTCTATAAAGAAGCTGTTTTTTTATGCACTTATCCGGAGAGCCTTTAAAATATACGCTTCATTTTTCCTTCACAGCGGGCTGCATAACGGATGACTTTCTTTAAAAGAATCTTGTTGATATAAAATAAGAAATCCATCATGGCTATTTTATCAGGTTATAAAATCAAGTAAACTGCATTAGTAATCTTATTGTAAACGTTTAAATTTTTAATTATGGCTCTGGACAATTTGATCAGTATTGAAATTACTGATGAACAAATGAAAACGATCAACGATGCATTAACTATTATTGAAGATGCGTTGGCTGCTCAATTAGTAAACCTTACTCCTAAGCAACGACAATCGCATGCAAGGGTTCGGTATGAAATGGAAATATGGGTACAAAAGGCAAATAGTTATATGGACAATAATCCGCCGCTCGTTCCTAACTATATTGATATAGACGAAAACCGTAAAGATCTCTCCGCACACACCAAGCTCAATCCATTCATTGATCGAATAGAAAAGCTGTTACAAAGTGTTTTAGATACCAATCTTTTATTGGGCACAGATCTGTATAATAATGCCATGAGTTTTTATCGCAGTTTAAAAATGGCAGCCCGTTCCAATGCCACCTGTAACAATGGTAGATGCGATACATCAATAATAGTATTGAACGCACCAATGCCTACGCCGGATACTGTTACAGTTAAAGCAAGCTGTCCGAATTGTGCGGTAAATGTATGTGCAGTGGTAAATGATGTAGATACAACAGGCGGCGCTACCTATGATACCTGTGGTATACCAACAGGTTATTCTGCCAGCAGCATAAGCGAAAGCGGTTGCATGACCTTTACTCCGGATGGAACAGTAACCAGCACACAAACTACCTGTATCATTACCTGTAACAATGGAAGGTGTGACACCTCTATAGTGATCTTACTTCGACCAAAAGATAATGTAATGCCGATAACATTTACATTAGTAAAAGCAATCCCTGAGCAAAACAATATGGTTACTGTACAATGGAATGTTGAGAACCAGGTAAACATATCAAGCTATGTAATAGAGAAAAGTACTGATGGTATTCATTATAATAATGTAGCTAGAATTACAGCAACTGAAACAAACACTTATACCTGGAAAGATAATAATGCAAGCGGTAATAACTATTATCGTATTATATCAGTAGAGGTTAATGGTAGAAAAGAATATAGCAATATAGTGAAAGCATCTTTATCCAAAAATGAGTATATAAAAGTGTTAGATAGAATACAGGCAAATGGTACTATGCAATTGAAATTTAATAGCATGGCTCCGGGCAACTACCGGGTTATCTTATTCAATGATATAGGTCAGTTATTTTCTCAGAGGGAAATTAGCTTTGGAGGAGGTACTGCGATAGTTCAAATACAATTAAATACAATTTTAACAAAAGGGATTTACATGCTAAAAATTCAACAACCTAATGGAAAAATTACGACAGAAAAGATCAGGAATTAAAGAATGAGCAAATAATAAGTAAGATAAGAAGCCGCTTTTTTAAAAGTCGGCTTCTTATTTTATACTTGTACAAATATTAAATTCATTACTTGTTTTTCCTTTTCAGGTATTCTTCGAACTCATTTAGTCCAAAGCTGCTCAAATTATTTTCTTTTGTCACCATTGCTTTTTGTGCAGCCAATACTCCGTACTTAATATCATCAAATCCTGTAATTTCATGAGCGTCGGGATCAATAGAAATTAATACTCCCTTTTCCAAGGCATAATCAATGTATTTCCAATCAATATCCAAACGGCTTGGGTGAGCATTTAGTTCGACAGCAACATGGTTAGCGGCACAGGCATCAATTATCTTTTTATGATCGACAGGATATCCTTTACGGCTCAATAATAACCTTCCCGTTAAATGACCCAAAATAGTAGAATAGGGGTTTTCAATAGCATTCAACAAACGCATCATTGCTTTGTCTTCTGTCATTTTTAAATTGCTGTGTACAGAAATAATTACCAGGTCGAAGGTAGAAAGTACAGAATTACTATAATCCAGGCTGCCGTCATTCAGGATATCGCACTCAATACTCTTGAAAATTTTGAAGGGAGCGAGTTTTGCATTTAGCTCATCAATATAATGATGCTGTTCTTTGATCCTTTCCTCGTTTAAACCTTTTGCATAAAAAGCGCTTTTGCTATGATCGCTTAATACTAAATACTCGAATCCTTTTGCAATACAGGCATTTGCCATTTCTTCCACCGTATTGCTGCCATCGCTCCAATTACTATGGCTATGAATGATTCCTTTAATGTCTGAGGTTTGAATTAATGTAGGGATAGAAAAATGTTTTGCTTTTTCGATCACCTTGATGTTTTCTCTTAAATAAGCTTCTACGTATTGAATGTTTGCCTGTTCAAAAAAGGATCTGTCAGTATCATCCTTTCCATTTAATTTAAAATTAACTGCAGGGAAATTTGTTTTAAATCCATCAATAAAATCAAAGCTGCCGGTCGTAAAAAACAAACTTTCATCTCTGTTGTCACTTGCATAAAAACGAAGCTTTAATCCGTTCGTTAATTTATATAGAAGTGTATTTTCTTTTTCTTCCAATAACTCAGGGGGATTTGCACTGATCATTTTTTGTTTAATAACATCAATGGATGCTGTTATAACAAATTCCAATTCATCGATCGTTAATTCCTGTCTTCTATAGGCACCGGTTACTCTAACTGCATCAGCAGAAAATAATTTTTCTAAATAATTTTTTATTTGAAAAAAAACGATTTCTACCTGCGCAAATAAGAAAGTTCCCTGGTTGCGTAAATAAAATTCAATATTTTCTTTTACGTTCAATTGTGTTTTTTCACCAAAGCCTTTGTACAATTTCAACCTGTTTTCTTCACAGGCATATAACAATTCACCAATTGTTTCGATCTCCATTTCTTTCCAGATCAATGAAATTTTCTTCGGGCCAATACCTTTTATGTTCAACATTTCAATAACACCTGTTGGCGTTTTTGAGATCATTTCTTTTAAAGCGATCAGCTCACCTGTTTCTAATAATTCAATTATTTTTTTTCCCGTCGATTCACCAATACCTTTTAATGTAAAGATCTTATCGTGTGGCGTATCGCTTAATTGTAAAGGCAGTTGTTCTATGTTGAAAGCCGCACTGGCGTAGGATTTGGCTTTAAAGCTGTTTTCGCCGTGTATATCCATTAATTTAGAAAGAAGAGAGAAGTTTTCTGCAATTGCGTAGTTGTCCATTCATCAAAATTAGAAAATAGTAAGAGTGAGATGAAATAAAAAAGTCCCGGTTTTTACACCGGAACTTTCTTAATTATTCTTTCTTAATTTAGAAGCTTACTTCTTTTTAGCAGCTTTCTTTGCAGCTTTTTTAGGAGCAGCTTTTTTAGCGGCTTTTTTAGGAGCGGCTTTTTTTGCAGCCTTTTTTGGAGCAGCTTTTTTAGCGGCTTTTTTTGCAGTTGCCATGTTTTTAAAATTTAATGGTTAGTAAATAATACTTAAAAGTAAAAACATTTTTTAAACTACCAAAAAAAATATTAATATTTTTTTAAGCAGTCGCTTCTGCAGGATTAACAGAAATAAAATTTTTATCTCCTTTTCCCTTTTTAAATTCAACAATACCATCGGTTAAAGCGAACAATGTAAAGTCTTTTCCTACACCAACATTTTTACCGGGATGATAAACGGTGCCACGTTGACGAACGATGATGTTACCAGATACTACCGGTTGTCCGCCAAAAATTTTTACACCTAATCTTTTACTTTGTGAATCACGGCCGTTCTTTACCGAGCCTTCACCTTTTTTATGTGCCATCTTTAATAAAGTTTATTAGTTGTTTGTTTATTTGTTTACCGGTTTAAAATAAAAGTTTATTAATAAACTAATAAACCATTAAACCAATAGACTAAGCTATGTCAGTTACTTTGATCTGTGTGTATTGAGTACGATGACCATGCTTTTTACGAAAGCCTTTTCTTCTTTTCATTTTAAAAGCAATTACTTTATCGCCTTTAATAAGGTCATTTACAATTTCAGCTTTTACAATGGCTGTAACTTTATCACCGGAAGTAACACTTCCTGCATTATCAGTTAAAAGCACTTCTGAAAACTCAACTTTGTCGCCGGTTTTACCTTCAATATGAGGTACATACAAGCTGTCGCCTGCTTTAACTTTAAATTGCTGACCGGCTATTTTTACTACTGCTAACATAATTTCCCGAATTTAGGACGGCAAAGGTAGGGCTTTTTACCTGAAGTTTACTAATAAATATAGAATAATTTTAGACTGCCGTTTTACCATGTAAAAGGTCAACAACTGGTTTGGGTACCGGCAGCTTGCCAATTTATAAAAACAGCTATTTTCACGCTTAGTTATGCGGTATTTCAATCTTTATATTCGTTATTTGGTAAGGGCTGTAAGCTGTTTGTTCAGTATTTACGCACTGGCTACTTTCATTATAGGGGTAATCATTGTATTTCCTTTTGCGCTTATTTTTTCTTTTTTAGGAAAAGATAGGGGTGGAAATATTATATATGTTATAGGTAGGGGCTGGACGGATTTGTCTTTTTTGCTTTGGGGTATCTGGCATAAAAATATTTACGAAGCGTCACATGATAGAAAACGCCAATATGTTTTTGTAGTGAATCATATTTCTTACATGGATATTCCGGCGATAATGAAAACGGTAAGAAGACAACGATTAAGAGTATTGGGCAAGGTTGAGCCAAGCAAGATCCCCATATTTGGATCTATTTATAAAGATGCAGTGGTAATGGTTGATCGGAGCACCAACGAAAGCAGAATAAACAGTATTAAAGAATTAATGTCTGTTATTCATAACGGTACATCCATTTTGATCTTTCCTGAAGGCACCTTTAACGAAACACATCAACCTTTAATTCCCTTTTTTGATGGGGCTTTCAGAATTGCGATCGAAACACAAACGCCGGTAAAACCGTTATTATTTTTAGATACTTACAAAAGATTAAATTATAGAAGTTTTTTTTCATTAATGCCGGGAAGATGCCGTGCTGTTTATTTAGAAGAAGTGCCTGTTGAAGGTTTAACTTTAAATGATCTGCCGATGTTAAAAGAAAAAGTATATCGGATAATGCAAGAGAAACTAATTTCGTATAAAGCGGAATGGATAAAACAAGATGACAGAAAGCGAGACACTACTATTCAATAATTCCAATGCAATGTGGGCAGAAATAATTCTTCCGTTAGCATTGCCCAATACTTATACTTACGCTGTTCCATTACATTTTCAACCTATTATCAAAAAGGGATGCAGGGTAGAGGTTGTTTTAGGTAAAAATAAACGCTATGCAGGAATAGTAAAGTCCATAAGTCATAAGGCTCCTCCTTATCAAACAAAAGATATCTTAAATGTATTGGACGAAACTCCAATGCTCTATCCACAACAATTACAATTATGGAATTGGATAAGTAATTATTACATGTGCAGCGAAGGAGAAGTAATGGCAGCAGCTCTACCTGCGCATTTTAAATTGAGCAGTGAAACTATTTTATTGTTGAATGAAGAGTATGGAGATGATTTTTCGGGATTGGACGATGAAGAATATATTGTTGCAGAAGCTTTGCTGATAAAAAAGCAACTGAACTTAACTGAAGTACAGCAATTGCTGGATATAACGCATGTATATCCTGTGATAAAAAAACTCATCGATAAAAAGGTTTGCATTGTTTGGGAATCGTTGAGCGAACGATATAAGACAAAAAAGGAAAATTTTATTTTATTGAATCCTCAGTATGATAATGAAGATGCACTGGCTGATCTGATGAATAATTGGAGTAAGGCGCCAAAGCAATTAGAATTATTATTAAGCTATTTGCATCTAACAAAAACTCATGGTGAAGTAACACAACCGGAATTGTTGAAAAAGTCGGGTGCAACTGCAGCGCAGTTAAAAGGATTGACAGATAAAAATATTTTGCTGATAGAAAGGAGAAGTATTGATAGAATTAAAACGCTGCCAAGAGCACTTGATATAAATTTTAATTTAAGTGATGCTCAGCAAAAAGCATTGGATTCGATACGGGAAAGCTTTACTAGTACGAATGTTTCTTTACTGCATGGAGTAACCAGCAGCGGTAAAACTCAACTTTATATTAAGCTGATAGAAGAATATTATACGCAGGGTAAGCAAGTATTGTACCTGCTTCCTGAAATTGCATTAACGGCGCAGATCATACGAAGACTGCAATTGCATTTTGGTGGAAACATTGCCATTTATCATTCTAAATTCAATGATAATGAAAGAGTAGAACTTTGGAATAAAATAAAAACCGGGGAGATACGAATTGTTCTGGGAGCCCGCAGCGGTTTATTCCTGCCTTTTAAAAATTTAGGATTGATCATAGTAGATGAAGAGCATGACTCATCTTTTAAGCAACAAGACCCTGCCCCTCGTTACCATGCAAGAGATTCCGCTATTTATTATGCCTCGTTATTTGATGCAAAGGTTTTATTGGGAAGCGCTACTCCTTCATTAGAAAGCTATTTCAATGCTAAGAAAGGAAAGTATGGTTTAATAGAATTAACTGAACGTTACGGAGGTGTTCATTTGCCCTTAATAGAAATTGTAGATACAAAAAAAGTAGCGCAGAAAGGAAAAGTAATGATATCGCCGCAATTAAAAGAAGCCATTGAAAAAACGGTGGAACAAAATAAGCAGGTGATCTTATTCCAAAATCGCAGAGGCTATTCTCCTTATTTGATTTGCGGAACCTGCGGCTATATTCCTCAATGTAAAAATTGCGATGTTACGTTAACGCTGCATAAGTATTCCAATAAATTGCATTGCCATTATTGCGGAACCACTTATCCTAAATTAGTTGAATGTCCTGCATGCGGTACGGTAAATTGGAATGAGAAAAATTTCGGCACAGAAAAAATTGAAGAATTGATCGAAGATGAATTGCCAAAAGTAAAAGTGGCCAGAATGGATGTGGATTCGGTTAGAGGTAAATCTGCACATGATAATTTGATCAAATTATTTGAACAGCAACGAATAGATGTTCTGGTAGGAACGCAAATGGTGGTAAAAGGATTGGATTTTGAGAAAGTGAGCCTGGTAGGCGTTTTAGATGCTGATGGATTATTAAGCTTTGCTGATTTTCGGGTAAATGAGAGAGGTTTTCAATTAATGGAGCAGGTTAGTGGGAGAGCTGGTCGTAAGGAGGAGCAAGGAAAGGTATTGATACAGGCAAGTAATGTAAAACATCCTGTTTTGCATTTTGTACAGGAGCATGATTATAAAAAAATGTATGAATTTGAGATAGAAAACCGCAAGCAATTTTTCTATCCGCCGTTCAGCCGCCTTATTCATATATCTTTAAAACATAAAAGCAAAGAAGTGGTAGAAGAAGCGGCGAATAAATTGGGAGATGCCCTGCATAAAGATCTCAAAGATTTTGTTGTTGGCCCGGCTGCACCAGTAGTGAATCGCATTCGCAATCAATACCTAATGGAATTATTGATAAAGTTGCCTTTAGACAGCCAGTTAATTAATAATTACAAACAATTGATTCGTAACCATTTTAATTTGCTGTTGGCTGATAAAAAATTCAGGGGAGTGGCAATGATCGCTGATGTGGACGCTGTTTAATTAATATTTAAAAATTGAGAATTAAAAATGAATATAAGCGAAGACATTTCCCTCAAAAAGTATAATACGTTTGGAATTAATGTAACAGCTAAATATTTTTCAGCATTTAGCACTGTTGAAGAATTGGATGGATTATTCGGTCATTCGCCATCTACCACTCATCATTCTCCGTTAATTATCGGCGGCGGCAGTAATATTTTATTCACTAAAAACTTTGATGGACTTGTTTTAAAGAATGAAATAAAAGGAATTGAAAAAGTTAAGGAAGATCATCAGTATGAATATATAAAAGCAGGAGCAGGAGAGGCGTGGCATTACTTGGTAATGTATTGTGTAGAAAATAACCTGGGAGGTATTGAAAACCTTTCATTGATACCCGGCAATGTAGGTGCTTCGCCTATGCAAAACATTGGGGCGTATGGAGTGGAGATAAAAGATGTTTTTCATTCGCTGGAGGCATATCATAAAAAAGAAAAGAGAATTGTTACATTCAATTTAAATGATTGTGAGTTTGGTTATCGTGAAAGTGTTTTTAAACGAAGATTCAAAGACGAGTTTGTGATATTGAATGTAACTTATCGCTTAACTAAAATTCCGATGTTCAATATTTCTTACGGAGCAATTGAAAAGGAATTGGAAGCAATGAATGTAAAGGAATTAAGTATAAGAAGTATATCACAAGCTGTTATCAATATTCGCAGCAGCAAATTACCGGATCCGGCGATAATTGGTAATGCCGGTAGTTTTTTTAAAAACCCAACCATTTCAAATAGTCAATTTCAAATGCTACATTCCAAATTTCCCACTATTATTGGCTACACTCAACCGGGAGAAAAAGTAAAGTTAGCTGCAGGCTGGTTAATTGAGCAATGCGGCTGGAAAGGTTTTCGTTCCGGTGATACGGGTTGTTACGAC
This sequence comes from Ferruginibacter albus, assembly GCF_020042285.1. Classification (NCBI taxonomy): domain Bacteria; kingdom Pseudomonadati; phylum Bacteroidota; class Chitinophagia; order Chitinophagales; family Chitinophagaceae; genus Ferruginibacter; species Ferruginibacter albus. The sequence continues at coordinate 1,014,839 of NZ_CP083388.1, forward strand.
AAACAAGCGTTGGTATTGGTTAATTATGGCAATGCAACAGGAAAACAAGTCTTTGATCTAAGCGAAGACATCTTACAAAGTGTAAAAGAAAAATTTGATGTTGAATTAGAAAGAGAAGTGAATATTGTTTAATCAAAATCCCCTTCATCAAAACCTTCTTCTTCACTAAATGATTGAGTTCCTAAATTCAGCATACTTCCCATCAGGTCTTTAAACTCAATTTTTCCGTCTAATATTCTTTTGCTGATCAAAGAATGAGCAGCCAATCCATGTAATACAAACTCCATTAGTAAAGCGCTTTCTTTTTCACTTGGAGCTTTAAAATATTTTTTTACCAAAGCATGCAAACCATCTACTTTATATAATAATTGAATTTTATCTGCATCTTTTGTTTCTAAAAATGTATTCAGATGGTTGCCTGCATCAAACCAGCGGGTAATGGCTTTGTAGGGATTTTCTTCCGGCGCTTGTCCTTTGCCTCTTTTCTTTTTTAATTCATCCGGGTTAGGAAAATATAAACTGAATTGTGTACGAATGGCTTTTTCTAATAAATTCAATGCAACCTGGTAAGGACCTTCCTGCTCACCTTCATAAACCAATTCGATCTTTCCGGTAATAGATGGAATAATGCCCACCAGATCACTTATCCAAACCTGTGTTTCTTTTTCATTATTCATAATAGCTCTTCGTTCAGCAGCACTAACCAAATTTTCATAAGCCGCAATAGTAAGCCTTGCGCTCACACCGCTTTTCTTATCAACCAGCTCACTGCCTCTTGCTTCAAATGCAACCTGTTCAATCAAGCGTTTTACAAGATCGCTGATCTTTACTTTTTGTAACTGCTCTGCAGAAATACTTGCTTCCTGTTCGGTTATAGCCAATGATGTTTCCAAAGTTTTTGGATAATGTGTCAATATCTGGCTTTCGATCCTGTCTTTTAACGGGGTAACAATACTTCCACGATTGGTATAGTCTTCGGGGTTGGCAGTGAACACGAACATAACGTCTAGGGGTAAACGTAGTTTAAACCCACGAATCTGAAGATCTCCTTCTTCTAAAATATTAAATAAAGAAACCTGTATTCTTGCCTGCAGATCTGGCAATTCGTTAATTACAAAAATGCTGCGATTGCTACGTGGAATAATGCCATAATGCAATACACGTTCATCAGCGAAGCTTAATTTTAAATTGGCGGCTTTTATGGGATCAATATCGCCGATAAGATCAGCGACACTAACATCAGGCGTAGCCAATTTTTCGCCATAGCGCTGACTTCTATGCAGCCAATCAATCGGAGTAGAGTCTCCTTTTTCTGCAATCAGGTCTGTAGCATATTTTGAAATCGGTTGTAACGGATCATCATTGATCTCGCTTCCTGCAACAATAGGAATATATTCATCCAGCAGATCGATCATTTGCCTTGCCATTCTTGTTTTTGCTTGCCCACGTAAGCCTAAAAACAAAATATTATGTTTAGATAATAAAGCTCTTTCTGTATCAGGGATCACCGAATCTTCGTAACCCAAAATTCCGGGGAAAGGATTTTCTTTTTTCTGGATTTTTTTTATCAGATTTTGGCGAAGTTCTTCTTTAATGCTTTTAGAAACATATCCGCTCTTCTTTAGCTCACCAAGTGTTTTAATATTATTCATTCTTTATTTTTAGTTAATCAACTTTAGTAATTTTATTGAACATAGTTGTGTCACTCACTTGTACAGAAATAGCATTATTCAACTAATAAACCGTCTTCCTTTTTCCGCTTTCAAAATCTTTAAAGATAAATGAACCGAGTTTATCCAGCGATGCAAAGAAAGCTTTACCGTTATTGGTTTCTGTAAATTCCTGTACAAATCGTTGCAAATAAGGATCGCTGGCGATCATGAACGTAGTGATGGGGATCTTTAGTTTTTTACATTGCGTTGCCAGGCTCATACAACGATTCAATATTTTCCTGTCAACACCCCAACTGTTTTTATAATAACGACCACCAACTTTTAAGCAAGTGGGTTTGCCATCTGTTATCATAAATATTTGTTTGTTGGGATTTCTTCTTCTACGTAAAATATCCATCGCCAATTCCAAGCCTGCAACAGTATTGGTATGGTAAGGTCCAACTTGTAAATACGGAAGGTCTTTTATTTCTATTGTCCATGCGTCATCTCCAAATACAACTATATCCAATGTGTCTTTCGGGTATTTTGTCTGGATCAATTCGCTCAACGCCATTGCTACTTTTTTAGCAGGAGTAATTCTATCCTCACCATATAAGATCATGCTGTGTGAAATATCGATCATCAGCACAGTAGAAGTTTGCGTTTTAAAATCAGTTTCCCGGATTTCCAGGTCGTCTTCATGTAAAGAGAAACTTTCTACACCATGATTGATCTGTGCATTACGAATGGAAGAAGTGAAATCGATCTGTTCTAATGTATCACCGAAAATGTAAGGACGTGTTTCGGGATTTATCTCATCACCATTACCCGGCTTGAACGTTTGATGATTGCCTTGTTTTGTCTTCTTTAATTTTCCGAAAATTTCTTCCAGACTTTTTCTACGGATCCCTTGCTCTGTTTTAGGAGTAATTTTTATTTCGCCGTTTTGTTTGTTCTCATCTATATATCCATTTTTCTTTAAGTCTTCAAAGAAATCACCCATGCCATATTCATCGTCAGTTAAATTATACTCCTTATCCAATTCATTCATCCATTGCATAGCTTCGCCTGCATCGCCATTGGTATATGCGAGCATTTTCAAAAAAATGTCGAGCAATTGCTCAAACTTTGATTTGCCTTGCTGGCTGGGATCGTATTTTGAAAAATTATAGCCTATCATATCTACTACAATTTACGAAACATTTAATGGAAACGGTTTGTTCAAATATCAAATAAAAAACCGCAGATGAACTGCGGTTGTAAATTTTATTTTTCCATTACATAGAACAAATCAAAACAGTTTTCGTTCACATCATCTACATAATAATCATCCATTTTAATGCCGGATGTAAGTGAGGTATTATTCGTCAGGATCTTTTTGCGATTGTATCTGTTTAATATGTCGTAAGGTATTTGCAGCATCCATCGTGGTAAACGGTACTGCAAATTGAAAATATCAAAACGGGTTATCTTACGAACACCTGCTTTGTTCTTTTCGTAATATTCCATTACTGTTGAGTTTCCAAATACGCCTTTTGTAATAACACTTTTAAAAACTTTAGCGCATAGATTTTTTAATTCATTCGGAAAATATTCTCTTACATGCCACGGGTTGCGTGTTATTGACATCGGTTTATTAGGCGTGGTAACGATCAGCTTTCCGCCTGGTTTTAAAATGCGATGCGCTTCCCGTAAAAACAACAGATCGTTTTGTACATGTTCAATTACCTGGAAAGTAATAACAACATCAAAAGAATCGGATGGCACATTACTCATTGGCGGAAACACCGTTTGTTGAAATTCCAAATTGGGATATTGGGATAGATCAACATTGGGGGGATACTTATCCAGCGCTACGTATTTTTTTACAAGCGGATATAAAAGATTAATAGCATATCCTTCGCCGGAACCAATCTCACAAATTTCGCTCCCGGGTGGTATAAAATCCGTTGCTTTATGATAAGCCAATATCGAGCGCTGAAAAACATAATTATCCGAAGGATCCATACCTGAAACACGCTCGGCTGTTTGTAATGAGCTCATTAATTATTTTTTTTCGTTGTATCTTTTGAAACAGCAGCTGGTTGGGCAGGTACACCTTTATAGTGCTGTTCCATTTGCTTGATCATATTTAATAATCCCTGCGCCTGTTGATTGTCTTGCGTAAATACATCCGCATCATCACCCAGGCTGCTATAATAAGCAACTTGTTGTTCCAGGTCTTTTTGAACAGAAGCTTTTACTTTATCAGCCAAAGTGAAATCACCTGCTTTATAACAGGCTTCCAAAAACTGTATGGAAAAATAATCCTGCTGCTGAAAACGTGATACCATTCCATAAGGGAAGTTTTCCTGCAACATGTTTTTATCACATCTTTCCAATAGGTTTTTAGCATCGTCTTTTCTACCGGCATCGGCAAGATCCGAAGCTATATTAGCATAAGTAAAACGAATAGAGTTTAGGTGACGACGGTTTTCTTCATCATAATAAACACCTGGCTTATCGCAATTACCAAAAGCAAATTTTTTCATTAATTTATCATAAGCCCAATTGCGGTTAACACCCGGATTTGCCACAGGCACCAAACGATAGGTCAGTCCATCCTGTCTTAAAAATTGATCAAAACCAAGTCCAACACTTTGTTGCGTAAAGCAGATGGGGCGTTTCCATTTATTGCCTGCGATCATATTCAATATCGCCGCATCATTTTTATAAAGAGCACCTTTGGAAGTTTCGAATCGTAGTTCCGTTAATACACTGTCATCGGCATTTACTGTTCCATTGCTGCGTACGAAATTAACATCAACAGGGATAGAGAATTTTTTAGTAGGATAAACATTTAATACGTTTCCGTCTCTTCCCGTTTGTGTTTTGGAAGGATCATCACTTCCTGCATAATCATGCATTACTGTGTATAGATCCATGTATTGGTTTGGATCAATACCGCTTATAGGTGAATAAACGATCGCATCTCTTGTAGGGCCTTGTATTTGATCTGCTGTCCAGATAGGATCAATAGGATCGCTTTGATTGATCTTATAGCGCAACTCATTTATGTACCAATCTGTACCTAATAAGCTTTGGTTGATCACACGAACATCTCTGCGGATACCTTCAACCTCCTGGGCATACCACAGAGGATAGGTATCATTATCCCCATAAGAAACTAATATCGCATTAGACGGACAACTTTCTAAATAATCAATTGCCAGGTCTCTTGCAATGGTTTTATTACTACGGTCATGGTCGTCCCATTCCTGCATTCCCATAATTACAGGAACAGCCAATATACAAACAACAGCCGCGGCATAGCCGGATGCTGCTCCCTTTATGAACTTTGAGAATAACTCTTTGACATACAGCACCCCCAAACCGATCCATATGGCATAAGCATAGAAAGCACCTACGACGGCATAATCTCGCTCACGTGGCTGGTTCATGGCAGGATTGAGGTAAATAAGAATGGCAATACCTGTGAAGAAGAAAAGTAATCCTACTACCAATGCATCTTTTTTGTCTCTCTTAACATGATAAAAGATACCCAAAATACCTAGTATTAACGGTAACGCATACATGTTGTTATTGGATTTATTTTTCTTCAAACTTTCCGGTAACATATCCTGGTTACCCAAACGGGCATTATCCCAGAATGTGATACCTGTTTTCCAGTTGCCATCGCGTACATTGTTCATTAGAATACCTTGTATGTCATCTTGTTTGCCGGCAAAATTCCACATGAAATAGCGCCAGAACATCCAGCCGGTTTGGTATTGAACAAAGAAACTGATATTTTCACCCATGGTTGGTTTGCGGGTCCATTCTCCTGTTTTCGGATCTCGTGTTATGCCGCAGAATCCTGCATAGTAGTCAGCATGGCTTTGATCGTTGCTTTGATCCCACATGCGCGGGAATATGTGCATATCTTCATCAGCGTAAACATATTTTACGCTTCTGCCATTTTTAATGTAGTTATCTTTTCCTTTAACATAGGTCTCGGTTACGTCTGAGCTAATAGGCTCTGCAGTAAAATCCTGCCCATAAAGAATAGGCCAATCACCATATTGCTCACGACTTAAATATCCTACCAAACTAACAGGATTGTCTACGTTAAACATATCAATAGCCACATCTGCTTTGCTTCGGATAAGTGTAGTAAAGTAACTGGTATAGCCCAATAACATAAATGAGAAGATCCATAAACCCAGCTTTAAAAAATTCCAATTTTTCTTATTGGCAATACGCATAGCGTATATAATAACTGCAGTTAATAAAATAAAGAAGAAGGCAAAGCCACTGAAGAATGGCAAGCCAAAACTGTTCACAAATAAGATGTCAAAATCGCCGGCCCAATTGATTGTCCATTGTAATACTGCTTTTTGAACAGTGCCTGTTATTACACATCCAATTATAAATGCCAGTACAATTCCCCAGGTAGTTACATTGTAGCGTTTATAATAATAGATCATTACAATGGCAGGGATCGTTAACAGGTTCAATAAGTGAACACCAATTGATAAGCCCATTAAATAAAATATCAGGATCAACCAACGATCTGCTTTTGTAAACTTACCGTTGATACCTGCTTTTTGTTCTTCTGTAACAGCATTTTCCCATTTTAATATTGCCCAAAACACAATGGCTGTAAAGAAAGAGGACATCGCATATACTTCACTTTCTACAGCGCTGTACCAAAATGAATCGCAGAAGGCATAAGCAAAAGCACCCACAACACCTGCAGCCATTATGATAAATGTTTGCTCGCCGGTAGGAGTTTCATTATTGCTCGTTAATATTTTCTTTGCAAAATGTGTAATGCTCCAGAATAAAAACAAAATAGTAAAGGCACTTGCCAAAGCGCTTGATGTATTTAACCCGATAATAGCTTTATGAGGGTTGCTGATAAATGCCATGAACAAACGTCCAATGATCACGAAAAGCGGTGCCCCGGGTGGATGGGGGATCTGTAGCTTATAAGCACTGGAAGCAAATTCTCCGCAATCCCAAAAACTGCCGGTAGCTTCCATTGTCATTAAATAAATAAGAGAGGCAAGAATCAACACTACCAAGCCGGTAATGTTGTTAATACGTTTGTAATTCATATATCGTTGATTAATAGGTGGGCAAATATAGTTAGTTTGTGCGTTTATGAGGGTAGTTTATAGTTTTTTTAATGTTATTGGAAATAAGACATAATTCTATTGCCGGGCAGGCAATAAGATGAAAAGGAGCTTTCATTTTTTTAGGGTAATGATTTCTAACGATTTTCCATCTTTTCTGCAATGAAAAAATTATTCATTATTAATTACTCAATTCTCAATTATTTCATTACCTTTGCCGTCCTAAATTTTAGAACAATGGCCAGAGTATGTCAGGTTACCGGAAAAAAGCCGATTACAGGAAATAAGGTTTCGCACTCAAATATTAAAACCAAACGCAGGTTTTTACCCAATTTGCAGACAAAGCGTTATTTCTTTGCTGAAGAAGACAAATGGATCACTTTAAAAGTGTCTTCAGAAGCTATCCGCACTATCAATAAAAATGGATTGCTTTCAGTAGTTAAACAATTGCGTGCAGCTGGCGAAAAAATTTAATAATCTTAATTTCAGAATACAATGGCAAAGAAAGGTAACAGAGTTCAGGTGATTTTGGAATGTACCGAACACAAAACAAGTGGGTTGGCAGGTACAAGCCGTTATATCACTACTAAGAACAAGAAAAATACTCCTGAACGTATGGAGTTGAAGAAGTACAACCCTATAATGAAAAAAGTAACTGTTCACAAAGAAATTAAATAATTGTACTCATTTGCTGATTGGCAAAAATTAGCAAATAGGTATATTATCACAATAGCAAATTAAAATATTATGGCAAAAGCAGCTTCAAAGAACGCGAAAGTAAAAGATGCTAAAGCGGCAGCAGATGCGAAAAACTGGACAAAAGTTATTCGTGCAACCCGCAGTGAAAAAACCGGTGCTTATACTTTTAAAGATTCAATTGTACATAAAGAAAAAGTAAAAGATTTTTTAGCTGCTAAAGTTTAAGTAGCTAAGTTTATTATATTAAAGCTGTTCTGATACCGGAACAGCTTTCTTTGTTTTTGCACATTCCATATAATTTGGAATTTGCTTTTGGGAATTTGTAATTTAAAATTCTATGGGATTATTCGATAAGCTTTTTGGAAAAAAGCAACAGCAGGAAACACTTAATGAAGGTTTGCAAAAAACACGTGAAGGTTTTTTTAGCAAGATCACCAAAGCTATAGCAGGTAAAAGCACTATTGATGAAGAAGTGCTGGATAATTTGGAAGAAGCCCTGGTAAGTGCCGATGTTGGTATTGAAACGACCGTGAAAATTATTGACAATATTGAAAAGAGGGTAGCAAAGGATAAGTATTTAAATACCGGCGAGCTGAATACAATTTTAAAAGACGAGATCCGGAATGTATTAATTTCTGCTCCACAGGATACTTCTTACACAAATTATGAATTACCTGCTGGGCATAAGCCACACATTGTTTTAGTTGTTGGTGTTAATGGTGTTGGTAAAACAACTACTATCGGTAAGCTTGCACATAATTTTTCAAAAGCAGGTAAATCTGTTTTATTAGGCGCTGCCGACACTTTCAGAGCTGCTGCAGTAGATCAGTTAACTATTTGGAGCGAACGTACGGGAGTTCCTATTGTAAAAAAAGAAATGGGCAGCGATCCTGCGTCGGTGGCATTTGATACGGTAAGCAGCGGCGTAGCAAAAAATGTAGATGTGATTTTAATTGATACTGCCGGTCGTTTACACAACAAAGCGCATTTAATGGATGAATTAAGTAAGATCAAAAGAGTAATTCAAAAAACAATCCCGGATGCCCCACATGAAGTGATGTTGGTACTGGATGGCAGTACCGGACAAAATGCATTGGAACAGGCAAAGCATTTCACAGCGGCTACGGATGTAACGGCCCTTACCATTACTAAGTTGGATGGAACCGCAAAAGGAGGCGTTGTTTTGGCTATAGCCAATCAATTTAAAATTCCTGTAAAATTTATTGGTGTTGGCGAAAAGGCAGAAGACCTATTGGTTTTTGATAAGCAACAATTTGTTGATGGATTATTTCCCACAGTAGAATAGTTTTCAAGCATAAAAAGTTAAATGTCTTTAATAATTAAAGTTGGTGAATACAATATTCTGAAAGTGCTACGCATGGTAGATTTTGGTGTTTACCTGGATGATGGTGAACAAGGAATTTTATTGCCTAAACGTTTTGTACCTGAAGGAATAAAGATAGAAGATGAAATAAAAGTATTCTTATATCACGATGGCGAAGACAGGTTAATAGCTACCACGCAAGAACCTTTTGGAATATTGGGCGACATCGTAAAACTAAGAGCAGTGAATGTTACTCCACAAGGTGCGTTTTTAGATTGGGGATTGATGAAAGATCTGTTTGTTCCTAAATCGAAACAATTGGTAGGAATGCGACTACATGGGGAATACATCGTAAAAATTTATCTAGATGAACAAACAGGTCGTGTTGCTGCAACAGAAAAAATAGATCTATTTTTAAGCAACGATGATCTTACGATAAAAGAACTGGAAGAAGTTGATCTGCTGGTATATCGTAGAACAGATATTGGGTATGTATGCATCATCAATAATAAACATACAGGTGTATTACATTTTAACGAGGTGTATCGCAACATAAATACCGGCGATAAGTTCAAAGGCTTTATAAAAAAAATATATCCCGAAGGAAATAAAATAGATGTTGCTGCAGGAAAACCAGGCTACCAAAGGGTAGAAGACGAAGTGACGAAAGTATTGCGCTTATTAAAAGAGAACAATGGTTATTTGCCTTACAATGATAAAAGCTCTCCGGAAGATATTTATGATTACTTTGGCATGAGCAAAAAAACCTTCAAGATGACCACCGGCAATTTGTATAGGCAACGCAAAATAGCTTTTGAAAAAACAGGGATTAAGCTTATTGATTAATGGCACGAATAAAAGTTGACCTTCACGATGTTTATAATAATAGCTATGCTATAGATAAAGCGTTGCAGAATGCTTTTGAAGAAGCTATCGATAAAAAAATAACGGAAATAGAGATCATACCCGGAAAAGGAAGCGGGCAACTTAAAAAGAAAGTGCAGCGCTTTTTACAGCTGCCGCACATTAAACCTTTGTATCACCGTATGGAAAACGATAGTAAAAATTTCGGAAGACTATTTGTCTATTTCAAATTCAAATAGCTGCAAATCAAACTTAATTAGTTACGATTGTTTTTCTTGTTATAATATTTCCTGCCCCTTTATCAATACTCACCATATAAATTCCCGGATTTATAGTTTGTTTCAGTTGTATAGCCATTGTTCCTCCGGAGGCCAATGAAATCACTTTTTCCGATATAATAACTCTGCCTGATATATCCAGCAATTTTAAGCTTCCATTTGCAATAGCACTAGTATTATAAATGCATAGTTGAGTAGAAGTAAGATGAACGATATTGTTGTTCTTGTCTTCTGTAATACTAACAGGCATTATAGTAGAATAACTGTATTTATTATCTCTATCTACTGTTTTTAAGCGGTAATAGATTTTGTTCGACGTTGGCAGATCATTATCTGAGAAACTATAATTATTGGTAGCATTCAAACTCCCTTTTGCAGTTATCGTAGAAACAGCAACAAAGCTTTTGCCATCTGTACTTCTTTCAACAACAAAGTTTTTAGTATTTAATTCATTAGTGGTAGTCCATTTTAATGTTGTACCTAATTGTGAATAGGCAATAGAACAATTAACCAGGCATACAGGAACCGTTGTTGCTGTAATACTATATGTGACATGATAATTGGTAAGAGGATTTGCATTATTATCATACACAGTATCACTACAATCGGATGTTGAATTGTACGCACCTGATATACGATAATAAACTTCCAGTACATAATTCCCCGGATCTTTATTGGTAAGATCAGTGCCTGCATTAGGAACTGCTCCCCATTGTTGGTCGCCATCGCCGCATGCACTATTGTCGTTTGGAAAAGTACCACTTGAACAATTGGATATAAAATCAAAATTTACAGAATCAAAAACCGGGCTTGCAGGCCGATTACCTTCAGGATAGGTTGTAAAAAATATCCTGGCGCCGCAAACATTGCTGTTAGAATTTTTAAACGTTTTCATCTTCCCGCCATTTAATTGCAAGCTATTGGTGTTTTGTTGAAAGCTGCCCAAAGAACCAATAAAATTTAAAGCGCCTATTTTATTATTATCAGTGCTGTCAAATGTATTATAATAATTAAAAGATGAATTAGCTGTTAGTCCTGCTGCGCTTGCCCAAAAACCAAAATTTTGAGCAAAACAGGTTGCAGTAAAAAATGAAACACAGGAGATAAGTAAGAATTTTTTCATGCAATCAGTATTAAATAAAAGAATATGTGTACAAAATACACAATAAAATTCAAATCGAAAATAAGAATGACTGATTTTTGATTGATTGCAGAAAAATAATTAAAAGATTTATGCCGAAAGAAAATCTCTAAACCAATAGCCGGAGTTTTTAATAGTACGGAGTTGCGTATTGAAATCAACATGTACCAAACCAAAGCGGGCATTATATCCTTCTGCCCATTCAAAATTATCCATCAATGTCCAGGCAAAATATCCTTTGATATTGACTCCTTCATTTTTTGCAGCAAGAACTGCCTGCAGGTGTTGTTGAAAGTAATTAATTCTTGCAGCGTCATCAATTACACCATTCCTGATCTCATCTTTAAAATAAGAACCGTTTTCAGTAATGATGATCTCTTTCACTGCATCATAACTCCATATTCTTTTTATTGTTCTGTAAAAGCTGTCTGCATTTATCTCCCATCCCATATCGGTATGAGGTACTTTACGTGTCTTGGCTTTTACTTCCGATGCCTGTACCAGAGGGATAAGGCTATTATATTTTATCACCAAAGGAAAATAATATTGTATGCCAATAAAATCAAAATCAAAATGCAGCCGTTCAATATATTTCCATTCCTTATTATGCAGGTGCATTCTTTCTGTAAGTCTGAATGTTTCTTCTCTTGGATAACCTTTTCCTAATGCAGGTTCAATAAATAAGCGATTCATTAATATATCAACTCGGTTAGCTGCCTGTATGTCTTCTTTTTTATCAGAATGAGGAATAATTTCAGAAAAAGAAAAAGTAGTGCCGATATATGCATAAGGAACTAACTGACGAATGATTCTTGCACCTTCCGCTTGTGCAATAGTAGTGTGATGAACTGAAGGAAAGAAGTTGTCAATGCCTTTTTTACCCGGGGCATGCGTACCCAACATATAACCTAAAGAAGTATAAGCAAATGGTTCGTTTAAGATGATCCAGTTCTTGACTTTGCTTCCATAAGCTTCAGCGCACACAGTTATAAATCTGTTGAACCATTTGTTGATGAAATAGTTTGTCCAACCTCCCTTTTTTTCTAATTCATAAGGCAGGTCCCAATGATATAGGGTAACGTAGGGCGTTAGTTCAAGCTTGATACATTCATCAATAACCCGATGATAAAAGTCTATTCCTTCTTTATTGATCTTTCCTGTACCATCGGGTAAAATTCTACTCCAGGAAATAGAGAGGCGAAATGAGTTGAAGCCAAGCGCTTTCACTAATAACAAATCATCTTTATACCGATGATAAAAATCGCAGGCTATGGTTGGCTTACCTTTCCCTTTAATGTTATTGCCGTTTCTTGAAAAAACATCCCAGATAGATGGTCCGCGTCCATATTGATTGGCGGCTCCCTCATTCTGTGCAGCTGCAATAGCAACACCCCATTGAAAATTTTTTCCGAAATCGGTTGCTTTAAGATGATGAAGAGATGATGACAATATCAAATAATTGTTAATACTGCAAAGTTGCAGCAGGTACGCACCTAATCATATTAAGAGAGTGTTAAGTTTTAATTGCCCCCCAGACCTTCAGAACTTTTAGTACGTTTGGTTTCTTCTTCAATTCCCGTTTGTCTGGCTCGTGTTTGTTTCATTTGGTTATTTCCAAAATGATAAGTGAAGTTAAATTTAAGAATACGGCTTTCCCAATTACCGCTTGCGTCAGTGTAGGCGCCACCGTAATCACTAATGCCACGCCATGGCATGGTATAAAAAATATCGCTGCAGCTTAGTTTAATATCAGCCTTGTTCTTTAATAATTTTTTTTGTAAGCCAACATCAACTCCCCAGGTAGGACTGCTTTTAAATGTTCCTGCCCAAACAGAAGGTCCTTCATAATAACCCGATAACTCTGCTGTATAACCACTGCCCAATGAAAATGTTTGTTGCGCATATAAGTTATAAGACGCTACTGAAAGATCAATATTTATCCTTCCATTGTCAATATCTCCTTTGTATTTACTATAGTAACCATTAATATTTGCATAAATAGACCACCACTTGTTGATCTGGAAAGGCAATGAAAAATTAAGACTTACTATATCCTGGGAGGATAAATTGGTTTGAGTTATATAAGTGCGTGTTTTTTCCGCCGTGTCAATGATCCTTGCCTCAAAATCGCTTACATGGCTATAACTTAAAGAAGTAACAAACCTGTTTTTAAATGTGTGTGTTAATTCTACAATATTGGTATACTGGGGTTTTAAAAAAGCATTCCCTTTTTGATAAGTAAGCTCATCTAATTTTATTTCAAAAGGGTTAAGATCCTGGTAACTTGGCCGGTCTATACGTCTGCTATACGATAAGTTCAGTGTATGCTTGTCATTGATAGTATAGGAGATATTGGCATTAGGGAAAAGTCCCGTATAATGCTTGATTACACTATCATCAGAAGTAGTACTGTTGCTGAGTATCCTGGTCAATATTCCTTTGCTGTTAGTGTTTTCTGCCCTTAACCCTGCCTGTACCGACCATTTTGTGTTGATTATCTTGCTGTAATTAATATATGCTGCGTTTATGTTTTCAGTATAATCAAAATGATTGCTTTGTGAAGAATCTAAATAAGAAGCATTGTTTATTATATTATAAAAATTTAAGCCGTTGGAAGTAGTAACATAGCTGAATTTGCCGCCGAACCCCAGCTTACCTTTTTTAAACGGCATTTCATAATCTAATTTGGCAGTATAAATATTTATGTCAATATTAGTACTGTTGGAGTAATTTTTTGAATAGAGAAAAGTTGTGTCAGTATCGTCTATCAATTTATATTCATTAGGCTGATAGCTGGTTTTTTTACTGATATAATAACCATAATCAGCATCAATGCTCAAGGAATGTCCTACCGTGTCTGCCAAATGATAATTCAAATTATAATCCATGTTCTTCACATTACCCGGGATGGTATTACTGGCATAAAGCACTTTATATTTATACACCAAGGTAGATTCTTCAGGAGTAATGATGGTACTGCTGTTGGTAGTATTGCTTACATTGTTAATATTCCCTGTAGCAATAAAGCCAAGAGATGATTTCGCGGTAAGGTAATAGTCCAGTCCTGCTTTGAAATTATGCACCCATCCAACAAAATTTTGATGACTGGTTTGATTATAAATGCTGTCACTCTGCTTACGATACAGGAATAAATTACTTTCCCTGTTTCCCCAATTAAAACTATACGTGCTGAATAAATTTATTTTTTTATCACGATAATTAAAGCTGAAAGCTTCCGGGTATTTAAAACTTTTGCCATAATTAATACCTGCTGATACAGAGCCGTTAAAACCTAATTTTTTATTTCTTTTTAGCCTGATATTGATAATACCGGCATTACCCGCAGCATCATATTTAGCAGATGGGTTGCTGATAATTTCTATTGCCTCTATATCAGAAGAATTAATGGAACGTAAATAAGCAGGTAGATCACTGCTGCCCATTTGTGTTGGTCTGCCATCAATATAAACAGCAACGCCGTTTTTGCCTTTTAAAGTGATATTATCGTCTTTATCCGTAACAACACCAGGCGATTTTTGTAATAGTTCAAACGCATTGCTTCCGGTGGCATTAATACTATTCTCTACATTAAAAACAGTTTTATCCTGTTTTACTTCTATCATTGGTTTAGCATAATTACTTTTAACTATTATGCCTTGAATATTTTTACTGGTATTAATTAGTGTAACAGGAGAAATGCTGATATTTTCTTCGTCATTTATTGAAAAAACAGGTGAAAAAGATTTTTCATAACCTACGCACGAAACATTAATAAAATAATTGCCTTTTTTATAGGTTATAATTTCATAAGCGCCTTTAGAATTCGTTATCTCAGTTTTTACCAATGCAGAATCAGATGACCGTAATAGCATTACCGTGGCGGCATTTACAGGCTTGCCAAGGTTGTCTTTTACGTCACCATTAATTTTACAATGCGTTTGGGCTGTTAGTTTTAGCATTGTAAACACGAACACGAGTACGGATAATGTGGTTTTCTTTCTCATTATACAAGTATTCGAATGGTAAATTTATTTAAATATTAAATATGCACAAAAACACAAATATTTATAACGCTTATTTACTGTGTGTATTATAGGTGTTTTTACTCTTTTTATGGGATGCGGATAACACAATATTTGAGGTTAACTTTGCGTATTATTAATAATTATGAAGACAAGAAGGTTGCAACAGGACAAGGTTAATATTATTACTTTGGGGTGTAGTAAAAATATGGTTGACAGCGAAGTATTAAGCGGTCAGCTACAGGCAAATGATATTGATGTAGTACATGAAAGCAGCAAAAGAGACCACAATATTGTAATCGTAAATACTTGCGGATTTATAGAAAAAGCGAAAGAAGAAAGTATAAATACTATCCTTGAGCAGGTAGATTTAAAGCGTAGCGGAAAATTAGACAAAGTTTATGTTACCGGTTGCCTCAGTGAACGTTATAAAAATAACCTTGAAGAAGAAATTCCTGAAGTGGATGCTTATTTCGGAACGATGGAACTGCCTTTGATCTTAAAACAATTAGAAGCAGACTATAAAGCAGAATTGGTGGGAGAGCGCTTATTGAGCACGCCACAACATTATGCTTATATGAAGATCAGCGAAGGATGTAACCGTACCTGCAGCTTTTGTGCTATTCCCTTAATGCGTGGGCAACATGTAAGCAAACCCATTGAGTTTTTGGTAGATGAAGCCAAGCGTTTGGTAGATAAAGGTGTAAAGGAAGTTATGTTGATCGCACAGGAATTGACCTATTATGGACTGGATATCTATAAAAAACGGGAATTACCTAAATTATTGCATGCGTTGGCTGATGTAAAAGGTTTGGAATGGATTCGCCTGCATTATGCATATCCGTCAAAATTTCCTATCGAGATCATTGATGCGATGAAGGAAAGGGATAATATTTGTAATTATCTTGATATGCCTTTGCAGCATGCCGCCAACAATGTCTTGAACTTGATGAAGCGCCAGATAACAAGAGAAGAAATGGAAGAGTTGGTGGGAGAAATTCGTCTACGCATCCCCGATATATGTCTTAGAACTACCTTAATTGCCGGTTTTCCGGGAGAAACAAGAGATGATGTGGATGAATTAAAAACATTTTTACAAAAGATGCGTTTTGACAGGGTTGGTATTTTTACATACAGTCACGAAGAAGGGACAAGCGCTTACGATATGAAAGACGACATTCCTGCTGAAGAAAAAGAAGCAAGAGCGCAGGAAATAATGGAAGTGCAGCAGGAGATAAGCTATGAAAAGAACCAGGAAAAAGTTGGTAAGACATTTAAAGTGTTGATCGATAAAAAAGAAGCCGGAAGGTATTTAGGTCGCACTGAGTTTGATAGTGTAGAAGTGGATAACGAAGTGATTATTCAAAGCAAAAAGAAACTGACAATCGGAGAATTTGTAAACGTAAAAATTACAAAAGCTTACGATTATGATATAGAAGGGGAAGTAGTGTAATAGAGCACTTATGACAGCGTTCTATATATTTTGAACAAATTTATAATTCATACGTTTTAGTAAATTCGTCATTAATCATTCGCAATTCGTAAATAAAAAGGATGTCAATTTCCGCTGACTGTATTAAGTATGAGCAAACAGGCTATTTCGGCAAGTTAGTAACCGATTATATCTCCGCCAATGAATCAATACAGCCTTTTTATAATCATCCTGTTTCTATTGATGGAATTAGAACTGCGATTGCCGAAAGAAAGAAATTCAATACAGGCAGAAATCTTTTGGTTACTGAATTAAAAAAGCAATACACTACAGTCGAAACTTCCCAGCAGGTAAATGTCAATATAGATCTACTCTTAAGTGAAAACACATTTACTATTACTACGGCACATCAGCCCAATATTTTTACCGGTCCACTTTATTTTATGTATAAGATATTACATGTAATAAAAATTGCGGCATCCTTACAACAGCAATTACCTCAATATAAATTTGTTCCTGTTTATTACATGGGTAGCGAAGACGCAGACCTGGAAGAACTAAATCATATTTATATCAATGGAGAAAAATATGAATGGAAAACCGATCAAACAGGCGCTGTTGGCAGAATGAAGGTTGATAAAAACCTGTTGAAATTAATAGAACAAATGGAAGGAAGATTATTGGTGTATCCTTTTGGCAAAGAAGTGATCGATATAGTAAGATCGAGTTACAAAGAAGGTACAACCATTGAACAATCAACCTTTACATTGGTAAATAAATTATTTGCCGAATATGGCTTGGTTGTTTTATTGCCGGATAATGCTGCATTAAAAAAAGCATTTATTCCAATTGTTGAAAAGGAGCTGAAAGAAAATTTTTCACATAAATCAGTCGCAGAAACCATCTCAAAATTTCCACACGAATACAAGGTACAAGCGGCAGGAAGAGAGATAAATTTGTTTTACTTAAAAGATGATAAAAGAGAAAGGATAGAAGCTGCCGATCCTAATTTGCAAGCTGAAATAAAAGAACATCCTGAACGGTTTAGTCCAAATGTAATTCTCCGCCCTGTTTTCCAGGAATTGATCTTACCGAATATTTTATTTGTTGGTGGTGGTGGAGAAATCGGCTATTGGCTGGAATTGAAAAAAGTCTTTGAAGCAGCCGGCGTTCCTTACCCGATCCTTACTTTGCGTAATTCTTTTTTATTGATCTGTAAAGAAAGAAGCGAACAGGTAGATAAACTCAAGCTTTCTCTAACAGACTTATTTAAAAGCGAAATAGATCTGTTAAATGAATTGGTAAAAAGAGAAACGTCTATTCAATTATCACTTAGCAAAGAAAAAGAACAGTTAATTAACCTCTATAAAAATTTTCAAAACCTTGCAGGTAAAGCAGATGTTTCTTTAATGCAACATACAGAAGCATTGCAAACAAAAGCATTGAAAAAAATAGATGCTTTGGAAAAGAAAATGCTGAAAGCTGAAAAGAAAAAATTCGAAGCTGAACAACGACATCTTCACAAACTAAAATCACAACTGTTCCCTAATAACAATCTGCAGGAAAGAATCGATAATGGCTTATGCTATTATGCTAAATACGGAAAAGAGTTTATTCAACGTATTTACAACTATTCATTAACCCTAGAACAAGAGTTTACTGTTTTAACGGAAGAATAAAACTATCTTTTTACTTAGCAATAGAGTAATCTTTAGGTAAGCTTTTAATTAATTCAATAAGCCTGGCTTTCACAAATTGTGCATTTTTATCAGTAATAATCATCGTCTCGTCTTCTCCGCCATTATAACCTCCTTTTTTAGCTTCTTTATATACTTGTTGTCGATATGATTTAAATTGTTTATCTCTTTTTGAAAGCCACGCAAGCTGTTCGCTTTTAAGATTTTTCTTTTGAGTACTGTCACACATCGATCGAAGCTTCTTATATCTAACATTCAGCAAACTGTCTATTTGGTAGTAAAATGTTTCTGAACATCTCAACATCCGATCTCCTTGGTCTAAGCAGGACTGGTATTGAGTTTCTAAACTATCAATTGTTTTTATTGTTTGAGAGAATCCGGCCAAATAGGTCAAGCAAAATAAAAAAGTGATCTTTATGATCTTAAGATTTGTCAATTTAAAATTTGCTATTTGTAATTTATTTACATATCATAATCATTCCTAAACCCGGCGCTCTTCGTATTCTTTACGCTTTCCATTACAATGTCATCCAGGTATTCTTTATAAGCTTCCAGTTTGGCAGCAATGGTAGTATCGTGTAAAGCCAAAATCTGTGCAGCCAAAATACCTGCATTTTTTGCATTGTTTAAAGCCACCGTTGCAACCGGCACACCGTAAGGCATTTGTAAAATAGACAAGATGGAATCCCATCCATCGATTGAGTTAGAAGATTTAACGGGAACACCGATAACCGGTAAAACGGTTTGGGCAGCAACCATACCCGGTAAATGTGCGGCACCACCAGCACCGGCAATAATAACTTTCAATCCTCTTGATTTGGCATTTTTTGCGTAATCGGCTAAGCGATCAGGAGTTCGGTGGGCAGACACGATTGTCAATTCGGGTTCAACTTCAAACTGGCGCAGCATTTCAGCAGCGCCTTTCATAATGTCAAGGTCGCTTTCGCTTCCCATTATAATTCCTACAAGTGCAGACATAGATAATTTGTTTTGATATATTCACGTCAAACTTACTAATTAAAATTTATTCTGTTTAGATTCTATTAACAATTCGTTTTCTAAAAGGACCAGCCAGTTTTTAAAAAAACAATCGTCCAATACGCAGTTAAAACATTAATATATTTGCGCATACAATAGAAACAATATGCCCGTCAAAAATCTTTCGATACTTGGTTCCATTTTTTCCGTATTCATTTTGGTATCCTGCCATTCAAAAAAAGATGTAAAGCCAAAAAAAGATGCTCCTGTTATTGTGGACGTATTAATAGCAAAGTCACAAAGCGTTGACAATACTATTGAAGCCAACGGAACAATCATTGCAAATAATTCTGTTCAATTACATCCTGAAGTTGTAGGAAGACTAGTATACTTAAATATTCCTGAAGGTAAGGCTGTAAAAAAAGGAACGGTGTTGGCAAGATTGAATGATGCAGACCTTCAGGCTCAACTTGCCAAATCAAAAGTGCAGTTAGACCTTTACCAAAAAACAGAAGAACGTTTAAAACAATTATTGGATGTAAATGGTGTGAACCAGGCAGACTATGATGCGGCATTGAATAATGTAAATGGTACCAAAGCGGATATTCAATACACACAGGCATTGATCGATAAAACTATTATCAAAGCGCCGTTTGATGGGGTGATTGGGTTAAGACAAGTCAGCATAGGTGCTTATGTTTCTCCTTCTGATGTAATTGCATCCATGCAACAAACAAATGGAATAAGGATTGATTTTACGTTGCCGGAACAATACAGCGATGTTATAAAAATTGGCGGTAAAGTAAATTTAGAAGTAGATGCTGCCAATGAAGCAAAACGTACTGCAACAATCATTGCTATGGAACCACAGATAAATCAAGACTCACGTAATATGACAGTACGTGCAATTGTGCAGGATGGAAAAGGAAATATAGGTTCGTTTGTAAAAGTTTTGGTTGATGTTGGCGCTAATAAAAAAGCAATCTTAGTTCCTACCAATTCAATAATACCGGATGATAAAAACAACCAGGTGATAGTAGTGAAAAATGATAAAGCAAATTTTGTGAACGTACAGATTGGAATACGGCAAGCAAACAATGTAGAAATAGTGAAAGGTATAAATGAAGGAGATACAGTAGTTGTAACAGGCGTATTGTTTGCAAAACCAAAAGCCGCTTTAAAAGTGCGTAAGGCAAAAACATTGGAACAGTTTGCTTCAGAGCAATAATGTCCTTAAATGAGATTTTGAGAAGAATAATTAGAATTTCTTCTTGATTATTGAATAAGAATAAACGGTACAAGTGAGTGACACAACGATGATGAATAGATGCAGAATGCTTGTACAAAAAATAAAAACAAAACACCTCAGCAGTAAATGAATATATCCGAATTATCATTAAAGCGCCCCGTTTTAGCAACGGTAATGAATTTAATGATCATCTTATTTGGTGTTGTTGGTTATACGTTTCTTGCCGTAAGAGATTACCCGGCTATTGACCCGCCCATTATTACCGTTACTACTTCTTATACCGGTGCCAATCCTGATATCATCGAAAGCCAGATCACAGAACCACTGGAAAAGCAGATCAATGGTATTCCGGGTATTCGTACCATCAGTTCTACAAGTTCATTAGGTAGCAGTAATATAACAGTAGAATTCAATCTTGGTGCGGATTTGGAAGCTGCTGCCAGTGATGTACGTGATAAAGTAGGACAAGCGCAACGGGCATTGCCATTAGATATCGATGCACCGCCGGTGGTAACTAAGGCAGATGCCAATAGTGATTTCATTTTGTTGTTGGCAATACAAAGTCGTAGTAAAAGTCTAGCAGATCTAAGTGATTATGCAGATAACGTATTACAACCGCAATTACAAACAATTGATGGAGTAAGTTCTGTAAATGTATTTGGCGATAAAGGGTTATCCATGCGTATTTGGTTAGACCCTGATAAAATGACCGCCTACAACATTGCTTATAATGATATAAGCACGGCGATGACAAATGAAAACGTTGAAATTCCGCCGGGAAAAATCTACGGTAACAATACAGAGCTTACTATTAAAACTTCGGGTAGGCTTACCAGTGAGAAAGACTTTAATGATTTAATTATTAGAGAAGACAGTACCGGTATTGTTCGCTTAAGTGATATAGCAAGAGTTGAGTTAGGTCCGCAAACACCTGAACAAAGTTGGAAATACAATGGCGTGAACGCAGTAGGCTTGGCGATCATTCCTCAACCCGGCGCTAATAATATTGAGATAGCGGATGAGTTCAATCAAAAATTAAAACAGCTTGAAACCGGTAATAAATCTGATATTCAGTTTAACGTGCTCGTTGATAATACCAAATACATTCGTCAATCTTTAGATGAAGTAAAAGAAACATTGCTGATCGCTTTTGGCTTAGTGGTATTGGTAATATTTTTCTTCTTTAGAAACTGGTTGATTGCAATTCGCCCATTAATTGATATTCCTATTTCGTTGGTGGCTACGTTCTTTATAATGTATTTGTTTGGCTTCTCTATAAATATATTAACCTTATTAGGAATTGTGCTGGCAACGGGTTTGGTGGTGGATGACGGTATTGTTGTTACCGAAAATATTTTTAGAAAACTGGAAGATGGATTGCCAATTCGTAAAGCAGCATTGGAAGGAAGTAAAGAAATTTTCTTTGCTGTTATCTCCACTTCAATTACACTGGCAGTAGTGTTCTTACCCGTTATTTTTTTACAAGGTTTCGTAGGTAGACTTTTCCGTGAGTTTGGCGTAGTGTTGGCAGCGGCAGTTTTAATATCAGCATTTGTATCACTAACGATAACGCCTGTACTAAATGTTTATTTAACCAAGAAAGATGCTTCTCATGGATGGTTCTATCAAAAAACAGAACCCTTCTTTCAGGGAATGGAAAATGGGTACAAGCGGTTGTTATCAGCATTCATGAAGATACGTTGGATTGCATGGGTAATTGTACTTGCTTGTTTTGCCATAATTATAATATTGTGGTTTAGTACTCCAAGTGAATTGGCTCCATTAGAAGATAGAAGTACAATCCGCTTCACAGCCACAGCACCTGAAGGAGCCAGCTTTAGCTATACCTCTAACTTAGCAGATCGCATTGGGAATTATTTATACGATTCAGTTCCTGAAAGAGATTTTGTTTTTGTGCGTACGCCTTCGGGTGGTAGCGTAAATACTACAGCTCCGCGTATCGGGCTTATTCCTCCCGATCAACGGAATCGTACACAAGATCAGATAGTAAACGATCTTCAAAAGAAATTGAATCGTTTTAACGATACAAGGATTTTTGCCGTACAGGAACAAACCATTGCTGTAGGTTCCAGCTCTAAAACAGGTTTGCCGGTGCAGTTCGTGTTACAAAATCAAGATCTGAATAAGCTAAAGGATATTATTCCAAAGTTCTTAGATGAAGCAAGAAAGGATAAAACATTTTCTAACGTAGATGTGAATTTAAAATTTACAAAACCTGAATTAGATGTCACATTAGATAGAATGAAAGCCAAAGACCTCGGCTTATCAACCAATGACATCATCTCTGCTATGCAGGCAGCTTTCAGCGGAGGCAGGCTATCGTACTTTATCATGAATGGATATCAATATCAGGTAATAGCGCAGGTTGATAGAAAAGATAGAAACGAGCCGGATGATATAACAAAATTGTATGTCCGAAATAATAAAGGAATTAATATTCCGCTAAGCGCTATTGTTAGCATGGCGCCTAATACAAGTCCGGCAACCTTATATCACTACAATCGTTACAAGTCGGCAACTATTTCGGCATCATTGGCGGAAGGTAAAACGATAGGAGATGGTATTAAAGCAATGCAGGCGATTTATAATAAATTAGCGGATGCTTCGTATCAATCAGCATTGTCGGGTTCTTCAAGAGATTATGCAGAAAGCTCATCCAATATTTTATTTGCATTCGGGCTAGCAATAATTATGATCTATCTGGTATTAGCAGCACAGTTCGAAAGTTTTACAGATCCGCTAATAATTATATTGACGCTGCCATTAGCAGGAGCAGGAGCTTTATTGAGCTTAACTATCTTTGGACAAACATTAAATATTTTCTCGGAAATAGGAATGATAATGTTGATTGGCTTGGCTACTAAAAACGGAATTCTGATTGTTGAATTCGCTAATCAAAAACGTGAGAAAGGAATGAGTAAGCTCGATGCTGTAATAGAGGCATCTGCACAACGTTTGCGCCCGATCTTAATGACAAGCTTGGCTACATCATTAGGTGCATTACCAATTGCATTGAGTTTAGGCGCAGCATCAACAAGTCGTATTCCATTAGGTATTGTGGTAGTTTGCGGAATTTTATTTTCGTTGATACTAACCTTATTTGTAATTCCGGCAGTATATACTTTTATTGCTGGAAAGCATAAGGTGCATGTAACACAAATATCAGAGTAGATAATATCTTTGATACAAGCTTTATACTACTATTGAACATCGTTGTGTCACATTTCGTTCATCGGCATTACTACTATTTAACTTTTATCTTAGCGTATGGCTTCGACAAGCTCAGCCTGACAAAGAGTATAAGAGTAAAGAAGATCTCGAAAACAATTGAACAATAGTTAGCTGTCAGTCTGAGCTTGTCGAAGACGGGCCATTTTAAATAAATGAAAAAACAAGTAATTACTATAACAATCTTTATGGCGTTAATGCCAAGTTGCTTTGCTCAGGATATGAGCTTGCAGGATGCTATCAACATCGCACTAAAGAATAGTTTTGATATACAGATTGCAAAGAACAACCAGCAAATAAGTACCATCAATAATAACATTGGTATTGCCGGTGGTTTGCCTTTGGTAACAGGTTCTATTACTGATAACGAGCAGGTAAGTAATATCAACCAGGAATATTCAAATCCTGCGAATAATACAAAGAGAGATAATGCCGCCTCCAACACACTTAGTGCAGGCGTTACCGGTAGCATACTTTTATATAATGGTTTACGTGTGGTTGCTACCAAGCATCAACTGGAGGTATTGGAACAAATAGACAAGCAAAAATTAACTTCTGCAGTACAGGATATTATATCTTCCGTAATGTTGAAGTATTATGATATTGTACGACAAAAAAGTTATTGGCAAACCTTGCAGCAATCAATCGTTGTATCGAAGCAAAAGCTTGATATTATTGAATTGCAACGCAAAGTTGGTATGGCAAATGATGCAGACTTATGGCAGGCGCAATTAGATCTGAATGGCCAGATACAGGCAAGTAAATCACAGGAGTTGATAATTGAACAGGACAAAACAGACTTACTTACTTTTCTTACGTTAAATCCTGATTCTGTTATCGACATAAAAGATACCATTACAGTTGATAAAAACGTTACGCTGGATAGCGTATTGGCACAACTACAAAACAATGCAGATGTTCGTGCAGCCGACTTGCAAATACAAGCCAATCGCTGGATAGAAAAAGAAACGGCAGCACAACGTTATCCTTCTATCCGATTAAATGCAGGTTATAATTTCGGGAGAACGCAAAATGCATCTGGCTTTAGTTTATTAAACCAGAGTTATGGTCCGTTTGTAGGGGTGTCTATCGGCATACCGATTTATAATGGTTCTATTTATAAACGGGAAGAAGAAGTGGCGAAAATAAATACGCAAAATGCCGCGTTGCAAAAAGATATTTTACTGCGTGATTATAAAAGTGATGCGGTAAAAACATGGCAGGCGTATACCAATACATTGGAACAGTTAGAAACTGAAACACAGAATAACAAATTGTCTGCGCAATTGTTAGATCTCATCATTAAAAAATTCCAGCTGAAGCAAGCTACCATTATCGATGTAAAGCAAGCGCAACAAAGCTTTGAAGAATCAGGCTATCGACTGGTTAATTTAAGTTATGCGGCTAAATCATCTGAAATAGAATTAAAGCGCTTGCTGAATCAATTAAGCTTTTAATTTCTATTGGGTATAAAATTTCCTTAGCTGAGTAAAAATTTTCTTGGATTCTTATTGAGATATCCCTTCTCTCTTAATGGTATGTTTTTTGTCGACAGTAATAAAAACATATTTTATGAATATCTTAATTTATTTACTGATGGCAATAGCCACAGCTTCAAGCACGCAATTAACTGTTTCCAGTTCTGCGTTTAAAAATGGTGATTATATTCCCAAAAAATATACTTGCGAAGGAGATAATGTAAATCCTCCCATCACTATTTCAAATATTCCGGCAGGGACAAAAACTTTTGCTTTAATTGAAGAAGATCCGGATGCTACCAAAGGAACATTCGATCATTGGGTAATCTGGAATATCAGTCCGGCTAAAACAGATATAAAAGAAAATACAGCACCCGGCGAAGAAGGATTGAATGGTTCCGGAAAGAAAGGCTATACAGGATCATGCCCGCCAGCAGGTACAGGAATACATCATTATCATTTTAAAGTATTTGCATTAGATAAAGAGCTGTCATTGGAATCAACTACCATCAAACAAGAATTAATGGGTGCTATGCAAGGACATATTATTGAACAGGCGGAATTAATAGGATTGTATCAAAACACTAAACTTTAAAATTTATTTATGCGCAAGACAAATGATATAACAATAGATGAAGAAGAGATCAAAGGTTCCTTGTCAGTAAAGATGGCAAATAACCAAACCTTGGACGATGTTTGCATGCAATACATTCCGGATTATAATCGTGACAGGTTTGAAGCATTTGCCATTCGTGTTTTTTTAGGTGATGAGACCGTTGTAACCATTTATGCAATTGATAAGCTGCGAATAGAAGATGCATCGCAAAAAAAAGATAAAGTGCCTGTAAAGAAATTCAAGCTCACAGATATTTCTCTACAGGATCTGTTTAGCTATTGCAGCGCTTTTAATTGTACGTTAAACACCGGTAATTACGATCTGGATGATATGGAAGTGGTGAATAAGTAAAAATTAACCATTTGATTTTTTATTCTGTTATGGGTAAAGAATTGATTTAAGTATTTTGCTGAAAATTGTTAGATGAATAAGATTGCAACAGCCATTAAAAATACTTACATCAATTCTTTTGGCGATGATTCAATTATAGCCGCAGCTCCCGGGAGAATAAATATAATTGGTGAACACACTGATTACAATAACGGCTTTGTATTGCCTGCAGCTATTGATAAAGCTGCTTATGTTGCTATCGGTAAAAGAGATGATAATGCGATTGTCTTAATTTCAAAAGATCTGGGTGATACATTAGAAACAACACTTTATGATCTAATGCCTATTGCCAATAGCTGGACGAATTATGTTACAGGCGTTGTTGATCAATTTTTAAAACGAGGGTATTCAATCAGTGGTTTTAATTTAGTGTTAAGTTCTGATGTTCCGATGGGAGCGGGGCTGTCTTCTTCTGCAGCAGTGGAATGTGCTGTGGCATTTGCATTAAGCGAATTATTTCAGTTAGATATTTCTTCAATCGAATTAGTGAATATAGCACAAAAAGCAGAACATGAATTTGCCGGCGTACTGTGCGGCATCATGGATCAATTCGCAAGTGTTTTCGGAAAAAGAGGCCATGCAATAAAATTGGATTGTCAGACATTAAAGTATGAATATATCCCGCTGACATTAAATGCTGTAAGCATCTTATTATTCAATACAAACGTAAAGCATTCATTAGCATCAGGTGAATACAATGTAAGAAGAGAACAATGTAATGAAGGTGTTGATTTAATTAAAAAATATCATCCCGAAATAAATTCATTAAGAGACGTTACGCTTGAAATGCTGGAACAGCATGTAAAGCCAAAAAACGAATTAATATTTCGTCGATGTAAATACGTATTAGATGAAAACAAACGATTGGCAGATGTTTGTGAAGCCCTGGAAAAAAATGATATTAAAACGGTTGGACAAAAACTATTTGCATCGCACGAAGGCTTAAGTAAAGAGTATGAAGTAAGTTGTAAAGAGTTGGATTTCTTGATCGACTATGTCAAACAAAAAACTTATGTATTTGGTGCAAGAATGATGGGCGGTGGCTTTGGCGGTTGCACCATCAATTTAATACAGGCAACTGAAGCAGATTCCTTAATAAAAGAGATCAGCGAAGCATATAAAATTGCAATGAATAAAGAGCTGAGCATATACACTGCAAGTATAGGCGGCGGCGCTCGTCTTATATAAAATTTTATTTCGCCTTTTTTGCTAAAGTAATATACACCGGAAAGTGATCGCTGTATCCATAATTGTAAGTAGTTCCGTTAGTCCATGTACGTTTAGGATAGCCTTTGTATTTACCAGTTTGGTCAATTAAAAATTCCTTGTTAAAAATGGTAGCATTATAATAAAAATAGTGGCTGGTGTTTTTATTCAGCCATGACCCTGATATCATTATTTGATCAAAAAGATCCCACGAATCCTGGTAACCCAAAGTTCCTATCCCTTTCTTATATAAATTGATCCATGGATTATAAATATCGGTAAGTCCAACATCTTCTTTATCCGCTTTTGCTTTCATAACTTTAAGAACACTATAGTTGATCGGGTCATCGTTCAAATCACCCATTGCAATTATTTTAGAATTAGGATCAATCGCTAAAATAGAATCAATCCTTGTTTTGCAAACCTGTGCAGCTACGGCACGGGCAGGCCTGGATCGTTCCTCACCTCCAACTCTTGAAGGCCAGTGGTTTACAAAAACGTGTACGGTATCTCCATCCAATATTCCCTTTACATACAAAACATCTCTTGTATGCCTTGCATCTTTTGCGCCACCGGGCATTTGCACATAAAATGGAGCACTGTATAATACGGTAAAATATTTGGGATTATATATAAAGCCTACATCAATACCTCTTTCATCCGGCGATTCATAATGAACAAAACGTAAGTGGCGATTCTTTAATTTATCCCTGTTTATAAGGTCGTGTAATACAATAGAATCTTCTATTTCTGCACAACCCATAATTGCCAGCCCATCGGGATTTACATCTGTTCCGATTTGAGAAATGGCAGAGGACAAGTGATCTAATTTATCATAGTATATCTTAGTGTCATAATGATACTCTCCATTCGGAGTAAAATCATCATCATTTTTAAAAGGGTCGTTAATAGTATCGAATAAATTTTCAAGGTTATAAAATCCAACCAATGAAACTCTGTACTTATTTTGTTGTGCAAATCCCTGCAGACATACCATTAACATAATGCCTGTCATATAAACGATCTTACGCATCTCTTTTCAGATATTTTTATGCTGCAACTACGATTTTTGTTGCCAATATCTTGCTGCTTGTTGTGTTAATCTTACATTATATTTTTCAGGCAATAATTAATCATTTGTTTACAATTTCTTCATCTTCTAAAAATGCAGCCTTGGTACCTTCGAGCGCTTATTTCAAAATATGCTTATGATAAAGAAGTTCAGGTACTGTGTGATGATCGCTTTATTGCTAATCTTCTCACCATCGGTTTTTTCACAAACACAACAAGCAACAGATTCAATTCCGGCAAGTGATTCAATTGCAAGAAAAGTGGATTCAACACTTTTGCAGAATGCACAAGATAATCAGGTGGATAATATCCCCGTAATTACTTTGGATGATGATGCATCGGATGGCTCTGCGCAGAATATTTCATCGCAATTAACGGCCGGTAGAGATCCTTTCTACAATGCGGCAAGCTATCAATTCTCTGATGTTCGTTTTCGCATAAGAGGTTACGACGCTGATCTGTTTAATACTTATATCAATGGTGCTCCTATGGAAAACCTGGATAACGGGTTTACACCTTACGGCTTATGGAGCGGATTGAATAATGTATTTCGTAATCGCCAGTCTACATTAGGCTTAAAGCCTACCAGCTATGCTTTTGGAGATATTGGAAGTAATTCTTTCATAGACACACGGGCATCACATCAACGCAAGCAAACAGAAATATCGTATGATGTTTCTAATAAATCATATACACATCGTCTTATGTTCAGCCATTCAACAGGCTTGAACAGTAAAGGATGGGCATTAACAATAGCCGGTTCAAGAAGATATGCAGCTGAAGGATATGTAGAAGGAACCTATTATGATTCATGGTCCGGATATCTTGGTATAGATAAAAAGATCAATGATAAACATCTGCTTTCTTTAGTAGGGATTTTTGCACCAACAGAAAATGGTTTACAAGGCGCTACTGTTCAGGAGATGTATGACCTGGCAGGTACTACAAGATATAATCCTTACTGGGGATATCAACAAGGTAAAAAAAGAAATGCCAGAGTTTCAAAAGTTTCTCAGCCTTTGATTATTCTTACACACGATTGGAAAATAAGTGATAAAGCTTCCTTGTTAACAGCAGCATCAACTTCATTTGGCGATAGAAGTGTAAGTAGTATCGATTGGTTCAATGCGCCTGATCCTCGTCCTGATTATTATAAATACTTGCCTAGCAATTTTAATAACGATCCGGCAATGATCGCTTCATTTAAAAATAATGAAAACTTACGCCAAATAAATTGGGATAGAATGTACAATGTCAATTATGAAAATTTTGACACGGTCCATAATGCCAATGGTGTAGCAGGCAATACAGTTGCCGGAAGAAATTCTAAATATGTTTTGTATGATAGAGTAACGAATACTACGCGTTATAACATCAATACTACACTTAATGCCAAGCTGGCTTCTTTTATTGACCTGGCTGGAGGGCTAACGTATGAAATGCAGAAGAGTGAATATTACAAGCAATTAACTGATCTGTTAGGTGGCGATTATCTTACTGATTTCAATTCTTTTGCAATGACGGATTATCCGGGCAATCCTAACTACTGGCAAAATAATTTATTAACTCCTAATCGTGTAGTGAAAGTAGGAGATAAATATGGGTATGATTATGCCATTAACGTAAATAAAGGTTCAGGATGGGCACAAACATCTTTTAAATTACGTAAAGTAGATTTTTATATTGGAGGTCAATATAGCTATACGCAATTCTGGCGTACCGGTTATTATATGAACGGGATCTTCCCGGACAATTCTTATGGAGAATCACAAAAATATACGTTTAACAATTTTGCAGTTAAAGGAGGTATAACTTATAAGATCAATGGTCGTAGCTATCTTTTTGCAAATGGAGAGTATTCAACCAAAGCTCCCTACTTTGCTAACTCTTATATCTCTCCGGAAACAAGAGATTTTATACAAAATAATTTAAAGTCAGAAAAGGTAAGTACTGTAGAAGCTGGCTATGTAATGAATGCACCTAATGTAAAACTTCGTTTAAGCGGTTATTTTACACAGTTTAAAGACCAGGTAGATGTATTGAAATTGTATGATGATAGTTCGCAGGCTTTTGGAACTTTAGCATTGAACAATATCGGTAAGCAACAATACGGGATGGAACTGGGTGGTGAGATAAAAGTATATAAAGGGCTTACTGTAAATTTTGCTGCGGCAATGGGAAGGTATTATTATAATACCCGCCAAACGGCTACTACTACTAATGATTATAGCGCTACAGCCCGTAGAACCGATACGGTATATTCTTTAAATTTTCATGTACCAACACCGGAAGAAGCTTACACAGTTGGATTAGAATATCGTTCGCCTAAATATTGGTTTGTAAACCTGAATGTAAATTATTTCAGAGATATGTGGGTGCAGTTTAGCCCGCTTAGAAGAACAGCAGAAGCTGTTGGAGCAGTACCTAATGGCGCATTGGTTGAGCCGGGATCTTATCAATGGAATACAATTATTAATCAAACCGTATTACCACCTGCTTGTACAGTGGATTTGTATGCAGGATATTCCTGGAAGATAAACCGCAAATTCAGATCATTG
The DNA here is from genome assembly GCF_020042285.1 of Ferruginibacter albus. Lineage (NCBI taxonomy): Bacteria > Pseudomonadati > Bacteroidota > Chitinophagia > Chitinophagales > Chitinophagaceae > Ferruginibacter > Ferruginibacter albus. Next base: position 1,045,860 of record NZ_CP083388.1, read on the forward strand.
AAGAAACCAACTTATTTGAACTTTAGTTTAAGCGCAGATAATATTTTAAACAACCGCTTTATTACAGGGGGTTATGAGCAATTGCGCTTTGATTACTCGACAGACAAAAACGTTAACAAGTTTCCGCCAAAATATTTTTATAGTTATGGCACCACTTATACAGCTAGTATAGGTTTGAGATTTTAATTGAATGAAAAACATCTAATAAAACAAAGATTATGAATACTTTTTTGAAATCACTAACTGCAGCAGCGACGGTTATAGTTGCGATAGTTATTATCAGCTCTTGTAAAAAAGATTTTGATTCACCACCGGTGCCTTCATATCCTAATGTAGATACAATGCGTACGATCAGCATTAAAGATCTGAAAGCAATGCATCAGAAAGGGCATGTAGAAGCAATAACCGGCGATTCGGTAATTGTAGGAACCGTAGTAGCAGATGATAAAAGCGGAAACTTTTATCAAAGCGTGATAATTGAAGATGAAACAGGTGGTATATTGATTCGTATGGCAGGTTCAAACCTGTATACACAATATCCTGTAGGTCGTAAAGTGGCTGTTAAATGTAGCGGCTTATACATGGGCGATTACAATGGGTTGATACAATTAGGTGGCGGTATTGATAATACATCTACTCCTCCCGGTGTAACATTAATTGCAAATGGGTATTTTGATAATTACGTGGTAAAAGGAAGCTTGTACAATCCTGTAGTTCCTACTACTGTAAAAATAGCAGACCTTGATGATAGCTATCAAAACATGCTAATTAAAATAGATAGCACAGAATTTACAAGTGCAGAATTAGGCAGTACTTATGGTGATCCTACCAGAACAGTATCTGCAGTGAATTTTGATATAGAAAATTGCGGAGGCGATATCATTACATTGCGTAATAGTAGCTATGCAAATTTTGCAGCTATACAAGTGCCACAAGGAAAAGGTAGTTTGACCGGTATTTATGGTGTTTTTGGAACATCTAAACAAATACAAATAAGAGATACTACTGATGTACAATTCTATGGACCTCGTTGCGATGGAAGTACTGGTAATAACGGTGGCGGTGGAAATCTTAACCCAAAAATGAATTTAGTAGATTTAAGAGCATTATATACAGGTACAGATATTAAGGTTACAGGAAATTATTCTATTGGAGGTATTGTTATCGGTACAGCCAGTGGCGGTAGCTTATCAACAGGAAATATAGTAATACAAGATGGTGATTATGGCATTTCTGTATACTTTGGTAAAGCGGTTAGTTATAACTTGGGCGATTCAGTATTATTTAATATTACAGGCGACTCTTTAATAAATTATAAGGGTTCTTTAGAAGTAAAAGTTATTGGATCAGCTGCTGTTTCAACTCCTGCACATAACCAGGTTATTACTCCAAAAGTAATGACAGTAGCAGAGATAAACACTGCTTTTGGCGCTGCTTTAGGCTCATCTATCGAAAATACTTTGGTAAAAATTAAAAGTGTCACGGCATCACCTGCAGGAGCTACTTATGCTAATACAAAATCATTTTCAGATGGCAACTCCATTGCTTTCTTCACAAGAGATGCAAGTTACAGCAGTAGCTCGTTGCCAAGTGGAGGCTGCTACGATGTAGTAGGTATTGTTACTCCATTTAGCAATAAACCGGAAATAAAATCAAGACTTGCTAGCGACGTTACTGTAGGCTCTAATTGCAGCGGCGGCGGTGGAGGTGGTGGAACAACACCAACCAAAACGGTTGCACAACTTCGTGCAATGTTCCCGGGTTCAAATTATACTATCCCTTCAGGAACGGTTATTTCAGGTATTGTAATTTCAGATGCTGCTAATAAAAATGTAACTGCAGGTTCTGTTATTCTGCAACAAGGTAATAGTGGTGTTATGATTTATTTTGGAGGAACAATTTCACTTAACGTTGGTGATTCTATAGTAGTAGATGTAAGTGGATTTTCACTGGAAAAATATAATAATGCATTGGAAATATATACGCCAGTAGGAACTACTGTGCCAACTGCCGTTGGTTCACGTACTATTACTCCTGCAGTAATGACAATAGCAGCTTTAAAAACAAGCCTTGCCCTTCCATTAAGTGATCCGGGGAACGTAGAAGGTACCTTAGTGCAAATTGCAAACGCTACAGCCACTCCTGCCGGTACTTATAAAGGCAATAAAACGCTTACAGATGCTAGTGCTAACATGACATTGTTTACAGGCTCTTCTGCAACTTTTGCAAATGATAATATGCCAACTGCTGCTAAAACATGGACGGGTTATGCACTTAACTATACATCAGGTCCTGAATTTATTATTAGAAACCCGGCAACTGATGTGCAATAATTAGGCAAACATCTTTAAATAATTCAAAGTCTCCTTTTGGGAGACTTTTTGTTTTATCCGGCATGTTGGTGTAAAAATTTTGTAATCATACCAAAAACCACGTATTTTTATAAAGATTGCTGCCATAAGGAATCATCAACCTTCAACCAATTTATTTATGGCAATACGTGTAGCAATCAACCACAAAACCACTTACCATTACGATCGCCCGGTATTTCTATCGCCTCATATTTTTCGTTTACGTCCTGCTGTTCATTCCAGAACAAAAATTGAATCGTATTCTTTAAAGCTCACTCCTAAAGATCATTTTATTAACTGGCAGCAAGATCCATTTGGTAACTACCAGGCTCGTGTAGTATTTCCCGATCAGACAACAGAGTTATCTATTGATGTAGAAGTAATAGCAGAGTTAGTAGTAATAAATCCTTTTGATTTTTTTGTAGAGAGCTATGCGGAAAAGTATCCATTCAAATACGATGGACAATTAGCAAAAGAGCTCATTCCTTATTTGGAAATAAAAGAGAACGGACCGTTGCTGCGTCAATGGCTAATGAGCATTGATCGTTCTAACTCTATGCCGATCGTTGATTTTTTAGTAATGCTGAATCATCGCTTGAACAAAGACATTAGTTATTCGATTCGTATGGAGGCGGGCGTACAAACCTGCGAAGAAACATTAAGCCGTAGGATTGGTTCCTGTCGTGACTCTGCATGGTTATTTGTGCAGGTATTGCGTTACATGGGATTAGCGGCACGTTTTGTTTCAGGATATTTAGTGCAATTAAAACCTGATATAAAATCCATTGATGGTCCATCAGGACCTGAAGAAGATTTTACCGACTTACATGCATGGACAGAAGTATACATACCCGGAGCCGGTTGGATCGGCTTGGATCCAACATCCGGATTATTTGCAGGCGAAGGGCATATCCCTTTAGCATGCACTCCCGATTATGTAAGTGCTGCACCGGTTGTAGGACTGTCGGATGTTTGCGAGACCACCTTTTCATTTTCCAATACCGTTACTCGAGTACATGAAGATCCTCGAGTTACCAAACCTTTCAGCGAAGAGCAATGGGCTGCTATCAATGCTGTAGGAATGAAAGTAGACGAAGACCTGGAGAAAGGTGATGTACGAATGACAATGGGTGGTGAACCAACTTTTGTTTCTATTGATGACATGGAATCAGCGCAATGGAATACGGCTGCTGATGGAAAAGAGAAACGGATTTTATCGCATGACCTGATCTTTCGCTTACGTGAAAAATTTGGACCTTCCGGATTGATACATTACGGACAAGGTAAGTGGTATCCCGGCGAACCCTTGCCCCGCTGGCAATATGGCTTGTTCTGGCGCAAAGATGGTTATCCGATCTGGAGAAACATCGACTTGATTGCACATGAAAAAACAGCAAGAAAATATACACCAAAAGATGCGCAGGCTTTTGCAACAGAGCTGGCAAAACATTTAGCGGTTAGCCCGGATAATGTAAGCGCCGCTTACGAAGACAGTTTTTATTTTTTATGGACAGAAGGAAAAAATCCTGTGAATGTTGATCCTCTAAAAACGAATTTAAAAGACTCTTCAGAACGAAGAACATTGGCGAAGCTATTAGACAAAGGATTGGACGAGCCGGTTGGTTATGTGCTACCTATTCAATGGAATTACTGGAATAATAAATGGTTAAGCTGTCAATGGAAATTTAACCGGGAGCATTTGTTTTTGATACCGGGCAATTCACCAATAGGGTTACGCTTACCATTAGACTCTTTACCTGTTATTGCCAAATCAAAAGTACCGCAACAAGTAGAACGCAGCTTATTTGAAGAATTACCCTTACTGGATTTTTTTCATGAAAGTATAACAGCCCGTTATGGAATGGTGTATGAAGCAGCGCCACCAACAATCATTCAAACTAAAAAAGAAAGTTTTAAACGAACAGAAAAACAAGCGGAAGTATTACCTGCATGGAGAGCGGAACTGGAAAAGATAAAAGCAGATGCAGAAAAACAAAAACAGGAAAAAGAAGACAAAGGAATTGAGAAAGAAATTTTGTTTGAAGTACAAACCGTTAAAACAGCGTTAAGTGTTGAAGCAAGAGAAGGTATTATCTACATCTTTTTACCACCGCTGCAATATTTAGAGCATTACTTGGATATGGCGGCATCTATTGAAGCTACGGCTGCCAAGCTTAATATGCCGGTACGTATTGAAGGGTATGAGCCACCAAGAGATTATCGTGTAGAACGTTTGGTTGTTTCGCCCGATCCGGGAGTTATTGAAGTAAATATTCATCCTGCGAAAACATGGAAAGAGTTAGTACATAATATAGATATACTATTCCAGGAAGCTACCTTATCAAGGTTAGGCACTGAAAAATTTATGCTCGATGGTCGGCATACGGGAACAGGCGGCGGTAACCACATCACTATCGGCGGCGCAACACCTGCCGATAGTCCGCTTTTACGCAGACCTGATTTATTACGCAGCTTAATTACTTACTGGCAGCATCATCCCGGCTTATCGTATTTATTTTCCGGTGCGTTCATAGGTCCAACCAGCCAGGCGCCACGTATTGATGAAGGGCGTGATGAAAAGCTATATGAAATGGAAATTGCTTTCGACCAGATTCCTGATGATGGCTATGTTCCGTTTTGGTTGGTAGACAGGATTTTCCGTCACTTATTAACCGACATCACCGGTAATACACATCGCTCTGAATTTTGTATTGATAAATTATATTCTCCTGACTCTTCTTCCGGAAGGCTTGGTATTTTGGAGTTTCGTGCATTTGATATGCCGCCGCACAAGCACATGAGCATGGTGCAAATGCTGTTGATACGTGCATTGATCGCTATGTTCTGGAAGAAACCTTACAAACATGACCTGGTAAGATGGGGAACAGAGTTGCATGATAAATTCATGTTACCACATTATGTGGCAGAAGATATAAAACAAGTGGTGGCAGATCTAAACGATGCAGGATATCCTTTTCAGGTGGATTGGTTTGATACGTTCTTAGCATTCCGTTTTCCGCATTATGGTTCAGTACGTGTTCAGGGTATTGATATGGAGCTAAGCATGGGTATTGAACCCTGGCATGTATTGGGTGAAGAGATGTCGAGCACAGGTACCGCACGTTTTGTTGATTCATCATTGGAACGTGTGCAGGTAAAACTAAAAAACTTTAACGGCGACCGTTATGCGCTTTTATGCAATGGCTCCCGTGTGCCGTTAAAAGCTACTGATATAAAAGAAGAATTTGTTTGCGGCGTACGCTATCGTGCGTGGCAGCCGCCTTCTGCATTGCATCCAACTATTGGTGTTGATACACCGTTGACATTTGATATTGTTGATATGTGGAATAGCCGCTCTATTGGAGGTTGTACTTATTATGTTTCGCATCCGGGAGGAAGAAGCTATAATACGTTCCCTGTAAACAGCTATGAAGCAGAATCAAGGCGGGTAAGCCGTTTCGGCGATACATCACATACGCAACAAGTATTAGAGCATCGCCAGTATTTAAGCATCGTTGAACATTTTATTCAGGAAAACAATAATACATTCCTTTGTGATGCACCACCGCCATTGGTAAATAAAGAGTATCCGTATACGTTGGATTTGAGACATTTTTGGAAGCGGGGAAAGTAGATTTTTGTTACCGGCAGTTGTATTTCTATTAAGCAGTGTTGTGTCACTCACTTGTGCTGAGTTTTTTTATTCAACTTTATTTATCTTACTAATCATTTGAGTTGAAATAAGAATGATTGGTAATTCTATTGTATAAATCATAATTCACTCAACAATTTTTTTATAAAACTGTTACACCAACCATCAAACTATAAATATGAGTCAATTATTTTCTCCGATCACAATAAGAAATATCACTTTTAAAAACAGGATAGTAGTTTCACCGATGTGTGAATATTCATCAGAAGATGGTTTTGCTACTGACTGGCATTTAGTGCATTTGGGAAGCCGTGCTGTTGGCGGCGCTGCATTGGTAATACAGGAAGCTACAGCTGTTTCACCGGAAGGAAGAATTACCTATGGTGATCTGGGAATATGGAAAGATGAGCATATAGAAAAGCTGCAGCAAATAGTTTCTTTTATTCATGCACATGGCGCAGTAGCCGGAATACAATTAGCACATGCAGGGAGAAAAGCCAGTCATGAGCTGCCATGGAAAGGAGGGAAGCTTATTCCACAAGGAACAGAAAATAGCTGGCAAACAGTTTCCTCCAGTGCAATTGCATTTAGCGAAGGAGATGAACTGCCGCTTGCTTTGGATAATGCAGGCATTGATAAAGTGATTAACGATTTTGTAGAAGCTGCTAAGCGTACTTTCAAAGTAGGATATAAAGTAATTGAAATACATGCGGCACATGGCTATTTAATTAGCCAGTTTTTGTCGCCACTAACCAATAAAAGAACAGATGAATACGGTGGTTCGTTTGAAAACCGTATACGTTTATTATTGCAGGTAGTAGAAGCAATAAGAAAAATATGGCCACAGGATTATCCCTTGTTTGTTCGCATTTCTGCTATTGATTGGGCTGAAGGTGGATGGGATATTGAATCATCTGTTAAACTGGCGGCTATTCTAAAAACAAAAGGTGTAGACCTGATCGATACTTCGTCCGGGGGTGTAGTAAAGCATCAGAAAATTACAGTTGAACCCGGTTACCAGGTTGGTTTTGCAGAACAGGTAAAAAAGGAAGCTGGTATTTTAACCGGCGCTGTAGGATTAATTACGAATGCGCAACAAGCGGAAGATATTGTAACTAGCGGTAAAGCAGATATGATACTATTGGCAAGACAATTTTTGCGTGACCCATATTTTCCTTTGCATGCAGCACATGAATTGAAGGCAGATATTGCTTGGCCGATCCAATATGAAAGAGCGAAGTAATTATAAACTTACAAATGCATCTAAAAAGCTGCTGATGTATCGATGCTGATTTTCTATATGCAAAGGCAATAGTTCATTCATCTGTTTTTCAGGTTGTATATAAGGTGCAATTTTTAATTCATCCCTGTCGTGCTCCGTTAAACTTGCCAATAAATTTTCTTCCACTTCAGGATGGAATTGGAGTGCTGCTATATTGTTACCAATAGCAAAACCCTGTTGTAGCGTGGCTTCTGATTGAAACAGTTGTATCGCATTTTCTGGCAGATCAAATGTATCTCCATGCCAATGAAAAGTGGTAAATTCTTCAGGAAGATCTTTTAACAAAGCATGCTTTTTATTGGCTTCTATCTTTTTTACTTTCCACCAGCCAATCTCTTTTTGCGTGTGTGGGTAGACGTTACCACCCAAAACAGCTGCAATGATCTGGCAGCCCAAACAAATGCCCAACACTTTTTTGTTGGCATCAATAGCTGCTTTTACAAATTGTCTTTCTACTACCAGCCATTCAAATTTATCTTCATCATAAGCACCCATTGGCCCACCCATCATTACCAGCATATCAAAGCTCTTTAAAGAAGGCAATGTTTCATTATTATAAATATGAGTAATAGAAAAACTATGTCCGTTTTGTTCTGCCCATTTGCCGATGTAGGCAGGATGTTCGAATGGAACGTGCTGAATGAAGTGTATTTTCATGGTTATAATAAAAGCTTAATAAAGATAAAACATACAATAGAGTTTCAACAACCCGAAATTCAAATAACATAACGATGTTGAGTAATGAACATGTGGTGGTGTAAGATCAGTACATTGTTTTATCCATTTTATTCTTCCAGGCTTCGAAAACTTTCAGTGCTTCTTCTCTGCCAATTGATCTCATCGGGATTTTTCTTTGTTCGGTGCTTTGGCTCAGCTCTTCATATATCATCGAATCATCAAAGCCAATTTCTGATGCATCGCCTCTTGAATTACCGAAATAAACAACTTTCGGTCTTGCCCAGTAAATGGCACCCATGCACATAGGGCAGGGCTCGCAAGAGGTATATATTTCACAATCCTCCAATTGAAAGGAGTTTAAATGTTGGCAGGCATCCCGTATGGCAACTACTTCTGCGTGGGCGGTAGGGTCGTTGGTAAGCAGCACCAAATTGTTGCCTCTGCCTACTATTTCATCGCCTTTTACAACAATGCATCCAAACGGGCCGCCTTCATTATTAGTCATTCCCTGGTGCGAAAGCTTAATAGCTTCCAGCATAAATCGTTCTTCTCTGGTCATATCTTATTAAAATTCAACAGGTAAATATATAAAAAACTGTTCGTGAACGTTTGCATTTGGCAATTCATTATTCTTTCAGAAAAAACCTAAAATATCCGTAATCTGTAGTATCTTCGCACTCCAAATTTGACTGGCTATTGTATGAAGTTAACAGGTCCTTTCATAAAGTGTATGTGTTGCGGCTCCGGCTCATCGTGCTAAACTAAAGTTTATGCACCAACCGCAACAACAATAAACAATTTCCTGAAAATTTTATTATTAATTAAATGACACATACACTTAAAGATTTTACTTCCGAATTACTCCATCAAACAACTGGACTAAGTGTCCCGGACACATTGACCTTGCTCACAAATAAATTTCCCGGAAAAGTAACTTTTTCTACCAGCTTTAGTTTCGAAGACCAGGCAATTGCTCACGCTATCTTAAGCCAGAATTTGCCTGTATCAATTTTTACATTGGATACCGGTCGCATGTTTGCAGAAACCTATTCTGTTTGGAACAGCACCAACGAAAAATATCAGACACATATAAAAGGATATTATCCTAATGCAGAAAAACTACAGGAGTTTATAGAAGCAAAGGGACCTAATTCTTTTTACGAATCGATTGAGAACAGGAAAATGTGTTGCGGCATTCGTAAAGTAGAGCCTTTAAAAAGAGCCTTGGCAGGTAATGAAATATGGATTACAGGCTTGCGTGCCGAACATTCTCCAGAGCGTCATGATCTGCAATTGTTTGAATGGGATGAGGGCAATCAAATTATAAAATACAATCCATTACTTCACTGGACCACAGAAGAAGTTTGGAAATATATAAACGAAAACAATATTCCTTACAATCCCTTACACGATAAAGGTTTTGTAAGCATTGGCTGTGCGCCGTGTACACGTGCTATTCGTCCCGGCCAGGATTTTAGAGCCGGACGTTGGTGGTGGGAAGATGCATCAAATAAAGAATGTGGCTTGCATGAAACCAGTGCAGCTGTTAAACAATAAAAGAGATGAGTAAGTATCAGTTAGATTATTTAGATCAGTTAGAGTCGGAATCTATTCACATTTTTCGTGAAATAGCGGGGCAGTTCGAGCGCCCGGCTTTGTTGTTCTCGGGAGGTAAAGATTCAATAGTGATGGTGCATTTGGCATTGAAAGCATTTCGCCCCGGAAAATTTCCTTTTCCGTTAGTGCATATCGATACGGGTCATAATTTCCAGGAAGCATTGGATTTTAGAGATGAACTGGCAAACAGCATTGGTGAAAAATTGATCGTTAGAAATGTAGAAGATACGATCAGAGAAAAAAACCTTACAGAACCTAAAGGGAAATTTGCAAGCAGAAATGCATTGCAAACATTTACATTGTTAGATACTATTGAGGAATTCAAATTTGATGCTTGTATCGGCGGCGCAAGAAGAGATGAAGAAAAAGCAAGAGCGAAAGAAAGAATTTTTTCTGTAAGAGATGAGTTTGGTCAATGGGATCCAAAATTGCAACGTCCGGAATTGTGGAATACGTACAATGGACGCATACATAAAGGAGAGAATGTTCGTGTGTTTCCCATTAGTAACTGGACGGAATTAGACATCTGGAATTATATCAAAAGAAATAACATCGCATTGCCTTCTATCTATTTCGCACACGATAGAGAAGTGTTGGAATACCAGGGACAATATATAGCAACATCTAAGTTCATACAAATTGAACCGGAAGATAAAATTGCTATAAAGAAAGTAAGGTACAGAACTGTTGGAGATATGACATGTACTGCAGCCGTTGAATCTAGTGCGTCTGATTTGGATGGAATCATCAATGAAATTATAGCAACCAAAACCAGTGAACGCGGCGAAACAAGAATTGATGATCGTGTAAGCGAAGCGGCGATGGAAGATAGAAAGAAGAGCGGGTACTTTTAAATTAATAATTAGTAATTAAAAATTAAGAATTGACAATACGTCATTCTAAATTAAAAATATAATGGACATACTACGTTTTATAACTGCAGGAAGTGTTGATGATGGCAAAAGCACATTGATCGGTCGTTTATTGTACGATAGCAAATCTATCATGATCGATCATTTGGAAGCGATAGAAAAGCAAAGTAAAAATAAAGATGAAGGTGAAATTGATCTGGCTTTGCTGACAGATGGTTTACGTGCAGAGCGTGAACAGGGAATTACCATTGATGTTGCGTATAAATATTTCTCTACGCCAAAGCGCAAGTTCATTATTGCAGATGCGCCCGGGCATATTCAATATACCCGTAACATGGTAACGGGTGCCTCCAACTCAGACCTGGCAATTATTTTGGTAGATGCAAGAAATGGTGTGGTGGAACAAACACGCCGTCATTCGATCATTACATCGTTATTAAATATTCCGCATGTAGTGGTTGCTATTAATAAGATGGATCTGGTGGATTATTCACAGGATGTATTTAATAATATAGTGTTGGATTATTCTGCTGTTGCCAAAACATTGGGATTAAAAGATATCACTTACATACCAATGAGCGCTTTAAATGGCGATAACATTGTAGAGAAATCAGAAAAATTTCCATGGTATGAAGGCGAATCTTTGTTACATTTTTTAGAGAATGTAGAATTAACAAATGATATTAATTATACGGATGCAAGATTTCCGGTACAGTATGTAATTCGTCCGCAAACAGAAGACCTGCATGATTATCGTGGCTACGCCGGGAAAGTGATCAGCGGAGTGTATAAAGTAGGAGATAAAATTACCGTGCAACCTGCAGGCTTGCAAAGCACTATTAATAAAATTGAAGTAGGTGGCAAAGAAGTGCAGGAAGCATTTGCACCACAAAGTGTGATCTTGCATTTAGCAGATGATATAGACATTAGTCGTGGAGATGTGATTGTACAAAATAATAACCAACCTAGTGTAGAAAATGAATTGGAAGTATTTTTATGTTGGATGGGTAGCAAACCGTTAAAGGCCGGTAACAAATATTTGTTGCAAATAAATAGTCGCCTGGTAAAAGCAGTAGTACGTGAAATAGAGTATAAGTTAGACGTAAATAGCTTGCAACAGGAAGCAGCGCCGGAAACAGTTCAATTGAACGATATTATAAAAGCAACTATTAAAACAGCAACGCCAATACCATTTGATTCATACAAAAAATTGCGTGTAAATGGCGGCGCTATTTTAATTGATGAAACAAGCAATGTAACTGTTGGAGCTTGTATGATTCAATAAAATTATATTCTTAATTACTAATTAAACAGCATGAGCACTTTTATAAAAGAATTGTTAGCAAATCATAAAAAAGCAATGACTGCTTTTCCTGATAACGTTTTGGCTAAAGAGTTCATCGATAAGTTTTTTGATTTCTTATTCATTCCTCATCCGCAACGTAAGCAGGCTGAGTTTGAAATGGAAAGAGAATTTGAATCGCTGAAAAGTTACTTGTCTACATTAATATATGATGTAGTGGCTGATGGTGATAAAACACAGGCAATCGCTAATGAGTTTTTTAACGAAGTGCCGAAGATCTATAAAATGTTATTGGAAGATGCGCAGGCTGTATTGAATTTTGATCCTGCTGCAAAATCAATAGAAGAAGTGTTGGTGGCTTATCCCGGGTTTTATGCAACAGCAGTGTATCGTTTTTCACATCAATTATATAAATCAGGAGTAAAAATATTGCCAAGATTTTTTTCTGAATATGCGCATAGTAAAACAGGTATTGATATTCATCCCGGCGCTACCATAAGCAATTCATTTTTTATTGATCATGGTACGGGTATTGTAATTGGCGAGACAACTAAAATTGGAAAGAACGTAAAAATATATCAGGGTGTTACATTAGGTGCATTGAGTGTAAGCAAGGATAAAGCAAAAACACAGCGTCACCCGACCATTGAAGATAATGTAACCATTTATTCGGGTGCAACTATATTGGGAGGTGAAACAATAATTGGTCATGATAGTGTGATAGGAGGTAATGTTTGGTTAACTAATAGTGTGTTACCGTTTTCTGTGGTGTATCATAAAAGTGAAGTAACGATCCGTGATAAAAACCCTTTGCCGGAAGCATTGAATTTTGTGATCTGAAGGAATATAGGAGAGCAAGGGTATGCCGCACAAGTGAGTGACACAACAATGTTCAACAAAGAAACAAAAGCTGATAACATAATAAATACAATGAAAGCAAATAATATCTTAGAAACAATTGGCAATACGCCGCATGTTAAGATCAATCGTTTATTTGGAAATGATCATGAAGTTTGGATCAAGCTGGAAAAAAACAATCCGGGTGCAAGCATTAAAGACCGTATTGGTTTGGCGATGATCGAAGATGCTGAGAAAAAAGGGATACTTACTAAAGACAGCGTGATCATTGAGCCAACCTCGGGCAATACCGGTATTGGTTTGGCGTTGGTGGCTGCCGTTAAGGGATATAAAATTATTTTGGTAATGCCTGAAAGTATGAGCATTGAACGCAGAAGATTGATGGCATTATACGGCGCTGAATTTGTTTTAACACCTCGTGAAAAAGGAATGAAAGGTGCTATTGAAAAAGCAGGTGAATTAGTTGCGTCTACGCCTAACAGCTGGATGCCACAACAATTCGATAATCCTGCCAACACAGAGATACATCGTAAAACAACCGCACTCGAGATCATGAATGATTTCCCGGATGGATTGGATTATATCATAACAGGTGTTGGAACAGGTGGGCATATTACCGGGGTTTCGGAAGTATTGAAAGCAAAATTTCCTAAGCTAAAAGTTATTGCTGTTGAACCTGAATTGTCTCCCGTGATCAGCGGCGGAGCACCAGGCCCGCATCCATTGCAAGGCTTAGGTGCCGGGTTTATCCCATCTATTTTAAATACAAAAGCATTAGATGGTGTAGTGCAGGTAGGCAAGGATGAAGCATTTTCATTTGCACAACGTGCCGCTAAAGAAGAAGGTATTTTAGTCGGCATTTCGACGGGTGCAGCATTAGCAGCTGTAGCAAAAAAATTAGCGGACATTCCCAAAGGTTCAAAAGTATTAACCTTTAATTATGATACAGGAGAAAGATATTTATCAATTGAAGGATTATTCTAATAAACAGTAGTATGTCAGCCTGAGCTTATCAAAGGCTAACCCAATACAAAGCAGATTGAAAACTGAAAGTAAGCATATCGGAAAAGTAATATTAGCAGCAGCCGGTCCCGGTGACCCTGACCTTATAACGGTTAAGGTTGTACGCTATTTGCAAAAAGCCGATGTGATCTTAACAGACAGGTTGGTAAGTGAAGAGATATTAAAAAGATATGCCAACAAATCTGCCAGGATCATATGTGTAGGCAAGCAATACAATGCACCGGAATCAATATCTCAAACAGATATCAATGCCATGCTTTTGCAATATGCACAGGAAGGTAATTTGGTAGTACGTTTAAAAGGCGGCGATGTTTCCATCTTCTCTAATATATTAGATGAATTGGAAACGTTGGCAGATAATAATATACCGTATGAAGTAATACCCGGTGTTACTGCAGCTTTAGGTGCAGCAGCATATGCAGGTATTCCGCTTACAGCAAGAGGGCATTCAACATCGGTTCGTTTTTTGACTTATTATAAGACTGATATTGTAACAGATGAATATTGGAAAGAGTTGGCGAATACAAAAGATACATTGGTCTTCTACATGTCTTCGTCTACGCTAGATAAAGTAGTAGCTAAGCTGATAGAAAACAATATTGCAGAAGATAAATTATTGGCAGTAATAGAACAGGCTACAACGCCTTTGCAAAATGTACGTGTGGTGAACCTGTATGAATATGCGCAACAATTTGAAAATGAAAAATTTGTTTCGCCTTCATTGGTGATAATAGGTAAAGTAGTGGCATTGCATGAAAGATTTGCATGGCTAAGCAATCAACAAACAAAAGAAAATTATTTTAAAGCAGTAAACGGAGATACAGACGCAATCACTAAAATTATTAAAGAAATAGAATATGCTGGGTGAACCGAAAAAGAAAATTTTTCTCGATTTGATCAATAGCGCTTCTAAAGAAGAATTGATTTGGATGAATGGCTATTTGAATGGTGTAGTAGGTAGTAATCAGCCTGCAGAAACGCCGACTGCAGCTACGTCTCCGGCTGTAAGTAAAATAACTATTTTGTACGGTACAGAAACCGGCAATTCTAAAAAACTGGCTACCGACTTTGCTGCCAAAGCAAAAAAGAATCATATCAATGCAAAGGTTTTCGATATGAATCAATATCGTTTAACTGATCTCCCAAAAGAAGAATATTTATTGGCAGTAGTAAGCACACACGGTGATGGCGATGCTCCTGAAGCTGCCAAAAAATTCTACGATCATATACATAGCAACGGCTTTAAATTAGATAGGCTTAAGTATAGTGTATTGGCATTGGGCGATACATCATATCCATTATTTTGTAAAACGGGCGAAGATGTAGATATCCAATTTGGAAAATTAGGAGGTAAACAAATTGTGCCTTTACAAAAATGTGATATTGAATATGAAGAGGATGCTAACAAATGGTTCAACGAAGTTTTGAAAACTTTGGTAGGCTCCGGAAATGGCACTACTGCTGTCTCTCACGCTTCACCTGCTGCGGCTCCTGCACATGGCGGCGTATCTTTAAAGAAAACAGGCAAGCAAACATACGAAGGCAATGTATTGCTGAATATAAATTTGAATGATGAAGGTTCTAACAAGGAAACCTATCATATAGAAATTGCTGCAGAAGGATTAGAATATCAATGCGGTGATAGTATTGGTATTGTTCCTGAAAACCCTTCAGATGTAGTTACCTCAATTATTTCTAAGACATGGGCTGATGGTAACAAGATCGTTACTTATAAAAATGAAAAGACAACTATCTATGAATTGTTGAAACGTAAGATCAATATTATTCATTTAACTGACCGTTTGGTAAAACAATATGCGGATGTAACAGGACATGCAATTCCTGCAGGAAGAGCTGATCTGTTAGACCTGGTAAATAAATATCCTGTAAAGAGTCCTGCGCAGTTTGAAGAAATTTTATTGGGTTTAAATCCTATTGCGCCACGTTTATATACCATTGCTTCATCGCCTGCTGCACATGAAGGCGAAGTGCATGTCATTGTTGCAAAAGATGTATATGACGTTAACGGACAAACGAAGTTGGGATTGTGCTCTGATTATTTGAGCAAATTGAAAGCGAACGGAAAACAAAAATTCTTTGTTCAGCCAAATAAACGTTTCCGTTTGCCGGCAGAAGATAAAGATATTATCATGGTTGGTCCGGGTACAGGTATTGCGGCGTTCCGTTCTTTCCTTGCGGAAAGAGATGCGACGGGCGCAAGTGGAAGAAGCTGGCTGTTCTTTGGTGAGCAACATTTTGCATCGGACTTTTTATATCAAACAGAAATACAGAACTGGCACGAAACAGGCGTGTTGACAAGAGTGAACGTGGCTTTCTCCCGTGATCAGAAAGAAAAGATATATGTACAACATAGAATGTTGGAACATGGCGCAGAATTATTCGCATGGTTAAATGGGGGAGCTTCATTCTACGTTTGCGGTAAAAAAGATCCAACCAGTGTAGATGTTGAAAATACATTGCTGCAGATAATAGAAAAATACGGCAGCAAATCATCGGAAGATGCGAAGAAATATTTGGAACAATTGAAAGAAGAAGGACGTTACGAAAAAGACGTTTATTAAAGCGAATGGCTTCTACAAGCTCAGCCTGACCAACTTGGCAGAGTAAAATTAAAACTGTCAGCCTGAGCTTGTAGAAGACGATTTATAAGAATAAAACTAACAACCAAATAGGTTTGTATGAGCGATAAAAATAAATTAACATCCATTGAAGGCATCAAAACAAAAAGTGATGCGTTACGTGGTACCATTAAACAAAGTTTACAGGATGAAATTACCGGCGCTATTCGTGAAGACGATAAAGCGTTGATCAAATTTCATGGCATGTATGAGCAGGATGACAGAGACAGAAGAGAAGAACGGTCTGCAAAAAAGCTGGATCGTCTGTATTCATTTATGATCCGTTTGCGTTTACCGGGCGGTTTCTTAACTGCCGATAAATGGATAGCGTGTCATGAAGTAGCAGGAGAAAACTCAACTGGTGTAATAAAAATTACAACACGCCAAACAATACAATTGCATGGATTGGTGAAAGCTAAAATTAAACCAACCATACAAGCATTCAACGAAGCTCATTTGGATTCCATTGCTACTTGTGGAGATGTGAATCGTAATGTATTGTGCGCTTCTCATCCTAATCAATCACCTATTCATGATAAGATCTTTGCTTATGCAGATAAGATCAGCGAAGCGCTAAAACCTAAGACCAGAGCTTATTACGAGATTTGGTTGAATGAAGAAAAGCTGGTGGATAAAAATGTAGAAGAAGATCCGTTATACCAGGATAGATACTTACCTCGTAAATTTAAAATAGCTATTGCTATTCCGCCAAATAACGATACTGACGTATTTGCAAATGATATTGGTTTGATTGCAATTGTTGAAAACAATGAATTAAAAGGTTTCAATATTGCAGTGGGTGGCGGTTTGTCAACTACTCACGGTAATGCAGAAACGTACGCAAGAGTAGGTACTGTAATCGGCTTTACAGATACTGAAGAAAAAACCATGAAAGCCATCTACGAAATATTAACGGTGCAGCGTGATTTTGGGAACAGAAGCGATAGAAAGCTGGCTCGTTTAAAATATACCGTAGATAGAATGGGTGTTGAAAAATTCAAAGAAGAATTAGAAAAGCGTATCGGCTTTAAATTAGAAGAACCGAAACCGGCCTCCTTTACACACCGCCAGGATCAATATGGTTGGGAAAAAGGATACAACGGACTTTGGTATTACACTGTCTTCGTAGAAAACGGAAGAGTGTTGGATGATGAAAAACTTGCATTAAAAACAGCTTTACTGGAAGTTGCTAAAACTAAAAAGTCTAACTTCTTATTTACTGCTAATCAAAATGTGATCGTAAGTGATGTAGCAGAAAAAGATAAGAAAGAGATCAATGCTATTTTAGAGAAATATAAAATTACGGAGCATACAGATAAGGCATCTTTAGTACGCAAAAATTCTATTGCTTGTGTGGCGTTACCAACCTGCCCTTTAGCATTAGCAGAGGCGCAACGTTACATGCCAACATTATTAACTAAGATAGAGAACCTGTTGTCAAAATATGAATTGAGTGATGAAAATATGATCATTCGTATGACCGGTTGTCCTAATGGTTGTGCTCGCCCTTATTTGGCAGAGATTGGATTTGTTGGAACTGGTCCTGGCAAGTACAATTTACATTTGGGAGGTGATCATCAAGGTCAGCGCTTAAATAAGATCTATAAAGAGAATTTAGATGAAGCCGCTATACTCGGGCATTTGGAAGGATTGTTCTTTCAATTTAAAAAAGACAGGCATAAAGCTGAGACCTTTGGTGACTTTGCGATAAGAAAGCAATGGGTACATTATTAAACTTTTATTATAAACGAATTATAACAGTCATATTCAGTATGACTGTTTTTTTGTGTGCCATGCAAGCACAAAAAACAATTGCGCATACCAATATGGTGTGGCTGGGTTATAATAATACGCTTCAGTTGAATGATCGTTTTTCTATTGTCAGTGAAGCACAACTACGTACGAGAGATAATTGGATGGATCATTGGTCGCAATTATTAATACGTAGCGGGGTGAGTTATGGTATTAATAAGAAATGGTCAACAGCGGCTGGTTTTGCATGGTTTAGCAATGTGCAATATGTTGGGAAAGAAGCATTGTTTAAAAATGAATGGCGTCCCTGGGAAGACCTGCAATTAAAAACCAAGATTGCAAATGGGGTACTTACGCAGCGTTTGAGGTTGGAGCAGCGTTTTCTTCAACTGGTTAGCAATAACCAATTGAGCTCACAATATGAGTTTGTTTTTCGCACACGTTATCGTATTGATGCATTGTTTCCAGTAAATAAGCAATGGCAAGCCGGAATAGGAAATGAAATTATAGTCAATCCACAGTTTATTAAGACCTACCGTTTCTTCGATCAGGAGCGGATTTTCGCCATCTTAAATAAAAAATTTTCCCGTACTATTTCATTGCAATTAATGCTGATGGAATTGATACAGAATAAAAGTTCTATTGTAGATGAAGATCAAAACATCTTCCGGCTCACCCTTTTTCATCAAATAGGCTTTAAACATCCTGCCGTTCCTGCTACTAAAAACGAGGAATAATACATCTTTCCTTAAGGATTTAGTTATGCTGAATTTTATTAATCTATTGCTTTGGTGGACTATTTTAAAATAATTCCCTATAAATTTGGTGGACTAATAAGTTTAACATTATCTTTGCGCATCATTACAAATTATGAAACAACTGCATTTTAATTATACTATCTCTTTTGGCAAGCAAAATAGTTGCTGTTGTCCCGGCGGGACTATATAATCTTAACTAACATCCTTAACCAAATTTTTTTTAAACAAATACTCTACTAAATTAATAGACAAATGAAATATTTACTTACCACCATTCTAACCTTGTTTATCGCAATAAGTTCCTTTGCACAGGGAGCTTATACTATCTCCGGGAAGATATTGGATTCAACCAATACCCAGGTATTGCCCGGCGCAACCATAAAAATCAAAGGAACCAACGTAGCAACCGCTGCAAAAGAAGACGGAAGCTTTATTATTAAAGCATTTCAGCCATTGCCAATAACATTGGTAATTTCTTCTGTAGGATATAAAACACAGGAGTTTGTGGTGTCTAATACTTCTTCTTCTAATTCTTTTTCTTTATACGCACAGAACCAATTGGCAGGGCAAGTAGTTGTGTCTGCTTCAAGAAGATCTGAAAGTATTTTGAAATCACCTGTCACTATTGAAAAATTAGATATCCGGGCAATTAAAGAAAGCCCTTCTCCAACCTTTTTTGATGCATTGGAGAACTTAAAAGGTGTGCAAATGACCACATTAAGTATTGGTTACAAAGTACCTAATACACGTGGGTTTGCAGGTACTACCAATTCACGTTTCTTACAAATGGTAGATGGAGTTGATAATATTTCTCCGGGTATTGGGGCGCCCGTAGCCAATGCGGTTGGTCCAACTGAATTAGATATTGAAAGCGTGGAATTGATCCCCGGCGCTGCTTCTGCAGTATATGGCTTAAACGCTATTAACGGTATCTCTAACCTAAAAACAAAAAATCCATTTAAATATCAAGGCTTAAGTATCTATGCAAAAGAAGGCGTGAATCATGTTGATGGCAATGTTGTTGGTCCTTCTTTGTACCAGGAATATGCGATACGTTTTGCAAAAGCGTTCAATGATAAATTTGCGTTTAAAATAAATGCTGCTTATTCTCATGGAACAGACTGGATAGCAGATGATCAAACAGATCAATATGCTTCTTTCCCTGCTAATAAAACTACCAATGGCTCTTTAGGTTTGCCAACCGGTGTTTACAACCCGGGAGCAGACCTGGTAAATCGTTATGGCGATGAATACAATAGTGATCTGCAAAGCGTAAAATTAGCAGATGGTAAAACGTATGATATCAGCAGAACTGGCTATACTGAAAAAGATTTGACAAACTACGAAGTAAAAAATACTAAAGTAGATGCATCATTATACTATAAATTCAATTCTGACTTACAAGCATCTTACACTTATCGTATTGGTACAGCAACTAATAATTATCAACGTGGTAACCGTATCCATTTGGATGGAGAACAAATTCAACAACATGCTTTTGAAATAAAAAATAATGATTTTTTTGTAAGAGCATATTACACACAAGAGAATACAGGTCCGAATTCTTTCAACTTCCGTCCTTTAGCAGAAAATATTGATTTAGCATTTAAGAAGCCAACACAATGGTATAATGATTTTAAACAAGGTTTTGCCAACAATTATAATGGTAGCAATACGCTGGATGCGTTAACGGCAGCAAGAGCTTATGCAGATAGTGGAAGATATCTTCCGGGAACTGCGAGATTCGACAGCGTAAAAAATAAGATCATTCATACGAATAACTGGGATACAGTAGGAGCGCAGCTTTTATTAAAATCATCTTTTTATCATATAGAGGGTCAATATGATTTCAGCCATTTCTTTTCTAACAAAAGCTGGCAGTTGTTAGCAGGTGGTAACTATCGTCAATATACTGTTACTCCTGACGGAAACAACTATATCAATCCTGCAGTGTTAAAAGATCCTACACAGGCTGATGTTGATTTCTCTTATTATAACTACGGTGGTTTTATACAAGGAACTAAAAAATTAGCGGATGATAAATTGAAATTGATCGGTTCGATCCGTGTAGACAAAACAGAGTATTTTGATCCTAAAATAAACCCACGTATCGCAGCAGTTTATTCACCAACTGAGTTAAGTAACTTCCGTGTTTCATGGCAAAATGGATATCGTTTCCCGACATTGTTTGAAGGTTTTGCTTTCGTAAATAATGGTGGAGTAAAACGTTTGGGTGGTTTACCAATCACAGCCGGACCAACACAGGCATTTGAAAATTCTTACCTGAATAGCTCTGTTACAGCATTTAACAATGCAGTAAATAAGGATGTGAACAGCGCTAATCCTATTACAAAAGATTCAGCAATACGTAAAGAAAAAGGCTTATTGGTTCAAAGCACTTATTCTTATATTCAGCCTGAACATTTGAACTCGTTTGAAGCAGGTTACAAAGGTGTTCTGTTGGATAATAAATTGTTTGTTGATATGGATTTCTATTATAATCAATACAACAACTTCATTGGTCAATTGGATGTTACACAACCATATCGCGGTATCATTGGGCAAACAGGTGGAGCAAATGACAGCGTAGCCAATTACATTAACGCCGGTGGTGGCAAAGTGAAAAAATATAAATTATGGACCAACTCAAAAAGTAATGTAAGCAATTATGGTTTTGACATTGGATTGAACTATAATTTTTCTAAAACCTATAACGTTGGTGCAAACGTAGCCTTTGCAAAATTAGACCAGGTTTCTTCTACTGATGCGTTCACTCCCGCGTTCAACACGCCACAATGGATCACCAACATTTCATTTGGTAACCGTGAAATATTTAAGAACACAGGCTTCAACGTAGTTTGGCATTGGCAGGATGCATTCTATTGGAACAGTCCTTTGGCAACAGGTATAGTGCCTGCATACAGCACTTTAGATGCACAAGTTAACTATCGCATTCCTTCAGCAAGCACCACTATTAAATTAGGTGGTACTAATATTCTTAACTACTATCACGTACAATACATAGGCGGTCCATCAATTGGTGGTTTCTATTATGTGTCGTTTACGTTTGATGCTTCAGGGTTGAAAGCAAAAAAATAGTTTTTAGTTTTAGTTTAAAAGATGACCGGCGTTAAATTTTTAACGCCGGTTGTTATTTTGATACGATCATTAGTTCTTTACTCAGCATCGTTGTGAACTTATTCTGTTATCCGTTTCTTTCACTGAAAGAAACGAGATATTCTGCGAATTGTGCTTATGCTTTTAATTGTATATTCTCAGTGCTCTCTGCGTCTCTGTAAAAAAAGAAATATATCTTTACTCTCTATAAAATCACTCGACTAAATGGAAGGCAACAATCTTTTTCCCATATTTTTAAAGTTGGAGCAACTACGGTTGTTGATTATAGGAGGAGGTAATATTGGATTGGAAAAGCTGCAACGAGTGTTGGAGAATTCTCCCAAAACTTCCATCAAATTAATAGCAAAAGAAATTAAGCCGGAAATAGAAGAATTAGCAAAAAAACATTCCAACATCAGCCTTATAAAAAAAGAGTACCATATATCTGATCTCGAGAATATTGATCTGATCATTACTGCTATTAATGATGCCACAATAAGCGAACGAATTACCGTCGATGCCAAGCAAAAAGGCATATTAATAAACGCAGCAGACAAACCTGAGCTATGTGATTTTTACTTAGGGTCGATCGTAACAAAAGGAAATGTAAAAATTGCTATTTCAACTAATGGAAAATCTCCAACCATTGCCAAACGATTAAAAGAGATCATTGCTGATATGTTGCCTGATGAGCTTGATGAGTTACTGGAAAATATTGTAGCAATTCGGGGCAATATTAAAGGCGATATGCAGGAAAAGATCCGTCAATTGAATGAGTTGACAAAAAAACTTGCTCCCAAAAGCAATCAAAACAAATAATAAGTCTACTAATTTGGTAGGTTAATAAAGATACCTATCTTTGCTACATGGATAAAAATTCAGGGGAGTATAGTGTTCAGGAATTGGTAACTACCGTTGATGTTGTATCCTCTGAAGAGGAAATTGTGTCGGGAACCCGGCACGCTACCAAATACCTTTTAATACTTGCCGGAATTATTGCTTTAGGTTTATTGATATATTCATTATTACCCAATGCAGAAATAGATATCATCAAGCTCGAGCTTGCAAGAGACGGGCATCGTTTCTACTGGATGTTATTGGTTGGTTTTTTAGCAGAGATGATCGCAGGCTCTATGGGAATGGGTTATGGGGTTATCTGTACAACTATTTTATTGATCTTAAACGTTCCCCCGCCTGTTGTAAGTGCAAGTATTCATTCTGCAGAATCTTTTACCAGCGCTGCCAGCACTATCAGTCATTTTAAGTTAGGCAATGTCAATAAAAAGCTGATGAAGGCATTAGCTATTCCTGCTGTTATTGGAGCGGTGACCGGTGCGTTTGCATTGTCATTTTTAGGAGAGCATTATTCAAAAATAACCAAGCCTTTTATCGCTGCTTATACCATGTACCTGGGGTTTAGGATTTTGCAAAATGCATTTATTAAAAAGAGAACTAACGGTAATGGAAAAACAACTCAAAGATCAAAAACAAACATTACAAGGTTGGGATTGATCGGAGGATTTATTGATTCTTTTGGTGGTGGCGGTTGGGGACCTTTAGTTACCGGCACTTTTATAAAAGAAGGGAGAACGCCTCGTTATGTTATTGGTAGCTCAATTGCAGCTAAAACCATATTGACGGTTGCAAGTGCTATCACTTTTATTTTTACCATTGGTATTCATCATTGGAATATTGTTGCCGGCTTGTTGATCGGTGGTATTGTTACAGCTCCATTATCTGCATTGCTTACAGTAAAACTGCCTACCAAAAAGATGTTTGTAATAGTTGGAATAGTGGTTATTATTTGTAGCTTGATCTCTTTCGTGAGAGCATTTATTTAATTATTCTACATTTTCTTTTGCACTGAATTCATTGATATAGATCTTCGCAAGAATAATAATATAGTTTATCAATAACGGACCGAATATCAATCCTACAAAGCCAAACAAACTTAAGCCAACAATTACTCCTAATACAGTGGTCATCGGATGTATGTTTCCCATTCTTTTTAAAATAGTAATTCTTGCCAGGTAATCAACATTGCCGGTAACTACAATGCTATATATCAGAACAGCAGTTGCATTCCAGTTATCGCCCATTGCATATTGCATAATTACTACTGGCACCCAGATTATCATCGTTCCAATAACAGGAAAGAAAGCAAATAAGCCTGTTAAAAACCCCCACAGTGCCCAATCCTTCACGCCAAATATCATATAGCCAATGGTTGCAACAACACCTTGTATGATCGATATTAACGGAATGCCGATCGCATTCGCTCTTACAACCGTTAATGTTTCCGTTGCTAATAGTGTAATGTTTTTTTGTTTTAAAGGAATAAGCTTTGTCAATTGTGTCTCTATTTCTTTTCCATTGTACAGCATATAATACAAGGTGAACAGCATTAAAACAAAATTGGTAAGCAGTGAAGAAGTAGCATTGAATAGTTGTGGAACAAAGGCAGTTAGTTTGGTTTGCAGTTCTTTTAATGTGCTTTCAGAAAACAGATCAATTCCTGTTCTGTCCAGTATTTTAGACGTTATCTTTCTGACTCCTGCAATGATCTCTGCGGAATCGCTTATCCATTGATTTACTTTTGGTCCTAACAATGCAATGCCTGCATAGATAAGCGCACCTAATACCAATGTAAAAAAGAAAAGAATAACAGCTGCAGCTCTTCCTTTCTTCCATTTTTTAGTTTCAACCATTTTGAAATAATAATTGCGACTAAGGATATATAAGGTTACAGCACCTAATATTCCCGGTAAAAAACTATATAATGCTTTAAGAGAAACACAGAAAAGAAATATGATCAGTGTTAAAATAAGTACCTGTTTTATCTTTTGATTGAAGCTTGTATTCATGTGGCATGTTTAATTGTTAGTAGAGGTATAAAAACCATACCAATAATATTGAATAGTAAATTACTAAGAAGACGACGATTTAAGGAAAAGAATTTACTTTCCCATACTACCATACTGATATAACAAACCAATTTCCGTTGCAGAAAGGGTTTTATTAAATAAACGTATATCATCCAGGGCACCGGTAAAGCCATCTTTCATGAAGCCCGGTAATTGATGACCATTGGGAGCAGAAGGAAATGTAGTAGTTGATTCAAAAGCGCCAATGGTAGCGTAATTCGGAGCAGGTATTGCCAGCTTTCGTGATTTGTGAAAGATAGCGCTGCTTCCGTCTGCGGTATCTTTTGATAAAACAGCAGAACCAATTAAGGCTCCATTATAATAATAATCCAATTGTTTCGCGGAAGCATTAAAGTCCATTGCAATAAACGCCCATTCAAATGTATCTTTTACTTTCGTTTTTAAAAATGCAGAATCATAACTTGGGTAAATTCCAAAAGAATCTATATTCGTTAATCCTCCAGCTAATTGTAAAGTACTGTCACGATATTTTCTAAATCCAATTCCTGCAACAGGATAATTTTTTACAGCAGTGCAGCTTAATTGAAAAAGATTGGTTAGCAAAGTATCTGATGGCGCTGGTATTTGCGCCCACATGCTAATAGTAAAACCTGTTTTGAACGTATCATTCGAATTGATCGTTGTATTCACTACGCCTGCAAATGTTGCAGTGGCAGGATAGGTTAGCCATCCATTGGTAAAGCTGATTGCTTTGCCTAATACTCCTGTTACATAAGATGAACTTCCTCCTGTAAGGATAGGAGTTAATCCTGAAATATCTTCTTTATCAGTACTATCAAAAGTCCAGTGTGCAATAAGGTTATTTCGACCAACCATATACGAAGCGCCGCAATCGCAATACCCTAAGCCCGGATCTACCACTGAAAAACCATTATAGGTTGCTGTTCCACCCGGTGCAGTTACCTGTATGGTTCCACCCGTTCCTGCCGGTGCAATAGCTGTAAGAGTGGTATCATTTATTACCGTAAAGGAAGCTGCAATTCCATTAAAACTTACAACACTTGCGCCTGTAAAACCTGTTCCTTTAATAGTAATAATGCCGCCTGCTGTATCAATTGTTGGAGAATAAGAAGTAATGGTTGGCGGCGGAATTAAGGAAGATTCTTTTGTACAGGATGTAATAACAATAACTGCTATTATGAATGATATAATTTTTGAAATTGATATTCGCATCATGCTTAAATAAAACTACTGAAAGAATGAATTACAAATGTGTAGTTTTCTTCTGTATTAATTTCATTTTTCTTTTCAGGCGCTTTATTGTTTTTCTTTTCTTCTTTCTTATTGTCAGGAGCAGAGCCCTTGGTAACTTTTAAAATAAGCTTATTACTCTTTACTACTTTATCATTTAGCTTCGCAGATGCCTGTCCGATTTCAAATGTGCCGGTTGATTTAGGTTGAATAATATAACTCAACGTTAGTGATTGTTTTATATCACCGTTGATCATTTGCATACTGCTTTGCTGGTTTGGACCGCTTACTACAATAAAATCTTTTAGTTCCGGTGTTTGTAACTCTGCTACCTGTTGTACATTTTCTACGGTAAAAGTTAATTCAGCTGTTTGGTCTGTACTAATGGTAGCTGGTTTTATGGTAGCCGTAAATTTTGCCTGTGCATTGATAGAACTATATGCCAATAGCAGCAAAGCAATAAAGAAGATTTTATTCATAACGGTACAAAAATAAAAGTTTCACACAACGTGAACAACGAATACAACGTGACAAGGTTGTTAATCTTTGTTGCTTTATATCCTTAGTGCCCTTGCCTGATCAAAATAAAAAACCGTCACTGTTTGGTTCAGCAACGGCTTTAATTCAGAGATATAATTCGATTAATATACTTTTTCAGTTAAGAATTTTATTACCCTGCCTTTGTTTCCATTAGCATCAATAAATGTAATTTGTTTATTGTCATTATCAATCACTGCTCTATCAGTTAAATATTTCGACATGTAGTTCTTGTAATAATTCAAGGTTAATGTATCCTCATGATTTCTGTAAGTGCCTGCACAAAAATCGTATTGCTTGGTTTTATTCATGTTTACGATAGCAGCAAAGCTATTGTTTTCGTTCAACACCAAATAAAAGGTCATATTATCTTGAGTAACACCTGCCATTTTATCCACCTTTGCTCTCAATAACTCACGTGTTTCTTCTCTAATGGCTTGAGACTCTGTAGAAGCAGGTGCAAATGTAGCTGCACATGAACTAAATAGTCCAGCGATGATAAATAAGGAAAATAACTGTTTCATAATTGTAAGTTTAAGATGCTTAAACAATTTTTCATATTCAGCTATTTTTCGAGAGGATAGAGGAGAAATAAAAAAGGTCTTTCCGTAGAAACGGACCGACCCTTAACGATTGCTTGCCATATGAAAATCTTCAAAAATTCTGTGTAGTGGTCCGTAAGTTGCTTCTTCTTTTCTTTATCTCTTATTGCCTTTGCAACTTTACGATGTAAAAATAGCCTGCAAAAAGCCCTTGTCATAATCCAATTCAATGATCTTTGATTATGTCTAAGGGGTGCTTTGAAAAATAAAACCCTTTGTGGTATTGCGTTTTAGCAGATAGGTTTAATGATGGCTAACGAAAAAATGTTAATATGTTTTAACTGTTTTTAGCCTTTCTCTTAACAGGATTTTAAGAAAAACAGCATAAAAAACGGCTTAAGCTAGCTTATTTAGTGAATTATTTCATTGTTGAACTGAACTGCATCCTTCCAAGTGCAACAATTGTATGCATTGCGCTTATTGTTAATTATTGAACGATATCAATAATTTCATGATCATCATTCCTTTTAAGCAGTTGGGTTGTTGTATAAGTGAGTTCATATCCTTCAAATACGTCATTATTTCCCAGGTTTTGTTTATTGGCTGGGGAGTTTAAACTTGCTAAAAACCAAATACTATCACCCTTTACTTTTTCTATTTGCATTTTTTGATATAACCTGTCACCTACTTCAAAAGTGTAAACGTCTCCTTTATGTGCCTTGTTGATTTTACTGATGTTTTCCTTAGCTGTCATGCTTTGTTTAATAAGTGAGATAGGTATGCCTATGGCTGCAATTATAGGAATGATAAACATCCATACAGCCGGTTTTATGCGTTGTTTAATATCCATTACCAGGCTGTTATGTGGGTAAGGTAATTCGTTGTTGTTAAGAAATTTCTTACACTGGCTGCATTTTATTTCTACTCTTTTAGTAGTAGGGAATACAGGTAGACCAAAGTTGAAAAAATCCTGGTAACCTTCTGCTACCAAACTATCTTTGGCTTTACAAGCAGGGCATTCCACCCCTTCTATTTTTTCAGTTAGTCTTTTGCTTTTGCCTGTCCCAATTATCATTTTCTTTTAGATTTTATGATCACAGAATCCATTTGTACTGTTTTTGAAGTGTCGTAAAAGGGGTACAATATATCTTCATCAGCAAAGCTTCCATCCAGGTCTTCCTTCATGGGTGAGCTTGTCAATATCATATTCCATTTTCCTTCTACCCCTATGTAAACTTCTTTTCCTGCTAATCCATCGATATTATTTAAACATTTTTCTATTATCGGTATCAATTTGTGCCGATCATCCGCTTTGATTTTCTTTATGTCTTCAATCTTTAGCAAAACGAGTACACGATCCTGGTTGATTTTGCAGAAGTAGCGGAATTTATCTTTTTCCAGCACATCGTTAAAACGATTGTCTAAACAATTCTTTAGATCAACAGAGATGCTGTCTAATGGCACTAATGAATCATCATCAAGTTTTTTCTCATCTGCATTAAATGCTACTTTTCTATAATCTTCAGCTTTTGGCGGATCGTGACGATGCTTAAACCATACATAAGCAGCTGATAATAAAATGACCAGTACCAGTAATACGATAGCAAGACAGCCGCATCCGTGCCAAAAGGGTGTTTTGTTTGGGTTTTCTGCCGAAGCTATCATGAACTCCTGTTTCATTTCAGGTGTAAAGGATTTTTCATTGATCGTGCTGTTACAATGACTGCATTTGGCTGATTTCTCTTTGCCTGCGGGAAATAGAGGGATAAAGAAAAGATGAAAATAGCGTCCTGTAACGCTGCCATCCAGCGTATTTAGCTGACCACAAACAGGACATTTACAATTCTTTAAAAAATACTTATGCTTTAATTTGGATTTGTTGGTACCGAATAGAAAAAACATGCTTTACGTTAGTTTGGATATCCCAAATATATAGTAAAGAATATGAATAAGAAATTATTATGAGATTAAATCTTCGCTCCGTAATTCAACACAAAAAAATCGCCCAGCCACTCGCCTAAGTGTTGAGAGATGAGTTTTGATTCTACCATAAAGCCATCATGCCCGTAGGAAGAATCGATTTCAATTAGTGTAGAGTTAGGCAGGTTGTTTGCCAAAAAATGTTGTTCTATCAACGGACAAAGAATATCACTGCTGATACCAATTAATAATGTTTTTTGATGAATGCTTTGCAAAACAGTTTCAGGCTTGCCACCACGTCCACGGGCAATATTATGACTGTCCATGGTTTTGGTAAGTGCCCAATAACTGTATGCATTAAAACGATTCACCAGCTTATCGCCCTGGTAAGTGATATATGAAGTAGCTTTAAAGTTGTCAATCTTTTCGTGGTCGCTATCGGTTTGCTGTTGCACCATTATTCCGTAATTGCGATAGGTAAGCATACCGATAGCACGGGCAGCTTTTAATCCTTTTTTTCCGGCATCCGGCGAAGCCGTATTCCAGGTACTATCCGCTTCAATAGCCAAACGCTGTGCGGTGTGTGTGGCAATGCCCCAGGCACTTTCTGTTGCAGAAGTAGCTAGTAAAAATAAATGCTGAATAACCTCTTTTTCCATCACCGCCCATTCCATAGCCTGGTAACCACCCATGCTGCCACCCATTGCCAAAAATATTTTATCAATACCTAAATGCTTACGGAGAAGAATATGTGCTTTCACCATATCCCGAATAGTGATCAATGGAAAATCAGAATAGTAAGGGTTGCCTGTTTTAGCATTCTCACTTAACGGTCCGGTAGTGCCGTAACAAGACCCGATAATATTTGCGCAAACAATAAAGAACCTTTCGGGGTTAATAATATGTCCGCTGCCAATGATACCATTCCACCAGTCAGCCGCATCGGAGTTGGCGGTAAGGGCGTGACAAACCCATACCACATTACTTTTATCGGCATTTAGAGTGCCGTAAGTGTGATAGGCAATGGTAAGTTCAGGCAGAGATTGTCCGTTTTCCAGTTCAAACGCCTCTTTGTAATGAAAATACTGCATCAAATAGTCCAATCATTTATTTGGAAGTGCAAAGTAAAGGCTTGAATAGATTAAATTTGCAAAAAATTTCAAAATGATAAAAATAGAGCTTAACAGGGTAGAGGGAGATTTTGGGTTTGAAGCCACCGATGCCAATGGTCACGTAGCAAAAATTGATACCAGCGCAGAAACAGGAGGAACCAATTTTGGTATCCGCCCGATGCAAATGGTATTGATGGGCTTGGGTGGTTGCAGCGGTATTGATATCGTGATGATCTTAAAAAAACAACGCCAAACGGTGGAAAGCTTTGCTATTAAAATAGAAGGGGAAAGAGAGAAAGGAAAAGAACCATCGCTATGGGAAGATATTAAATTAGTGTTTGAACTGAAAGGTCAGATCGATTATGATAAGGCATATCGTGCCTGTGAATTATCGATGGAAAAATATTGTTCTGTAGCAGCAACGTTAAGAGCGGGAAATACTAAAATAAACTGGGAAGTGAGGGTTAATTAAGAATTAATAATTAGTAATTAATAATTTTTTGGGACGAAGAGTAGTTCTTTAATCAACATCGTTGTGTTACTCACTTGTACGGCATACCATTTTTGAACTTTAATTATATTATACCGGCTTCGACAAGCTCAGCCTGACAAATTCCATAGAGCAAATTAAAAAGCTGTCAGCCTGAACTTGTTGAAGGCGGTCGAATAAATACATCAAAACTAATATTGTAATGAACGATAAATTGCATCCAACAACAAAAGCCATCCGCACGCAAATAGACCGCACCAATGAAATGGAGCATTCTTCACCATTGTTCTTAACCAGCAGTTTTATGTACAATGATGTGGAAATGATGAGAGCGGCTTTTGCAGATGAGATCGATGTAAATATTTACAGTCGTTTTAGCAATCCAAATGTGCAGGAGTTTGTAGATAGAGTTTGTGCTTTAGAAGGTGCAGAATATGGCTATGCCACTGCATCTGGCATGAGCGCCATCTTTGCATCCTTCATGGCATTGCTGAAAAGCGGAGATCATTTTGTTTGTTGCAGTTCTGTATTTGGCAGCACTATTACTATCATCAATAAATATTTGCCTAACTACGGAATAGAAGTAACTTATGTTAGCGCCACTAATTTGGATGAATGGGAAGCAGCCATCAAGCCAAATACTAAAATGATCTACCTGGAAACACCAACGAATCCCGGTTTAGATATTATTGATTTGGAGTTTGCAGGTAAGCTGGCAAAAAAGCATAATCTCATTTTTAATGTAGATAATTGTTTTGCTACGCCTATTTCACAACAGCCTATTAAATACGGCGCAGACTTAGTTGTTCATTCCGCTACTAAATGGATGGATGGGCAAGGTCGTGTACTCGGCGGTGTTGTTGTTGGTAAAAAAGAATTAATTGAAAAGATATATTTATTCTGTCGCAGTACAGGTCCGTCCTTATCTCCATTCAATGCATGGGTATTAAGCAAGAGTTTGGAAACATTGGATGTTCGCATGGAACGTCATAGCAACAATGCATTTACCATCGCAAAAAAATTAGAAGGACACCCAAAGATCGAAAGAGTAGTCTATCCTTTCTTAGAAAGTCATCCTGCTTATGCCATTGCAAAAAAGCAAATGAAGAATGGGGGTGCTTTAGTAAGCTTCCATTTAAAAGGTGGCTTGGAAAGCGGAAAGAAATTTTTAGATGCATTACAACTGTTAACGCTGACTGCTAATCTCGGCGATAGCCGCAGCATTGCTTCTCATCCCGCAAGTACAACGCATGTAAAACTTACAGATGCAGAACGGTTAGCAACGGGAATAACGCCGGGACTTATTCGTATTTCCGTAGGATTGGAATATGTAGATGATATCATCAATGATATTCTACAGGCGTTAGAAAAATCTTGATCTGTGTCAATGGTATTTATGTTTAAAGTGAAGGACAGCAATGTTTTTCACTTTTTTAGTTATTATGCTTACACAAAAGATACGCTTTAAAACTCTTTAGTGCTATGTGGGTTGCATAATTTTATATACATGAATCTTTATGTATGAAAAGCTTACCCTTTTTTCGAACGCTGATTGTTTTCTGTATAATACTTTTATTAGCTGTATTTGTTTTCGTCTTCTACTTTTATAATGTAAATAAACAAGCCCATGAGAATACTCAATGGATAATCCATAACAACGAGATTCTATATAAATCAGGAAAATTATTATCTTATTTAAAAGACACTCGTACAACTACACAAGAATATCTTGAAACCGGCGACAGTACCTTTTTGACACTTTATTTTGCAGCTAAAGATAGTGTTACAAGAGAAATAGATATTCTTCGTGCTCTCACAAATAATAATGCAAGCCAACAAAACAGGATTGATAAATTAGCAAGTTTAATAAACAAACGATGGGATCTGTATAACCGGATGCATTACATAGGGATTAAAAATAATTCAAAAACCGCTATTGATTCTCTAAGAGCAAAAAGCAGGGACATAATGGGGGAAATAAATGATACGCTAAAAAATATTCAGGCAGAAGAACACCAGGTATCATTAATTCACGAAGACAATACAAAACAAAATGAACAATATTCTGCAGTTACTTTTTTCCTGTTTATAATAAGTCTTATTGCTTTAATAATTACAGCGTTCTTTATTCTACAGTTTTTTTCTAAAATAAATAAAGATGAAAATAATGTGCTCGCTAATGCACAAACAATTTTTTTCAGCAAGCGTATCGACGAAATTGTAAAAGGAATAAGTGATCCGCTTTTTTCATTGAATAAGGCTTTTTGTTTTGTTTTTTATAATGAAGCCGCACGTAAAATTCTGGCAAAAGGAAAAAAATTGGCTCAAAAGAATTTTTTTGAAACTTTTCCTCAGTATCAACATAATATTATTGGAGAAAAAATAAAACAGGTAATGTTTCTTCGCAAAAGTGTTTCATTTGAAGCGCTTGAAATTTTTAATGATCAGTGGTTGGATATAACCATTTATCCTACATCTGAAGGAGTATCTGTTTATATGAAAGATGCTACAGCAAGAAAAGAAAATGAAATGGCATTACAGGAAGCGCAACATTTTTTGGAACTAACAAATAAGTTAGCGCTTGTTGGAGGTTGGGAAATGGAAACTGTTTCTGAAAAGGTAAAGTGGACACCTAATACAAGAGAAATTTTTGAAACACAACCTGATTTTGTGCTGGATTTTGAACATGTACTGGATTTTTTCCCGGAGGAAAGTAGAGAAGCATTGCTCAAAGTAGTAAACAATGCCATACAGCACCATGTTGGCTGGGATATAGAACTGCCGACAGTTACGGCAAAAGGGAATGAAAAATGGATAAGGACCAAAGGAGAGCCGATCATTGAAAACGACATATGTGTAAGATTAATTGGTAGCGTACAGGATATCGATTCAAAAAGAATGTTATACAACCATGCCTTGAAAAACGAACAACGTTTCAGATCTGCATTCGAGAACAGTATGAATGGGATGGTATTGGCAGACAAAGACGGATTGATAATAGAAGTGAACCAGTCATTCTGTGATATGTTGGGGTATTCAAAAGAAGCGCTTTCATCTCTTCGGTTTGATAAGCTGACTTATTCTTTAGACAGACCATATTCTGAAAGTATTTATAAAAAAGCATTAGCAGGAATTCAAAAAAGCTGGCGCTATAAAAAACGCTACCTGCATAAAGAAGGATATATAGTTTGGGTGGAACTTTCGGGCTCAGTTATTACAGATAAAGATGAAAACGTGTCAGGTTTTTTAGTTCAATTACAAAAGATGCATACACAAATTCAAGAGAAGGATATTTCAGGAAATGAACAAAAAGGTAGAACTATTTTACAGGTGCATTGACGTTTTAGTAGGTTTAGATTTCAAAGCTTCGACTTTTGTCGGGGCTTTTTTATTGATTGACTTCTATATTTCTCTTGCCGGCAAATTTCTTCTTCAAAACTTCCTGCACAGGAACGTTTTCAAGTTTGCTTTCCAGCCACGAGATAATATCGAGATACATAAATGCTCTTGTTTCAAAACGATTGTCCTGATGCTTTCTTAATTTTCCTAAAAGTTTTTCTAATTCAGGTTTAATTCGTGTAACGGATAATTGAAAGGATGTGCGTAAAAATTTAAAGATCTCTTCTTCAACAATGCTAAGGTTTTGCATCTTAGCCATAAATCGGTAAACCGATTTTATCAAATGGTCAAGAATTTCATAATTGCCCACTTCATAATGAGCAATCAAATGTAATAAGCGAGAATAACATTGCAGATCGCTGCGCAGGTCAACTTTCCAATTGATGATCTTATTTAAGAAATCAATGGTATGGTCATAATCTCCGCTTCCAAAATACATACAGGCGATCTTGTAATAGAAAACTAAAATGCGGTGACGATCCAGGTAGATATAGTATTCATTTAGTTTTTCTTCGATCTCCGGAACCAACTCTAATCCTTTACTAAAGCTGCCCTCAAGAAAATGTTTATTCAATAACGAAATATTGTAATAAACAAAACACTGAATTTTATTATTGATATTATGTTCAACAATGCTGCTGTCACAAAACTTTTTAAACTCCGCTAATGTTTCTTGTAATTTCTGATGATTGCCCAGATCAAAATGCGAGCCCATCAGGTTGTGCATGCCCTTAATGTAATGTGCTGTTTCGATCTCGATCATGTAAGGTTCTTCCTCAAAAAGATTTACCCATTTTTGTGTATAACGATAATATTGTAAAAAATCCTGTCGTATAAAGGCAGCCCAGCAAAAGCTTTGATACAAGTACAGTCTTTCATAAAACGTTTTACATAACACAGCTTTTTCTCCTAATCTTTCTTTAAAGAAAAGCTGTACTTCAGTCTCCTCTTTTTCATTGCGTGCATGCCCATGATTAATATACCAGCTATATAATTGTAATGATAGATCAGATAATTGAGATACTAACGATAAACTATTATTTACTTCATCAGATTCTTTGCTCAATTGGTCAGCCCTGTCTTGCAAGCTTCTTGTAATATAAAGTGCTTCAATATTTTTTTCAAAGAACAAAACCTGTTGCAAATACGTTAATTGGTTTTTTGCTTTTGCCTGTTCTTTTATCTTATCTAAAATGCGAAGGCTCTGCAAGTACAATCCTTTATTGTATAAAATTCTTGCATGGTCCATCTGTTCATGCAAAACAATATCGATATTGCTTTCATCATTAATTAAGCGAAGGCTTGATAAAACTTGCTTATACAAATGCGCTTTTAAATTACTCAGCTGTTGTTTCTTTATTTCAGGATTTTTCTTCAATAAAACAGCCTCATCATATTCCTCCATTTTGTCCAAAGCATCAAATAGTTGCACTACTTTAAGCTCCTCTGAGGACGAATTTCGGGTTACATAAAGCTTAAAATTGCGCTTTTCGCTCTTTTCAAGCGATTTTATGAGCTGAAAAACGGTATCTGTACTGCGGTTGGGCATCGTAATTTAAAAATTCAAAAACCCTTGTCTGTCAAGAGTTTTAACGAAAATTAACGTATTTATATAGCGTAAAATCAGGTGTATTTTGACTTTGAAGCGGACTGTTTTAGATTAAATTCGTAGAACGGTCTTTCTAAAGACACTGATTTTGAATCAAATTTAATTATAAAAGCGCTGTTTTAATTAAAACCTCTACCAATGGCAGAAAAAAAGATAGACATTTTCGACACCACTCTCCGCGATGGCGAACAGGTTCCCGGTTGTAAATTAAATACCGAAGAAAAAATTGAAGTTGCTTTAGCGCTCGAAGAGTTGGGCGTTGATATTATTGAAGCAGGCTTTCCTATCTCAAGCCCCGGCGATTTCGCATCGGTAGAAGCAATTTCAAAAGTTATTAAAAATGCCACAGTTTGCGGATTAACGCGTTCTGTTCAAAAAGATATTGAAGTGGCGGCAGAAGCATTAAAGCATGCGGTTCGTCCACGTATTCATACTGGTATCGGCTCCTCTGATATTCACATCAAACATAAATTCAATACAACCCGCGAAGCGATTTTGGAGCGTGCTGCTAAAGCAACCAAGTTGGCTCGCAATTTAGTAAGTGATGTTGAGTTTTTCTGTGAAGATGCTGGTCGTGCAGACAATGCGTTCTTAGCCCGCCTGGTTGAAACAGTAATTGCTGCAGGGGCAACGGTTGTAAATATTCCTGATACAACAGGCTATTGTTTGCCTCATCAATACGGCGAAAAAATTGCTTACCTGGTAAACAATGTTTCTAATATTGATAAAGCAATTATCTCTTGTCATTGCCACAACGATTTAGGTTTGGCAACAGCTAACTCAATTGCAGGCATTATGAATGGAGCTCGCCAGATTGAATGTACTATCAATGGGTTGGGCGAACGTGCAGGCAATACATCTCTGGAAGAAGTCGTCATGATAATTAAAAAACATCATGCATTGGGATTCTATACAAATATTAATACAACGCAATTAAATCCATTAAGCCGTTTGGTGAGTGATACCATGCGTATGCCGGTTCAGCCAAACAAAGCGATCGTTGGAAGTAATGCATTTGCACATTCATCAGGTAT
Organism: Ferruginibacter albus; assembly: GCF_020042285.1. Lineage (NCBI taxonomy): Bacteria > Pseudomonadati > Bacteroidota > Chitinophagia > Chitinophagales > Chitinophagaceae > Ferruginibacter > Ferruginibacter albus. Next base: position 1,082,541 of record NZ_CP083388.1, read on the forward strand.
CCACCAGGATGGATTCTTAAAAGAAGCTACTACATACGAAATTATGACTCCTGAAGAAGTAGGAGCGGAGACTTCCAAGATTGTACTAACGGCTAGGAGTGGGCGAAGTGCATTAGCGTATCGTTTTCAAAAGTTGGGACATCAATTTAACCGCAACGACATAGATACTTTGTATCAACAATTTTTAGCCGTAGCAGATACTAAGAAAGAAGTGGAGGATGCTGATCTTAATATTCTTGCGCAAAATTATTTGCACGTAGCGGTCTGATAAATTTTGATACCAACATGGGCCTTTCATAGCATCATCGTTGTGTCACATTTCTTTCATCGGCATACCATTGTGCATCTTTTATTGATATAACTTAATTAGCAGTAAAATAATTCAAAACAAAAATTTGTGTAATTCGCTTCAATTCGTGCAATAAAATTTTATGAATAAAAACATTGCAATCATATTAGGAGATGGAATTGGTCCCGAAGTAACGCAGCAATCTATTAAAGTATTAGATGCTATTGCGGAAAAATTCGAGCATCAATTCAATTACACATATTCCTTAATGGGAGTCGTTGCTATCGATAAAACAGGCAATCCATTACCCGATGAAACAATCGCAACCTGCTTAAACAGTGATGCCATTTTATTTGGCACCATTGGCGATCCAAAATATGATAATGATCCTACTTCCAAAGTAAGACCGGAACAAGGATTATTAAGATTGAGAAAAACATTGCAACTGTTTGCAAACATTCGCCCTGTTACTACATACCGATCATTGCATCATTTAGCACCGGTAAAAAGTACATTGTTAGAGGATGTTGACATGCTCATCTTTCGTGAATTAACCGGCGGCATTTATTTCGGTGATAAACACATGAATGAGGATAATACATTAGCATCTGATGAGTGTACTTACAGTAAAGAGGAAATAGAAAGAATAAGCAAGCTGGCATTTCAGTATGCACAAAAAAGAAGAAAAAAATTAACACTGGTAGACAAAGCAAATGTGTTGGAGACATCACGTCTTTGGAGAAAAGTAGTTCAGGATATTGCACCATCTTATCCGGATGTGCAGGTTGATTTTATGTATATAGATAATGCAGTAATGCAGTTGATCATCAACCCAAAACAATTTGATGTATTGCTGGCAGATAATATGTTCGGCGATATACTAAGTGATGAAGCAAGTGTGTTGAGTGGCTCCATTGGTCTATTGCCATCCGCATCTATTGGTAATGGTAGTGCTATGTTTGAGCCGGTACATGGCTCTTATCCGCAAGCTGCAGGAAAAGATATTGCAAATCCGTTGGGTTCAATCTTATCAGTAGCGTTAATGCTGGATTATTTCAGCATGAAAGAAGAAGCACAGGTATTGCGTGATGCAGTGGATTGGACATTGACACATTTATTTGTTACGAAAGATATTGACCCGATAAACTTTTATTTCACTTCTACCATCGGCGATTTAATCAGTGATTATATAAGCGGTAGAATTTCAGGAGATATCAACAAAAAGAATGTAGAATTAAGAAAGTCAACAATAATATAATGGTCGGACCACAGGTCAGACCTGCAAAGTATAAAGACAATAACTAAAACTATAATGAGCAACGAACTAAACAAGTACAGCAAAACATTAACACAAGACGAAACACAACCTGCGGCGCAGGCGATGCTATACGGCATCGGACTTACGGAGGAAGATCTAAAAAAAGCTCAAGTTGGTATTGCCAGCATGGGTTACGATGGTAATACTTGTAATATGCACTTAAACGATTTGGCAAAAATTGTAAAACAAGGTGTATGGCAAAATGATTTAGTAGGATTGATTTTTAATACCATTGGTATCAGTGATGGTATCAGCAATGGTACAGATGGTATGCGTTATTCTTTAGTTAGTAGAGATTTGATTGCTGATAGTATAGAAAGTGTTTGCGGAGGATTTTATTATGACGGGTTGATTGCTTTACCCGGTTGCGATAAAAATATGCCCGGAGCTATTATGGCAATGGGACGTATCAATCGCCCTTCTATTATGGTATATGGCGGTACAATTGCTCCCGGTCATTACAAAGGCGAGGAATTAAATATCATATCTTCTTTCGAGGCTTTAGGTAAAAAATTAGCAGGTACTATTACTCCGGAAGATTTTAAAGAAGTGGTAAAACATAGTTGCCCGGGTGCAGGTGCTTGTGGTGGTATGTACACAGCCAATACAATGGCAGCAGCAATCGAAGCGTTGGGCATGAGCTTGCCTTACTCATCATCCAGCCCGGCTATCAGTGAGGAAAAAAGAAATGAATGTATAGATGCCGGAAGAGCAATAAAAGTATTGTTGGAAAAAGATATTAAGCCAAAAGATATCATGACAAGAAAAGCATTTGAAAATGCAATGGTTACTATCATGATATTGGGAGGTAGTACAAATGCTGTATTGCATTTGATTGCAATGGCAAAAAGCGTTGGTGTTGAAGTAACACAAGATGATTTTCAAAAAGTAAGTGATAAAACGCCTGTGCTGGCTGATTTTAAGCCAAGCGGAAAATTTTTATGGCAGGAATTACCTGCACACGGTGGTGTACCGGCAATAATGAAATATTTATTAAATAAAGGCATGCTGCATGGCGATTGTTTAACAGTAACCGGTAAAACAATTGAGGAAAATTTAAAAGATGTTGAACCTATCAATTTCGATACACAAAAAATTATTTACCCGGTAGAAACACCTTTAAAAGCGACTGGACATTTACAAATATTATACGGTAACCTGGCTGAAAAAGGAAGCGTTGCAAAGATTAGTGGTAAAGAAGGAGAACGTTTTGAAGGACCGGCAAGAGTATTTGAAGGAGAGAAAGATCTGGTTGCAGGAATTGCCACCGGCAGAGTTAAAAAAGGAGACGTTGTTGTAATAAGATATGAAGGTCCAAAAGGTGCGCCTGGTATGCCTGAAATGTTGAAACCTACTTCCGCCATCATGGGCGCAGGGTTAGGTAAAGATGTAGCATTGATTACAGATGGAAGATTCAGCGGCGGTTCTCATGGTTTCGTTGTTGGTCACATTACTCCTGAAGCATTTGAAGGTGGTGTGATTGCATTGGTGCAGGATGATGATATTATTGAGCTGGATGCAAGCACTAACAAGATTAATTTGAAAGTATCTGATGAAGTAATAGCAGAAAGACGTAAAAATTGGAAGCAACCGGCATTGAAAATAACAAGTGGTGTGTTATATAAATATGCAAAGTTGGTTAAGTCTGCAGCAGAAGGTTGCGTAACCGATGAATGATTTTAATTAAGTACTATGGAAATTATCACGAGCATACAAAATCGTATTTATGAAATAAGAGGTGAGAGGGTGATGCTAGATTTTGATTTGGCAGCATTGTACGAAGTAGAAACAAAAGTATTGAATCAGTCGGTAAAGCGTAATATTAAACGGTTTCCTTCTGATTTTATGTTTCGGCTTACAAATAAAGAATGGAGTGATTTGCGGTCACAAATTGTGACCGCAAACGTACAAATGACTGAAACCCATAAAAGTATCCGGTCACAAATTGTGACCGCATCACAAAATAAAAGAAATATAAACGTAACACCTTATGCTTTTACCGAACAAGGTGTGGCAATGCTCAGTGGAATTCTAAACAGTGATAAAGCCATCAACATGAACATTGCCATTATGAGGGCTTTTGTTGAGATAAGAAAAATTCTATTAAAACAAAGCGATATTAAAGAACAGTTGAAAGAGATAAAAGAACGATTAGGAGAACATGATGCTCAACTTAACCAGATATATGATGCAATGGAAAACCTGCTAGACGAAAAAGCAGCAGAAAGAAAATGGGAAGATAGAGTACGAATAGGGTTTAATAAATAAACAATGAACAAACAGTATTTCATAGAATTAGCAGATTACAACATTTGGGCAAATGATATTTGTTTGTCATGGTTGCAGCAAATAAATAATGAGCAATGGACACAAACAATTGTAAGCAGCTTTAATAGCATACAGGAAACGGTCTTGCATATTATCTCGGCAGAAACCGCGTGGCTACAGCGTTTTCAAAAGAAGGAAAAGGTAGTATGGTTGCAGACAGAATATAAAGGAACAAAAGATGAACATATTGCTTTATGGAAAGATGCATCAAAACAATTAAAAGAATATATCGAGTCATTCGATGAAACTAAAATAAGTGACCTGTTAATGTTTAAACGTTTTAATGGAGAAGAGAATACAATGAAATACTATGAAGTATTTGCACATGCATTCAATCATTCAACGTATCACCGCGGACAAGTCGTCACCATGTTGAGACAAGCTGGTTTCACCGGCGTTCAATCGACAGATTTATTAGGCTATTATCGAATTAAACAACAAACAAAAAATTGAGTTATGGAAACTCTTGAAATAAAAGAAAAGAAAGAAGCAGCAACTAAAGACATTCAAAACATCAGCGGATCGCAAGCTGTATTGGAAGCATTGATAGCAGAAGGTGTAGATACCATCTTCGGTTATCCCGGCGGTGCTATCATGCCAATCTATGATGCATTGTATGATTATCATGATAAACTAAAACATATTCTTGTTCGTCACGAACAAGGTGGAATCCACGCTGGGCAAGGGTATGCACGTTCGTCAGGAAAAGTAGGTGTAGTGTTTGCAACAAGCGGACCTGGCGCAACCAATTTAGTTACAGGGTTGGCAGATGCAATGATTGACAGTACACCATTGGTTTGTATCACCGGACAAGTATTTGCACATTTGTTAGGTACCGACGCTTTCCAGGAAGTAGATGTGATCAACATTACAACCCCTGTTACAAAATGGAATTATCAAATAACGGATGCAACAGAAATTCCTTCAGTATTAGCAAAAGCATTTTATATAGCAGGTACCGGCCGTCCTGGCCCTGTATTGATCGATATTACAAAGAATGCTCAGTTACAAAAGTTCGATTACGAAGGCTATGTACCGTGTACGCATATACGCAGTTATCGTCCAAAGCCAATCATCCGTAAAGAATACATTGAAAAGGCGGCGCAGCTTATCAACGACGCAAAAAAACCATTTGTAATTTTTGGTCAGGGAGTTATTCTCGGTAAAGCTGAAGAAGAGTTCAAAGCATTTATCGAAAAAGGAGGATTGCCTTCTGCTTGTACAGTGCTTGGATTAAGTGCTTTACCAACCGATCATCCATTGCATGTTGGCATGTTGGGTATGCATGGCAACTACGGGCCAAATGTGTTAACCAACGAGTGCGATGTATTGATTGCAGTGGGTATGCGTTTTGATGACCGCGTTACTGGTCGTTTGGATAAATATGCAAAACAAGCAAAAGTTGTTCATTTGGATATTGACCCTGCAGAGATTGATAAGAATGTAAAGACAACTGTTCCTGTTTGGGGTGATTGTAAAGAAACATTGCCGATGTTAACCCATTTGGTACTGCAAAAGAAACATACAGATTGGTTAAATAAATTCAATGAATACAGACAAGAAGAAATTGATGTTGTTATAACCGATGAATTGAATCCCAAAACTGATATACTAACAATGGGAGAGGTAATAAAAAATTTAAACGAGTTAACCAATGGTGATGCAATCATTGTAACCGATGTTGGTCAGCACCAAATGGTAGCTTGTCGTTATGCAAAATTTAATCAGACTAAAAGTAATATTACTTCAGGTGGTGCAGGAACAATGGGCTTTTCTATGCCAGCTGCAATTGGTGCTAAGTTTGGCGCACCTGAGCGCACAGTGGTTGCTATTATTGGCGATGGCGGCGTACAAATGACGTTGCAGGAGTTAGGTACTATTATGCAAACAGGTATTGATGTAAAAATTCTGATACTTAACAATGAATTTCTTGGAATGGTGCGTCAGTGGCAGCAACTCTTTCATGACAAACGTTATTCATTTGTAGATATTGAAAGCCCTGATTATGTGAAGTTGGCGAATGCGTACAGAATTGAAGCGCAAAAAATATCAGAACGTAAAGATTTGAAAGCAGCGTTAAAAACTATGCTTGATCACAAAGGTTCTTACCTATTAGAAGTAATGGTAGGTAAAGAAAATAATGTATTTCCAATGGTGCCGCAAGGTTGCAGCGTTGCAGAGATACGTTTAAAGTAGTATGATTTTTATGTACTAAACTTTATTACTACTATTAGCATCGTTGTGTCACTCTCTTGTACGGCATAGCGGTCATCAACAAACAAAGAACAATGAGTACAATAACAGAAACAAAATGGAATTCTTCTCTATATGATAACAAACACGATTTTGTATTTAAGTATGGCGAAGATTTAGTGAATACGTTAAATCCACAACCAAATGAACGCATATTGGATGTAGGTTGTGGAACGGGGCATCTTGCCAATACAATTGCACAAGTAGGCGCACAAGTTGTTGGTATCGACAGTTCATTGGAAATGATAACAAAGGCAAAACAGGAATATCCTCAAATTGATTTTCGTGTGTTATCTGCAACCGATTTTCATTTTGATGAAAGCTTTGATGCTATCTTCTCAAATGCAACCTTGCATTGGGTGTTAGATAAAGAAGCAGCCATTGATTGCATGTATTCCAACTTGAAACGTAGCGGCAGATTGGTGTTAGAAATGGGCGGCAAAGGAAATGTGGATGGAATTATTGTTGCCTTAAAGAATGCGTTGCAAAAAAGAGGACTAACTGATAAAGCCGCACAGCAAGTTTGGTATTTTCCTTCGCTGAGTGAATATACAGGACTGTTGGAGAAAAGAGGCTTCAGAGTTACGTATGCGGCTCACTTTAACAGGGAAACAGAATTAAAAGATACAGATAACGGAATTAAAGACTGGATAAAAATGTTTGCCGTCAGCTACCTGCAAGGCATAGACGAAAATATCGTCAATGAGATATTAACTGAAGTGCAGGATAGCTTATATGTTTCGCATTTTAGAAACGGTAAATGGTATGCTGATTACAAGCGATTAAGAGTGGTAGCAATAAAGCCGCCAACATCTTTTAAATAAATTTAAAAACTGTCAGCCTTGTTAAGGCGAACTAATAAAAGACAAGAACATGAAACAGGAATTCACTATAACGGTTTATACAGAGAACCAGGTTGGTTTGCTGAACCGTATTGCAATTATATTCTCCCGTAGAAAGATCAATATTGAAAGTTTAAATACTTCGCCTTCTGAAATTGAGGGCATTCATCGTTTTACTATTGTTATTAATGAGTTTGAAGACGTGGTAAGAAAGCTATGTCGTCAGATCGAAAAACAAGTAGAAGTATTAAAAGCATATTATAATACGAATGATGAGATTGTTTGGAGAGAGATCGCTTTGTATAAAGTACCGATGGATATTATTGCAGAGGTAGTACCTGTTGAACGTCTGTTAAGTGAGCATGGTGCAAGAGCGGTAGTGATAAGAACAGATTATATTGTTTTTGAAGTAGCGGGGCATAGAGAAGAAACAGAAAAATTTATTAAGGTATTAGAACCCTATGGCTTAATAGAATTTGTTCGCAGCGCAAGAGTGGCAATCATTAAAGACAGCCAGGGTTTTCACAAAAAGCTAAAAGAATTTGAACAAAGCGAACCGGGGAGTGAAACCAGTGAAAACGAATTTTTAGATAAACAGGCAGAAGTATTCAGTATGTAATTTATGGAAAAGCAATTCGACGTAATAGCAAAAACAAGGACTAACTTCCTGAAACTCATAGACGATCTAACCATTGAGCAATTAAATAAAATTCCTGTCGGATTTAATAATAATATTGCGTGGAATTTCGGGCATATAATTATAAGTCAGCAGGTGCTTTGTTATTCAAGAGCGGGGTTTGCAGCACATATAGAACAATCGCTGATAAATAAATATCAAAGAGGTTCAAAGCCTGAATCGTTTATCGATAATAACGAAATTGAATTATTAAAAGAGTATTTATTTTCTCTAATTCATCAGTTGAGAGAAGATATGACGGATGATAAATTTGTAGGCTATAAACCAATAACGACAACCTTTGGTGTTGACTTAACCTGTATAGAAGATGTGATTCCTTACTTTGCTATGCACGATGGATTGCATTTGGGTGTTGCGCAAACGTTGAAGAAATTGGTGCAGTAAAAGTGAGTGACACAACGATGTTTAATAGTAGTACAAAAGATGACTACATAAAATTTAAAATCATTCTTAAAACAAATAAAAACTAAAATGGCTAATTACTTTAACACGCTTTCATTGAGAGAAAAATTAAGTCAATTGGGAGTGTGCGAGTTTATGAACACCAGCGAATTTGCTGACGGTGTAAATGTATTGAAAGGAAAGAAAATTGTAATTGTTGGTGCAGGCGCACAAGGTTTAAATCAAGGTTTGAACTTGCGTGACTCTGGCTTGGATGTTTCTTATGCATTGCGTGCAGATGCGATTGCAGAAAAAAGACAATCATGGAAAAATGCTACTGAAAATAATTTTAAAGTAGGAACGTACGAAGAATTGATTCCTACTGCTGATCTGGTGAGCAACCTTACACCCGATAAGCAACATACTTCTGTTGTTTCTGCAATTATGCCATTAATGAAAAAAGGAGCAACGCTTTCTTATTCTCATGGTTTTAATATTGTAGAAGAAGGAATGCAGATCCGTAAAGATATTACCGTAATTATGATTGCACCAAAATGCCCGGGTTCGGAAGTACGTGCAGAATACTTACGTGGTTTTGGTGTTCCAACCTTAATTGCGGTGCATCCTGAAAATGACCCTGAAGGAAAAGGTTTGGCACAGGCAAAAGCGTATGCAGCAGGAACCGGTGGCCATAAAGCAGGCGTATTGAAATCTTCTTTTGTTGCGGAAGTAAAATCTGATCTAATGGGCGAGCAAACTATTTTGTGCGGCTTGTTACAAACAGGTTCTATTTTAAGTTTTGATAAAATGGTGGAGAAAGGAATTGATAAAGCATACGCAGCTAAATTAATTCAATATGGTTGGGAAGTGGTTACAGAAGCGTTGAAACAGGGCGGTATCACTGCCATGATGGACAGATTATCGAATGCTGCTAAAGTAAAAGCATTTGAATTATCGCAAGAATTGAAAGTGATCATGCGTCCATTATTCCGCAAACATCAGGACGATATTATGAGTGGAGAATTTTCTTCTACCATGATGAAAGACTGGGCTGATAATGATAAAAATTTATTGACATGGCGTGCTGCAACCGGCGAAACAGCGTTTGAAAAAACGGCCCCTACTGCAACAAAAATTGCTGAGCAGGAATATTTTGATAATGGGTTATTGTTAGTTGCATTTGTTCGTGCAGGTGTTGAGCTTGCGTTTGAAACAATGGTGGAGTCAGGCATTAAGGCTGAGTCTGCTTACTACGAATCATTGCACGAAACACCGTTGATCGCAAATACTATTGCCCGTAAAAAACTATTCGAGATGAACCGTGTTATATCTGATACGGCTGAGTACGGATGTTATTTGTTCGATCACGCTTGTAAGCCTTTGCTGGCTGAGTTTATGAAAGGTATTGATAAAGATGTTATCGGTACTAATTATAATGAAGGCAAAGATGGTGGCGTTGATAACAAAGAATTGATCCTGGTAAATAAGATCATTCGTGAGCATGAGATCGAAGCCGTAGGTTCAGTGCTTCGCCAGGCGATGACAGATATGAAATCAATTGCAACGGTAGCGTAAAAGTTTAAACATAAAATTAAAAGCCGGTTGCAATTCATTTGAAACCGGCTTTTTTGTTTTTATAATTTTTATTTTGATACAAGCTGTAGTGCGACTATTAAACATTGTTCTGTCACTCACTTGTACGATTTATGTTTATTCATCAAACTAAATAAACATAAATTTTATAGAATAAAAGAGTGGCAAGCAAATTGTTATCTGTTTAAATATAAAAGTAGTGTTATAATGTTGAGGCAACAGTAGCACAAAAGTTTAATCAGGGAACCAACCGACAAATGGGATGTAATCATTTGTCGGCGGCTTTTTTGGTTACTTTTTTTCCGCAAAAAAAGTAACATAAAAATATGAAAGATTTAAATTTTAAAGAAGCATCTGAAAGATTGAAAGAAGTTGTTGTTCGCACGCCGTTACAACTAAACACCAATCTCTCAAAAAAATATCAATGCAATGTATTTTTAAAAAGAGAAGACCTGCAAACCGTGCGTTCATACAAATTGCGTGGAGCGTTTAATATGATGCGTAGTTTGTCTGCCGAGCAATTGCAAAGAGGTGTTGTATGTGCAAGCGCGGGTAATCATGCACAAGGCTTTGCATATAGTTGTAAAAAGCTGCAGGTAAAAGGTGTTGTGTTTATGCCGGTGATCGCACCCAATCAAAAAATTCATCAAACACAAATGTTTGGCGAAGATTTTATCGAAATAAAATTGATCGGCGATACATACGATGATTGTGCAACAGCAGCAAAAAAATATACTGCTGAAAATAATAAAACGTTTATTCCTGCTTTTGATGATTATAAAATAATAGAAGGTCAAGGCACAGTGGGAGTTGAGATTTTAGAAGATCAACCACAGGTCGATCTCATTTTTATTCCTATTGGCGGTGGTGGGTTAGCAGCTGGTGTGGGAACTTATATTAAATCCATCTCATCCAAAACAAAAATAATTGGTGTTGAGCCGGAAGGTGCGCCATCTATGTCAGAAGCCATAAAAGCCGGGCATCCGGTAACATTACAAAGCATCGACAATTTTGTAGATGGAGCTGCGGTAAAAAGAGTAGGAGATATCACATTCGATATCTGCAAAGAAATTTTAGACGAGGTGCATTTGGTTCCGGAAGGCAAAATTTGTACAACTATTTTAAAATTATATAACGAAGATGCAATTGTAGTTGAACCCGCCGGCGCATTGTCCATTTCTGTTCTCGATGATTTTGCTGAACAAATAAAAGGCAAGAACATCGTTTGTATTGTAAGCGGCGGAAACAATGATATAGACCGCATGCAAGAAATAAAGGAACGATCGCTTCAGTACGAGGGATTGAAATATTATTTCCTCATTCGTTTTGCCCAACGCCCGGGGGCTCTAAAAGAATTTGTGAACTATGTTTTGGGACCTAATGATGACATTACCCGCTTTGAGTATATCCAAAAAAACAATAAGGAAACAGGTCCTGCGCTGGTGGGCATTGAATTACAGTCGAAAAACGATTATACTACATTGATTAGCAATCTCAATAAGTATCAAATTAATTATACAGAGTTGAGTAAAAATGATAATGTATTTGGTTACCTGGTATAGTAAATTGTATTTGTTAAAATTGTAAATTTGCAAAACCAGATATGCTTCATTAAATTTATATTAAATGAAGAAAACGATGCTATTGCCGCTTATAAAACTTTTTATTAATAAGAAAGAGGTCTACTTATGGGAAAAACTAAAGGATTATACTCTCCGGATTTTGAGCATGATTCATGCGGCGTTGGTTTTGTTGCCAATATCAAAGGCAATAAATCGCATCAAAATGTCTCCGACGCCCTAACCATCCTCGAAAATATGGAGCACCGCGGAGCCTGCGGTCATGAAGCTAACACCGGTGATGGTGCAGGTATTCTTATACAAATTCCTCACGAGTTTTTCTTTGATGAGTGTGTAAAGCTGGGCGTTCACTTACCGGCATTTGGTAAGTATGGAGTAGGTGTTCTATTCTTTCCAAAAGAAAATAAATTAAGAGAAGAATGTAAATCTATCTTCAACCGTGCTGCTGAAAAGTTGGGATTAGAGATATTGACGTATCGTACTGTTCCTGTAAATAGGAACGATATCGGTGCAACAGCTTTATCTGTTGAGCCTGTAATGGAACAAGTGTTCATCGCATCACCGGATCATATTTCTAACCAGGATGAGTTTGAAAGAAAATTATTTGTATTGCGCAATTATGCTACACATACAATTAATGCAACAGTAAAGCAAGATGCCATTGGTTTTTACGTAGCATCATTATCTACACGTAAAGTAGTTTATAAGGGACAATTGACGAGCTTACAGGTTCGTCCTTATTTCCCTGATCTGAATAATAAAAGAGTTGTATCAGCATTTGGTTTGGTACACTCTCGTTTTGCTACCAATACATTTCCTTCATGGAAACTGGCACAGCCATTCCGTTTCATTGCACACAATGGAGAGATCAATACACTGCAAGGAAATTTGAATTGGTTGAAAGCAGGTGAACACGGTTTTGAATCTCCTTTCTTTACCAAAGAAGAAATGGAAATGATCTTACCGGTTGTTCCCGGCCCGCAATCAGATTCTGCATGTTTGGATAACATGATTGAATTGTTGACATTAAGCGGTCGTTCTCTTCCTCATGTAATGATGATGTTGATTCCTGAAGCCTGGGATGGTAACGACATGATGGATCCTGCTAAAAAAGCATTTTACGAATTTCATGCATCCATAATGGAGCCTTGGGATGGTCCGGCTTCTATTTCATTTACAGATGGAAAAATGATCGGCGCTACATTGGATAGAAACGGTTTGCGTCCTTCACGTTTTTGTGTTACAAAAGATGACCGTGTTATCATGGCATCTGAAAGTGGCGCTCTTCCTGTTGATCCGGCTATCATCAAAGAAAATGGAAGATTGCAACCGGGTAAGATGTTTGTGGTGGATATGGAACAAGGAAGAATTATCAGTGATGATGAATTGAAGAATAAAATATGTTCACATGAGCCTTATGGCGATTGGTTGAATAAATATAAAATCCGTTTAGAAGAATTACCGGAACCAAGGATCATGTTCACGCATTTGGAACATGACCAGATCTTCAAATACCAAAAAGCATTTGGTTATTCAACAGAAGATCTCGATTCAATAGTTGCTCCAATGGCGTTAGATGGTAAAGAGCCTATTGGTTCAATGGGTACAGACGTGCCTTTGGCAATTTTGAGTGATCAACCACAGCATTTGAGTTCTTACTTTAAGCAATTATTTGCGCAGGTTACCAATCCGCCGATCGATCCGATCCGTGAAAAGTTGGTAATGTCGTTAGCAACATTTGTGGGTAACAACGGAAACTTATTGGTTGAAGATCCATTAAGCTGTCATACGGTAGCATTGAAGCATCCGGTGCTTTCTAATTTTGAATTAGAAAAGATACGCAGCATTGATACAGGGATTTTCCAGGCAAAAACATTACAATCATATTATAGAGCAGATGGCAAACCAGGTTCTTTGCAAAAAGCATTGGATCGTTTATGTCGTTACGCTGTTGATGCAGTAGATGATGGTTTTGAAGTATTGATATTAACTGACAGGGCCATTGATTCAGAACATGCACCAATACCTTCATTGTTAGCAACTGCTGCAGTACATCATCATTTGATACGCAAAGGACTGCGTGGCAGCGTAGGTATTATCGTAGAAGCTGGCGACGTATGGGAAGTGCATCACTTTGCATGTTTATTAGGTTTCGGTGCAACGGCTATCAATCCTTATTTGGCATTGTCAAGCATCCGCGATATGAAATTGAGCGGGCATTTAGAAACTGATCTGGATGTTGAACAATTAAAGAAAAATTATACCAAAGCTGTTAATGAAGGGTTGTTGAAAGTATTCTCTAAAATGGGAATATCAACATTACAATCTTATCAAGGCGCACAAATATTTGAGATCATCGGTTTAAATCAAACCGTAGTTGATAAATACTTTACTGGTGCTGTTTCCCGTATTGAAGGCATGGGATTGGATGAAATTGCAAAAGAAAATTTAGCGAAGCATTCATTTGCATTCAGCAAAAAAGAAGTGCCTGTTGATCGCCTTCCTGTAGGAGGTGTATATCAATGGAAGCGTAAAGGTGAATTCCATTTATTCAATCCTCAAACAATACACTTGTTGCAATATTCAACTCGTATGAATGATTATGCAACATTTAAAAAGTATTCAAAAATTATAGATGAGCAAGGCGAAAGAGCCTGCACATTGCGTAGCTTATTTAAGTTCACTTATAATCGTCCTGCTATTTCTATTGATGAAGTAGAACCGGCAGAAAATATCTGGAAACGTTTTGCAACAGGCGCTATGAGCTTTGGTTCTATTTCTCATGAAGCACATAGTACGTTAGCAATTGCAATGAATCGCCTCGGTGGTAAAAGCAATACCGGCGAAGGTGGTGAAGATGAAATGCGTTATACTCCAATGGCGAATGGCGACTCCATGCGCAGTGCTATTAAACAAGTAGCCTCTGCACGTTTTGGTGTTACCAGTTATTATTTAACAGAGGCGGATGAGCTGCAAATTAAAATGGCGCAAGGTGCTAAGCCTGGAGAAGGGGGTCAGTTACCTGGAGATAAAGTAGATGATTGGATCGGTAAGACACGTCACTCTACTCCGGGAGTAGGATTGATATCTCCGCCGCCACATCACGATATTTATTCTATTGAAGATTTAGCGCAATTGATATTCGATCTTAAAAATTCAAATCGTGCTGCACGTATCAATGTGAAGCTGGTTTCTAAAGCCGGCGTTGGTACAATTGCTGCAGGTGTTACCAAAGCAAAAGCAGATGTAGTATTGATCGCAGGCTTTGATGGAGGAACCGGTGCATCACCAATGAGCTCTATTAAGCATGCAGGTTTACCATGGGAATTAGGTTTATCAGAAGCGCATCAAACTTTAGTAAAAAATAAATTACGTAGCCGTGTTATTGTTCAAACAGATGGACAATTAAGAACCGGTAGAGATATTGCTATTGCTGCTTTATTAGGTGCAGAAGAATGGGGCGTTGCAACAGCAGCATTAGTAGTTGAAGGTTGTATCATGATGCGTAAATGTCATTTGAATACTTGTCCTGTTGGTGTGGCAACACAAGACCCTGAATTGCGTAAACGTTTCTCGGGCGATGCAGAACATGTAGTTAACTTCTTTAAATTCTTAACACAGGAATTAAGAGAGTTGATGGCTGAACTTGGTTTCAAAACTGTAAATGAAATGATCGGCCAAGTTGATGCATTAGAACAAAGAGATGATGTAAAGCACTGGAAATACAGCAAGTTGGATCTATCACCTGTATTATACAAAGAACCTGCATCTATTTATACAGGCTTGTATAAAAAAGAAGACCAGGATCATGGATTAGACAATGTGCTGGATTGGAAATTATTAGAAGCAGCAAAACCAGCAATTGAAAAAGGTGAAAAAGTAACGGCATCATTCAATATTATTAATATTGACAGAACTGCCGGAACAATACTTTCTAACGAAATTTCCAAGAAGTATAAAGACAAAGGATTACCGGACGATACCATTCATTTTAAGTTCACCGGAACAGCCGGACAAAGCTTTGGTGCATTCAATACAAAAGGACTAACCCTGGAATTGATGGGTGATGCAAATGATTATTTCGGTAAAGGATTAAGCGGTGCAAGATTGATCGTCTACCCGTCACCGAAAGCAACCTTTGTTCCTGAAGATAATATCATCATCGGTAACGTAGCATTCTACGGCGCAACATCTGGCGAAGCCTTTATACGTGGTAAAGCCGGCGAACGTTTTGCGGTACGTAACTCAGGCGCAACTGCGGTTGTAGAAGGTGTGGGTGATCACGGTTGTGAATATATGACCGGCGGTAAAGTAGTGATATTGGGAGACACCGGAAGAAACTTTGCTGCGGGAATGAGCGGTGGTATTGCCTTCATCTATGATACTAAAGGAAACTTTGAATCAAATTGCAATAAAGAAATGGTTGATCTGGATCCGGTAGGTGATGACGATAAAGCAGACTTACATCGTTTGATCAGCGACCATTATACCAACACAAAGAGCACTATTGCCAAGTTTGTGTTAGATGATTTTGAGAATCAGCTGAAGAATTTCATTAAAGTATTTCCAAGAGATTATAAAAGGGTATTACAGGTTAGAAAACAAAAGCTGGAACTGAATAAATAATTGAAGTAACAGGATTAGGTAACTATCATTTATTCTTTCTTCAACATTGTTGTGTCACTCACTTGTACGGCATATCGATGTTCAGCAATAAACTTAAAATACAAGTAAACCAAATAACTGCAAGCGATGGGTAAAACCACAGGATTTTTAGAATTTACAAGAGAGATGCCTTCAAAGCGTTCAGTAGAGGAGCGTGTGAAAGATTATAAGGAATTTGTAGAACGTTATTCAGATGATAAATTAAATCAGCAATCTGCTCGTTGCATGGATTGTGGTATTCCTTTTTGTCACAGTGGTTGTCCTTTAGGTAATGTAATTCCGGAGTTTAACGATGCAGTATATCGTAAAAGCTGGAAAGAAGCGTATGATATTCTAACATCTACCAATAACTTCCCGGAATTTACAGGAAGAATTTGTCCTGCTCCTTGCGAAACGGCTTGCGTATTAGGCATTAATCAACCAGCTATTGCAATTGAAGAAATAGAGAAACATATTATAGAGATCGCTTTTGATAAAGGCTTTGTTCAGCCTAAAAAACCAAATATTCTTACCGGTAAAAAAGTAGCTGTTGTGGGCTCTGGTCCTGCGGGATTAGCAGCAGGCGCACAGTTAAACTATGCCGGACATTCAGTAACTATATTTGAACGTGATGATATGCCGGGCGGCTTATTGCGGTATGGCATACCCGATTTTAAATTGGAAAAATGGGTAATTGAACGCAGAGTAAAAGTAATGGAAGAAGAGGGAGTGACTTTTAAATGCAATACCAATGTTGGAGTAGATGTAAAAGTAAATGATCTGTTGCGTGAGTTTGATGCAGTTGTTTTAGCGGGAGGTTCAACTATTCCAAGAGACTTACCGATCAAAGGTCGTGAGTTAAAAGGAACTTATTTTGCAATGGATTTCTTAAAACAGCAAAACAAACGTGTAAGTAATATAAAAGTAGATGGCGAAGATGTTTTTGCTACAGGCAAAAATGTGGTAGTGATCGGTGGTGGTGATACCGGTAGCGATTGTGTAGGAACTTCTAATCGCCATGGAGCTGTTTCGATAACACAGTTTGAATTATTACCAAAGCCACCGGAAGATAGAACACATGTAATGCCTTGGCCAACTTACCCGATGTTATTAAAAACCACCTCTTCACATGAAGAGGGTGCGCATAGAAAATGGGCCGTTGCTACCAAAGAATTTATCGGGGATGATAAAGGAAATTTAAAGGCATTGAAAATTGTTGACCTGGAATGGAAGATCGTAGATGGCAGACCGGCTTCATTTGTAGAAATAGAAGGTTCTGAAAGAGAGATCCCTTGTGAACTGGCTTTACTGGCGATGGGTTTTGTTCATCCGCAGCATGAAGGGTTGATCAAAAAGCTGGAAGTAGAATTAGATGAAAGAGGAAATGTTCGGGCTTCTGAAAAAGCATACAAAACCAGTATAGATAAGGTATTTGCAGCAGGTGATATGCGTAGGGGACAATCGTTGGTGGTTTGGGCTATTAGCGAGGGGAGAGAATGCGCCAGGAAGGTAGATGAATTTTTAACAGGAAGTTCATTGCTGGAAACAAAGGATTCTTTGCTAACTGCATTGCACGTATAAGCCTTAAAAGATAAAATTATATTGTAAATCAACCACTTAGGTTGATTTTTTTATGTCCAAGAGTACAAATTAATTTATATAATAATGTAAATTATTTTACACGACGTGTAAAAAATAAATTTAAAATCTTTCTAAAATCATATTTTAAATCAACTAATTTGATAAATAATAGCATAATTTCTATAAAATAATATATTGCAATAATAAATATGTTATTTTTTTAGTCAAAATTTAAGTTTTTCGTTGTAACATTGCATATAACATATAGATTTATATTATTTTTAATATTTACTCTTATTTGTCTTATCAGTACCTACTCATTCTTTAACCAAAAAACTTAAAACAAATGACAAGAAAAATTTTCCTTCCAGTTGCAGCAGCACTTATAGGGCTAAGTGCAAATGCACAAGATTCAACAAAATCATTGACGGTTTCAGGTTCTGTTGATGCTTATTATCGCTACAACTTTGATGCACCGGATGGCGCTACCAACAACAACACATCATTTACCAATTCTCAAAATTCTTTTGAATTAGGTATGGCTACTGTTAGATTAGATGGTTCGGCTTTATCTGGTAAAGTAAGTGGAACTGCAGATCTAGGCTTTGGTAAAAGAGCTGCAGAATTCTCTTATAATGATGGATTTGGTGTGGGTGTTTCAGGAAATAATATTTCTACATTAGCTGCAGTTAAACAATTATATGCAAGCTATTCTCCAGCAAGTGGTTTAAAATTTACCATGGGTAAATGGGCTACACATATCGGATACGAATTAGTAGATGCTTATGCAAACAGAAACTATAGCATGGACTATTTATTTTCTTACGGACCTTTCTCTCATACAGGGTTAAAAGCTGAATATGGAAAAGGAACATGGGGTTTTATGTTGGGCGTTGCTAATCCTACTGACGTTGCAGCTGTTGTTCCACCGGCTATTTCTTCTCCTAAAGTGATTTTGGCTCAGATCAGCGATGGTTCTAAAGATGGTAAATTAAAAGGTTACTTAAACTATCAAGGTACAGGCGGTGATTTTAACCAGGTTGATTTTGTCGGTACTGCTACATTGACCAGCATGTGGAGTCTTGGTTTGAACGCTTCCATGATCTCTGCTCCTTCTGCTGTAACTTCAGAAACTTCTACTTCATGGGGTGCTGCAGTATATGTAAATGCTGACCCTTCTTCTACAGTAGGTCTTACGTTACGTGGCGAATACTTTGATAACAGCAAAGGTTCTTATGGAACTGCTCCTGTAAATAAATTTTATGATATCACATTATCATTAGACTATAAAGTTGGACCATTTACACTTATTCCTGAAGTTAGATATGATGGCGCAAGCGATCCAGCGTTCACAAAAAGTGATGGTTCAAGCGGTACAAGCACGTTCACAGGCCTGTTAGCAGCGATCTACAAATTTTAATTTGCAGATAACTTAAATCGAACTCAAGTTCTTATAACCTAAAGAACTTTTTTTATACAAACTATACTATACAGCAACCAAATTTTTAAACCTAAACAGTAACACAATGATTTTTAACAACCTCTTCAGAGGCAGAGCAGCAACTGCCCATGCGCTTGTCTTGCTAGACAGAAAAGAAAAATGGCGCATAACCCTTATGAAATTTGCTGGTAAGATCCTTGGAATTGTTATCTTATTAGCGGCTCTTAAGGTTTTTATCCCAAGTGTATTCGGTATTTCATCAGCGCATGCACAAACGCCCGGAGCACCGGCGCCTTTAGACCCAACATTGGTTAATACAGCCAATACAATATGGGTATTAGTTGCGGCATTTTTGGTATTTGGTATGCAGGCTGGTTTTACTTTCCTTGAAGCAGGTTTTGCCCGCAAAAGAGAATCAGTAAACATCTTGGCAGAATGTATTTTTGATACTTGTATTTGCGGTCTGTTGTTTTACGCTGTAGGATACGCATTTATGTTCGGTCAAGGTAATGGTTTTATAGGATGGGGTGGAGGAGATCTGGCAGGTGGTACAGCAAAAAGCTGGTTCTTCCTGCAAAATACTCCGGCAACTTATGCTACAACAGGTGTGCCCGTATTAGCACATTGGATCTTCCAATATGCTTTTGCTGATACTACTTCTACCATCACTTCAGGTGCTATGGTAGGTCGTTGCGGATTCCGTGGTGATATTTTGTATAGCATTGGTGTTACAGGATTTATTTACCCAATTATTGGGCATTGGGCTTGGGGACCAGATGGCTGGTTATATACCATGGGAACAGCAGGACATTTCTTGCCTGGCTTAGGACAAGGTTTCCGTGATTTTGCAGGTTCAACTGTAGTTCATACAATCGGTGGTGTTATCTCTTTAGCAGGTGCTATGGTACTTGGTCCACGTTTAGGTCGTGTATTTAAGCGTGATGGTGGTGGAATGCCGCCGGCTAATAACCTCGTAGTTGCTGCTGTGGGTGGTTTCATACTTTGGTTTGGCTGGTATGGTTTCAATCCTGGAAGTACTTTATCTGCTTTGGATATGCAAGGTATCGGTCGTGTAGCTGCTAATACAACATTGGCTGCTTGTGCCGGCGGTATCATGGGTATGTACATGGGCTTATGGTTTGGAAGCACTAAAGGTAAGTTTGACGTAGGGTTGGCTACCAATGGTTTCTTGGCAGGTTTAGTTGCTATTACTTGTCCTTGTTACTGGGTTTCTCCAACCGGAGCGATCTTAATAGGCGCTATTGCAGGTATATTAGTATATATCGGTATTGAATTATTAGAATACTTAAGAATAGATGATCCAATCGGAGCTGTTCCGGTTCACGGTCTTTGCGGTATTTGGGGTACATGGTCTTTAGGTCTTTTTGCATCAGGTCAATATGGTGTAACTGGTCCTACTGGTCCAACAGATACTCCAGCTGTTACCGGTTTATTTTATGGAGGTGGTTTGGATGTTCTAAAAGCTCAAATAATAGGTAATTTAACAATAGCTGTAGCAGCATTTGTAGTTTCTTATATAATGTTTGCTATTCTTAATAAATTACCGCATCCTTGGAAATTACGTGTGGAAAAAGAAGGTGAAGAACAAGGGTTAGACATATTTGAACATGGTGCAGAAGCTTATGTTTTAGAATAATAAGGTTTCAATTTACTAACAAATATTTTTGCTTTTCGTTAGTTTTAGTTGCCTCGCCGCAAGGCGGGGCAACTTCATTTAATCATTTCGGTAGTATAAATTTTTTATGTTTGTTAAAAATGTGTTAAAGAAAAAATATTTTTTTGCCTAATAACAGCAAAATAACTTCACAGATAATCTAAAAAAGTTCATATTTATCAATCACTTGAATTTGGTGAATAATTTAAGCCCAAAAATTTTTCAGTTATTTTGATTACTCTATTTTAAATCTAAATCCTACTTCAAAAATAATTTACATTATATTATTTTATTAATTGTAACACTGATTTTACTCCTAACTACTTGACGTACACTGGCTTGATTTTTTTAGCGTTTTATGGTTATAACTTGCAGTCAAGTTTTTAACTCTAAACTATTATTAAAATAAAAAAATTAAGAAAATGAAAAAAGTACTTGTAACCTTATTAGGTATCTCTTCTTCAGCTGCTGTATTTGCAGGAACTTCAACTGAATCTTCAACAGACAATGGTCCTATTGCTGTTATTGGATTTTTTGTTGTATTAGTTGCTGCGATCGTGATCCCTGCAATTAAAGGTGGTAAGAGACATAAAGCTGCTTAAGCTTGCCAAATAGATAAAAAAGAAAATGCCGGTAATTGACCGGCATTTCTTTTTAAATACTTAAAGGTTGTGTTTGCTTAAAACCTCTTTTACTTTTTCTGCCCATACGGGGTAGGCATTTTCTGAAAAATGAATTCCATCATAAGTATATTCTTTCTTTAAAAAGCCATTTTCAGAAAGTGTTTCATTCAGATCGATATAATCCATATGTTTTTCTCCGGCTAATTGTTTTAATTTAATATTGATGGAATCAACCAAATTGTTATGCTCTTTTATTTTTGCACTATAGGGTACAGATTGCAGTACCGGGATAATATTGTTTGCCTGTAGCGAAGAAATTATCTTATTCATATTGTCGAGTGTTCTGCTTGCAGGGATTCCCTGGAATATATCATTAGTGCCGCCTAATATGAAACATATCTTAGGATGGTGTTGTAAAACATCTTTCTTTAGTGTCCATACATACCGGGATGTAGTGGCTCCCATAGTTCCACTGTTATAAATTTTCTTATCCGTAAACAAGCTAGCCCAGTCACCGCCTTCGGTGATCGAATCTCCAAACATTACGATATCTACAGTCTTATCAGCCGTCATTTTTTTTGTAATTCTATCATGAAACATGATTACAAAGAAGATAGATACAATACAAAAAACGATATTTAAAATAACAGATAGTATCAGCCATTTTTTTGGAGACATTTAGTAAGATTTGTTCTATAAAAGTAATCTTATCCAAATAAAAACAGCATCTTAATTAGGATGCTGTTTAATAAGATCAATTAATTAAAAATGATTTAAGCTGAATTTCTTCCTGCATTGATAATGCCAAACGAAGAGCGGATGACTAACTTTTCATAAGTTTCTTTCAATGGAGAATGTAGCTGCTTATCTTCTATTTCACGCAGGTTTGCAATAGCAAATTGCTGAATGGTCAATAGCGGTAATACAATTCTTTCTCTCATGGAAATAGATAGCAGGTCGATCGGGTAATTGCTCATTAATTCCGATTTACCGGAAAGCAGCAATACATATTTTTGCGTTAATTCAAACTCACTGCGGATCATATTCCATATCTCGCCATATTTTTCATCTTTAGCCAAATATTCTGTTAAACCGAAAAAGCTTTTCTTCATTGCCATCTCACAGTTATCAATAAGTGTTTTAAAGAAAAGCGAATTTTTGTACAACGTTTTCAATTCACCAAACTTGCCTTTCTTTTCCATTTCCTGGAAAGCAATGCCCACGCCATAATAGCCGGTAACATTTTGTTTTAACTGGCTCCAGGCACCAACAAATGGAATGGCTCTAAGATCTTTTAATGACAATTTATTAGAACCTGAACGTTTAGCCGGACGGCTGCCAATATTGGTTTCGCTGTAAAAACGTAAAGGACTTATATGTGATAAATAATCGGCAAAATAAGGGTGATGTTTTAATTTATTATAGGCATCAAAACTTATATCTGCTAATTCCTGCAACAGAACTTCTTCATTTTTTTCTAATGTAATTTCTTTGGTACTGAACAGATCGTTAGTGATCCCGGCATGTAGCAATTTTTCAATATTAAATTGTGCTGCATCAACAGTACCAAAATTTGAGCTTACTGTTTGTCCCTGGATCGTTAACTGTATTTCTTTGTTAGAAATGTTCTTACCCATTGATGCATAAAAGTTATGCGTTTTACCACCGCCACGTGCGGGAGGTCCACCACGTCCATCAAAGAAGATCACATCAATATCATATTTTTTAGAGATAGCTGTTAATTCTTCTTTTGCTTTATAGATTCCCCAGTTCGCCATTAAGTACCCGCCGTCTTTAGTACCGTCAGAAAAACCAAGCATGATGGTTTGTCTTTTATTTCTTAATCCAAGATGAGCTGCATATTCTTTATTCGTGTACAGCGTTTCCATTATTTCTGCTGCATTTTGCAGATCATCTACCGTTTCAAATAAGGGGATAATATCGATGCTTAATTCCTCTTTTTTCCATCCGCCCAATAAAAACAAACCAAACACTTCCAGCACATTTAAAGCACTATTACATTGACTGATGATGTAGCGATTGCAACCTAATTCTCCATTATAATCCTGGATTGTTTTTATTGCTTTGATTGTTTGTACGGTGTCTGTAATAATCGCATTTTCAAATTCAGTATCGGGAACTGAAGTGTTCATATTAGTAAGCAATTCTATTTTTTGTTCATCCGTTAAGCTACTATAGTTTTTAGGCAGTGCATCTGTTTTTGAAGAAATCGCTTCCAGTACGGTGTTGTGTACAGTGCTTTCCTGGCGTACATCCAACGATGCAAAGTGTAAACCGAATACATACACTTTATTAATAAGATTATCTATCAGGTCAAGAAACAAACCATTGTTTTCATAAATAAGAATATCTCTTACTTTATTCAATGATTCCAGCATTAACTGTTTGGATAATGGCGTACGTTGCCCGGGAATGAAAATATTATTATAAAGCTTTTTCTCCAATGTGGTCAGGATAGGCTCGATACCTTTGAACGTAAGCCTGCGTTTTAATCTGCGTATATCCAAATAATAACAATGAATAATAGCGCCCCGCAAAGCATCTGCAACTTTTACTGTTATCTCTGTTGTTACAAAAGGATTGCCATCTCTGTCCCCGCCCGGCCAAAAACCCATATTAATAACAGGGTTATTTTCATTAATGGCATTTGGAAATTGTGTGCGCAACCCGGTAATGATCTTTCCTATGGCTGAATAAAAAACATTTTCCAGGTACCATATCAGGCTTACTGCTTCATCGTATGGGGTAGGTTTTTGTTTTTTAAAGAAAGGTGTTTTGCCTAATTGTTGCAGGTAAGTATTTATCTCCAGCGTGTTATTTTCTTTTAATGATTTTGAAAGATCATTAATGATGCCTAAAACTGTATCAGGATAAAACTGTGTAGGATGCGCTGTTAATACCAAACGAATGGCAAAATCTTTTAACTTAACAGCCAGCTCATTTTCTTTTTGATTTTGAAGGATCTCGCTTTCGAGGTGTTTGATAGTACCTACGCCGGTAAGATCATTAATATCACGGAAAGTAGCATCTTCCAATGCATCGAACAAGACGATCTGTCTTTCCACAAATTGAATAAAACGGAATAAGATATCCAGCCTGTCTTTTTGATTTACCAGCATAGTATGCTTGGTAAAGAATTCGTCAATGATCTGGATGGGGCTTCTTTTGTTTTTGTAGCCTTCTTCGCAATTGATAAGCAACAACGACAATAAGGTTCCCGTTTTCTCGATCCTGTGAAAAGGAAGAGAAGTAAACAAACTGTTGTACAGCTGGAACCGAATGCCCACCGAATTTTTAAATTGCTGCAATGCCCTTGAAGCCTGATTATCCATATTAAACTAAAATTATAAGAAAATTAAAAAATAGCAGCAATCGAAATGAGGCATGAAAATACTTTAAAAAATTCAAATTATCGGTTAAGCCCGGATTTTATTTCATCTTTTAAAATGGGCTTGGTTTGCATCGGTAAAAGATGCCCATTGGTATGCCGATGAACGTAATGTGACACAACGGTGCTGCCATGAAAACCAATGCCTGTATCAAAATAAAATCGCTTATTCTACGTTTACAAAGGGCAAATAATTTCTTCAATCAAACTTATTTTATTATTTTGCGCCCTGTTGGATGGTACACAAAAAATTACATATCATTTCTAATTTCACAAGCTTTGCAACGGCAAACGGTACCACAATTACAACTTCTACCACAACCCGCTAAGGGTTGTACATTTTCATATTACCTTTGGGCGCTTTTAGCGCTTTTCTAAAAAATCAAATTTCAACTTTGTAATTATAAAATAATACATCATGCAGGTTTTAAAGTTCGGGGGAAGTTCGGTAGCAAATGCAGAGAATATAAATAAAGTAGCCGCCATTGTCAAAGAAAAAAGCAAGACGGGCAAAATAGTGGTAGTGGTTTCGGCATTGGGCGGCATAACAGATACATTATTACAATGTAGCAATTTGGCTGCAGCAGCAGACGAAAGCTATAAAACAAAATTACAGGAAGCAGAACAGCGTC
The DNA here is from genome assembly GCF_020042285.1 of Ferruginibacter albus. Lineage (NCBI taxonomy): Bacteria > Pseudomonadati > Bacteroidota > Chitinophagia > Chitinophagales > Chitinophagaceae > Ferruginibacter > Ferruginibacter albus. The sequence continues at coordinate 1,107,827 of NZ_CP083388.1, forward strand.
ATCTGCAAACAGTAAAAGACTTAATTCCGCTTACACAACAAAGTAGTGTACTTAGTTTGGTAAAAACATTGTGTAACGAAATTGAAGATATTTGCAACGGTATATTTTTATTAAGAGAATTATCTGCACAAACTAAAGATCGTATTGTAAGCTATGGCGAGATATTATCTTCTCAAATTATTGCAGCAAAATTAAAATCAGATCTAGGTGCTTGCGAATGGAAAGATTCAAGAGACCTGATCATTACCGATTCTCATTTTGGTTCTGCGGCTGTTGATTTCAACGTTACTAATAAAAAAGTGCGATCTTATTTTACTTCTTCATCGGCATCATTATTTATGTTGCCGGGTTTTATTTCCAGCGATCATAATGGAAGCACCACAACATTAGGTAGAGGCGGTTCTGATTATACTGCAGCGATCTTTGCTGCTGCTTTGGATGCTGTAAATTTAGAAATATGGACAGATGTTTCGGGCATGATGACGGCAGATCCAAGAGTGGTGGCGAACATCAAAATGATACCGCAGATATCTTACCAGGAAGCGATGGAACTTTCGCATTTCGGCGCTAAAGTTATTTACCCGCCAACCATTCAACCGGTAATGAGTAAAGGAATTCCGGTTTGGATAAAAAATACATTTGCTCCGCAGGATATTGGAACAGTTATTCAAACAAAAGCTACACAAAACGGAACCAGCATTCGTGGTATTTCCAGCATTAATAAAATTGCATTATTGAGTTTGGAAGGAAGCGGAATGGTAGGAATACCGGGCTTTTCCAAACGCCTGTTTGAAGCATTGGCAAACAAAAAGATCAATGTGATATTGATAACGCAGAGTTCTTCGGAGCATTCAATTTGTGTAGGAATTGAAGAGGCGGCTGCTAATCTGGCAAAGAAAACGATTGACGAAACATTCTCTTACGAGATACAAATTAAAAAAGTAGATCCTTTAAAAGTAGAAAATGAATTGGCAATAATAGCTTTGGTAGGAGATAATATGAAAAGTCACCCGGGTATTAGTGGAAAGATGTTTGGAACATTAGGACGTAACGGTGTAAATGTGAGAGCGATTTCTCAGGGTTCTTCAGAGAGGAATATTTCTGCGGTGATCTCTACACAGGATGTAAAGAAAGCGATCAATGTTTTACACGAAGAGTTTTTTGAGACTACTTATAAAGAGATCAATTTGTTTGTTGCAGGTGTAGGAAATGTTGGTGGTAAATTATTGGCTCAATTACAAAAGCAACAAAGCTATTTACAAAAATATCTTCGCTTAAAAATTAAAGTAGCAGGTATTGCCAACAGCACTAAAATGTTGTTTAATGATGAAGGCATTGACCTTGATAACTGGAAAGAGGCATTGAATAATGGCGAAGCAATGAGCATTGAAAAGTTTATAAAAACCGTTATTGATAAAAACGCCCGTAACTCAGTATTTGCCGATGTTACAGCCAATGCTCATGTAGCAGAATGTTATGATAAACTATTGCAGAAAAGTATTTCAGTAGTGGCTTGTAATAAAATTGCTTGCTCTTCTTCATTTGATTATTTTAAAAAATTAAAAGAGTTAGCGAATGAATTTAATGCAGGGTTTTTATACGAAACTAATGTTGGTGCAAGCTTGCCTGTTATCGGAACATTGAATGATCTGATTCGCAGCGGCGATAAAGTACGTAAGATAGAAGCCGTGTTAAGTGGAACATTAAATTTTGTTTTTAATAATTACAAAGGACAAACTACTTTTTCTGAAGTGGTAATGCAGGCAAAGAAAGAAGGTTATACAGAACCTGATCCACGTTTAGACTTAAGTGGCAAAGACGTAATGCGTAAGATCTTGATCTTGGCACGTGAATGTGGCTCCAAGATTGAAATGGATGATATTACTAATAATGGTTTTATGCCGGAAGAATGTATGCAAGGGTCGGTAGATGATTTCTTTGCATCGATGACAAAGCATGAAGATCATTTTAAAAAATTGTATAAAGAAGCTGCAGATAAAGGGAATATTTTAAAGTTTGTAGCGAAGTACGAAAACGGCAAAGCGTCCGTTGGCTTGCAGCATATTCACCCGGAACATGATCTGTTCCATTTGTATGGTAAAGACAATATTGTTTTATTCTATACAGACAGGTATGTTGATCAGCCATTGGTAATTAAAGGAGCTGGAGCAGGAGCGGATGTAACAGCATCGGGGGTTTTTGCAGACATAATCAGAGCATCAAGAATTTAACATGAGTAAGACAGTCAAAATATTAGCGCCGGGTACAGTTGCCAACCTCGTTTGTGGCTTTGATGTATTGGGTTTGTGTTTGAACGAGCCAAACGATTTAATGGAAGTAGCACTTTTAAATGAAAAGAAAGTTATTATTAAAAGTGCCGACGGCTACCCATTACCGCTAGATCCGCTTCAAAACACAGCGGGTGCTCCCTTGGTTGAGATGATAAATGAATTGGATAAAGAGATCGGCTTTGAAGTTGTCATTCATAAAAATATAAAACCTGGTAGTGGAATTGGTTCCAGTGCAGCAAGTGCCGCAGGATCTGTAGTAGCAGCCAATCATTTATTAGGCAATATTTTTTCTAAAGAAGATCTGGTGCGGTTTGCCATGTTTGGTGAAAAAGTGGCATCGGGTGTAAAGCATGCCGATAATGTAGCGCCTTGTATCTATGGTGGCGTTACGTTAATAAGAAGCATTTATCCGTTGGATATTGTAAGCATTCCTTCACCTGATCTGTTTGTAACGGTAGTACATCCGCAAATAGAAGTGCGTACTGCAGATGCAAGACAAATATTACGTAAAGAGGTTTTACTAAAAGATGCTATTAAGCAATGGGGCAATATAGCCGGACTGGTAGCAGGTTTTATTAAAAATGATGTTGAACTGATTGGTCGTTCTTTGGAAGATGTAATTATAGAGCCTGTGCGTAGTATTTTAATTCCGGGATTTGATGAAGTAAAAGCAAAGTGTAAAGAAGCCGGTGCATTGGGTGGTGGTATTTCGGGTTCAGGACCGTCTATATTTATGTTGAGCAAAACAGAAGCAACGGCAAAAGAAGTGGAGAAAGTAATGAAAACTATTTATGATAAAATAGGATTAGCCTATCATACCCATGTAACAACTATCAATAAACAGGGAGTTAAAGTAATTAATTAATGATTGAATATTCAATATTCAATTTTCAATATTCAATTCTCAATGCAGTATTACAGCACTAATGGGCAATCGCCAAAAGTAAGTTTTAAAGAAGCAACTATAAAAGGACAAGCACCCGACAAAGGTTTGTATTTTCCTGAACAGATTCCTGTATTGTCAAAAGAGTTTATTGAAAACATTGAGCAATACTCAAACGAAGAAATTGCATATAAAGTTATTCAGCCTTATGTGGCAGATGCAATCCCTGAAGATGAGTTGAGGCGCATTGTTTCAGAGACGATCAATTTTGATATTCCTTTAGTAAAAGTAACAGATGATATTTATTCTCTGGAACTATTTCATGGACCAACATTGGCATTTAAAGATGTAGGTGCAAGATTCATGAGTCGTTGCTTAGGCTATTTTGTAAAAGATGCAAAGCAAAAAGTAATTGTATTGGTGGCAACATCCGGAGATACCGGAGGCGCTGTTGCCAATGGATTTTATAATGTAGATGGAGTAGAAGTGGTGATTCTTTATCCTTCAGGAAAAGTAAGTTCTGTACAGGAGAAGCAACTAACTACATTAGGTAATAATGTGCATGCATTGGAAGTAGAAGGCACTTTTGATGATTGTCAGCAAATGGTAAAGGAGGCTTTTACAGATGATGAATTGAATAATAAATTATTTCTAACATCGGCTAACTCAATAAATGTTGCACGTTGGTTGCCACAACAATTCTATTATTTCTTTGCTTATAAACAATGGAAGGATAAAAACAATCCTCCTGTGATTTGTGTGCCCAGCGGAAATTTTGGAAATATCTGCGCAGGTATGTTAGGCTACGCATCAGGATTACCTGTACAACATTTCATTGCTGCATGTAATGCCAATGATATAGTACCGGAGTTTATGAAAACAGAAAAGTATCAACCCAAAAAAGCAGTAGCTACTTTATCCAATGCAATGGATGTTGGCAACCCAAGCAATTTTGTTCGCATATTGGAATTATTCCATCATCAATTTGGGGATCTGAAAAAAGTATTAAGCAGCGACAGTGTATCAGACGAAGAAACTAAAGCTACTATCAAATCAGTAAAAGATAAAGAAGGTTACTTATTAGACCCGCATGGGGCAGTAGGATACCTGTCATTGGAAAAATACCTGGTTAACTACCCTTCGCAAAAAGGTATATTTTTGGAAACAGCCCATCCTGTAAAATTTTACGATGTAGTGGAACCTGTGATCGGAGAAAAAGTGCCTGTTCCGCAAAGTGTTCAGGAGCAGATAAAAAAGGAAAAGAAGAGTACAAAAATTAAGGTAGATGCCAGTGAGCTTAAAGCCTTTTTAACAGAATTGCAGTAAATAAAAAATTAATGTACAATACCTTGAGCATTAGGGCATCCGTAGCCTCTTTTGCTTGAACCGCAAGACGCTAATACAGCAATACTAACGAAGGCGATCAGCACAAATAAAATAATTTTTTTCATCTAGTAATGATTTTGTCAGAAAATTATAACCAATTATCAGGCCATAAAGATACAAAAATTACCGCTTATGATAAATGCTTACTTATTATGATGTTAAAATATTATCTTGCCACCGAATTAAATTCTACAGAACTCCAAAAACCTAACAGCCCATTATGTCATTACAGTTAGCTCGTCCGATTGCTTTTATTGATTTAGAAACAACCGGAGTTAATCTCTCTACAGACAGGATCATTGAAATTGCCATTGTAAAAATTTTGCCCGACGGTACCCGTCAAAATAAACGTAAGTTGCTAAACCCGCAAATGCTTATTCCGAAACAATCATCGGATGTGCATGGTATTACCGACGAAATGGTGAAAGATGCACCTTCATTCAAGCAAGTGGCAAATGAATTAAAACAGTTTATTGAAGGCTGCGATCTGGGTGGTTATAACAGTAACCGTTTTGATATTCCATTATTAATGGAAGAGTTTTTGCGTGCAGGAATGGAAATAGATCTTAGCGATCGTAAAATGGTGGATGTGCAACATATTTTCTATACCATGGAGCCGCGTACACTAACAGCTGCGTATAAGTTCTATTGCGAAAAAGAACTGGTGAATGCACATGGCGCCGAAGCTGATATTAATGCAACGATCGAAGTGCTGCTTTCACAAATAAAACGTTATCCTCATTTGGGCGTTTCCGTTGAGTCTATCTTAGGAGTGATCGGCGAAGACAAGGTCGTGGATTATGCCCGCAGGTTTTTATTCGATGATAAAGGAAATGAAATTTTCAACTTCGGAAAACATAAAGGAAGAGTAGTGGCAGAGGTATTAAAAGCCGAACCGCAGTATTACGACTGGATGATGAAAGGCGATTTTCCACTACACACCAAGCAAAAACTAACCGAAATATTTAACCGGGCTTTGTTAAAAAACAACTAATAAGATGTACTGTTGAAAAGAAGTGGAAACCGCTCGAAAATTTATTGTAAATTCGTACATAAGTAAGTAACCTCCATCTTGGATAAATTAGTTATCATACCTACATACAATGAGAAGGATAACATTCGCAGCATCATTTCAGCGGTGATGGATCTGCCGGATGGTTTTCATGTGCTCATCATCGATGATGGTTCTCCCGATGGAACAGCTGCCATTGTTCAATCCTTGTTTTCAACTTATCCCGACAGGTTATTCTTGGAACAGCGCACCGGTAAGCTTGGGTTGGGAACAGCCTACATTCACGGCTTTCGTTGGGCCTTGTCAAAAGGGTATAAGTATATCTGCGAAATGGATGCAGATTTTTCACACAATCCTAAAGATCTTTCACGTTTATATGCAGCCTGTAAAAACGGTGCCGATGTTGCCATTGGTTCCCGCTATGTAAAAGGGGGTGCTGTTGAAAATTGGCCAACCAACAGGATCATGCTTTCTAAAGGTGCATCTTTATATACCCGCCTCATTACATGGATGCCGATCAATGATCCAACTGCCGGTTTTGTTTGTTATCGCCGTGAAGTGTTGGATGCAATTAATTTATCAGCTATTGAATTCAGCGGTTATGCGTTCCAGATAGAAATGAAATTTGCTGCCTGGAAGCTTGGTTTTAAGATAGAAGAAGTGCCCATCACTTTCAAAGACCGTACTTTTGGCGACAGCAAAATGAACAAAGGCATTGTAAAAGAAGGTATTCTCGGCGTATTACAATTACGCTGGCACAGCCTGTTTAAAAGCTATCGCAATAAGGTAAAAAATACAGCCTACATCACCAATACTTCACCCTTTCACGACAAAGAAGTAATTCTCGAAAGCAAATAATCTTTTTGATACAAGCTTTAATTCCCTGATTGAACATCATTGTGTCACATTACTTTCATCGATATTGCTACTATTGAGCTTTTATTGCTATTTACAGATATCTTTAAAAATTCTTTTTCTCTTTATGTAATTTTTTTCATTGCTGCATTTAATAACAAACGACTGTTATGAAAAAAGCAATATTTTCTATTCCAATTCCTTGTCATGAAGATTGGGATAATATGACTTCAACCGATAAAGGGCGCTTCTGCTTATCCTGTAAAAAAGATGTGGTAGATTTTGCTGCAATGACCGATAATGAAATAATACGTTATTTTAATAAAGCATCCAATGAAGTTTGTGGAAGCTTTTTGCCGGAGCAATTGGATCGAACAATGGCCGTTGCTAAAGAACCTTTTTTTTCATGGAAATATTTTTTTCATGTTTTTATTCCCGTGTTTTTGTTTTCACAGAGAGCAAGTTCACAAGAGCTAAGAAAAAGCATAACAAGTAGCATAAAAAAAGTACAGGTTGATACTACTGAAGCTAAAAAAATAACTTCTTCAGAATTGCTTTCGGCAAAAGTAAAAAAAGAGGATGACCCGTTTCCGGTAAGATCTTTAGATACGGTAGTAGTAAAAGCAAGCTATAGAACAAGGACGCTTGGAGCAATGATGGGAGTTTCCTATGTAATACAAAGAAGAACAGTTACAAAGTTCGTAGATACTTTATTACGCAGAAACATCATTACGGTTTATCCTAATCCCGTAGTCAACAACTCTGCTGTTAATATTGATATGAGATCTGTACAGACGGGTGAATATTCATTATTAATTGCAGATGTATCAGGTAAAATACTGCAGCAGGAAAATATCCAGGTGCCTGGTTCAAACTTTGTTTTCCATCTGGATCTAAAAGCAACCATTACAAACGGTACATATTTTATGCGGATAATTAATCCTGCAAAAAAATTATCATACACAGAAAAAATCATGATCATGAAATGATCTCTTGTCAAACGAAGTAGAAACAGGTTAAGTGATTTAGATTCTCACATCTTTTTAAAATGACGATTATGAAAAAAACAATATTCTCTATTCCAACTCCCTGTCATGAAGATTGGAATAATATGACATCAACCGAAAAAGGTAGATTCTGCTTGTCCTGCAAAAAAGAGGTGATAGATTTTACAATAATGGCGGATAGTGAAGTAATTCGTCATTTTGATAAAGCAACCAATGAGGTTTGCGGAAGGTTTTTGCCGGAACAATTAGAGCGGCAAATGACGGCGCCTAAAAAGCCATTCTTTGGGTTAAACTATTTTTTCAGTGTATTAATACCGGCATTTTTGTTTGTTCAAAAAGCAAATGCACAAAAGCAACCTGTTGCTGAAAGTATTTCAATAGTAGATAATCAAAAAAACAGCGACCAACTATTTGCAAAAGGAGAAATTGCTGTTGCCGCTAAACAAACGATCAAAGGAAAAGTAACAGATAATAAAGGGCAGCCTATTCCTTATGCAACTGTTACCCTAAGGAATAAAAGCAGGGGAGTGATCACAGATTCTGCAGGGAACTTTGTTTTGGACTTGCCTTATAAAAGCAAACCAATTGCTATTATAGTTTCAAGTATTGGTTATGAGAGCCAGACAATGATTGTTAACCCGGATAGCTTTAATACAATTCGATTAGTTGTATTACCGGTTACTACACAAGGGGATGTTGTTGTTGTGATTGCAGGAGCCGTTCGAAGAAAGAAACAAATAAAGACAAGAACTAAAGCAGCTGCAATATTTAATAAAGTTATTGACAGCCTTAATCGTAAGAACCTTATAAATGTTTATCCAAACCCTGTATCCCATAATTCTGTAGTTACTATTGATATGAAAAATGTGCAAAAAGGGGAATATGCTTTATTAGTTGTAAATATTGATGGAAGCATACTGCAGGAAGCAACGATACAAGTGCCGGTTTCGGACTATATTTTTCATTTAGATCTAAAAGCGGGCATTACAAATGGCACTTACTTTATTAAAATAATGGCTCCTGATAAAAAAATAGTCCATACCGGGAAGATCCTCGTAATAAATTAGCCTGCCCTATGAAAACAATATAAGTTTCAGTTATAGTAAGAATACAACCTATGAGTTCTGGCTCGTAGGTTTTTTATTTAAATGCAGGATGAAATTGCTGCAACGTAGTTCTGAGAAAATCTCTGTCAAGATGTGTATAGATCTCTGTAGTGGTAATGCTTTCATGCCCCAGCATTTCCTGTACGGCACGCAGGTCTGCGCCGCCTTCTACCAAATGTGTTGCAAAAGAATGACGAAAGGTATGCGGTGAAATATTTTTAGTGATGCCTGCTTTTTGTGCCAGCTCTTTAATAATTAAAAATATCATTACCCTGCTAAGCTTGCTTCCTCTTCGGTTTAAAAACAGGATATCTTCATTGCCTGTTTTGATCGGAATGTGCACCCGAATATTATTACGATAGAGATTTATATACTTTATTGCATCTCCACCAATGGGCACTAATCTTTCTTTATCGCCTTTGCCGATCACTCTTATAAAGCCAACATCCAAATACAAAGAGCTGATCTTAAGATTTACGATCTCGCTGACACGTAAACCGCAACTATACAGTGTTTCCAATATCGCTTTGTTTCTTCCGCCTTCGGGTTTGCTTAGATCTATTTGTGAAATAATGCTTTCAATTTCTTCAAAGCTCAATACATCGGGCAACGCTCTTTTTAACTTAGGAGATTCCAGCAGCTCAGTAGGATTGGATGTTGTTATTTGCTCCGTTAAACAATATTTATAAAAACTGCGTAGTCCTGAAATGATCCTTGCCTGTGAACCTGCTGTCATTCCCAACTCGCTTATCCATTTAATAAAATTCTCCAGGTCTTTTAGTTGAACCTGTTGCGGGGTTTTAAGTGTATTGCTGCTTTGTAAATAGTAAGTAAGCTTTTCTATATCGTGCAAATAAGCCTCCACTGAATTATCGCTAAGCGATTTTTCAAGCTGGAGATATGCTTTATAGCCTTTTTTATACGGTTCCCACATAATTCAATTGCTAAAATGTGAAGTTGATGAATTTTGCCGTTACTTTTGCCTTGATATTTAATTTGTGGATATAAATTTTGCTATGCAACCTATTAATCTTCGTTCGTTTAAAACACAGGTAAAAAAATATAAACGTTCTTTCAAATTATTCTTAACCAGGATAGAAAAAGATCCACCCAGGCATTTACACAAATTAGTAGACGAAGTGGATGCTGAAGTATGGCCGCAAATTGATTGTTTAAGCTGTGGTAATTGCTGCAAATCGATGACACCTACTTTTACACCAAGCGATATAAAAAGAATCTCCTCTCACTTTAAAATGACGCCGGAACAGTTTAAAGATAAATGGCTGTTCTACGAAAAGCGTGATAAAGATTGGCAAAACAAGAAACAACCCTGCCAGTTCTTAAATCTAAAAGACAACAAGTGTTCTATTTACGAGATACGCCCGACAGACTGTGCAGAGTTTCCACATCTTACTAAAAAGAAAGTGGTGGATTATATTCATATACACAAACAAAATATTGAGTATTGCCCGGCTACGTTTAAAATGGTAGAGCGAATGAAAGAAAAAATGACTAATAAATAAGTTTATTCTTTTAATTGCTCTTTGATATGCGATTGATAAATGCGTGGAACATATTTATACACCTCAGTCCCCTCTACAAAAAAAGGTTTGCCATTATTAATAGTTAACTCAAAATTTTCATTTTTATAATTATAATCGCAATTGATAGTTTTTAAAAGAGTTGCTTTATTATTGGTAATTCTATATTCTTCGAATGCTGTAAACATTCCTGAACCTCCCGATACATAGGAACAAACTTTATTGTTAATAGAGTCATATTCCGCATTTCCGATATTGTCAAAATCCTTAATTTTTGTAAAAGTTTTTCCATTATAAACCCAGGCATCTGCAATTTCTAGAAGATAAATAGCAGACACGTCAAATTGTTTTATGATTTTCAAATCAGGAATTTTATCGCCATTAATATCTTGTATTTTGATGGGCTCTGGTTCATCATCTTTATAATATCCCATAGTAGATTCAAAATCTTTTATCCATTTATTTCCGAAATTTTTAAAAACCTGGCAATTTAAGGTTGAGTCTCCTGACCGATACAGCAATACGGCACTTTTTGTTTCGGGGTTAAATAAATTTCCAATTATAATGGCGCTGTTGATGGCATTACCGACTGTATCATATACCAGCTTTTGTTCCTCAAAAGCCGGAAGGTCTTTTTTAGCTTCCAGCAGGCTGTCTAAATACACTTTTACCGAGGCGTAAGAAATAAATTTACGTGGAAGGGTATCGTTTTTAATAGAAGCAATTGAATCATGTTTAATAATAACTGTGTCACTAACTTTTTTTTGAGTTTTATTAACGGTGTTTTTGCAAGAGATAAATGAAAGCAGGATTAATAGACAAAAAACTTGTTTCATGGTTGTGTTAATTTAAAGATACACATCTTCTATAAAAAAATATTCTACCGGTTCGTTTGGCAAAATAGTAATTGATAACACATTAAATTGTATTCTTTTCCATTGAGGATGTTTGTATAAATATTGCTCCGCAGCCCCGATTAAATTCCTGATCTTTTTATTGCTCACTTTTTCCTCGGGTAAACCATAGCTTTTGCCGGTTCGGGTTTTTACCTCAATAAAGTGTAGAACGGATGCTTTGCTGGCAATAATATCCACTTCATAATAGGAATATCGCCAGTTTTTGGCAATGATCTCAAAGCCGGTTCTAATAAAATAGCCCACAGCCAGCTCTTCACCAAAGAAACCGGTATTATTGTGCTGCGCCATTTTACTGTTTATTGTACAAGATTATTGATTATTTTTGCTGTATTAAAATAAGTGCGATGAAATTTGACAAATCTCTCCTAATAAGTTTTATTTTATTGATAGTGATTGCTTCTTTGTATAGAGTAATGCCCGGCAGACCAATGGGTTTTGCTCCGCATATTGCAATGGCTTTGTTTGGAGGCGCTGTCATCAGCGATAAAAAGATGTCTTTTATATTGCCTTTATTGTCGTTGCTGATCTCAGATATTATTTACGAAGTTTTATACATCAATAAATTATCAGTAATGCCCGGTTTTTATAGCGGACAATGGGTTAATTACTTATGGTTCGCACTGCTTACCGTGATCGGTTTTGCCGTTAAAAAAGAAAATGCAGTTTCTATAGCTGCCGGCTCTGTTATCGGCGCAACCGCATTCTTCATCCTTTCAAATTTTGGAGATTGGTTAGGCGGTGGGTTGGATATAAACAACGTAGCTTATCCTAAAACATGGGCAGGTTTGGAACGTTGTTATGCAGAAGCAATTCCTTTCTATCAAAATAGCTTGTTCGCCACTTTATTCTTTAGTACAGTGTTGTTTGGAGGTTATTATTTAGCCAATAAATATTGGGTAAAGAAAACTGTTGCGGTAGCGTAGAACCGGATTTACAGGTCGCATGCAATTTTAATGGCAGTTACTCTACAACATAACGACCTCACGATAGAACTCTTTGACGATCCTTCCTTTAATCAAACAGCAGACAGTCCTGCAAGTAGTTATGATAAGGTGATACAGGCAGACCAAGACAAGCTGTATTCACCAACTTCACAACATGCTGTAAAAATTTATCAGAACAATAACCTTATCAATAGTGCCATTATTTTGGCAACAGGTGGAGGTACAGGTGTTCACAGCGATACGGCCTTAATTGATGACAATAATCTGATCGTTCGATGCTGCAATAAGTTATTCAGTTTGACCTTACCGGGTTTAGAACAAAATTGGATGACGGAAGCAGATTGGGCAACTTGCTTTTCTATTTATCAATACAAGGATACTTTCATTTCTCATGGGGAAACCTCCATAACAAGAATAGACAGAACCGGAAAAATACTTTGGAATTTTGGCGGCGCAGACATTTTTGTTTGTCTATACGAAGGAAATCCTTTTGAAATGCACGAAACATATATAGCATTAACAGACTTTAACGGCAGTAAATATAGAATCGACTATGAAGGGCACTCTCTTGAGTTCAAAGGATCGGATTATTACACGCAAACTAAAGTCTGGGCAAAACCTAAAAAAAGATGGTGGAAGTTTTGGTAGCTTTATTCTGTCATTGTTCAGACTCATAACCTTCATCTACCAATAAATTTCCTCCGTCTGCAGCAGCAGTAGCTAATTCATCACATCGATTGTTATAAGGATTGTCTGCATGACCTTTCACCCATTTCATGTTTACCTGGTGCTTTTGTGATAGTTGATGAAAGCGCATCCAAAGATCTCTGTTCTTTTTGCCGCCGCTAAAATTGGTTCTTATCCAGTTCTTCAGCCAGCCTTCTTCAATTGCTTTTACTACATAAGAGCTATCCGAATGAACCAGTAATTGAAGATTATCTTTTTTCATCGCTTCCAATGCAGCGATCACCGCCATTAACTCCATGCGGTTGTTAGTGGTTCTGCGATAACCTTGTGACAATTCTTTTCTCACGGTACCCCATATTAAAATAACACCATAGCCACCGGGACCGGGGTTACCTCGTGAAGAACCATCTGTATAAACGATTACCTGTTTAGAAGACATAAGAGATCTTGTTTCACACAAAGCTAACTACGAATACCAAGAAACAACGTTGTTCACTTTGTCTTTCTTTGTTTGCGTTGTGTGAAAATGTATTTATACCTGGAACACGCCCGTTTTAAATTCAGCAATATGGTCGTTATTATCAGCTGCAGCAATTGCTTCCGATATTAATGTTCTGGTAGAGGCAGGGTCGATAATATCGTCTACCCATAAACGTGCAGCAGCATAGTAAGGAGTGGTTTGTGCATTATAACGTGCTATGATCTCATTCAACAATTTATTTTCTTCTTCGGTAGTAATTTCTTTGCCGTTTGATTTTAATGCAGCCACCTGTATTTGCAATAATGTTTTGGCAGCCTGTTCACCACCCATTACTGCGATCTTAGCAGAGGGCCATGCATAAATAAACCGGGGATCATAGGCTTTGCCGCACATGGCATAATTGCCGGCACCATAACTGTTGCCGGTAATAAAAGTAATTTTCGGAACAACAGAATTAGCAACTGCATTCACCAGCTTAGCGCCGTCTTTAATAATGCCGGAATGTTCGCTTCTGCTGCCTACCATAAAGCCGGTAACATCCTGCAAAAACACCAAAGGGATTTTCTTTTGATTGCAGTTCATAATAAAGCGGGCAGCTTTGTCTGCACTGTCATTATAAATAACACCGCCTAACTGCATTTCGCCTTTTTGTGTTTTTACGATCAAACGTTGGTTGGCCACAATGCCCACCGACCAGCCATCAACACGGGCATAACCGCAAACGATCGTCTTGCCATACTCTTCCTTGAATTGTGTAAAGCTATCGGCATCCACAAAACATTCAATGATCTTTGTTACGTCATAAGGCTTGGTATTATTCTCGCTGATGATGGTATAAATGTCTTCTTGTTTTTTGGAAGGGGCTTTTGCTTCAACTCTATCAAAGCCTGCTTTTTTTGTATGTCCTAACGAACCGATTATTTTCTTTACCTGGTCTAAACATTCCTTTTCATTTTCAAATTTATAATCGGCAATACCGCTGATAGCATTATGCGTATCAGCACCACCCAATGTCTCACTGTCAACATCTTCACCAATAGCAGCTTTTACCAAATAAGGTCCCGCTAAATAAATAGATCCATTACCTTCTACCATCAATGTCTCATCGCTCATTATCGGAAGGTAGGCGCCACCTGCCACACAAGCGCCCATCACAGCAGCAATCTGTGTAATGCCCATAGCACTCATACGGGCATTGTTATAAAAGATCTTGCCAAAATGTTCTTTGTCGGGAAATATTTCATCCTGTAAAGGAAGAAAAACACCGGCGCTATCCACCAAATAAATAATGGGTAATTTATTTTCAATAGCGATCTCCTGCATGCGCAGATTCTTTTTGCCGGTAATAGGGAACCAGGCACCTGCTTTCACGGTTTGATCATTCGCTACAATTACACATTGCCTGCCGCTTACATAACCGATGCCACTAACGGTACCGCCTGACGGACAACCGCCATATTCTTCATACATTTCATAACCTGCAAAAGCACCGATCTCTGTGAACAGCTTGCCTTTGTCTAGTAAATGATCAATGCGTTCACGGGCAGTCAACTTGTCGCGTTCTTTTTGTTTGTCGATCGATTTTTTGCCACCACCTTCATAGATCTTTTGCAGCCGCTGTTTAGCTTGTGCCCAAGCCAGTTTCATGGCGTCTTCGTTTTTGTTTGATTCTATATTCATCTTATGCGTAGTTGTTTTTGTAGCAAGCATAGTGCGTTTACTCATCATCGTTGTGTCACTCACTTGTACAGCATACCATTATTATCTTTTTTAATTGCCACAAATGCTCAAAGGCACTAAGTGACTAATCAATTCAAAATTTACGTAAGTTTGGTAACAATATTAAACTTCTATTGATAAAAATTCTAACTGTTTGCCATTATGCCTAATGAAGTAAGCCGCATTTTACAATTGCTAACCGATCTGCAGCACGGCGAAAGCTGGGTAGGAACAAGCTTTAAAGAAGCCTTACAAGGTGTAAATGCGGAAGCCGCTTCCATCTCCGATAACCACAACAGCATCTGGCAATTGGTATCGCATTTAATTTACTGGCGTACCAGGGTGTATAATCGTCTTAATGGAAATAACAATCCGCCACCATTTATGGATTTTCGCTTGCCCGAAGAATTAACTGAAGAAACATGGAAACAAACCATTCACGATTTTGAATTGTCGTATCATACCTTGCGTACCGCCATTCATAATTTCAAGGAAGAAAATTTAAGCAAGCCGTCTCCTAAAGAAGGACAAACGTTTTATCAATTACTGCACGGAAGCCTCTTGCACGATGCCTATCATTTGGGGCAAATTGTATTGATCAAAAAGAATAGGTTAAACGCTGCAATATAAATGCACTCTGTGGTTTTGTAGTACTATCTACCTTGTAACAATAAAAGACTGTCAGCTTGAGCTTGTCGAAAGCGGGCTAAAAAATACGAGCGCCTTCGACAAATTCAGACTGACAGTATATAATATCAAAAGGAATTATCCGAACGGTAACTTATTCATTTACTATCAACACTCCCGACATCATCAAGCCATGTATAGTGCAATGATATGGATACGTACCGGCTTTATTGGTTGTATAAGAAAACGTACCTCCCGGAACCGTGCTGTTGCCATAATACCCACCGCTGGTGCTGGTTCCTGAAATGTCACCACTTTCAAAGCTGGTGCTGTCTCCATCGTTGTTGATGATATGATGCGCATAAGGATCATTATTCTGCCACTTGATAATTGTACCCTTGGTTACGGTTGTAGTTGATGGAACAAATTGCATGTTCGACATACTAATGACTACTGTAGCAGCACCGCCGGGAGGAGGAGTTCCGCCGCCGCCATTGGTGTTGCTTTTACTACAGGAAAATTGTGTAAACGAAATGATCAAAATTAAAATACCCGCTGCGATAAGAAGTTTGACTCTCATAATTAAAAGTTTAAGATGAACAAAGCTTTTATCTTATCGCTGCAAAAAAATAGAAGGTTGCTTATTAAATGTTATTGCAACATTTTTTTTGGTGGTTAAACATAGAAATTATTATATTGCTTTTCTAAAACGATTGCTATGCTTAAGAAAAACACTTTGGTGCTTCGCACCATTGCTATGTTGCTATTTACCATTCTCTTTGCTTCACCAATATTTTCACAGGATTATCAATTTGGGTTTGAAACCGGCGCTGCCGATTCGTGGGTAAACAATACCTCTACCACCGGCAATGCAGTAGTGTCAACCGTTAAACGAACAGGTGCTTATTCTTTTTTAACTGCCATGAGTTCTGCCGGAACCAACCGTGGTTTGAAACGCAGTAACATCACGGTTTCTAAAAGCATTAACCTCTATGCCATTGCCTGGGTTAAAGCTAGCAATACAGGTACTACCGCAGGCATGACCTTATCCGGCGGTACCACCGGTTTAACCAATACCAATATCTCCAACACTGCATTTACGCAGGTATCGGTTGCGTATGCTAATTCATCTAATACTACAAGAGAATTGCGTTTGTATTATAGCAATTCCAATTCTAAAGAGACTGTTTACTTGGATGATGTGATCATCTATGAATCTACTAACAGCTCTATTGACCTGGTTTCTCCAAATGCACCCGTAGCTGTATCGGGCACATACAGTGGCGGTAATGCCTTATTGAACTGGACATCGGGTGGGGATGATGGAGGTAGCGGCGCCACCGGCGTGCAATCAACCATGATATTAAAATATACCGGTACCGGAACAGCCACTGCACCTGTATTAAACAACCAGGCGATATATGCAGTAGGCGACGCACCTGCAACAGGCTGGCAAGTAATAAAAACAGACGGCGGCGCCAGCGGCGGCAGTGTGAATGCAGGAGCAATAACTGCTAATACAACTTTTGCTGTCTATCATCGTGACCTTGCATGTAACTGGTCTGCACCGGCTACTACTACTATTAATTTGGTATCGGGCACATTGCCAACTGTTAGTACAACTGTTGTATCTGCTATTACAACTGCTACTGCAACAAGCGGTGGTAACGTAACCGGTGAAGGTTCGACTACTGTTACTGTAAAAGGAATTGTATTCGGTCCAACTCCTTCTACAACATCTAACCCAACTAATAACGGAACAGGTGTGGGCAGCTATACAAGCAGCTTATCTTCCTTAACGGCTAATACAAAATATTACTATCGTGCGTATGCTACCAACGGTGTAGGAACTGCTTATGGCACAGAAAATAATTTTACTACGTTACCAAACGCACCTGTTATCAGCACCGCTACAGCGATTACTACAACAGGCTTCACGGCTAACTGGTCTGCCCCGGCAACACAAGGTGCGGAAGCATTTACGTATACTATAGAAGTAGACGATGACAATACGTTCGCTTCTGTTAATGCAACGTATGCAAATCTTACTACATTATCACAAGCAGTAAGCGGGTTGGCTAACAATATCACTTACTACTATCGTGTAAAAGCAATAAATGCAACCGGCGCTTCTGCTTATTCAGCAACCAGTGCAGGTGTACTAACGGCTACGCCTACTATAGCATTACCAACCGTTAGTACTACGACTATTACTGCGGTTACAGTTAACAGTGCAGCAAGCGGTGGTAATGTAACGGCTGATGGTGGCGCCAGCGTTACAGCGAAAGGTGTTGTGTATGCAACTACTGCCAATCCAACAACGGCTAACAGTAAAACAAGTAATGGAACCGGCACGGGTTCTTATACAAGTGCTATCAGCGGATTAACAGCTAATCAAACATATTATGTACGTGCGTATGCTATCAATAGTGCAGGCACGGCATATGGTGATCAGCAAAGCTTTACAACCATGGCAGCAGAGCCTACAACCAAAAGCAGCGTATCATTTGGTACACTAACATCATCCGGCATTGTTGTAAACTTTAGCGGTGGTAATGGAACAAGAAGAATTGTAGTAGCAAGACCGAGCAGCAGCGTAAGCTTTACACCGACTGATGGCGTAGCGCCAAGTGGTGTAAATGCAGCGTACTCATCTGCTACTGACCAGGGCAACAGCAACAGGATCGTGTATGATGGAACCGGCAGCACAGTAACTGTTACAGGGTTAAGCGCTGCTACTACGTATTATTTTGCGGTGTATGAATACAATACGAACTTGAACAGCCTGCCTAATTATTACGCAACAGCCGGAACAGGCAATGCAAAAACTGCTTCGGTTACTGTTTCATTGGCAATAGCATTTAATAATACATTGACCACACCCTATTTGAATCCACCGTATGTAAGCGGTGTTATCAGCGATCCTACAGATCCTTCACAGATAAATGGTATTGTAGTAGCAGTAACCAATAATGGTAATGCCATTGCTGCAAGTGATTATACGTTAACAGCATCGAGCAGCAAAACAAGTGTAGTGCCCAATGCCAATGTTGTTATTACGCAGGCAGATGGAAATGCAACTGTAAAGATCATACCGGCAGCAGTGGGTTATGCAAAAATTACGTTGACATTAAAACTGAATGGTAACAGCAGTTCTAAAACATTGGCTATAAATTATGCAGCATCGGCGGCATCTGCTACACCTGTATCTGCTATATGGCATACCGGTTATTCCGATGCATCGGGCGTAGTGGCATTGGATGATGATTATATGGTAGTGTGCGATGATGAAAAGAATAATTTATATGTAGTGAACCGCAAACAATCCGGCTTGCCTGTAAAAACTTTTTACTTCGGTGATAACTTAGGATTGACAGACGGAAGCGCAGGCAATTACAGTGAAGTGGATGTAGAAGCTTGTGTTCGCAGTAAAGCATATCCTACAAGAGTATATTGGACAGGCTCTATGAGCAATGCCGGCAGCAGCAATAAGTACAAGCCTAACAGCAATACCTTGTTTGCTACTACAATAACCGGAACAGGCACCAACACGTCGTTTGCGGTAGTTGGGCATTATGCAGGCTTACGCCAGCAGCTGGTTACCTGGGGCGATGCACATGGATATAGTTTTACCTCCAGCACTGCCAGCGGTCATGATGCAAAAACAATTGACGGCTTTAATGTAGAAGGCATGTGCCTGGCTCCTGATAATACAACGTTATACATTGGCTTTAGAGCGCCATTGGTTCCTACATCTAACAGAACAAAAGCATTGATCGCTCCTTTATCAAATTTCGAAACATGGTTCAACAATGGAAATCCTTCGGGCAATCCAACATTGGGAGCGCCTATTGAATTGGATTTGGGTAAACGCGGTATTCGTGATATTGTACGCTTATCAAATGGAGATTATATTATCGTAGCAGGTAATTATGCAGGAGATCCTTTAACCGGCGCTTTATATAAATGGACAGGTAATGCAAGTGATAAGCCCGTGCAAATAACAGCAATGAATATTACTAACCTGAATGCAGAAGCCTGTGTTGAAGTGCAGCAGAATGGCGTGTTGCAATTAAACAAGCTACAGGTAATAAGTGATAACGGCGGGTATGAATTTTATAATGATGGTACTGAGGCAAAAGATCTAAGCGAAGACAATTATAAAAAGTACGAAGATGATATCATTACTGTATCGGGCAGCGTATTGCGTCCTTCGATTGCACCTGTAGTGGATCTCGATGCTGTAACAGTATATCCAAACCCTGTACGCAACGGAAACGTTGTGATTTCAGTTACTGATGAGGGCGTTAAACAAGCGAGATTGATTGATGTGAATGGAAATACTGTAAAACAATTCTCCTTTACCGGAACATCTGCCACCGTAAATGTAAAAGGATTGGCAGCAGGCAATTACCAGGTGTTATTGATAAATGCGAAAGGCAAAGCAAGCACACGAAAAATTATTATACTGTAGTTATTACCTCTGAGACGTACCAAAAAGAAAAGGGCTGCTAGTAGCAGCTCTTTTTGTTTTAAAATTATTGGAGTAAATATTGATAAGGCAAAGAAGCAATGAATTGCAGCGTTTGCGATTTGATCTATTTACGGGATCGTCTTCGGCAAGCTCAGACTGACAGTACATGAATTGTGGATTGAAAGCTGAAAAGCTTAAAGCCTTTTTATAAATAACAAACCATCCTTCTTTTTAATTTAAAGCTGACTTTTTTAATAGCTGAACAATAATAATGCTGTAAGTCTGAGCTTGTCGAAGACGGGCTGTTATTAAAGCGATGCTTTTATAACATACTACAAATATCAATTACCCGTAACTGTTATACTTGCAGGATCGCTCCACATGCCTGCCTGCTCATCATCATAATGATAAATGGCTTTGTAGATCCATACAGCGCTGGTGCCCGAAGCAGGCAGGGCAGCTGTATCCGTATAGTTGGGATGAGTATCATAAGCCAGTAACTGCCAGTTACCGGTGCCTCTGTCCACATAGATCTCAATGCCGTCCATATGTTCTTTCTTCCATATAAGTTCCGGATGCCCGCCGGCTATAAGTCGTAGTTTCAGTACCGGCTTCATTTGATGTATGTCTGTTACCTCTTCTGCACCTTCCAGTCCAAGATCATTGCCATCAGCAACCGTATATGAGATGTTGTTTTTAATACTTCTGCCAATAGCGGAAGCACGCTTAAAAACACCGGGCGGAACAATAGGCGGCATTTCTGTCCTGATTGGAGGTGTAGGCGGCACACTGGCAGTTGCGCCATCGGGTACGCCGTTAATGATCTCATTTTTGTGCTGAGTAAGTTTTGCAACATATTCCATTTGTTTGTTGCGATCGTCCATCCAATAACTAAACCATACAGCGCCTGCTTTCATATTGACGACATCGTCGCCGCTAATATGATACTTGTCGGCATAGATGCCAAGCTTTGCAGAAAAATTATTAAGCCACTTGATTTTTTCCAGATCGGTTCTGGGCATGAATGATCGTTTTGACATAATCGGGATTTTTAATTATTAATAAAAAATGGTTGACAATGGATTGATCGTATAGCCATATACTTATTCACAGTTTTAAAATGTATTGTTACAAGTAGTGGTTGTATTGCCGCAATCTTTCACTGTACTGCCTGCACCTTTTGTTGTACTGCCGCCATGGCTGCTTGTATTGCCGCAACTGCGATCTGTATTGTTACAGCGAATGTTTGTAGTGCTCCAAGATCTGCTTGCACTGCTGCAAGTACTACTTGCACTAGTACAATCGTTGCCTGTACTGCCGCAACATTGGTGTGCACTGTTACAGTAAAAGCTTGTACTGTTACGATTACTGCCTGCAGTGCTGCAAAATCATTTTGTACTGCTGAAAATTGATTTGGAACCGGTTCAAATAACTTGGTGCTTTATAAAATAGGGAAGACTTTTACAGCGGATATAGAGGATAATGAATACGGAAGCAAATAAATTAAACTAAAAAAGATTGTGGGTAATGTTGTAATGTTTAAGACAATTGGAAAAGTTTAGGATGATGTAGGTCAAATGGGAAATAGAAATAGAGTTTTGGAAATAATATGCAATACTATAAATTTATGTGTCAGTAATAATCATATGAATAATTCCTCAACTTAATACATTGAATAACTGTAAAATAATATTGACTCTGCTTCTCTTGATTTCTTTTTCAACAATAACGGTTGCACAAAGAGAATATGACGAATTTGTACAAGCACTGTCAAGTGGCGATACAATTTTAGCGAAGAAAATATCAGACAACATTACAACAACTGAATCTATTCAGACAAAGTCCTTTCCAATTAAAAATATCCCTGAGCACGTTTTTAATTTTCAGATCGATAAATTAAAAGATACAATTGTTGGTTTGTTTAATATTGAGAATCAAATGAGCAATAAAATTTTAGGTAAAGTATTTTATAATGTGGTAGCTAATGGTGCTTTTGTTATGCCTTTAACTTTCCAGGCAGAAACAAAAAAGGACACAGTTTTTAGTAGAAAATATTTTTCAAAACCAAATACTTCAAACGATATTTTTTTGCATGACTTTCGTGAAGTTTGGCTTTCAAAATTTTATTTTTCAGGAGATCACCCTTTAGAATACACTGCAAATTTTATTGTCAAACTCGACAAAATAAATAATAACTCAACAAAAATTTCAATCTTGGCTGACGAGCCTGAAGTTATTAATGGAGCCATTGGAATGGGTGTGCATGGTCCAGTCGCAAGATATACGTCTGTAAATCCGACAACAATTGAAGAATACATACTTTTAGAATTTATTGCGAGCAAGCTGAGCGACACAACATTACTGCCTTTAAAGCTTCCGGTTGAATAATAAAACTATTGCAACATTGCGTTTTTTCGCTAAGTGACAAGGTATCGATAGTGTGATCTTTCACTTTCGCATTTTCCCATAGTATTGTCGCATTTACACAGTAATTATATCAAATTTGTTAGCGAGATTTGTGTCTGCAAAAAACAATCACTAAAAAAATAAAGATCATGGCAATCATCAATCCTTACATCATGTTCAACGGCAATGCCGAAGAAGCATTTGGTTTTTACAAATCGGTATTTGGCGGCGAAATTGCAAGAATAGTTCGCTTTAAAGATCTGCCGGACGATCATAAAGCTCAATTAAATGAGAGTGAGCTTAACAAGATAATGCACATTGCTTTGCCTATCGGGAAAGACAATATATTAATGGCAAATGATGTTCCTGCTTTTATGGGAGTAGTTAATGAAAAGGAGAACAGAAGTAAAATATCCGTTAGCGCAGAAAGCAAGGAAGAAGCTGATAGAATATTTAACGGACTTTCGGAAGGGGGAGAAGTAGAAGCGCCAATAGGAGATAGTCCCTGGGGCTCTTATTTTGGAATGTTCAGAGATAAATATGGTATTGAATGGATCATTGAGTTTGATGCAAGGCATAATGGACAGAAATAAAGTAAAAGCAATTGTTGTAATAGGAAACTTGTAATGGTTTGTTTCATGCTGTTCATGATCGGCGGTTATGTTCAAGTGAATAAAGTCTGAGAAAAAATTACTTATTGTAAAGTATGAAACTTAATCATATCAATTTAGTTATTTCAAATGTTGCAGAGGCGATACAATTCTTTGAAACCTATTTCAAGTTTACATGCACCGATATAAAAGGCGATAATAGTGTAGCCATTTTAAAAGACACAGATGACCTTACATTGGTGATCATGACTGACAAAAATGAAATAAGATATCCCGATGCCTTTCATATCGGTTTTATGTTGGATAGCGAAGAAGACGTAATAAAGATTTACCACACGTTAAAGAACGGCGGCATTATTGTTGGGCAGGAACCTAAAAAGATACGAGATAGCTTTGGCTTCTATTTTAATTTTGATGCTATTATGATAGAGGTAGGATATTATTATCCTGTTGGGGGTTAAAAGGTAAATATCTTATCAAGCTCAATAAGGTGTTGCCCTTCCGGAAAAACCTTCGGAGCTTTTGCAAGCTTCTCCGCAAGTAAATGAAACAATGAAAATGCTGCTTCCATGAATTTTGAACAATCGATATTTCCGCTCACTGAATTTCTTATTGATAATAAGTTTTCGATAACGAAAAAAGAACAGTATTTTATTAAGTATTCCACTAATTCGGTAGTTATAACTATTGCATATGTTAATCTAGAACACCTGTTCTATATTCATGTTGGACAAAATTCAAAATCATTGATAGAGTTAACCCCCATTTCAATAAAAGAAGTTTTTGAAGACGATAATTTTCGGCTTCAATCTTCACTAACAATTGACAATTTGATTTCTTTCTTAAAAGGTATTGGAAAGTGTCTGCTCTTAGGTGATAAAAAAATATTCAAAGCGTTGAATGAATTTTCAGAGTCGCAAGTAACAAAATACACAAAGCAAATAATTCAATCGCAGAATATCAAAGCAGCAGACAAAGCATGGGGGCAAAAAGATTATGTGGCTTTTATTAAGTGTATAGATAGAACAGAAAAAGAATTGCTTGCTGAATCTTATTTAAAAAAATATAGGATTGCTGTGAACAAGCTACAAAAATAGGCTGGATAATTTGTGATAATTTATGAAAAAATACCATCAAGCATTAATTGTAATATATATACTGTTTTCTTCCTGTGCCATTAAGCCTTCGAGTTATATATTTCCTACAAAAGAAAAAATGGTTTTTAGCTGGAAATTCAAATTTGAAGAAACTGATGAAATGAAAAGCGGCATATACAATTCATTCTTTCAAAGCTACCGTCTTAATAATGTTTCTATTTATTACGTAGTTGATGAAGAAGATCTTGCTCGAGGAAATAGTGCCTTTGCAAGCGCCGATTATTTCCTCAATTCTGCAATGATCTTCAGAAATGATTCAGTATTGCTTGCGCCATTTGGAGATTTGGGCGATATAAAACAATTACAGCCAGGAGATTTCAAATTTGTTATTCCTAAACATGTTAATTCAAGTGACACAATAAAAATAGTGCATGAGGAAAAGACCATTTTGCTTTTTGGGTTTAATAAAACAAAACTGAAGCTTAATAAGGTTAGCTTAAAAAATTGTTTAAATATTAAGGTGCAGGAGAAGTGGGAGGGAGGTAACTGCTACCAGGGAGAAGTATGGCTCCATAAAAAATATGGTTTGGTAAAATGGATGAGAGTAACAGGCAGAGTGGAGGAAAGAAAATTATAAAATTGCTACAATTTTTACAATTTATTATCTTCAATTTTGCATTGGTTCCGCTATCGATAACACAAACTTATGCTTAACTGACAATGAATTTTTTCCACCTCTTTAGAAGAAAATCCCACAAAACGATTGCCCGTGTTGAAGAGAATAACATCGAAAAAATCGAACACATCAAAGAAAAGATAGCCTATCAGTCAGATACATTACTTACAGACGTATTAAGATATATCAAAAGTAACTCGCTAAACATTGGGGTTCATCTTAACAAGCCGGCTACCGATATTGAAATTGAAACATTTGAAGATATAAAAATGGCATTGCCGGATGATTTTAAGCTTTTGTATAAATTTTCTAATGGCTTTGAAACAGAGCACGACCTGTTCAGGCTTATACCTTTGGAAGAGATCATTGAAAGTAAGTTGAACAAAAACTATCTGGCGAATGACAATTCTTTTCACTTTACAGAGTACATGATATACTCAGACATGTGGAGCGTTGATATAAGCAAAGAAAATATAAATGATTATTGTATTTACAATAAAGCAGAAGATGTTGTTTATCTAACCAATTCACTTGCGGAATTTTTATGCGTATTTATCAATAAAGGAATTTATGATGGGCTTTATGAGTGGAGAGAAATAAAGCAAAGGAATAATAAATAACATATCTTCCATACTATTAACCGGCATTTTATGACAAGACCTATCACAATAATTTTTTGCTTTACACTTTTATCTTCAACTGTTTTTGGACAAAGAACGCCGGAAGAATTAGGACGAATTGCTTTTAATTGTTTTCAGAAAAATCAATTAGATAGTTTTTTTAAGCTCAAGCCTACTGTTTCAGAACTTACAGAACTTGGTAAGAATTATGGCATAGATACTACTTCGGATCAATACAAAGATTTTTTAATTCGCTATCCGGTTGTTATTAAAAATTTCAAAGAAAGATGTAAAAAACTTTTGGAAGACAGTGCTGAATTAGGATTTAGTTGGACAACAGCAAAAATTGATACCATTGAAGCGTCAACAAAAACATTGTCTCTTGATAATCCTGATCCCAAAAACAAGCCGGTCATAATTACAATAATTGATGTCTATATTCTTTCAAATGATAAAAGATTTAAGCTGACGCTAGGCGATGCTGCACTTTATAATGGAATATGGAAGCCGGGGAACAACATATATTTTTCCAGGCATAAAAATACCAATTAAGAATGCGCTATACTTTCCGATATATTACAGCTATACTTTTTTTAAGCGGACTTGTTGCTTGCAATAACTCATCACAAGACAGAAAACCAATCACAATTGAGGACAGAATGTATTCTCAAAAAACAGTTCTCTCGCCGGTCTTTGACAGTTTAAGACCGGCTGCACAAACCTTCCTCATAAAAGGTAACAGAGACACTTTAATTATAGGACAAAGCGGGACAACTTTAACGATACCTAAAAATACTTTTATAACTGCGCAAGGAGAAGCTGCAACAACCGTAACACTAAGTCTTGTTGAAGCAACTACAATTTCTGACATCATCAAATTAAATCTTCAAACAACTTCGGGAGAAAATATTTTACAAACAGGAGGAATGTTTTTTATTGATGCAAAAGAAAATGGGAGATCATTGGCAATAGCAGAAGGGAAATCTATTTATGTTGAAGTAAAAGCAAATTACAAAGACCCGCAAATGAAAATATTTGAGGGAAAGTTTAATAATAAAGGAAAAATTGATTGGGCACTTACGGGCGATCTTGAAAATTACCTGATCCCGATTCCTTTGAGCTTACTGAATTTCCACAAATGTGATCTTGAATGTGGTTTTAGCAAAGGGCAAACAGATAGTTTGTTAAGCCCTATATATGAAAATACATTCATTGCAACCCGCGAGTTTGAAGATAGATGTTGTGTAATGAGCATAGCAGGTTGTGATTGGTACAATGGATTAAGTAAACGATTGCTTACTATTTATTTAAGTAACCTCGAAAAACCGCTTTATTATTCAGACTCATTGGTTGTTGATTATTTGGCAAAAAGCTATAAAGATAAAATTGACACATCCCGGAAATTTCAATTTGACGATACGGGGTGGACTACTTATTTGTTCCGGGCTTTTACTCAGCTAAAAAATCAACATCTTACCAATGCTATCAACTTTAACAAACTGGGCATAACAGGAAGCACGTCTTCAGAAGATATGGTAGCAAAAGGCTATTCTGAAGCCGAGGCAGAAAAATACATTGCATTATTCAAAGTAAGAGAGCAGGTAATAAAAGAAAGGAAAACGGAAATACAAACATCTCGCTTGGCATCATATTCATTTGCAATAAATAAGCTTGGTTGGGTTAATGTTGATAGGTTTATAGATGAAAAGAATACTGAGGTTTCTACTTTTTTAGTGAATGTTCAATCGAAAGATACACTTGATTTTGTTTCTGTGTCATTGGTTATCCCAAACTATAACGTAGCTGTTTTTTCAATTTACAATGATGGCAACCTGTACAGCTTTACAAAAAAGAAAGACGGTTACAGAAAGTTGCCTGTCGGGCAGGATGCGATCGTTGTCGCGTTCTCCTATAAGAATAATAAACCCTATTTTGGAAAACAGGCAATCAAAATTCCAAAAGATGGGCAGATCAGTTTACCAATAGAGCCATCAACAGAAAAAGATATTAAACAGAAAATCGAGAAATTAACAGAATAAGAAAACTGAATTCCTCATCATAGGAAAAAAATGAAAGCTATATTTCAACTCCTTATTTGCACTATATTGTTTTTTTCTTGCGTACAGCAAGCAAAAAAAACAGACAGTGATACTATAAAAGAAGGGAATAAGACAACGACGCTTTCTACGGATACCGGAAAGCTTTCAAAGCTTATTGATATTACAACGTTTAAACCTGCTTCTGTCAAATTCAAGTACACTGTTATTGACAATTCGGGACAAAATGAACGCTTAACTGTTCCCGGCCCATCGGACGCTTATTTACAGGCGGTTCTTTATTTTGATACAGCTACGTACAAACAATTGCAGGCAAAGTATTTTAGTATAGATTACCTATCGCCCAATTTTGATAAACAAGAGTTTAATTTTGAATTGCTTGATCAGGATGTTAGGAAGGAACTCTTACATAGCGATACCAATTATCACGGTCATCCGGACTATTTTTTCGGATCAGGAACAAAAGGCAAGCTGTGGTTCTTAAAAAATAAGGTGTTACTAACAAATGGAACAGATTGAAGCAATAAAAGCGAAGATTTTAATGTATTAAATATTATTTCGCATTGAGTATACCTAACAAATGACAATTACAAAAAACGACATACTATTTTGGATTGGAATAATAACCGCTGTTTGGTTTGCGTTTGCAGGAACTTGTTGGACATATTGTGCTGCATTAATAATTGCTTATCCTGTTGGGTTAATAAGTTTTTCAATCTGGCGGAGAATAAAAAAAGATAACAAGCGGAGAAATAAATTCATCCCCGGAATTTTAATAACAGGACTGATACTTTCACTTTCGATATTAATTTACTTACTGATATTTGATTAAATGTGAAATAGCTACTGCGTTTCATCAGGCTGGACATTATAGTGAATAAGATTGCAAACTTTAGATCATAAAAAAAGAGTTTCAAGAAATTGAAACTCTTTTCTCTTAGTAAAAAAACGGTTTACTTATTCTTTTGAAAGAAGCTTACATTATTTCCATCCTGTAAAACATAATTTCCTGAGTTAAGATCATTGATGGGAACTGTAAACAAATTGCTGCCACTGCTTGCCTCAACAGAAATGGTTTTCACCAATTTGCCATCTACATCCCAAACATTCAATGTATGTGTGCCTATTGTGTTTGAAGTAATGATGGTTACATTCAGTTTGTCTTTTGCAGGATTAGGAAACACTTTAAATTCATTTGTGCCTGCTCCTTTATAAATTAAGATGGTAGGTGAATAGCTGAATGATCCATTGTCGTTGAATATTTTTAAACGATAATAGTTCTTATCTGCAGATGGATCGTTATGAATAAAACTGTAATTACGTTTTACATAACTGGTACCAACAGCTTTTACTTTACCAACATCTGAAAAGTTGCGGGCATCTTTACTGTATTGCACATCAAAATAAGCAACATTATTTTCGGTAGCTGTTTCCCATTGCAGATGGGTTTTTGCCAATTGAAGAACTCCTTTCAGCATATCAAGGTTTAATCCCAGTACAGCATTATTGAACGCATAGTTTTTAGCCAACATATACGATCTTGGATTGCCTGTAGTATCCTGGTAAGATAAGAGTACTAAATAGGTGCCTGTTGGAAGCTGGTTAGGAACAGCGCTTACAACACCTTCTGAGCTTAAAAAATCTGCACCGTTTAATGCATAGGTGTGAGCCCCTTTTGTAACAGCGTCCAATGTAACTATATTATCATTGCAACCTACAAATTCTACCTGCACACTATTTGCCAATGCATTTTCAGGTAATGTAAAGCTGATGTGTGAAGTGCTTACATCTGAGCCGTTATTGGCGGGCAATATCAGTGTTGGTGTTATTGTTGTAGTGTCTGTTTGTAATTGAAAAGTAATGGGTGCCGATATGGTTGTATCATATATAAGATCAGTATAAATAACCTGCAATGAATATTGTCCTGCTTCCAGGTAGGGATAACTGCTGCTAATTCCATTACTGCTCAACAATAAATGTGCAGGATCAATTGTAATGGTATGATTTCCCGATGCAGTATCAGATATAGCCAGCGTATCACTTACTCCAACTTTCTGAAAGACGAGCTTTGTGCTGTTAGGTAAAGCTGTTTTGGGAAGAATAAAGCTTACATCAAAATTGGTCCTAAATAAAGCGCCTGTAGTGGGCGAAGTAATAGTTGCCGGAATTTTAGTCGTATCAATAGTAACATTAAAAGAAGTATCGTATTTGGGTAGATGACCAAGATTATCATAGATACCAAGTACAACGGTATATGTACCCAAGGCCAAAGTATTGGGTGTGCTTGATCTGATGTGTACAGGATTGGACCCTGCAATATCATTGATATTAATGTTAAAGGTATCTATCTGTACAACAGACAGTTGAATGGTTGTAGTATCTCCGGGCCCCTTTATAAAATATAATGTCTTGGGAAATCCGCTTAACCTGGGTGTTTGATTTACATTGGATATAACCTTAAAATTATTATTTACATAACTGTTACTTGCTGGCAACGTAAGAGTAGGAGGTAATGCTGCAACACTTAATGTGATGGTAACGGGCGCAGAACTAAAAATGATTCCATTATCTGTACGGGTAAAAAAAGCTTTTACGGTGTAAGTACCGCTTGGCATAGAAGTGTCTGATGAAGTGGAGGTGGTAGTTACAGTATAAGCTGTGTCTACTCTGCTGAGATAATTGGCATAGAAAACCCTGCTTTTAGTAGGAGTAACAGTGTTAAAGGTCACGGTCCATGTTTGACCAATTTGTGAAGTATAAAAACCCGATGTATAAGTAAATACAAAGTATACGTTTTTTATGGGCGAGGAAGTAGGTGCTACACTATATGCTAAAGAAACAGTATTGATATAACTGCCATTAGCAGAAGGACTGCTCATGCTAATGGTTTGCGTTTTGGCAGTAGTAGCAAACTGCATAGCAATACTTAAAAGAACCAACGTTTTGGTAATAAAATTTTTCATACTTGAAGTTTTATAATGGCAAAGCCAAATATAAAAATGATATGTATGACAACCCTATACGTATTTTACACATATTAACATAACGCTTTCATTTTATAATGAAAGTTTACATAATTATTGGGTTTTGCAATTGAGTGATATAAAAGAAGAAAAATGTAAGTAAATAAAAAAAGGCTTCAATTGCTTGAAACCTTTGCCGGTGTTGTGTCCTCGCAGAGACTCGAACTCTGGACCCATTGATTAAGAGTCAATTGCTCTACCAACTGAGCTACGAAGACAGGAATGTAAATCTAAGAAATTTTAAAATATTATGCTTCTGTCAAAACATTCGGTCTTTTTCGTAAGCCTTTTGCACTTAGCATTTCGCCGATCTTATTTATCAAATAAACAGATGCTTCAATTTCTTCTTTGCGGATGGCAACACTTTCAATGTTAAATCCAAAAGGAATGTTTTTATCAATACAGTAATTGATCAGTTCTTCTGCAATTGATAAAGCAATTGAAACTGATTTTTCAACTGTATTTTCAGAGTTGATCAATTCTTCTTTTAACGAATCAGGAATATGAATACCCAGCCATTCCATAAACTGTAATGTTTTTACTGAGCCGCATACCGTAAGTGTAAAAATAACGGTGGGAAGCTCTATATTTTTATTTTGGCAGGAAGCTACGAGAGATTCCATTGCTTTACGTGCATACTCAACATTGAAAATACATTGTGAGATAAAGTAAGAGACACCTGAATTCATCTTATCGAGCATACGCACATCTTCATCATTCAATACCGCATGTCTTTCGGGAATAGTAACAGCGCCGATGATAGAATGCTCTTTATGCAGGCTCCACAATTCATACGCTTCTTTTAAACTTGTTTTTACCTGGAAATCAGGAGCAGGCAAGCCTACAAATACCGGGTAAAATTTATGTTGAGTTAGATTGTGTAACCAATCTGCTAATTCTTCTTTAGAAAATTTACCGGCGGGGCGATAAATAATTTTAGGAACTTCCAACGAGTGTAAATGAGTGCTTGCAAATTCAAAAGGATCTAAGGCACTTGTAAAAGGAAACGGTCTTTCTTCAGATGTTCTAGCAGATTCATCCTGAACATCATATACTACCAATGCGTCAATATCCAAAGCATACAGGCGCTCTAATGTTTTTTCGGCAATAGCAGCTACTTTTTCAGGAGGGGTTTGCGATTTAGGCGGTGTGATACCATATAATAAAATGCCCGAATCTTTCTTCCTGATCTTGTTTAAAAACATAACTTATAATTTAAAGCCCGCAAAAGTAATTAATAATAAGCTAATTGTTGCTATATATTATGTAATTGATGCATTTGAATGGGCGCCACCTTACATATATTCCTGATAGATAATAAGTCAAATAGATTTTTTTCTTATTGGCATTTATTGCTATTTTTAAAACTTCTTTTTGAAGAATTATTATTCGTTTTACGACAAAATTATTTTTATGAAACAAATCAAGTATCTCAACGGAGTATTGACAGTAATTGCTGTTTGTTTGGTATTAATTACAATGGCAGTAACAGGTATTATACCAACTGCAAAAGCAGGTGATTCCCGCAAGCAAGTTACTGTTCCTGTAAACGTAGATGGTTCTATTAATGTAAAAGTATTGCATAGTGATCCTGTTGATGTAAATATTTCACAAGTGGGTGGTTTCAATATTTCCAGCAGCGTACCTGTAGAAACTAAAACTCCGGGCAAGGATTAAGTCATAAGCTGTTTAAATATTCCTGCAACTACTATTTTATTTGGTTGCAGGAATTGTATAGTACCCGGTTTATATTTTTACCAGCCGATATTTCAACATTTTTGTACATATCCACATTTTGATCGATTTGGTATAGTTTTAGCATTAATGGAGCAACTACCTAATTTAAAGTTGCACCATGAAAAAACCTTTGTTGACCTCCTTGCTATTGCTGTGCGTTTGCGTAGCGTTCTCTCAAAAAAATAATAGAAGTGATTTTAATGATTATGACCAGGAACGTTTTTTTCGTGCCGGCTTAAAAGTTACTGCTATTGCGAATAAACTGCCTGATGCTTCTTATAATAACGGCTTTAATTATAATTATGCTTTGGGAGCTTTTGCTCAAATAAACTTTAGCAAGCGCTGGGGCATACAACCCGAAATAAATCTCATCCAGCAAACTACAACATACAGCACAGGCGATGCTTCTGACATTACCAACGATGTTTTTCGCGGTGGTTCACAAAAAAAGGCGCCCTTTAATTATGTGCAGGTGCCGGTTTTAATGAACATGAATGTGGGAGTAAGTAAACACGTAAAATTACAAGCAGGTCCTTTTGTAGGGTTTTCTTTAAATAACCGGGAAACAAAAAGCGAAGAAACGCTTTCATCAACTACTCAATATAAAAAAATAGAGGTAGGAGCAGTAGGAGGTTTATGGATACAACTGCCTTTTGTAAACTTTGGAGGAAGATACCAGGTGAGCTTAGGCAATTATTACAGTCCTGTAACTAAACAAACCGGGAAAAATCAAGCCATACAATTCTTTATAGGGTTTACAATATAATATTCATGGTTTGCACATAAAGTGCAAGGGGCTAAGCCGTTAAGAAAAAACTTAGCGGCTTTTTTCTTGATATTTGATGAACGTACGGATTAATTTATAAGAACTTCTTCTACGGATGATCGTTTAGAGAAAGTGTGTAAACGTAATTGATCTTCGTCATAAGCGGCGATCAGAAAGCTAAATAAAAATTCGGTTAGGCTTCCGCCTACTCTTGGATTGATCTCGAAAATATATGGCTTGCCCTTATATATGGTATAATCAATGCAACAGATTCCCTGCCATTCCATCTTCATAAGAATAGATGAAAAAAGAGACAGGAATGGCGTTTGTGTCATAAGAGAATAGGAACTTTCCTGTTTGCCTCTTAGATGTATCCTGGTTTTGTGCACGTGTTTGAAAGTAAGTGAAGATGCTACTTTGTTATTTTTGAAAAGTATGTGCGTTGCATATTCCGTTTTGCCCGGAATGATTTGTTGCACAAAATAATCATTTGATAAGAGCTGGTCTTTAAAACGCAATTCCATGTCTTTGTTATAAATGATTTCACTACCTATTCCCCATTCAGTAATTTTCTTTTTTAATATATACGGATATTGCTGTGGTAGCCCAACTTTGGGGCACATTTCTTTAAAGCCATTCTCTTCCAGCCATTGATAAAACAGCTGCTTATTATTGCAGATATTTAAAACGTTGGTTGATGGGATAGGAATGATATTATCTTCAATGATATTCCTGTTTCTGTTTAATAGTTGTGTGTCTTTTATCGTTAATGGGATTACTACATCACTTTTAATTATGTTTTCTATGGATAAAGTGTTAAAACGGATGTGGTGAGCAGTGGTTGAAAAACCTTTTCGAATGTTCTTTTCCCAGTCTTTTCTTATTGAAAAAAGGATATTTAACGATGGTATATTCCTGCTTTCAATAGCTGTTTTTTTATAAAATCTTTTTTTCTGCAATCGTGGATGAAATGTACGTATATGGTATTGCACCATGTGCCATTTCTTTAGTAAGAAATTCATTCAATAAGAAATAACTTGGTTAGTAAATTTTCGGTTATCTAAAATAGTTATTTACTTAAATAAAATGACAATAAATATTTGAATTTAGAGACGGGATTTAAAAAAAACTATAACCGAACAATATTTAAAATGGCTACAGGCTGTTGTAGCATATCATCGTTAGTAGGTTGAGCATAAAATTTTTGCACCAACGACATACCTTTTACCACTTGTCCAAATGCAGCATAGCCTTGTCCATCAGGGTTATTAGAACCTCCGTAGTCAAAGCCCTTTTGATCACCAATACAAATAAAAAATTCACTGCCGGCTGTTCCGGGGGCTTGCCGGGCAAGAGAGATAGTGCCGTTTTTATGAGTAAGCTTTGTTTGTAATGTGGTTTCGTGTGGAATGCCTGAAATATTCATAGTTGGCTTTGTTTTCCAAATGCCTCCTTGCAATAAAGCTGTGGATGCATTGCCTGTAGGCTGATTGTCGTCATTCAACGCCCTGTAAAAAGATGCATCTTTATAATAACCTGAATCTACATATGATAAGAATGCAGCTACACTTTTAGGTGCATTTTCAGGAAAAAGCTCCACTTCAATATCTCCAAATTTTGTTTGTATAGCTACATGAGGGTTTTTATATTTTTTCCCTGTGCAGGATAGAAGCAAAACAACAGCAGCTAAATAAAAATATCGCATAAACATATTCTTATCAAGATAACAAGATAATAAACGGTTGGTACTTTAAATAAAAAAGCCGCTTTAAAAAGCGACTTGGTGCCCAGAACTATCTCAAGTTCGAACTTTTCTATTGAAGATGTAAAAAATATTTTGCTGTATCAAATAGAAAATTTAAGCACCTGACTCATAATCAGGGGGTCCCAGGATCGTGCCCTGGTGGGCCCACTTTAATAGGAGTAAAGGTTTCAGCAGATTTTGTTGAAGCCTTTTTTCGTACAAAGGCATTGGAAAAGAAATTACAATTATTTTATAGAAAAGTCAGGTGCTCTAACCAACTGAGCTATGGGCCCTTCTTTGTAGCTTTCAAATAGTTTTCTCTTTACAGGTCAAAATTTATTGTTTTTCGGATGACCTACAGGGTTATTTTTAACCCCGGTACTTTACGGGCTTTTTCCCCTTGCATTTATTATCAAAAATATTTATGTTTGAGCGATTCTGAAAAGTCCCGCTCATTTATTCCTGTAAGTGAGAGAGGCGAAGCTATATATAAGCTAACTATAGATTACAATCTATAATAATTGACATAATGTGTAACTACAGCACATATTTATGAATTGTGCGAAATTCTAAACAAATCCTAAATGGCATTCACAAAAAAGACACCTTTAGAAAAGCTAGAAACTAAAATTAAAAATTTGGTTACGGACAATAGGTTTGTTAAAACATCCAAAACAGTAAAATTTGGAGGAGAAAAACTTTTTGACTATAATAAAAGTGCTGTAAAGTATGGATATAAACGTTGTTATATTTCCACGGTACTGGGCAGGAACTCAGAATACTGCCACTCATCAATGCCCTAACGTCCTGTTACCCTAAACTAAAATCCTACTTAAATTCAAACTAACATGCAAAGCTATATCACGAAATTTTTAGCAGATTGCAAGGCATACAATGCTGACAACTTTCAGCCTACCAACCCCAGCTGAGAATATCTATCATCATTTGTTCGACACTTCAACAATATAGCCTCCCATACAGATTGTAATACATTTAATTTTATCTGGCCGCATTTAAGACTCTACAATTGACTGAAATATTCAATATTTTTGAAATAAACATTTAGCACCTTAATGACAGCAATAATCGTAATAGGAATAATAATCTTTATTGTTTATACCTTTCCCAGCAGCAAAAAACCGAATAACCAGAGTACTACTTACGCAAAATCAAATGGAAGACAAAAATCTGAAAAAGAAACAAAAGAGGAATTAATCAAAAATTTATTAAAAGATATAAAAGTAACTGTGACAACATCAGAAACTCCAAACAATTATACCGACAATTCAATTATTGATGTTACCAACCAGCCATACAAAATAAACTCAATAAACAGCTTAAAGAAATACAGCAATGGTGTACCCTATTGGGCACACCATTATGTTTATTCCTATTCTGAAATAAATACTGCTTCACCTGAGCAAAAATTATTTTACGACATATTTAAATCAAATTTTCTTAATAATATATGTTTGGATATAGAAGAAAACTCCAACTACGCATTTATACTACTCTTCAACTTGATAGATGAATATGAAAATCATAGAAATATTTCTCGTACAGAACAACAACTATATAGGCTTTCAGAAAACTACCCGAAGACAAAGTTCTATGCTTATGCAGCGCTAATAAAGAAACTACGACAACTAGATGAATATGACACGATCAATGTCCTAAGTAAAAAGGAAGGAAGTTTTTACTCTTACCGACCTTATCAATCAAATGATAATATTAATAGCTATGAAAACTATTGGGGAATAGGCACTAAATATAAAACTCAACTTAAATTATCCGAGGATGAAGTAACCCTACTCAACAAACTTTGGTATCCCAGCAATAACTTTTGTAGTATTGAATATTGTTGTATTGAAGTCTTAAAGTTTTACCTTGTTGTAATATCAGAATTAGAAAAGAAGTATATTCAAGAAGGAACTACAATGGATGCTGAATTTTTAGCTGTTGCAGATGTAGTTGCAAGAAAGCATTTTAAATACAAGAGTGGAAGTCAAAACTATAAATATTGCATCGAAATAACGACCAAAGAATTTTATTCTCATATTTTTAAACACTGCGAAAATGCAGTTCGTGAATATTACAGACATAAACGCAAGATAAATACCGATATTTATTACACAGCACCAGAGGCTAAAACGGAATTTGAAACAAAAATAACAGCTAAAATAACAGAATTGCTGCCGGCATTAATTTCAAAAGTTACACTACCAGATGAAGCAACAGAAATTGAACTCTATTCGCAAAATACAAATCGTTGGAAAATCAAGTTTGAGGAATTAACAATAAGCTATAATGAAAAATCCATAGAGTTTGTTGATTCAATTATTTCTCTTGGAAAACTTAATAAAAAAAATCCATCAATTGAGAATATATTTTTTGAAGCATCAAAGTTTATAGCAAAGTATGACAAGCAATCTTCCCTTACCCTATATGTTCATTATTTATATCACGACCTAAAATCAGCAACTTTTGACAACAGACAACTTACAAAAACTATTCAGAAAAGCTTATTCAAAACAAATGAGCAGTTACACGATTTTGAAATAATTGTCAACGAACTAATTAAAGATAAAGATTTAGATAAAGCATTAAAAAGTGTCTCTAAAGTTTATGAGGTTAAGCGTAAGAAAATACAACTTGATATTGCTTCAATAAAAGAAGTTCAACAACAACACTCTGGAACAGTTAAACTTCTCAATGAATATTTAAAGGATGATTTTGAAGATGACAACAACACAATAAAATCTCAAGAAATAAGTAATGAAGAAATTAAAATTGAGATAATCCCAAAAAATGAAGAAGTTTATCAATCAACTTTTCACAGCGAATTAGCTTTTTCAGAAATACACACAACAGCATTAGAATTATTTGCTAAAAGTAATTTTTCAGTCCCTCAAAATGAACTTGAATCCTTTGCAAAATCGAAAGGTATTTTTAAAAACCAACTCGTAGAAAGCATCAATGAAAAATGCTATGATTTTTTAGATGATGTATTGATTGAGGAAGAAGATGATTATTATATAATTAACACAAATTATTTTCAAAGTATTTCAGTAAAATGATAGATAATATTAAACCCAAAGAAGCGACATCAATTATTAATTCATTAATTGGTGGAGTAGTTCCTAAAATTGGCGTCCAACACATTACCGTTGGACGTTCTGAAGAAATCAACGCAGTTGTTTCTGCATTAGAAGATGTAAAGAATGGACATAGTATGGTGAAATTTTGGATTGGCGACTTTGGCTCGGGCAAATCCTTTATGCTTCATTTGCTCAATACAGTTGCTTTGAAGCAAAAATTTGTAGTTGCCAATGCGGATTTTACACCAGATAATCGTTTGTATTCTAATGACGGAAAAGGAGTTGCTCTCTATTCTGCCATTATGGATAATGTTTCAATTCAAACTAAGCCAGAAGGTGGCGCATTACCTACATTACTGGAAAAGTGGATTGAGCAAAGTATAACCAAAACTGCCGACGAAAATAAAATTTCATTGACAGATATTCGTAATGAGCAATACTTGAATCTAATTCAAAACAATATTATGAAGACTATTAATGAAATCACTGATGTAGGTAGTTTCGACTTTGGAATGGTTGTGATGAAATACTATGAAGGATATATAAAAGACGATGAACAACTAAGGAGAAATGCTTTGAAATGGCTTAAAGGAGAATATAGAACCAAAACAGAAGCAAAACAGGACTTAGGAGTTAGAGAAGTAATTAATGATTTAAATTACTACGATATGCTAAAAAACTTCTGTAAACTCTTCGTAAGTATGGGTTACAGCGGATTTATGGTAAATCTTGACGAAGCTATAAATCTTTACAAGATTTCAACTTCTGTAATGAGAGAAAAAAATTACGAAAAAATACTTACCATTTATAACGATTGTTTCCAAGGAAAGGTCACTAATCTGTTTTTTAATTTTGCGGGAACAAAAGAGGTTTTAGAAAATGAGCGCAGAGGTCTTTTTAGTTATAATGCTTTAAAGTCAAGGCTTCTTACAAATAAATTTGAAACTGCTGAGATAAGAGATTTTGCACAGCCAGTAATTCGTTTAATGCCACTTGACCATAACGAAATATTTGTTTTACTCAAAAAGTTGAAAGCGATATTTGATTATAACTATAAAACTGAAATTCAAATAACTGATAGCGAAATTCATCAGTTTATGGAGGAGCTGTTTAACAAACCAGGCGCATCTGAATTTTTAACACCAAGAGAAGTAATTCGAGATTTTTTGAATATTCTAAATATCATTCGCCAAAACCCAACAGTCGATAAAAACAAACTATTTGGTGAACTTGAAGTTTCTGATGAAAGACCTGATGAGGTTTCATTAGACAGCATTGAAGAACTATAATGTCATTTGATTTACTTTCAGAGCCAATACGAAAATTCATTCGTGATAAGGGTTGGGAGCAGTTGCGACCTATTCAAACAGCAGCTATTGCCAAAATTTTGGCATCGGATGACAATTTTATTTTAGCATCAAGAACAGCATCAGGGAAAACAGAAGCGGCTTTTTTACCAATTCTTTCAAAAGTTGATTTTAATGAATTAGGAGTTCAAGTACTTTATATCTCGCCTCTAATTGCTTTAATTAACGACCAGTTTTATCGAATCGAAGAGCTTTGCAAAAATCTGGATGTAACTGTTACTAAGTGGCACGGAGAAGCCAACAAAACAATTAAAGACAGATTAATTAAACAACCTAATGGGATTGTTTTAATTACACCGGAATCATTGGAAGCAATGTTTGTAAACAAGCCTTTTAATGTTAAACAATTGTTTTCAAATCTTAAATATGTTGTAATTGATGAAGTGCATTCATTTATTGGCACAGACAGGGGCGTTCAACTGAAATCAATTTTATCAAGACTACAAAAAGTAAATTCAAAATCATTCAGCATAGTTGGCTTATCAGCAACAATTGGAGATTACAACGAAGCAAAGAAGTTTACAGGGGAGGAGTTAAAAACAAAAGTATTATTAGATAGAACAGCAAAAGAGATTAAAGCTCTATTTCGCTATTTCAAGAATACAAAAGAGGAGTTGTCCTTAGAGCTTTTAAAAAACTTATACCTTGAAACAAAAGACAATAAAGTTTTAATTTTCCCTAACAGCAGAGGACGGGCAGAAGAGGTTGCAGTTAAACTAAAAAAGATTTCAGAAAGAGTAAAAGGACACTCTAATTATTTCTCACATCATTCATCAGTTGACAGAGAAGTAAGAGAGTATGTTGAATATTTTGCGAAGAATAACAATCGACAAAATTTTTGCATTTCATGCACATCAACATTAGAACTGGGTATTGACATTGGAACTGTTGATGAAGTTGTTCAAATTGATGCGACACACAGCATAGCCTCACTAATTCAAAGGGTTGGAAGAAGTGGTAGAAAAGAAGGAGAAAATAGTAATTTGTTTTTGTATGCAACAAATGAATGGAGTTTACTTCAATCTATAGCTTGTTGGTTATTATACAAAGAGGGGTTCATTGAGCCGCCTCAAAAAAATGAAAAGCCCTATGATATTTTAGTTCATCAAGCTTTGTCAATAACAAAAGGGCATTCTGGAATTAGATGGGCTGAATTGATTATACAATTAAAAGAGAACTCTGCCTTTAAACTAATTGAAGTTTTTGAAATAGAACAAATACTTAATCACTTAATTGTAATTGATTTCTTAGAAAAAATACAACATGAGGTTATAATTGGTGTCGA
Organism: Ferruginibacter albus; assembly: GCF_020042285.1. Taxonomy (NCBI): domain Bacteria; kingdom Pseudomonadati; phylum Bacteroidota; class Chitinophagia; order Chitinophagales; family Chitinophagaceae; genus Ferruginibacter; species Ferruginibacter albus. Next base: position 1,148,244 of record NZ_CP083388.1, read on the forward strand.
AGGAGAAAAACTTGTGAACAGTCGTGATTTTTACAGCGTATTTAAAACCGAAGAAAACTTCAAAGTTGTAAATGCGGGGAATACAATTGGCGAAATACCATTTTCACCCCAAGTCATTGAAGATGAAAATATTTTACTTTCAGCTAAAATTTGGAAGATAAAATTTGTTGATCATAAAGCAAAAAAGATAGAAGTAATTCCAACAAAAGATGGAAAGAAACCAATGTTTTTTGGTGGAGGAGGAACAATACATCAAAGAATAAGAGAAAAAATGCTTGAAATCCTTTATTCCAAAACAGAATATGATTTTCTCGACCAACCAAGTTGTGATGAAATAGAGATATTGCGAAAAGATTTCTCTGTTTTTAATATTCAAAACTTGCAAACTGACCGCCCTTTGCTTTCAGCAGAAAAACATTTACGACTCTTTACTTTCACAGGAACACGAATAAACAGAACAATACAATTACTTCTAAATATTTCAGGAATTAAAAATATACTTGACGACCCTAGTAGCTCATTTGACATACAGGTTTCTAAACAAGAAGTAATTTCAAGATGGAATTCATTAACCTTGCTCTTTGCTGACATTGATATTCATATTTCTAACCTTTTGCAGACAAGTCCAGCATTATTAGGCTTTTCTAAATGGGGGCTTTATTTACCCGAAAACTATCAAGTTAAACTCTTAAAAGACAAATACTTTGACATCGAACAAACAACAGGACTTTTGGAGACAATGAAGCTAATCGAAAACGAATAATATTGTATCAGTCCTTTGAGCCAACGCACCAAATCAAACCATTTGCAAGCCACATAAAGCCAACACAAAAATGAACCTTGCGAAAGAACCTGCCTCCCCACGCCTCATTTTAAATGAAAATGCATATTCTCAATTAATACATTTTAGAAGGTTTAATAATTAAAAAATTTCCATTAATCACTTATTTAAAAGAAAACATAAATGGATAACGACACAAAGAAATTTCTTTTAGATACAGCAGTAAAAATCATTCAGAAAAATATTGATCAGAAAGTTATTAAAAGCTATACGCTTGCTGATATCTCATATATGTACTATGGCTTATCTGCTATTTTAGTTGCACAAGAAACAGTCGATGAAAGAGAAAGATTAGAAGCTCTTAGAAGTGTAAGTAATTAGTAGAATGTATTTGATGTAAAAAGAGGTGACTTAAGTACTCACCTCTTTTTATTTAATTAATTATTGTTTTACGAATCGGCTACTCAGTACTTGTTTTCCATCTGAAAGTTGAAGAACATAAGAGCCTGTACTTAAAATATTGGTGTTTATAAATTGACCGGTTTCCCAACCCTGTTGTTTTACGACTGCGCCGTTTTGATTATAAATCGTGATTTTTCCTGTGCTTATCGAAGACTTAATCTTAATAATAGCATTGCCTTGAGTTAAAAGATTGGGGAGTAATTCTAAGCTCTGTGCTTTATCTGCTCTATCAATTATTATTACAATACTGCTTGTTGAAGTCTTGCCATCTGTATCAACTGTTTTAATACGGTAATAAACAATAGCATTATTATCTAACGCATCGCTAAAATGATACGTATTATTTCCTTTACCTATAGCGGTTATAGTTGCTTTTTGTATAAAATGTATACCATCAGTAGATGTTTCTACCTGCATTTCCTTTGTGTTTATCTCATTTGCTGTTGTCCATTCCAGCGATGCTGAATGATTAATATTAGTTCCGGTAAAAGAAACGAACCGTAATGGCAATACTGTATTTGATTTTATATTTTGAAGTGTTATGTGATCCACTTCAAAATCGGCAGAAGTTTGTGAGGCAGTAACTGTAAAGGATTTAATGCCTTTAAAATAATTATAATCGGGGCTATGCGCTATGTCAATAATAACTGCCTGCCCCGTAGGGTCTTCGCTTGTATATTGTACAGTAATGGAGCCTTTTGAGGTTGTAAACGTATAAGTAATACCATCTGTAGTTTGATTGGCAAAATAAAAAGAGTTCAGGTCGAATGTATTATTCCCTTGTATCTCAAAGGTAGCTTGTGGCGTTTCGCTGGTTGTTTGTAAATAAAGCCCTTCACCTGCTATATGATCGGGTTGCCCGGATACCCATTCGCTGGCACGATGTATACCATCTGCGGAAATTTTCATAGAAGTAGATGTTGCTGTGTTACTGGCGGTAAGTACCCCGCCATCAAATCCATCATAACTCCCTGATGTAGATTCAAAATCATACGTGCCAGATACACCCGGTAAAGCCGTAGTGGTAAATGTAAGCGCGCTACCGTACGTTGCAATCGGACTAGTTGAAAGTATAGCGTATGCCCTGAAATAAACTAATGTACCGGCAGGGAAAGGTCCTGAACTAATACTCCATGTACCTTGACCCAAACCCATTACTATTTTGTTATCTGAAGTAGTCGGAGAATTTTTTGTGGTGCTCCAAACTATTCCTCTCTCTATTATAGTAAAACTGGGTGCAGCTGTAATTGTTCCTCCTAATGATGCGGTAATATAAGATACAGAAGTAGCTGCATTTGTTTTGATAGTAAAACCAGCGGCTGTAGCTGTATATGCAATTATTATTGATAATACAGAAAGGATAAGATTTTTCATAATAGGATAGTAATTGTGATAGCTAACGTCAAAAACTGATCGTTATTGCAACAGATGATAAGAAAATCCTATGTATTACATGATTTAAACATTTACTTATATAACTTTTGTATGAAAAGAGCTTAAAAGATAAAATTTAAAATAGAATTATTTTAGACTTATTAATTATATAAAATAATGTGTATTATGATTAAGATAAAGGCAACATTTAAGAAGATACTGCTTTGTATATTAAAGTTGAAAAGTTAATATACTATTAGTTGCAAATACTATATGACCCGGCCTTCTAATAAAGATATATTAAACTTAAATTGGCTCTTTATTTGTAGAAGTACAATAAAAACTATGCAAAACAGGAAGGATACTTATATTGATCAAATCAAAAAATTAATCGAACCTTATCTTCATCAGTATGTTGGGCAAACACCTGTACTCTCATTTGTTGAACCTGAAAATATTATTACTATTGATGGTAACTTTTTTAATTATTTACCAGAAGAAATTAAACAAGAAGTTGACAGGTTAATTAAAGAACATAATGAATAGAAGAAAAGCTACTCTTATCGCTAAAATATTATTAGGTAATTCTTAATTAGTGAATTTTACATTGAATTTTCCATTAGTAATCGTGTGAGTAGCGTTATCCCCACTATGTACAACACCGCCACTAAATGTACCACTTACAGATTCAGCATTAATAGAGCTAATAGTAACTGTTCCAATATTGGGACTTATACCATTTGAAAGATAAATAATATTACCTGGTTGTTCAAATAAGCTCATAGAAGTCTTATAAGTTGCACCACTGTAACTATTATCAAAAGTTCCTGCTACAACAGGCGCAGAACCACCCACCCCAAATGAAATAAGACTTCCGCTAACACTCCCATTATAGCCAGCAATCCCAATGCTATAACTTCCACTGGTATTTTGATGTGTTGCAACAGCATAAATGCTGAAGCCCGTTGGTTTACCATCAATATCTGCAGATAGTGTAGATGAAGTACCACCGCCACCTCCTGTATTAACAGGATTACTTTTTGAGCATGAAGCTAAAAGAACAGATACTATTATAATGGAAAATAAAATAGACTTCATAATTAATGCTTTATAAAACAAATATAACTTATTTGTCTCCTTCAGAACAGTATTTCAGTTAAACTCATTATTAAATATTCAGAAGTCAATTGTTATTAACAGGGTTGTATTTTTTAATCCAAAAACTATACCTTGAAATACATCTTAAATTTAATATGCAGCAACTATGATCCAATTTAATAATAATGAAAGCTTTTCTATGCAAAAGTATGCTCGGATTGGTGGTTTACTATATGTTGTTATAATTATTTTAGGAATTTCCAGTGAATTCTTTTTTAGAGGAAAACTTATTGTATCGGGCAATCCGGAGGCTACAGCAATGCATATTCAGGCTAATCCTTCTTTATGGCGCATAGGTATCGTAGCTGAGTACATAAGTATAATTTGTACAATAATCTTGGCTATGATTTATTTTTTCCTGTTAAGACCTGTTCATAGGAAATTAAATTTATTGGCAACATTCTTTCGAATGGTATCTATTATAGTGCAGATAATAGCAATATTGAATCTTATAGATGTATTATTTTACCTGGATAACTCAAATTCACTTAAAAGCTTTACGCTGGAACAATGCCATGCAATGGCGGCTATTTGCATAAAATCACATAGCTATGGATACGGCATTTCATTGCTTTTTCTAGGTTGCTGTTTTCTTGTTCATGGATATCTTATTTATCGTTCTGAATTTCTGCCAAAAGTGCTAGGTCTTCTGATTCAATTAGCCGGCATTTGTTATATCAGTAATGGCTTTATTTTAATTCTTGCTCCGAAAGTATCAGGACTTGCTTTTCAATTATTTTTCTTGCCAGTCTTTATTGCTGAAACATCGCTAGGACTATGGTTATTAATAAAAGGTATTAATGTTGAAAAATGGGAGTTAAAATATAATCAAGCAACGTAGCAAATGTTCTTTCATAATTATCACAATCTTCTATCGAAATTTTATAAGCTGCTGAGCAATTCTTCTATAAATTGGAATTGCTCTTTATTCATCTTTTCTTTTGCAAGTGCTATATTAAACCATTCTCCTTTATCAATCTCAGGAAAGCTTTGTTGTTTACCCGATTTAGGTGGCCATTCGATGATAAATGAATTGCTTTTGATAGTTGTAGTATCTATATTTTTTTCTATTGCCCAGGCTTTAACTGTTTTACCACCTTTTTGCTTTATAGAAATAAGTTCTTTAAAATTCCCAGTTAATGCAATACCCGTTTCTTCTTCAAATTCTCTCAAAGCTGCTTTTAATGGATCTTCCTTTTCTAAATACTCCCCTTTGGGTATTGTCCAATAGCCTGCATCTTTATTTTTAAAAAAAGGTCCACCCGGATGCACCAAAAAGAATTCCCATTCATTTTGAGTGTTCCTATATAATAGTATACCTGCACTTTGCTTTGTCATAACCTTCAAGACCTTAAACTTTTTAATACTTCATTCTTGAATCTTACTTTAATTTGTTATTTGCCATTGTCCATTATCTTTTGAGTAATTGAGTCCATTACTCATTTCAAAAATCTCTAATCCTTTTGAATCAAGAAATTGTCTTTTCAAATAGACCCTTATCCCATTATTTTCCTTTGACAAATAATTAATTAATGCTGTCAAAGTAGGAGGTATTTCATGCAACCATTGGCTGTCTTCTTCTTTTACAAACGCTTGGCTCATTATTTCTCGTTTTAGTTTTGCTTCAATAACTGTTTAAAGCTAAAATGCAATAAGTATTCCAACTCGAACCTATTTTTAAAATAGAGATTATAAATTGTTAGTCGGAAACGTAAAGAAAAAGTATATGATCAAGCCTTTATTCTACAAATTTTATATAAATGGCTAGTAAGGTTAAAAATTAAAACGTTGATTTTATATAGTATTCACTTCCGTAATTATTAGGTATTATACTGGTTAAAGTAAATTCACTTTTGCTTATTACTTTTATTTTGTAAAGTCTGCCTTTATAAATGGACTTGTAAATATGAGACCTCAGTGCCTGTGCAACCAATGGAGGTCATTCACAAGTAAAGCAAATTTCTACATCAAGGATTAGATATATAAAACTGCCTACAACATGTGTATTTGTGCAAGTAGGGTTGACACAGTGCAGCATCAACATCAGTAATGCTATTCAGCTTTAGTTCCAGCTAACACAGCGGTATTGAGCATTATCTGTTATCTTCGGCTGTAAACAAAAAACAGCGGCAGTTCCGGGCTGACACTTCACATTATAAGACGCTATTTTCATTCTCTTTTTATAAGCTATAAAGCAAATTATTCACCAAATTATACTGTTAGGTGATTCTAAAAGTAAGATTAATTCGAGGGGCGATTTCCTTTTTAGTTTTAGCAATATGATGTTCCCAATAATCTTGCATAGGACCTGCCATTAATAAAAAGGAGCCATGTGTCAACGGGATAGACATTGGCTTCAGATCTTTATTAAACTTATGTCTTATTTGAAAAGCCCTTGTCTCTCCAAAACTGACAGATGCTATAGGAGTATTTGTGCCACCTTCTGGTTTTTTATCACTATGCCAGCTTACAGAATCATTACCATCCCTATAATAATTAAGTAAAACACTATTGAATCTGCTGCCGCTAACAATTTCTACCTCTTCCTTAATTTCCAAGAGTTCGTCTGTCCATTGGTTAAAAACTTTGCCATACCAGGCAGTAAGCCTGGGATCATCTACTACTTTATCATACATCTTTCTTTGATTTTGTTGCCATGGTGTATTATGCAACAGTGTCTCATAATAGTTGTCAGACCTTTCTTTATCAAAGAATTGTTGTCTTAATGTAAGATCAGCATCAGGGATATCAAAATGAATAATGCGTTTTTTGCCATCATCAAAAACCTGCAAATCATCAAAAAGCGTAAGCATCGAATATTTTTTATTAAAGTTACTACGTTTATTTGTTTTGCTAAAATATTTAGCGAATGAAAAAATTTCATGAAATTTTTTCTTACAAATTGAAAAAATGACCTTTTTATTGAAATGGCATTGGGGTTGTTATGTACTTTTTAAAAAAGGAGGTAATTATGAACAACCTAATCAAAAGAAAACAAGACAATCAGCCGGCAACTTTTGGAAATGTTATTGATGATATCTTCCAAAATAATCTTAACCGGTTTTTCAGTGATGATTTTTGGGGATTTAGCGGGTTAAATTCTCAAAGTAATGTTCCTGTTAACATTGAAGAAACTGATAATTCTTATGAAGTGGAACTGGTAGCTCCGGGACTCCAGAAAAAGGATTTCAATATCAGTATCAACAATGATATCTTAACTATTGGCTTTAAGCAGCATGAAGAAAACAAACAGGAAAATAAAAAATGGATAACCCAGCAATACAGGCAACAGGAATTTACCAGAACATTCGCATTAGACAAAACTGTTAACACTGAAAAAATTACAGCAAATTATGAAAACGGTATTCTTAAAATTTCTATTCCAAAAAATGAGCAAGCTAAAAAAGTATCTCGCCTTATTGAAATTCAATAATGATAAAGATGATCCTTTTTTAGTGTATTAACTGAAATCACAACAAAGGGATGTTAATCATCCCTTTGTTGCTATTATTTTATGCAAACAACTTTCTACATACAGTTCACAATAAAAACACCCAACGATTTTCAAAGCTTTGGGAAATTCTTTATTGGAAATAATCGGTTAGTAGCAAATGCAATTTTTGAAAAGTTAAAGGGCTCTGATGAAGTAAGTGAAAAGACTATTTTACAATTGGATTTTATTGAGTGGAAAAATAACTTACCGGTAAATATTAAGGTCTTGCAATGTACATTAAACGAAATGGGTGATAACTGCAAAATAATTACTAAAGAAATATTTAAAAATTTTAGTTTAAGCGAAAAGATATCTTATAGTGACAATGATAGTGATTAAGTAAAAAATTAATTAAGGGTCTTGCCATGTAATTCCATTAATGTATATTCATCACAAGCTCCATCAGCATGTATTGATAGTACAAACCAACCATGTTCCGGTGCTTGTCCCTTGATGATCAACGCCCTGTTTTTCAAATATGCAATTTCATGTTCATTAACCAGATAAGTGTCAGGTATCCTGTGGACCAATACATCGGGATGTAAGAGGTTTATAACATCCATTATTGTTTCTCCTATTGATATTATTTCAACTTCTGTTGAAAGTGATATGAAATCTGTTTCCGTAGAAAAATAAATGGTGGCATCAAAACAAATAGAATGGTCTTCAGGTTTTAATTTATAATCGGTAATAAATTCTTTCAATGGCTGGTTTATTGTCTTCATCTTAATTTTTATCTTTTGATTGATGATTTATCATCATTGATCATGTTATTAGATTTTGTGTAAAAAGAAATATTATTTACCAATGGAAAGATTTTAGCAGCTGCTGTAGTATAAGAAATATTTTGTAAAAATTTTTCTGCGAGAATTAGCCATCTTCTAATTCTTTTACATGATTTATTATTGATTGTTTTGTTCTGCTCTTGAATCAGAAGATCGATCTCTTTGTGTAAACTGGGGAGTGTCTAATTCATTCTTTGTATGCACGTCAGTTGTTGGATCTGCTTCTAAAGATGAGGTAGGGGTATTTTGCCCCTCCGCTTTATTGCTACTTTTTTTGTTGCGTGATCTTGCATTTATCCATATGTAAAATACAACAACAATTATTCCTCCTATTAGTAATTGTATATATGGTATTGGCATAATAAAAATTTAGTCGATTTAAGGTTGTCCATTCTTTTAAAAAGCATATTTTTCTGCTATTTATTAGCTTACTGATAAGATTTCAACAATTAACGAGCCATTGTCAAAGAGTGGTTCTTCTTGTTACTTGATTTATGTAGATTTTTAATAAAAAGCAGCATCTTTAAAAGGGTTGCTTTTGACTTTTCCCTTAACTGAAGGCATTTAATTAATCTAAAATAAAAAGTATTTAATACAAACTCAAGCTCATTAAAGTATTTGCTGCCATATAGAGGAACAAAAAATTATATAAATTATTATTACAATGATATAAGGTTAGTGATAAACTATAAATAGAGATAAATTATTCTCATAATGAGGTAAACATGACACTGATATGAATGCAATAAGACCATATGCGAACGCTATTTGATGGTATATCATTTGTATTGTTAAGGTATCAAAAACTTATTTATATGGATAATACTTATGTAAACAACAGCGATGAAAATAGCAATCCTGGCGATGATAAAGATTTATTAAATACAAATCAGCAAATAACCAATATTCCGCCTATTGTACAAGAACAACCTAGAGATCATACTAAAGTGGAAAAGAAGCTACAGTCTAAAAATGATATTAATTCTAATTCTAGGATTGGTAATGAAGAACGCCATGATACACTTAAAAGCAACTATGAACATGATTTAATTAAGAGTGAGAAGGATGAAAATATTAAACCCTTTAAAAATTTAGATAATGTGCCGGAGAAGCCAATAAGCGAGGAGGCCGAAGAAGATAAAGATGAGCAACAAAATAACTTTAGAGATGCATTCAATAATGACGATTATAAAGGTCCGAATAATAAATAAGGTAAATTAATATCATAAAAGCAATCTGCCATTAATTTAGAAGGCAGTTGGTTTTAAAACTTAAGTATTCGAGGTATAACTTTATGAGGAGATAAGCAGTGATAATACTGATAACGAAAAGATGGAGCAAGGTGATAGCATCAATGAAGAAGAAGAGGAGTAGCAGGAAAACAGAAACGCGCAAAAAATTCAAATTCTGTAGAAGCGGGATAAATATACTTCTAGGATAAATTGTGTTTTATAAAAACTAATTAATTATTCGTCATAATGGCATTTGCGACAATTATTTAACAGAAGGTAAAACGTATATGGACTTTATCAAGCAACTTTTTTTAGTTGCTGAACATTCCAATGCAATTGATTACGTTATTTTTCAGTCGGGGAAAATGTTAACTCACTCTAAAAAATTTGATAATTACTCCATTGCTCGATAATTGCAAATCCTTTGAGCTTATATTGTCAACTTTAAAGTTCATGTTGGTGGGAGTGGGATTTCCTTGAAGCTTAAAAATCATGTTCATTAAATATGAATCATCTTCTTTCTGTATTGAGAATGTGCCAGCTATTTCGGTTTTAGTTGCATGTACTTTTCTCATATAAACAACTGTACTTTCTTGGCCAGACTTTTTTAAGTTTAGATTAAGTGAAACATGTTCATTATCCCAAAGTCCGGATATATTTTTTTCGATATTCAATAATTGTTTATCCATATATCTAATTAAACAAACAACCTGCCAACTTCAGGAACAATTTTAGAATATTTAAAAATATGACAAAGGCAATCAAACATTTGAGGTATACTATTTTGCCGTGAAAAATTTATTTATTTAGAGTGGCATTACTTATTATCAAGGAAAAGTATTACCATTACAACTATAAACCAATTAGTACATTCTTGCCTATAAAGAAATATTAACGAGTACATGGCTTCAATTTAATTTTGCAGAATTCTCCATTAAGTTTAAAAGTAAACCAACTTGTTCACAAGAATTTAAAGCAAATGTTTATAGTATTATTATTTGTAAAATTTTTGTTTTTTTTAGTTTAGTATTATGTTGGCACAGAATTTATTTATACAAAGTACTAAATAAATTTTATGAAATCATTACTGTTAACTTTAACAATGGGAATTTTAATTTCTTCATTCTGCTTTTGTCAGGTAAAAAAAACTGATACTTCAAGAAGTATAAATTCATCAAAATATAAAAATGGAAAAATTAAATCTGTTAATAACAAAACTTCTATAGATTCAATTCCTATATCAGATAGTAATAAAACTAAACTATCTGGTGGTTTTACGCCGGGAACAAATACTTTTCCAAACAATACAAGCCCTAATGCTCCTGTGCCATCTAATACACCAAGTACTGCACCCGGAAACTCTTCGAGTCAATCTCAACAAACAACTTCACCTTTTTAATAACGAAGAAATAAGTTTGTGTCTTCTAATTAAAATAACAGCTGATTTATCTTAATTACAGTCTATTTATTGATTAAGCATTTAAATAAATATGATAAACAGATAAATTTTATGGGAAGTTGGAATTGAATATTGGTGTGAAACCTAAGAAATGACAAGGGAATAACTAATAGATTCAATAGGAATTGTTGGAACTTTAGCAAAGACAGTAAAAGGAGATTTTGGAAAGAATCTAAAAAAGCACGACTTTAATCTCTTTGCTGTTACGCAAATTTTAGTCAAACTCGACATTATTTTGGGCCTACGTATGTAAAATGTATATGTCTCGATGATTGAGGAGAAAGTATTAATCGTTTACTTTAAGGAGGTGTCCAAAGTCAAACCGTATTAATCTTCTCGTATTGGTAGGAAATATTTAATCAAGCGTTCACACGTAAATGAGTTGATATAAATATTTACTTATTTATAAAAATTTGAGTTAAAATGGGTATTTTTCTATACTCATTTTTTCTTTAGGCAATAAATTCCCCTCTAGTATAAATTATAAAAGCAAGATTAAATGGCACAATTTTGCTTTCATCACTGCTATGAGCAAAGTATTAATTATTGATGATCAAGAGGATATCTGCTTTTTATTGTCAAATATCCTACAACGAAATGGGGTTTTATGTGATTCAGCACACACTCTAGCACAAGGTTATACATTACTTGAAACACATCAATATGATGGAATCTTTTTAGACAACAATTTACCAGACGGTTTTGGTATTGATAATATTGAAAAGATAAAAAAGCTAGGGATTACAAAAGTAATTATGATAACAGCCTTTGCTAATGAAGTCATGGAAACTTCTGCGAGGTTAAAGGGGGTAGATGCATTTATACATAAGCCTTTTACAATTTTTACTATTCAAAATGTTGTTGAAGTTTTATTACGTGCTTAACAAATAACAAGTGTTGCACTATTGCAATTTAGATGTGTTAAATATTTATAAATATGCCTAGTACTTCTTTCAGTTCCTCCTTTAATTATCATGAATCTCTATAGACTTTTGCAAGTGAAAATGCGATGCTCGTCATTGATAAAAAACAGGGATTATAAAAGAAATAAATAAAGCTTTTATAATTTCTTTTGGATAGACAGACCTAGACATAATCAATGCAGATTTTTCTATATTTTTTACAGAAGAGGATAAAAAAATAAGCCCAAGAAAGAATTGAAAGCAGTATTATTACAAGGACAGGCCTCTGATAAAAATTATTTAATTAATAAAAACCAAAGGAAAACCGGGTAACAGGGAAGTATTTTATTAAAAGGCTCAGAAGGTGACGATTTTGTCCTTAAGATTATCCAAAATATGATTCGGATTTCCCACCCCTGGGTTCAGGCGTTTTTTTAAAATCCCTTTTCTTTTTATAAACATTTAAGCTCATATACTCTGCTTTACAATCTTATAGCCAAATTTTATTCCTTTTTATAGTCTCTGTATAAACTCTTTAGAAATTGTAAGAATTTCTACTTAATTAAGGCACGATATTTTAAATACTATTTAAACCTTTATGAATATTCAATGATAGCTTGCGCACTAATCGCAATACTTATTACCTTTCAGGCTGTTAAGCAATAGAGGCTATTTTCAAACCTGTGTCGGTGTTGGAATTTTTATAGTTGTTAGCGGGTAGATCAAAAAACTAATCGGTTATAATAACGGCGCAGCAGGTAATTAGTCAATATACTTATAATTATCATAGTTTGTTTGCATAAAACTTGTTACTAACAACTATTTATTTTTTCTTTTTATCGTCTTTTTTTCCAAATAATTTTTGGAAGAAAGTTTTATGTTCCGGTTCAGCATTATTGACAGAACTCAGATTGATCTGGTTATCTATTGATGGCATTAAAGCTTGTATAAATGCATTTCGTAAAAGTTCCCATATAGCATCAACAACATTAGTGCTTGATTTTCCAAAAGCCCCCTCTATAGATACTTTTGTAGCTATTTGTTGTTCTTTATGATTTTTTAATATTCCTGCTGCTGCTCCAACTATAACCTCCCACGCTTTCTGCAGTATATTATCATGTCTGTCCTGTGGACCCAATACTTTAAGATCTTTTATTACAGGCTTTACATAACCAACATACTTCCCATCTTTTGCTGCAAATTCAGTGTATAGCCCTAAACTACCTTTATTTACGTCAAATCCTCCATAAGCTTTTAGAAAATCATTTAATAAGGCAAGATTGACATTTTTAACATCCGCATTTAAATCAAACCTTGTCTTTTCTGACAGAAAATCCATCTTCATATTTAATGCTAATGTACCCCCATATACATTAGCTGTGGCTGCTAAAGTAGAAGGAAGTTCAACCTTACCATTTTCTACATTTGTAAGATTTTCAGCAAGTACATGCAACTGTTGAAGAGAAATATCTACTTTGGGGCTCGCACCTGCATCTACATAATGAATACTGCCATTATTAATCTCAAAGCGATTGATTTTTAAAGGCATGAAGTCTTTAAGGACTTTTTGAAAACTATTAGTATCTTTTTTAACATCATTTAATTCAGCTCTGTCTTTTGTAAAAATCAATTTAGGCGTATTGAATATAAGTTTACCTACCAACCTGCCATGAAAAAGTGCTTTCCATTGGATTGAAATATCTAAATCGTTAACTGTAAAAAAAGGAGTTTGTTTTTGAGTGGATGAGTCTAGCTTATTTAAATACATCCCCTGGATTTGATAAGCACCGCGATATAGCGATACATCAATATCTTGTATATGACCATAGTACCCAGGCATGTGAGATAATGTTTTATTGCAATAATTTAATAGAATAGTTGGCAATAATAACCGGAAGACAATAAGTATAATTACAATCGTCCCTATTATTACATAGCGCTTCTGTAAACGAGTTTTTTTTGTTTTATTATTCATAAAGTTATACAACGAATACTTAAGTCTTTAAACTGGCTGCCCTCCCAATTTTATCCGGCTTCTCCAGAATTTGGATTTTTTTTATTTTGTCAGTTTTTTTTCTTCCTCGTTATTTTCTTTAACCCTCTTTGTCGACTATTTCTTCTACATAATTTCAATCAACATCATCATCTATATCATTATTTTCTTCTTTATCAAATATATCTTCTTCGTCCCCTGCATTTTTAGGTTGCGCGTGCATAATTGGTGGTTATTGATTACCCGCTAATGTGTATTTAATAAGTTTTATCATCACCGGAATTATTTTTTGCTTTTGGTTGTTTACATGAATGTCATTTTGATAAGATTTAATGAACAAATGATATACCATTAGTTGTATTCTATATATTCGCTTTTCCCTTTTATAACTGAATAGTGACATCTTGACCTCATTTTGACAATGATTTGTCGCGGTAGATCTGCTTTGCGTTTTCTTTATGGAAATATGAAAGATAAATTCAGATGTAGTAAAATAAAAATTATAAAGCTATACGTCAACTGGTTACAAAAAAACTGGGATTTTAATGCCGGCTGGTATGCGAACAGCCTAAAGAATATTACTCATATTTTGTTACAAAAAATAATAAATAAAGGCAGTATTATAATTAATACCGCCCCTTCTTAAAACAAATTATATCGAACCTATTTATATGCTACAAAAATTGTGTGTTTTTTTACTAACCTATAGATTATATAAGTTTTTTAATAATTATACAATGATTGAAGGAAAAAGCTGTACAATAAAGACTTCTTTTTAATAGTGTTTATAATCTTGGGATTTTATTGTAGATAATATTTCCCGCTGTGTTGATTTTTAACCTGCGAGTTTATACCCAACACATAATTTAAAAAGGGCATGATTATTAATATTAATTATAATAGTACCAACAATTTATTCATTTAAATAAAATAATAATAATTATGGAAAAGACTACTAAACGCAATAATACCAAAGCTGCCAAGAACGCCTCTCAAGAAAATGATTCACGATTGGAAGAATTTTTCCATGATGAATTAAAAGATATTTATTGGGCAGAAAAACACTTAGTAAAGACACTTCCAAAAATGGCAAAAGCTGCCAGTGCTGAAGATCTAAAAACTGCTATTAACGATCACCTTGAAGTAACTAAGGAACATGTGACAAGGCTGGAACAGGTTTTTAGCATTTTAGAACAAAAGCCTCAAGCTAAAAAATGTGATGCGATGGAAGGTATTACCAAAGAAGGGGATAGCATCATTGAAGATACCGAAGATGGCACTGCAACCAGGGATGTGGGAATTATTCTTGCCTGCCAAAAAGTAGAGCACTATGAAATTGCTACTTATGGCGGATTAGCACAATTAGCTAAAACATTAGGGTATACGAAAGCAGCAGCTATTTTAGAAAAGACGCTTAGTGAAGAAAAAGAAGCCGATCAAAGCTTAACTGAATTAGCAGAAGCTACCGTAAATGAACAGGCAAATGCGGAATAACCATACTCCTTCCTACTTAGCGAACCAGATCCCGGTGATCTGGTTCTTTTATTTTTTAACTTAAACTAATATATCATGAAACAAGATGTAAATACACCACAAAGAAGCTTTTTTGAAAACTTTGCTGTAAAGGTCACTAAAGCTACAGGAAGCACAGCTGCATTTATCCTTGCATTACTTTCTGTAATCGTATGGGTTATTACCGGACCAATATTTCATTACTCTGAAAATTGGCAACTCGTAATCAATACCGGAACTACTATCATCACATTCCTTATGGTCTTTTTAATTCAAAAAGCGCAAAATAAAGATTCACTTGCGATACAGTTAAAATTGAATGAATTGGTAGCCGCACATGAATTTGCAAGTAACAGATTAGTAAATGTGGAAAATATGACTGAAGACGAATTAAAAGTAATTCAAAAATATTATGGGAAGCTGAGCGATTTTACTAAAAAAGAGGAAAGTTTACAGCAATCTCATTCCATTGATGAAGCAAAAGGTATGCATGATCTAAAAAAAGAAATGGAGGATGAACTAGAGGCACGGTTTAAAAAATAATGGTCTGGAAATTGGATTTACGAAAGTAGAGTAACACAATTAGTGATGACGCCAGAATTGTATGATATAACGGCACTAAAGATTATTTCAGGCTATTTTATCAAAACAAATGAAAGTATTGCTGTAGCAGAAAGCGTTACTTCAGGACATTTGCAAGCAGCACTTTCTTCAGCTGAAAATGCTTCCGTTTTTTTTCAAGGTGGACTGACCGCTTACAACCTGATGCAAAAATACAAGCATCTACACATTGATATTACAACAGCAATTACCTGTAATTGTGTATCTGCAATAATTTCAGAAGAGATGGCAATCAATGGCAGTAAACTCTTTTCAAGTCACTGGGGAATAGGGGTTACTGGATATGCCTCACCGTTGCCGGAAGAAGGAATCGTTGATCTGTTTGCTTATTATACAATCACCTTTAAAGAGACAATTATTAAACAAGAAATAGTGTATGCTCCTAAAGCTGATCCTATCTTGATCCAATTGCACTACACCAATCATATTTTAAGAAGCATCGCACATGAGATTGAAATACAGCCTTAATTATTTAAAACTATCAGTATGGAAACACTTATTGAACTATTTGGACAGGGAAAAGATTTAACCATTATTCAAATGGGCAACCGGGGAATTATAATTTTCTTGTTCACGCTTTTTTTGATTAGAATATCCGGCAGGCGTTCTTTTGGAATTAAAACACCACTGGATAACATTATTGTCATATTGTTGGGAAGTGTTTTGGCTCGTGCAATCGTTGGAGCCTCTCCTTTTATTCCCATTATTATTACCTGTTTGGTAATTGTACTGTTACATCGAATCTTTGGATGGGCAATTGTTCGCTACAGACCTTTTGCAAAACTTATAGAAGGAGAAAAAATATTACTATTTGTTAAAGGCAGCTTTATAAAAGAAAATCTCAATAAAGCATTAGTGTGTGAAGAGGATGTACTACAAGGTATTAGAGAATCAGCATTAACGGACGATTTGCAAAAAATAGACAAGGTGTACATCGAACGAAACGGTTCTATCAGCGCTATCAAAAAAAATAATTAATGATTTTATTTCTGATGGTTTTTAAGTACACCTTTTTTATAATCTCTTAGAAAATTAATATAATCAGTTTTTATTTGACTTACATAATGAATTGCGTATGTTAATACTTTTTCTTGCCAGTCTTTCTTTGCTCCAAATTCTTTTAACTCATCCGTAATAGATGAGCCTTGCTCTCCTGAGCTTCGTAATTGGGATGAAGCCGTTAACATTGCCATATCATCAATCACCTGATAGATATTTCTGTAATCCTTTTTAATCAGATTAAAATTAATACTGTCTTCGGTAGGTTGTAATTCTTCTATTACAAAAGGCATTTTCTTAAAAACGGTTGCACTTAATAAGGCAGGCGGTCTATTCTGCATTCTTTGCTGGATTGTAATGATACGTTCAGCATTGGTATTCCATTGTGGTTGTTTTATTCTTACATATGGTAATAAGGATGGTGGAGTTGCTTCTTTCATATCAAGCAATAGGTATTTTTCTCCTGTACCATTAGAAGATTTTAATAAAATTATATATCGTATTTGTCCTAAACTGCCTGTACCGGCAACACGAAACGCAGCGTCAATTGGAATATAGTTATAGGGGCTTCCTCCATCATTCTTTAACCATCCCGCAATATGGTTAAACAACTCTTTTTTCAATGCTGGAGGTAGTTTGAGATGTTTGGGGGTATTCAAAAGCATTATTTTTTTGTTTTTCACCCTGGCTTTTTTCTTTAGAATATCTTTTGTTTTCCTTTTGCTTGCATTTACTAAGAATTGGCAAACAATTCCTTTTGCCACACGAGGTTCGATATAATTAGGTTTACCTTTTTCTAAGATGGACGAATAGGTCTTTAAGAATAATTGTGCCATATTAATGGCTTTCTTTTGCTCGATTCGTAAAGATTCAAATGCAACAAAAATACTTGTTACCATGCGTACTACTTCAAATATTGCTGGTGCTAATAATGCTTCGTCAAAATCATTGAGATCGAAATAAACCAATCTATTGTCGCTTTTAAAGCTCCCAAAATTTTCTAAATGCAAATCACCACAAATCCATGCAAGAGGAGATTGAAATACCTTACCGGATTTTTTTAGGTCTTCATAAAACAGATGATTTGTTCCGCGATAGAATTTGTAAAGATCTGTCGCCATTACCTTATACTTTTCCTGAATCATAGCAGGCAGTCTTGTCTCATTAAATTTTTGGATTCGTCTAGTTACTTTTTCCATGTGCAGTTAGGTTATAAAAGAGATAAAATAAAAGCATGCCAATATAGAGATTTGCACAACAGATACGTGTAATTCTCAATTAAAAATTTTAACCTTTGGGGCTAAGTCAGTAATGGAAAGTTAATTCTCAAACATGGTCTAGCTTTGTTTCTTCGGAGTGTTAAGTATAGTTTTAGACAATTATCTTGGCGATGATAAAATATTTGAACAATTCCGGAAAAATTCTCTTATAAACTTTCTCATTCGTGTTCTTTGTTTTACTTAATATTATATCATTTATGATATTTCATTCTCTTTATTCTTTTTCTTATCTTCTTGATATTCTTCTTTAGCTATTTTTTTAATTGCTTTCTTTTCAGAATCATCATTTTCTTTTGTTTGATTTGGGTTATTTAAATCACTAGTGTCTTTATCTTTTCCTTTTTCAAAGTTCTTATTATTCATAATTTTTTAAATTAAGATGATTTAATCCATCTTTTAAGAAGTAAAATTGAATTGTTTAAAATATCCCAAAACAACTACAGTTATTATATTTCCTAAGAATTGTTTAAACTGAGTTGGTTGGGAAAAAGAATAGTTGTGCTCGTAGAACGTTTCTCATTGTAAATTAAAAGATTTTTTCATCAAAAAAACGCCTAATTGCATGTGAAAGTGACGGCAATCTTATCCCTTTTTCATTTTGCAAGGCACTATTTAAAGGTCGTTTAGCTTTCCATCCCATGGCGTTTAACAAACAAGGTTTCAGATATTTTTTTGAGTGACCACTCCTATTTGCTATTTCACAAGCAAACTCAA
Organism: Ferruginibacter albus; assembly: GCF_020042285.1. Lineage (NCBI taxonomy): Bacteria > Pseudomonadati > Bacteroidota > Chitinophagia > Chitinophagales > Chitinophagaceae > Ferruginibacter > Ferruginibacter albus. The sequence continues at coordinate 1,167,009 of NZ_CP083388.1, forward strand.
ACCATGTTAATGAATCATCATTTGATAAATGCTGTATGCCCTTTTCTTTATCAATAAAAAGATCAAGTGAAGTGTTTACTAAATCAGGTACATAGGTTGGCGAAACAATAATATCTGTTATAACAGGACAATCTTTATTTTCTTTTAATGAATCTAACACATCCCATGCAAAATTGACTTTATCCCAAGGTCCAAAAAAAGCGCTGGTTCGTATTATCAACGATTCCGAGTTTTCTTTCAAAACATTCCGTTCTCCTTTTGCCTTGCTTTCTCCGTATATATTTAAAGGATGTACATTATCAATTTCAAAATAAGGAGAATGCTTTTCTCCATCAAATACCAGGTCAGATGAAAAGGTCATGAACCGAATGCATTTTTCTTTACAGGCTTTAGCAAGTAAGGAAGGTGCAATAGCATTAATGCTAAAACATTCTTCTTTATTATCTTCTGCGTCATCTACTCGTACATAGCCGGCTGTATTAATGATCGCCCAAGGCTGATATTGATCGATTATTGTTGCGATAGATTTACTATTGGTTATATCAACATCATTCCTGTTAAGTGAGATAGCAGGTATAGATCGATCTTTACAGATCTTAATGAAAGCAGCACCTAATGTACCCGTGCTTCCAATTATAAGCAGTGGAATATTTTTTTTATGAACTGAACTATTGTTGAGATCATTCTTATGCCACCAACCTTGTTGCTCTAACAGCGGATGATGATGATCTCTCTTTTTTGCTAATGATTTAATAAGTGTAGCTGTGGCAGTTGCACGCAACGCATTATTTTTCACTTCAAATATTCCTGTTTCGTAATGGCCATCATTTTTTGTTAGTAAGCTATTCCAGTCATAGGAGCCTAACAATGCCCATGCGGTAACAGCTTTTATAGGAATATTTTCTTTAGTTAAAGATGAGCAAGTGTCCCATGTTTCTTTAAACCATCGCAGTTGTTCTTCCCTTGTGCAGTTAAGATGACATTCTGTAACCGCAATAGGTATATTATATCGTTGCCATGCTTCAATTAATAATTTTTTTAAGCCTGCAGGCTTGATAATATGTGCCGCACAGATATCTGCATATTGATGAATATGATTATTTCCAAGTACATGTTTTGGATATGAATTAGTATTATCATCTAAATATCTTTCAGAAGTTACATAATAATTAGCACCTATTATACTGGGTGGACAAGGGTTATCTATAAAAAAATTTAATAGCCGTTCATCTATTTCATGCCTTGTAAAATATTCCCATAATGGATGGTGCTTATTTAATCTGCCACATAAAATATCGTACGTAAGCCATCGCCGTTCATTTTCAAAATCTGCCTGGTATTGTAATAATGAAGTGCTATGCACTTTTGCCAGGTCTTCAGTTTGCACCAACTTTGCATTAGGATTAACAGTGCGAATTTGTTGCATTGACAATACTACTGCTTTCAATTGGTGCAACAGCATTATCAAAAAGCTCCTGTCCTTGGTATGATGTGGATACCATAAGCCGTACAAACCACTAAAGCGTGCAGTAGTTAAGGGTTCATTAACGGGTGTGTAGTACTCTATCCATGGAAATTGAGTAGCTACTTTTTTAGCATAAGCAGATAATCCCTCGCAAAAATTTTCATTGTCTAAAGATGTATAGGAAGGTCCGCTGCCATGATGTACCAAGCCAACAATGGGTATAATGTTATGTTCTTTTATTTTATTTAATTGCCCGGTTACCCAACTCCAATCAATGGTTGCATTAAACAAGGGCTCATGCAATTCCCAAAGAATGGGATAACGTAATGCCTTAATGCCTAATGCTGCAAATTTATCAATATCATCTTCACGTGAATAGTGACCAGAATATTGTAATTGATCTCTCCATTTATCCTGCACTCTGTTTATCGTACATTCAATCCCGCCCCAAACTTCAGGAATCTTGAAGAGCTGGCAATTTATATCCGTTGACATGTGTTTCCGTTTCTATTGACAATTTTTTGTAAAGAGTAAGAGCCTGGGCCACTACCTGGTCCATATTATAATACTTGTAAGTTGCCAATCTTCCAACAAAATGTACATTGGCACTTTGTGCGGCCAACTGCTGATATTTTTTATATAATTCAGCATTTTCAGGTCTTGGCACAGGATAGTAAGGATCACCCTCCTCTTTTGGATATTCATATACAACAGATGTTTTGGAATGTCTTTGTCCTGTGAGGTATTTAAATTCGGTAACTCTCGTATAAGGATGTTCGTTAGGAAAATTAACCGTACCTGTAGGTTGGTATTTTTCTGTTTCAATTGTTTCAAAATGAAATTCTAAAGACCGGTAAGGTAATTTGCCATAGCAATAATCAAAGTAATAATCAACGGGCCCGGTATAAATCATTTTCTTAAAAGGAATTATTTTTTCTACTTCTTTGTAATCCGTGTTCAGCATCACTTTAATATTAGGATGTGCCAACATGTTCTCAAACATTTTAGTATATCCTAATAAAGGCATTGCCTGGTAAGTGTCTGTGAAATAACGATCATCCCTATTGCTTCTTACCGGGATACGTGCTGTTACAGAAGCATCCAGCTCTGATGGATCAAGATTCCATTGCTTTTTTGTATAGCCTTTGAAAAACTTTTCGTACAACTCTCTTCCTATCTTATTTACTACAACATCTTCAGATGTTAGGATTCTGTCTTTTTTCTCTGCTTTGGAATTAAAAAAATCATCCACCTGGGAACATGAGAGCTGCAGGTTATAGAGGGTATTGATCGTATTCATATTAATAGGAATAGGCACTAACATACCATCCACACTTGCTAGTACACGATGTTCATAAGGACGCCAGGTTGTAAAATTCCCTAAATACTCATAAACCTCTTTAGAGTTGGTATGAAATATATGCGGACCATATTTATGAACTAATATTCCATCCTTATTAAAATAATCATACGTGTTACCACCAATATGATTGCGTTTATCAACAAGAATTACTTTTTTGTCCAATTTTGTGGCTAAACGTTCTGCTAAAACTGCTCCTGCTAGACCTGCACCTACAATCATATAATCAAACATAAATTCCTTTTTTCTAAATAATTAAATGTATTACTGGTATAAAAAAACATGCCAGTAATTTTTTAGTAAATAAAAATGTTTATAATAATTTAAGGCTGTAGATAACCTCAATGTGAGCAATTAGTTTCTCATAATTCCTCACTTATAAGAATGCCATGCTTTAAAGTAACAAGCCGGTAACAATAACAAGTAAAGGAATTAATATAGAAGCAGTTTTCTAAAAGAATAAATCCTTTATATCGTTGATTGAAGGATAAGTATTTTCTAGTGGTTGCTTTTTATAGTAATATAAAAATTTTTTATTTTTTGAGATAAAGGAGTAATACAACTATATCTAAAAAAGAAAATATTACGGTTAATAAGGATGCTACCGGAAATAGCATTAATAATAACTCTTGAAGTTTAATCATTTCTTTAATTGATGGATTCCCACAAACTAAACCTGCAAAGCCGACAAAGAAAAAGATGTGCTATTATCAGGCCATATCACGCGTTAGACAGATTATTATTTACATGCTCAATTTAACCTCCCGAAACTTTGTAAATATCTTTTAGTTATTATCCATCAGAAATCATTTTTTATATTATACTTCAAATCATAAATCCTTTTATCCATTTGAATTTAGTGCTGCATTAAGTAATTTAAAGCCCAGCTCTTTTAGGTTCTTTATCAAAATATTGTTTTACAGTATCTGATGCGGTTCCTACTGTTGCAACTGCATCTATCAGTTCTTCTTTTGTTACATGCAAAATCTCACACCAATATTCAATTTCTAATTTCTCCATAATATTTATCCGCTTCTCATCAAGTGGTATTTTCTTTTTATTATCGTAACTCATGTTTATCGTTTTTCAATTAGAAACAATTTGCAGACCAATTTCTTCTTTTGCACTTAATATTCTATACAATAATTATACTTTCACTTTTATATAGAGATTTATTTTATCAAATAGCTCTTTTATATCAAAAGGTTTTTCTAAATAATCTTCTCCGCAAATCCCTTTACATGATCCCAATAATTTGGGGCTGACTGACATCATTATAACAGGAATATCCTTAGTATTACAATTTGATTTTAGATCTAAGCATATTTGCCTCCCATCTGAATCTCTTAGTAATATATCGAGTATAATTAAGTCAGGCTTTTGTTTACTTAGTTCTTTTAAAAAGCAAGATTCATTAGCAACAGACCGCAGCCCCATACCTTTATACTTAAAAAGCATTTGAAACATTTTCAACATATCTATGTTGTCTTCAAGAAGTAAAATGTCAGCCATATTTAATTAAATAAGGTTTAACGATGGCTGGGCTAGTAAGTAAAACTAAAGAATACTTACTTCCTTGCAAACAATGTGTGAATTATATAAACACAACATTTTTTTAGACAATAATGAAATTGGAAGAAAATTTAGATGGCATGTTTTGTGATTATTAGTAGTTGAAAAATAAAGAGTAAATGGATATGCATTATGTAGATTATATAAATATTCTTCCTATACAAAATCTTGGTAAGGAAATAATAATTGAAAAAAAGATAGAATTCTCACCACATGCTTCAGCGAAAAAAGTCTATGAATTAGTGAAAGATCGTTTACTGCATGTAAATGATTGGTATAAAATTGGAGGTTTCTCCCGTTTTCAAATTATAAATGCAAATGGTGTATCGGTAAATAGAAGAATAATAAATGGCGATTATTTACGTATTGATGTTCCAGGCCCAGGTAGTAAAATTGGAAGGGGATATGATTGGGTACGTGTAGAAGAATTAATTGAAATCAATGAAGAAGATATTAATAGTATTGGTTTTAGAGTACGCCCTGCTCATTATCCATTTGGAGAAAAAAATAATATAGCACATTTCTTTTCTTCAAAAACTACCAGTTGCTTTATAATAACAAGAAATGAAAAATCAATTCTTATAACTATTATTGATCGTAATATCATTCCTAATAGTGATATAATTTCATGGACTGATAAACTTCGTCATAGATTTATTACTCTTGTTTATGTATTTTCTAAATTGCAATGGAGAAAACTAGCTAATGGATTAATAGCTGATAAACTCTAGGAATCGAAAAAATTAAAAATTTGATGCTTGGATAAATCTTATCCGGTTATAGCTAAGCAAAAACTCCGAGGTTTAGCCTCAGAGTCGTATAATTTATAGGAAAGAAATTATTAATTTGCTTTCATTTTTATTTCTCCTTGCTTGTCTACTTTTCTATCGCCTTTGTCTATCCAATTTTTTTCCAACATTGTAGAGTCTATCATTTTACCACCCTCATCCATTATATCTCCGGTCATTTTTATTGTAGCGCCATTCTGCATCCTTATTTTTTTTCCATGAATATCCATCTTTCCATTATTCATTACAATAGTGCCGTTATTAAGTTTTATTATGCCTTTTAATTGTTCCCATTTTCCATTTTTCATAACCATTACTTTATTATCTTTCATGGTCAAATCGCCTTCTCCAATTGCAGAAGTTGTTGTGTGTATTGAAGTGTCGTCGGTGGTGGTATTTATGTGATCGGTAGCAGGTTTTACAATAACAGCAGAATCCGTTTCGTTTGCATTAGTTGAACTACTGTTATTACATGCTGCCAAATTGAATACAGCAATACAAATAATAAATATTTTTTTCATTGTATGATTTTTGTTTAGTGAGAATGCTTATTTGTATTTACTATTTAGGAGTGGCAAGTGTTCTTAATTTTTTCCCCGGTATATATATTTGAAAACCTAAACTTGCAGTAATAGCATTATCAGTTGTAGAATTACCAAAACCCACTGTTAAGTTGTATTTTGCCAAAGCTTCTAAGGCTACATTTGAAGTAATAAAGTAAGATAATCCCGGACCAATACCTACTCCTAAGCCATTTGTACTTGTATGAGGAATATTTGTTCCAGAAGTATTTTGTCCAAATACGCCAACGTTGGCTTCTAAAAACCATTTTGTTTTTCTAACAAGATCAGTAGTTGCAGAACCAAAATAAGAGCGACCAAATACGCCAATCCCATAGTTAATGGTTGTTGCACCTTTTTGTGTTGCTATACCAAAAGTAAATTGCGCACCTACTAATTTGTTATCATGTATGAACCATCCCATTTTAGGGTCAATAGTTATAGCAAAGATTGTATTGCCTGATTGAAGGTCTAAATTTAAATGACTGATATCGCCTCCCACAAGTACATTTCCTTTCTGCGTTTGTGCTTTAACAGATATAATTGATAATACAATTGTAATTGATAGTAGAAATAATTTTCTCATAATTTAATTATGTTTTAATGGTAGTTAAATTAACTTAAGTAAGAATTACTTAAATTATTACATGCTATACTTATTAATAATCATGCCTGAGAAATTAGTAATTGATACAGGCCTGTGAATTTTACAAGCTTTTTAAATAATTATATAAAATCTTTATTTACAGAATATTAAATAGTAGAAATATTACCTCATTATTTTTTTTAATTTATTTTTTCTTGCACTAAATGGGCAAAGCCTTGCCCGTACTAAATTTTTATTGCCTCCAATTCTATTGGTATGTGTTTTGAAATCTACCTGCGATAACTTTTATCACTTTTAACGTTAATTGAATTGTTATGGATCTAATTTGCTTTTGTCATTTAAGATGGAATTTTGTTTTTCAACGTCCCCAACATTTAATAAGCAGGTTTGCAAAATCTTATCGTGTATTTTATATCGAAGAGCCTATTTTCTCTAAGGACAACGATAGCTATACAATTAAAATAACAGAACAAAATGTTTTGGTTGTTACTCTTAACTTAAAAGAAGATAGTGGAGATATTAACAATCGTCAAAGAAAATTAATAGATCATCTTTTTAAAACGCAAGCTATTAATAAGTACATGTTTTGGTATTATAGTCCTATGTTTCTTCCAATAACAAGGCACTTGAATCCTGAGCTTACAATATACGATTGTATGGATGAGCTTTCCTGTTTTAAGTTTGCACCTGCTGAAATTAAAAAGCTTGAAACAGAGTTATTGAAAAAAGCGGAGATAGTTTTTACAGGTGGACATTCTCTTTATGAAGCAAAGAAACATCACCATCATAATATATATCCTTTTCCGAGTAGTATTGATAAAGCGCATTTTGCAAAAGCAAGGAACAGTAAAATAATTGATCCATTTGATCAAAAAAATATTCCTTACCCACGCATAGGTTTTTGTGGAGTAATTGATGAGCGTTTTGATATCGAATTAATAAGAACTGTTGCACAAAAAAAGCCGGACTGGCAGATTGTCTTAATAGGTCCGGTAGTTAAGATAGATTCATTAACATTACCTGTAGCAGCCAATATACATTATTTGGGGGCTAAGCAATATCAAGAGTTGCCTTCTTATATCAAAGGATGGCAATTAACAATGATACCTTTTGCAATCAATGAGGCTACTAAATATATCAGTCCAACTAAAACACCCGAATATCTTGCCGCCGGCAAGCCGGTAATTTCTACTGCAATAAAAGATGTAGTACATCCTTACGGGACAAATAAACTTGTTCATATTATAAAGCAGGCAGATGACTTTATTGCTATTGCTGAAAAACAATTCACTATGAAACCACAGGATTTAAACATATGGCTTCATGAAGTAGATGTATTTCTTGCAAATAATTCTTGGGATAAAACGTGGAACGATATACATAGCTTAGTAAAACAAACATTGGCAAGCCGATCAGGTAAGCAAGTATCTATCCTACCTATTAATTATAATATTCTTAGCGCATAATAATAGTGGATACACTGCCAATCAATAAAAATTATAACAAATAAAATTAAATACATGGCAAAGGATAAACAACCCGAAGAAATTACCAATGATAAATTAACCGATCTAAACTTGAACAAAGAAAATGGGAAAGATCAATTTTTATCAACCAATCATGGCGTTAAAATAAATGACGATCAAAATTCATTAAAAGCAGGAAACCGCGGCGGCACTTTGTTGGAAGATTTTATACTACGAGAAAAGATAACACACTTTGATCATGAGCGTATTCCTGAACGAGTAGTGCATGCACGTGGCTCTGCAGCACATGGAACGTTCCAGGTGTATGAATGTATGAGCTCTTTAACTAAAGCAGGATTATTTCAAGACCCTTCTGTTACAACGCCTGTATTTGTGCGCTTTTCAACAGTAGCTGGTTCAAGAGGTTCAACAGATTTAGCAAGAGATGTACGAGGATTTGCGGTTAAATTTTATACACAGGAAGGTATTTTTGATTTGGTGGGTAATAACATGCCTGTATTTTTTATACAGGATGCTACTAAGTTTCCTGATCTCATTCATGCAGTTAAACCAGAACCGGATAATGAGATTCCCCAGGCAGCTTCTGCACATAATACGTTTTGGGATTTTATATCACTTATGCCTGAATCTACTCACATGATATTATGGTTAATGAGTGATCGTTCACTTCCAAGAAGTTATCGAATGATGGAAGGATTTGGCGTGCATACGTTTCGTTTTATAAACGAAGCGGGTGAATCAAATTTTGTAAAATTTCATTGGAAGCCTTTATTAGGCGTACATTCTGTTGCATGGGATGAGGCACAGAAGATATCCGGTAAAGATCCTGACTTTCATCGTCGTGATTTGTGGGAGGCTATTGAAAGCGGTGCTTTTCCTGAATGGGAATTAGGTGTTCAGATAGTTTCGGAGGAAGATGAATTTAAGTATGAGTTTGATCTGCTTGATCCAACAAAATTAATTCCTGAAGAATTAGTGCCTGTTCAACGTATAGGTAAGATGACATTAAACAGGAACCCGGATAACTTTTTTGCAGAAACTGAACAGGTTGCTTTTCATATAGGTAATGTTGTTCCGGGTATTGATTTTACAAATGATCCGCTTTTACAAGGAAGATTATTTTCTTATACAGATACGCAGTTGATTCGTTTGGGTGGTCCAAACTTTCACGAGATACCAATTAACCGTTCTATCAATCCTGTACATAATAATCAACGTGATGGACACATGCGTCAAACCATCAATCAGGGAAAAGTAAGTTATCATCCAAATTCGATGGGAGGAGGATGTCCGTTTCAGGCAAAAGCGTCTGAAGGTGGTTTCACTTCTTTTCCGGAAAGAATTGATGCCAATAAGATAAGAGAAAGAAGTCCAAGCTTTTTAGATCATTACAGCCAGGCAACTTTATTCTTCAATAGTCAATCGGACGAAGAAAAAAATCATATAATCGATGCATTCAGTTTTGAATTAGGAAAGGTGGACATTGCATTTATAAGAGAACGTATGTTGGGCATATTGGCACAAGTAGATAGTACGCTTGCCAATGGAGTTGCTTACAAATTAGGTTTACATGTTCCTAAAGAAAAGCCCGTTAATGCAAGTGTTCCGGCAGATGCAGATCCTGCAACTTATCAATCTAAAATAGTTAAAAGTTCTTTAGATGTATCTGAAGCACTTAGTATGTCTGGTACGCCTAAAGATTCGATAAAGACACGCAAAGTAGCTATACTGGCCGCTGATGGCGTAACTGCAAATTCTGTAGATACAATGAAGAAATCTTTATTGAAAGAAGGTGCTGTCGTAGAGATCATTTCAGTACGATTAGGTACACTCACAACAGACACAGAAACTGAGATACAGGTAGACAAAAGTTTTTTAACAGCGGCATCTGTCTTATATGATGCAGTATATGTACCACAAGGTATAGCAAGTGTTGGTACATTATCACAGGATGGGGATGCCATTCATTTTTTGAACGAAGCGTATAAACATTGCAAAGCCATTTCTTTTGATAAAGAAGCAAAACAGGTGATAGATGAAACCTGCTTTAGTAAGATGGCTGAATTGGAACAAGACTTGGGTATTATAAATGGCGAAAGTATTAAAGACCTTGCAGATAAATTTATTACAGCAATAGCACAACATCGTTTTTGGGGACGTGAAAAACCAGGTAAAATACCTGCATAAATAAAATAAATAAACATTTAAAATTAAAGATCATGGCAAAAGCAAACGCAAAGGCAGCACCAAAAAAAGCGCCGGTTAAACAAATGAACGATACTTCTGAAAAAGATCCAATGTTAAAAGAGTTTTTTAGTGAAGAATTAAAAGATATCTATTGGGCAGAAAAACATTTAACTAAAGTACTTCCTAAAATGGCAAAAGCTGCCACTTCACAGGAGTTGAAAAATGCTTTCACTGAACATTTGGAAGTTACTAAAACCCATATTTCAAGATTGGAACAGGTTTTTGAATTATTGAATCAAAAACCACAAGCTAAAAAATGTGATGCTATGGAAGGAATAACTAAAGAAGGAGATAGTATCATAGAAGATACTGAAGCAGGTACAGCTACCAGAGATGTAGGATTAATACTGGCAGGACAAAAGGCTGAGCATTATGAAATTGCAACCTATGGCGGCTTGGCGCAACTGGCACGTACATTACAATTAGATGAAGCCGCAGAAATTTTGGAGAGTACGCTAGCAGAAGAAAAAGAAGCAGACACAATATTAACTGAAATTGCAGAAGAGAATATTAATTATTCTGCTGCTTCGGAAGGTAGCGAAGAAGATGAATAATAAGTGTGTAACCCGGTTAATACAATACCCGGGTTTTTTATTTAAGGTAATAATTGAAAATGATAATTATTGCTCTAAGGATTATAAATAATCACATAAAATTTAATTTATGAAAGCAGCTGTAATCCACGGTCCTAAAAAAGTGACCTGTGACATAGTAGATGACCCTATTTTAAAAGATAACACAGATGTTATTTTAAAAGTAACGGCAACGGCTATATGCGGTTCCGATCTTCATATATATTCCGGAGGTTTCCCTCAACCAAGACCAATGGTTTTAGGGCATGAGTTTATGGGTATAGTAGAAGAAGTTGGAAAAGGAATTAAAAATCTAAAAAGAGGCGATCGAGTAGTAGTGCCTTTCCCTATTGCTTGCGGAACTTGTTTCTTCTGCAATCATGATCTGCCTGGACACTGTGAAAATAGTAACCCTGAAAATTACGGACCTGAAGGAGGATTGATCACAGAAAAGGGAGGAGCCCTATTTGGTTATACAGATTTATACGGAGGGTATGATGGTGGGCAAGCTGAATATGTACGTGTGCCCTATGCTGATTATGGCCCCAGAATTGTACCCGATAATCTTACAGATGAACAGGTGTTATTTCTGACAGATATTTTTCCTACAGGATACAGCGGCATTGATTGGGGGCAGGTAAATGGAGGAGAAACAGTAGCAATTTTTGGTGCTGGTCCTGTTGGTATAATGACTGCAAAAAGTGCGTGGCTGCGTGGAGCAGCAAGAGTAGTTATAGTAGATACATTACAATACCGTCTTGACAAAGCAAAAATAGCAGCGAACTGTGAAACCATTTTATGGGATACAGATGCTAAAGAAGTTATAGAACAAATACGGGCAATAACAGAAGGGCGTGGTGCCGATGTATGTGTAGATGCTGTAGGCTTTGAACCGGATAGAAGTATCTTGGATAGGGCAAAAGCCGTTGTTAATCTGGAAAAGGGATCGCCAAAAGTATTAGAAGCCTGTATGAGTGCAGTACGTAGAGGAGGATTTGTTTCTGTACTTGGTGTGTATCCAACACCGTATGATAATTTTCCTGTTGGTCAATTTTTTGATAAAGGAATTAATCTGCGTGGCGGGCAAGCACCTGCACAAAAACATATTGATAAACTTTTGAGTTATGTAGCAGAAGGTAAAGTAATATTAGATGATATCATAACACATAGATTGCCTTTATCGCAAGTGGCGCATGCATATGATATTTTTAAAAATAAAAAAGAGGATTGCGTAAAAATAGTGCTCGATCCATCTGCATAATCTTTTATCATTTTTATAAATGAATTTAAAATAAATAGTTATGAACGAAGAAAATAAAATAGGCCGTCGTAAAGCTATAGGAAGCATAGGGCTGGGCTTAGCTGCGATAACAGTAGCACCTGCATTTGCAGGGACTGGAAAGTTATTTCCTAAAACAGTTACACAACAGAGATTAGAAGATCCAACAACTAAATATCCTAGGCCTCCTTTCAAAGAGCAATCTCAACCATGGCCTGGTTTAGCAGGTAAAATGGAGCCACGTCCAGATCATGGAGAAATAAGCTATAAAGGTTCAGGGCGTTTAGCAGGGCGTAAAGCATTGATAATAGGAGGCGACTCCGGTATGGGGCGTGCAGCAGCTATTGCTTATGCACGTGAAGGTGCAGATGTAGTAATTAATTATTTACCTTCTGAAGAACCGGATGCACGTGAAGTAATTGATCTTATTAAAAAGGAAGGAAGAAAAGCAATCGCTATTCCTGGCGATCTTCGTGATGAAACCTTTTGTAAAAAATTAGTTCAGGATGCAATTAGTGGTTTAGGTGGTTTGGATATTATAGTAAATAATGCAGGTCGTCAACAAACACATGCATCTATTTTGGATATATCTACGGAAGAATTTGATTGGACAATGAAGACAAATATCTATGCGCCATTTTGGATTATTAAGGCAGCTTTGCCACATTTACAGCCAGGAGCAGTAATTATTGGTACAGCATCTGAACAAGCATACGACCCTTCTCCAGATCTATATGATTATGCGCAAACCAAAGCCGCTACCATGAACTATGTAAAATCATTGGCAAAACAATTAGCACCAAAAGGCATACGTGTTAATGGAGTAGCACCAGGACCTATATGGACAGCTTTGCAAGTAAGTGGTGGAGCAACACAAGAGAAATTAAAAAATTTTGGTGGGCAAACAGCAATGGGCAGGCCAGGACAACCCGCTGAACTTGCTTCTATCTATGTGCAACTGGCAGCAAGTGATGCAAGTTATGCAACCGGACAAATTTATGGTTCTGCGGGTGGCAATGGACAACCTTAAATACTCTTAAACTAGATAATGCTGTTTTAATTTAAGTTTTGAATAAACTTCATTCAGCTACATTCATGGCAAGTTATTTGGGTTAAAGTATGTAATGAGTAAAGTGCTGATTATAGAAGACCAACAAGATATTTGTCTTCTATTGACAACTCTTGCCAAACAAAGGAAGATATATCCTGATTGTACCGGTTTCATTTACGGCATTGCTTTTATTTACCCGTTGAGGATTGGGAGATCCGAAATCATTGTAGCAAGATTAATTCGTATTGAACAATCTTTTTATTGTAGTGCCAAACTGTGGCTGAATTATTGATTTATTAAGGTTATTCCAATTTAAATCGCCTGCTTTGGCGGTAACTAGTTCAAGTTATTTTCTAAGCTGGCGCCCTAACAAAGGAATATATTCCACACAATTGTGAGACAAAGAGAAAATATTTTAAAAAAAATTACACAAAAACATTCAACTTATGAATTTTAATTTTTCCATTTTAGCAAGAATAATAATTGTAATTATTATTATAGGTTTTTCTTCCTGCAATAGCGGTAGTAATTCAATACCAGAAAAAGAGGTTAAGGACAGTGTTGTAAAAGAAAATAACAAAATAGATTTAAAACCTGTTGGTGCCGTACCTGCGTGGGGGCCATCTATTAAACCAGAAATGGCAGTAGTTATTGAGAAATTAGTAAGTCTTGGAGGTAAACCTATTGAAACATTGTCTGCACAAGAAGCTCGTATGCAGCCAACCCCAACTGATGCAGTCATGGGTGTTATGAAAGACAATAGGGTGGAAATACCGCCTGCCCTTTGTGATACAATGGGAAAAGATATACCTGTGACATCCGGAACTGTGCATGCAAGGATTTATACACCAAAAACAGGTAAAGCACCGTTTCCAGTAATTGTATATTATCATGGTGGTGGATGGGTGATTGCAGATAATAATGTATACAGCGCCAGCGCACAATCTTTATGCGAGATGACAAATGCGATAGTTGTATCCATTGAATATCCTAAAGGGCCTGAGCATAAATTTCCTGCGGCTCATGTTGCTTCTTTTGATGCTTACAAATGGATTATATCAAATGCCACATCTATGAATGGCGACTCTTCTAAAGTGGCAGTTGTTGGCGAAAGCGCCGGTGGTAATCTTGCTGCGAATATTTCTATTATGGCACGCGACAATAAAATTAAAATGCCAGTATATGAAGTATTGATCTACCCGGTTGCAAATAACGATATGATGAGTGAAAGCTATATTAAATATGCAGAAGCAAAACCGTTAAACAAAGCTATGATGGTGTGGTTTGTAAAAAACGAATTAAGTACAACTGCCCAGTCTGCAGATCCGCGTATTAGTTTAGTAAAGGCAAACCTATCCGGGATGCCGCCTACCTTAATTATTGGAGCAGAAATAGATCCTTTACAATCCGAAGGAAAATTATTAGCGGATAAATTTAAAGCAGCAAATGTTGATACCGATTATGAACTATATAATGGAGTTACACACGAATTCTTTGGAATGGCTGCTATAGTTCCACAAGCAAAAGAAGCACAAGAATTGGCCGTTAAAAAATTAAAAAAGTTTTTTGAAAAAGAATAATTCTATTAGTATTATTTTCTATTCAATTTATTAGAGGAAATTATTTTGTTTATTCTAGTTAAAGGATATATAATTTAAAATAAACACTTTGAGTAAACTTTGATATGCTTCCTTTTGAATATTGAAAGTTACCAAACTTTACGTGGCCAAATATTTGGAATAATTAGACATGCTAACTCCAATTTTCATTTATAATATAAGATACTAAATAATAAACCTCGTCAGGTGATGTAGGTTTACTTATAAAATGTGCAGCCCCTAATTTCTTAAGTTCGATTGACTCTTTAACCTCTCTTGAAGTTGTATATATTAGTACGGGAATATTCATTATTCTAGGATCTTTTTTAATTTCTTCTAAACACTTTTGACCGCTTATACCAGGCATTCTTAGATCAAGAATAATAATATCGGGTAGCATGATTGCTTCATTTTTTAAAATAGTTAGAGCTTCCTGTGCATTAGCCGCACTATTGCATGTTATTGCTTTATCTACCTCCATTACTGCATCAGAAAATAATTTTCTATCATCCTCATCATCATCTACTAGTAAAATTGTAATATGTTCTTTCATAAAATATATTTATTGTTTTAAAGGAAGAATAACGCGAAATTGTGTGCCTTCTCTTTCTCCACTATCGGCATATATTGCGCCATGATGATTGACTACAATTTTTTTGCATAGCGCCAATCCAATACCCGTGCCTTCAAATTGTTCTTTTGAATGTAGCCTCTGGAAGATTAAAAAGATTTGTTCAGAAAATTGTTTGTCAAATCCGATACCATTATCACTGAATATAATCTCACAATAAGAGGAATTAATATTTAAGTTGTCATCACTTTTTATATCAGCTGATGTCAGATTTTTGCAGGTGATGTTTATTATTGGAACAACACGAGGTTTTGAAAATTTAAGTGCATTACTGATTAAGTTATAAAAAAGTTGATTGATCTGTAAGGGTATGGCCTCAATTATAGGCAACTCATCATAAGTTATTAAGGCAGTCTTTTCTTTTATAAGCAGATCAAAATCATCTATAACAAACTGCATTATTTGATTCAAATCCGTTTTTTCAAAGACGTTTTCAGAATCTATGATCCTTGAAATATTTAGTACATCTTTAATAAGCATCGACATTCGCTCAGCAGATAGATTGATCTTATTTATTAATTCTTTTGCTTGCCCTTTTATTTCATTGCTATGACGTCTATTTAAAATATTTGCAAAGGTTCTTATTTTTCTAAGTGGCTCCTGCAGATCATGTGACGCTATTGCTGCAAATTGTTCCAGGTTTTCATTAGAATGTTTAAGTAACTTATTTGCGGTTTCAAGTTCAACTGTTCTTTCACTAACCAATTGTTCCAGCTTGCCCATAAAGTCTTTCTTCTCAGCTTCAATTCTTTTTATTTCAGTCACATCTTCAATAGCCACTAAAACTAATTGTTCTGTATTATCTTTTATAAATATGCGGTTGGCATTTAAAAGCATTATTCTTTCACCAATTGCTTTAAACTCCTGGTTAATTTCAAGGCTTGTAATTTTTTTCTCATCGTATAAAATTTTATCCAGCAAAGAACGTAAGGCAGGTATATTCCATTGTCTATCTCCTATTTCAAAAAAAGACTTACCTTCTGTTTCTTCTTCACTTGTTCTGAATTTTTTATAATAAGAATTGTTAGCACTTTTAACCACCAGATTTTTATCCAATATTATCAAAGGTTCTCTCACAGTAGCAATAATTGATTCTGCATATATGCGTGCAATATTCAATTGTTCATTGCGATCAAACAGTTCCTGATTTAAAGTGGTTAGTTCTTCATTGGTACTTTGTATTTCTTCTTTCGAAGTTTCTAGTTCTTCATTCAAACTTTGCAGTTCTTCGCTTCCGGATAAAAGTTCTTCATTAGCACTTTGCAACTCTTCGTTAATTGCTTCCTGGTCTTCAGTTATACTTCGCATATTTTCCCGAGCAAGAGCAAGTTCGTTTTCAAGCATCTGTATGCGGGCATTTTCAACACTTTGTTTTGATTCCGAAGAGGGAGCATTGTATAAGTGTCTTTCTGTGGATAGCGGAACTTCATTAAAAAGGATTAAATAGTAAGGATCAGCGGTTTTTAATAAAGGAATTACTTCAATGGTTACTAATTGCTGTTGTCCCATAAATTGTAACGGAACATTTTCTTTAATAAATGGCTTGCTTTCGATTTTTGCTTTATGTAACGCATTTCTTAATTCAAATGCAAGACCTTCTCTGGCCATTTTTAATAAATTTAAATTTGGCTTGCCAGGACTCGGCTCTAGCCACGTTCCTGTTGATCCACGGAATTGAACAATTTCCATTTGATCGTTTATAACCACACCTGCCGGTGTATATTTTGATAATAAAATATCATCTGCATTTTTTTGAAAATCATCTTTAGCAGGTTCTTTTGCAGTTGATGTAACTTTCTTTTCAAAAAGTTTTTCATTTCTCATGCTTATGCTATGCAGAAACCTTTCAGAAATAGCTTTTCTTACATATATTTTCTCATTCTTACTAAAAACTGTGAATAAATCGGCAGCCGGGCTTACTGTTTCAGATTTACCAAGCAATAAATATCCATTTTCATTTAATGCATAATGGAAAGTAACAAGTGCTTTTTTTTGTAGAAAGGCTTCCATGTATATTAATACGTTTCTACAACTTATTAGGTCCATTTTTGCAAAGGGAGGATCCTTTAAAAAATTGTGTGTTGCAAACACACACATATCTCTTATAAACCTGTTGACCTGGAAACCTCCATTCACTTTAATAAAATATTTTTCCAGGTGTTCTGCAGAAAGGTGCGTTATATCTTTTTTAGTATACATTCCACTGCGTGCCTTAGTAATTGATTTTTCAGAAATGTCAGTTGCAAATATTTGTATTTTAATATCAGTTGCTTTTGCACCTAAGTAATCATGAAGACACATTGCAATGGAATATGCTTCTTCACCAGTAGAGCATCCCGCAACCCAGATACGCAATGGATTATTACTTTCACGTTTCTTTGCAATAGAAGGGAATATTTTTTCACAAAGAGTATCAAACGTTTTTTTATCTCTAAAAAAATCTGTCACTGGAATAAGTAAATCGAGGTATAGAATATCCTGCTCCTGTTTATTTTTTTTAAGAAAAAGATGATATTCTAAAACACTTTCAATCTTATTTAATCCCATCCTGCGAATAATACGACGATGAATAGTGGTTTGTTTATAATAAGTAAAATCTGTGCCTTTGCGCACACGAAGCAAAGAAAGTATTTGACGAAAAGTATCTTCCTTTGTTAGTTGTAATTCCTTTTCATCACCTGCACCATCATTATTAAAAGTTTGGTTTAATTTAGATAATTGCAAAGCAATATCTTCAGGCGCCAATATAAAATCTACTACATCTGCATCTATAGCACTTTGCGGCATGGCATCATACGCCGCTGATTCCTGGTCCTGTGCAAATGTAATGCCACCATGGTCTTTAATAGCCTTTAGCCCGAGAGTGCCATCAGATGCTGTGCCGGATAAAATAATACCAATAGCATGGCTTTCGTGCACTTCTGCCAATGATTTAAAAAATACATCAATTGGCATATTCTTTTCGCTCCTTGGTGGACGGGGACTTAATTGAAGAATTCCATCTGTTGCAGTAAGCAATCTATTAGAAGGGATTATGTAAATATGATTAGGTTCAACCTGAACATTATCTGTAATTTCCTGAACCGGTATGTTAGTTACTTTTTGTAATAAGCTTGTTAACAGGCTTTCGTGTGTAGGTTCGAGATGCTGCACTAAAATAAAGGCCATTCCAGAATCTGAAGGAATAGCTTTTAGCAATCTTTTAAATGCGTCCAATCCTCCTGCCGATGCACCAACGCCTACAACAGGAAATAGATTTGAGGAAGGTTGTTTTATTTTGTCTTTATTTGGTAATGCTGCCATTAAGATTATTGCTTTTAGAAAGTATTTTAACAATCATGTTACAAATCCTCCAACTTCTTTCTGTTTTTATGCTCTAATTTTTTAAAATTAGAAGGAGAAACACCCGTTATTTTTTTAAACTGATGTGATAAATGCGCTATGCTGCTGTATTGCATTTTCCATGCGATCTGTGTAATATTGAGATCACTGGAAGTTAAAAGCTCTTTCACTGCCTCAATCTTATGCAATATAAAATAATGTTCAATGGTAATTCCTAAAGTGCTGGAAAAGATGTTGGAAAGATATGTATAATCATATCCTAACTGCTGGCTTAAATACACAGAAAAGTTTATTGCTAAAGGTTCTTCCGAATAATGGATAAGATTAATAATTGTTGTCTTTACTTTTTCAATTAAGATGCTTTTTTTATCTTCTATTAATTCAATACCGGACTGCTTTAATGCATTATTTAATTCATCTAGTTTTTCTATGTCGGCATTTTCTTCAATTTCAGCCTCTCCAAGTTTTATAGATTTATGGTGTAAGCCCAACTTTTCCAATTCAGCTTGTACATGCATTATGCACCTCTTACTTACCATATATCTAAAATAAAGTATCATTTATAACGTAGTTGAACAAATAATTATCAGAAGCCAACATTATACCTATTACTCTTTATGTTAAAAAATAGGCAATAAGTGTGAATTATGCAAATAATGGGAAAAAGCATATAATTCTTAAAATTTAACAGCACGTATCTTTGCCTTGGTTTTTCATAGGATATTGGATTTTAAAACGGGGTTGTATTTTTATACTGACCCTTTTTTATTTTATATCTTTTAATAAATGTACTCTTTGTTATTGTTAAGTGCGAATTATGCAAATTTTTTATAAAATTATATAAGAGTTAAAAAGTGATAGAATTTAATTTTATTTCTTGATTAATTCTAATGAAAATTACTTTACAACCGCTTATTGATTTTATCACAGACTTTAATTTGAATACAGCTGAAGTTGTTTCATTCAATGCTAAAATTTGCTTTTCTTCAACATTCTTTTCAACAATAGTAGAAGGTAATGTGGAGATTATAAACATCCATGGCAAAAACATAAATGTGGTATACCTGCTTGGTGAAGATATTGAAAAGTATGGTGTTCCAAATATGTTTGAAGACGAGCACCATAAAATTGAATATCAGCCTAACGACTGCGTAATAGTTAAAGGTCGTTCTGAATCTTTTGATAATTATACAATAAAAATATATCCAGAAAAAATGCTTCAAAAATAAAGCATATACAATTTTACTTTTACCGCTTTAATGATCTTGAAATGTGAATTATGCAAACTTATTCAGAATTATATAATACTTAAAAAAACAATAAAACTTACTTTTATTTACTAATATTTCATTGGATATTTATTGAAATATACGTTTTATGTTAATTAAAAATGAAAAATGTAGCCGCATAAATTTAAGGGTTTAAATGAATTCCATTGTTAAATATAAAGAAGAAGAACTTTTAGTTTTATTAAAATCTAAAGACCGGTTATCATTTGAATATTTATATGATAATTACTGTGGATCGTTATATGGAATTATAATGAAAATTATTGGAGATAAAGAAATTGCTGACGAAGTATTACAAGACGTTTTTCTTAATGTATGGAAGCGTATTGAAAGTTATGATCCTTTAAAAGGTACACTATTTACCTGGATGTTAAGTATTAGCCGCAATTTAGCTATTGACTATATGCGCTCCAAGGCTCATAAAAAACATCAAAGAAATTGTCTCCTTTCCGAGGAAATATTTTTTTGTAGTAATGTTTTTTCAGTTAATATAAATATTGATACTATTGGAATAAAGAAAGCAATAGGAAAACTAAGTCCTGAATATGAAAATTTAATAGATATGGTTTATTTCAAGGGATTTACTCAACGAGAGATTGCAGAAATACTTGAAATACCATTAGGTACAGTTAAAACTAAATTAAAGAGGTCATTGATACAATTGCGGGTGTGTTTATTTAAATATGATTTTGTTCAAAAAATTGATATGGAATTTTCTAATCAAATGACTGCCTAGTTTATAGGCTATATGAGCTTGATTTTTTAAAAGGACATTTCAAAAAATTATAATTGATTCTGGAACTTTTGTGTTGTTATTATCGTAAGTATTATATGCAATTTATAGATCGTGTTTTACAGGTTCCCTCTTACGGATGGAAAGATAAAAATGGGGATTTAATTGTTCCTTCAAAAAAACAGCTTTTTACAGAAGCATTTTTCAGGATTAATATATTCGTTTCAAAGAAAAACTGGATTTCGTTATTAAGCTGGTTAATGGCAATATGCATGATGCCATTCTTTCTTATCTTTTTATTTAAATATTTTTCCTTAAAGCTAGTGTTAGTACTGATAGTTTACAGCATGATTGTAATGAGTGTTCATGCTACTATCTGGTTTCATCGGTATTGTACTCATAAGTCATATACATTCCGTAATTCTTTTTGGCGTTTTATTACGCAGAATCTTGTATTGAAAACTTTTCCTGAAGAAATATATGTAGTTTCTCATCATGTCCATCATGCTAAATCAGATATGCCTGGTGATCCTTATAATCCTAAAGGTGGCTTTATGTATTGTATGCTGTCAGATGTTAATCATCAAAGCATAGCAAAAAATTTGAGTGAGGATGATTATAGTAGAGCAGCTAGCTTTTTAAAGCATACCGGTGTGAGTATTAATAATTATGCTCAATATTGTAAATGGGGTTCAATCGCATCGCCTTATTATACAATTGCTTTATGGATAACAAATTGGGCCGTGTGGTTTATTATATTTTATCTAATTGGTGGCTTTGGATTAGTATGCACAATGTTTAGCGGAGGAATGTTTTGGTTTATATTCGTTCGCGCTTTTAATTATACTGGCCATGGTAAAGGAAAAGAAAAGCACCTTGATGGAATTGATTTTGATCGAAGAAATCTTTCAATAAATCAAACGCGGCCTGGTATCTTTTCTGGCGAATGGCACAATAATCATCACTTATATCCCGGAAGTGCAAGAGCAGGCTTTCTCAAGTATCAACTAGATTTGGCATGGGTGTATATTTGGATTATGAAAAAGTTAGGTGCAGTATCTTCTTATCATGATTCTAAAAAAGAATTTCTAAAAAAATATTTTAATCGTAATAGATAACAAATCCGTAACTCTTGAAAATGTTTTATAATTATCTTCAATAAAAATCTTATTGTTGACAATGTGAAATTAAAAAATGCTAATTCATGCCCATTCCTGCATTAATACATTGAAACTAGGCAAATCAGAGAAATTTCTTAACATTTCTGTATATCTAATTTAGTCTTTTAGATAAAAGACATTTTTTGTATATAAATTCTAAGGGGTAGTTAGATTATAGATATAAAGTATAAACAAAACCTGCCAACTTTCAGGAACAACTTTAGTATATTTAAAAATATGATAAGACAATCCAAACATTTCAGGTGTACTATTTTGCCGTAAAGTAGGTGTTTGAAGTAGCATTATTTGTAAAATTTTTTGTTTTTTTAGTTTAGTATTATGTTGGCATAGAATTTATTTATACTAAGTATTAAATAAATTTTTATGAAATCATTATTGTTAACTTTTGCAATGGGAATTTTAATTTCTTCATCCTGCTTTTGTCAGGTAAAAAAAACTGATACTTCACGAAGTATAAATTCATCAAAATATAAAAAAGGGAAAAATAAAGCTGTTAATAACAAAACTGCTATGGATTCAATTCCTCCTATATCAGATAGTAATAAAACTAAGCCATCTGGAGGTTTTACGCCTGGAATAAATACTTTTCCAAACAATACAAGCCCAGATGTCCCTGTGCCATCTAATACACCAAGTACTGCACCGAGTACTTCTCCCGGAAACCCTCCTAGTAAATCTCAACAAACAACTGCACCTTTTTAATAACTAAGAAATAAGTTTGTGTCTTCTAATTAAAATAACAGCTGATTTATCTTAATTACAGACTATTTATTGATTAAGCACTTAAATGAATAAATATGAGTTACGATGATAAGAGAAAATACCTCTTGCTGATAGGCGGGTAAAAATTATGTAGAAGTTGGAAATTGAATATTGGTGTGAAAACTTAGAAATAACAAGAGAATAGCTAATAGATTTAGTAGGAATTGTTGGAACTTGAGCAGAGAAAGTAAAGGATATTTTAGAAAGGAATCTAAAAAAGCAAAACTTTAATTTCCTTAATGTTACGCAACTCGATATTATTTTAGATATACTTTAGAGCTACTTTAGATCTACGTATGTATACGTTCGATGATTGAGGAGAAAGTATTAATCTTCAATCCTCATTGTGCAGATAAAAATACTCAAAAATGAAATAAATATCAAAACTTGTAGCAGTTTTATACTCTGGGCTATTTTACTTTATATTGTTTAAGTGGAGGAAGAGAACAAGTGTTGCTACTATAACGAGTTGAGAATGTAGTGCTATAGTAAGAGTTGCTATTTGTAATATTTACATTTTTTTATTTCCTTATCTGTACATAATTACTAGAAAACGTTACATGATTAATAGTTATGTAATATCACAGGCTAAAACAGAATTTGGAATAAATCGAACAAGATTAATTTCATATAATAATTTGAGTAATGGATGGCTGTTACAATATAAAACAAAGAATAAAAAACCTTTATCAATTAAGTGATGAGCGGTTTGCTTATTATTCATTTGTTACAATAGTGAAAGAAATTCTGGAAGAAATTAATAATAAAAAAAATGACTCATTCGATAACAAGGAAAAGCAAATTTTATCGGTTACTTGCGAAAAGATTAACCTCACTCTTAATAAAGAGGTGTGGTATATAATCAATAAAGAAAACGAAATGAAGAGAAAAAATGCTCCTGCTAAAAGAGTTACTGAACATAGTGATTTGATAAAAAAAGCAATTAAAATGTTGGAACTTGATTTGGAAGAATTGTATATTTTAACCACTTAAAAAACTTCTTTAAACCTTATTATAAGTATACAAATTTTGAAGGTGATAATGCAAGTGAAGGTTGTTTATTCAAAATATGGTTTTTCATAAAGGCAAGACTTGGAGAAAATAAGTATTAAAGTATAGAATGGAATGAAGTGATTGTCAAATAAAACATGATATCCCTTAGAGATATTCTGATTTAAATAGAATTTGATTAGAATGTCAAAAATAGAAGGAAAGAGATATAAAGTAATAAAGTTAGTTTGATGGATGGAACAAGTGCAACTCTTATTCTATACAATTCTGTTACTAATTTTATTGTAAAACAAATTTCAACTTAGACAATGTAAAATGAAAACAAATTCATTTCAGAATTTACTTAGAATAGCGCTTGGTTTGTTTATGATTTTTGCCGGAGTTAGTCATTTAACATGCCAACGACAGGAATTTCAGGCTCAAGTACCCAAATGGTTATCAACTGATACTTCCTTTATAGATTTTATAGTAATATCTTCAGGAGTAGTAGAAATCATGCTTGGGTTATCAATGATTTTGTTTGTAAAACACCAAATGAAAGTAGGAATAGCGTTAGCAATTTTTTATGTATTTGTATTTCCTGGAAACATATCTCAATACACCAACAAAATAAATGCCTTTGGTTTAAATACAGATCAAAAACGATTCATAAGGTTATTTTTTCAACCCATTTTAATATTTTTTGCTTTATGGTCGACAGGTAGTTTATCATTTACTAAACTGAAAAAAGATAAGGCTAGAATACTGAATTCATAAAATAATAATTTTACCGAGATATTTTCAGCAAATAATTATAGCGTGAAATGATAAAGTAGAAAGGAATATAAAGTATTGCATGGACAATTGTTTCTGGAAATCTTCCGACAAGTTCAGGGACCGGGTTGGTGCTTGTTGATTAGGGATCTATTATTCCCATATAAGAGCCATTTGATTGGAAAGTGGTTATTAGACCGCAAATCACAACAGGAAAGTGTTAGGATAATGTTCAGTTTCTTACTGTAGTCAATCTCCATTTAATTGTTTAACTGCAATTAGTATTAATTCACTCTTATTTTTGATATTATGAAGTGAATTCACGAGAAAAATAATTTTCCGGTGAATATAATCTGTGAAAATAAGAATTTACACGAGGATTAATGAAAAATTTATCTTTTTTGATAGACATTGCTATCGTCAGTTTTATATAAAGTCTTAAGTTGATTCTTAAGATGATTTATTACTAAATCTTTTTCTCTATTTGACAACGCATGCGTATTTATCTCAGATTGAAGTAAAATGATTTCTGCTTTCAAGAGTTCATTAATAGACTTTTGTTGATAGTAATTCTTGCTTTTAATATAAATAGCAAGACCAGAACCTGCTATTAAAATTCCTGCTATAATTAGAATATTTCTTTGAGTATAATTTATTTTAACTTTTTTAAGGATGTCCATAAGTTCACAATTAGTCATTGTATAAAATTTTATGAATATTAGAAATAGGATTAGATATAATAGAATGTTTTAAATAAAAAGAAGTCAATATGCCGTCCTTACTGATTGAATAGTTTAAAGCTTCTGTTAATAAAATTTCATAATTATCCAAATCCTTTGTAGTCACAGAGTATCCAGTTTTCTTTATTAAAAAATCTATTCTGGTTGTAATTGCTTTATGTTTCATAATCAATGCAGAATAAGTATCTCTTTCTGGCTTATCTTTTTTTCGATGAAAAGAAGTTTTACAATCTCTAACATTTCGGTCCTGATCATATGTTATAGGGCAAAATTCGCGAGTACCATGTTCTTGATCTGGAATAGGAGCTTTACAAAACTTGCACTCTCTATTTTGGTAATAAGAAAATCTCGTGTTTTTGTTTAAAAATTCCTTTTTCATCGTGTAATTTTTTACTAATATTGACTTTAAAACATAAAAATAATGAAAAAGTATGAGTTAAAGACATATTTTATTATATTTGAACTATGAACAAAAAGCCAAAAAGCCTAAATGATGAAGCAGAAGAATTATTTTCATTTGCTGAATTTAGAAAATTCATGTTTGAAACAACCGTCCCAATTAAAGAATTGACTGATAAAAAAGGTAAACCATTAGAAAAAATATTGGCCTTTTGGAGAAGAAATGAATTACTTCCTTTTATCGCTGATGGCAAATGGGCCAAAATGAGTTTTGCTCAATTATTCTGGTTAAGAATATTAGATGATCTTCGGGAGATCAGTTTTCCGGTTGATAAAATGAAATTGATATGCAACTATTTTTTTAAAGATGCGTATGATAATAACTTGCCGGAAAGAAATATAAGAAAGAATAAAGAAGAGATAGAAAAGAAAATAATAGCAGGAACTCAAACACAAGAGGATGAAGAATATTTTGAACTCTTAAAATATTACCTATCAGAGCCCCCTATTCTTTATATTTTTAAATTCAGCATAAATTATCTTGTTAACCTGATTGCATCTGTTATTGCAAGTGAGAATGATGGATTTATCTATATTTTTTTCGATGGAAGAGTTGCTGAATTTATTGGACATGAAAATGTAGGACACAAAGATTTTACGCCGGATCTTACTGAACCTCATATCCAGCTTTCCATAAGTCATTATTTAAAAGAATTTATTAGAGATGAAGATATTTCTAGTTTATTAATGCCACAGCTTTTAAATGAAGATGAAATCAAAGTGCTTAGGGAGATGCGGCGTAATAACATCAAAGAAATTACTATTTACAGAATAAATGATAAAAAAAACTTTCAAATCCAAAGCTCCAAAGAAGGTATTTTATCTAAAGAAAAAACACTGCAGTTAAAAGAGATTCTTGGATTGAAGAATTATGAAAGAATTACTATTGACACTATGGATGAAAAAACATTGTCTTTTAAAATGACGAGGAAAAAAATATAATGGTTCTGATTACCTCAGGCCTATGGTAGAACCCCGGCGTATTTTGTTTTTGACCAAGTGCGCCTTAAGGGTGAAAAATGAAAAATAAAAATGCAGCTTATGTAAAAAGTAAATTAGAAAATGACACTATAAATAAATTTGTAAAAGAGCCTTCTCTTGAAGAACAACTGGAAGTATTTACAGATATTCTCATTGATATTTACATTGAATCAAAAAATGAAAAACAAAAATTCAATCAACGCTCTTGAATCTTTGCTGGAACAGCAGACGATTAAACAACACGTTAGTTTACCAAAAAGAAAAGGAAATTACTGCGTTATTTATACCAGAGTCAGCACACAGGAGCAAGCTGAAAACAATGGAAGCCTTGAAGTTCAAAAAAAATTGTGTGACGAATATGCGGGTCGGAATAAATATTTGGTGCAGGAATATTTTGGAGGCCGGTATGAAAGTGCTCAAACAGATGGCAGAAAAGAATTTCAAAGAATGCTTGCGTATGTCAGAAAACAAAAAGATATTACCAGTATCATAGTATTTAATTATGATCGATTTTCCCGAACAGGAGCAGCTGCCGCTAAATTAAGCGAAGACCTAAGGAAAGAAGGCATTGTCGTGAAGTCTGTAACGCAGGATATTGATACTTCTACCGCTTCAGGAAGGTTACAGGAGAATTTTTTTCATTTGCTGAATCATTTTGATAACCGTGCAAAAAGTGACCGTACGAGCATCAATACTCGGGAAGTAATGCTAAAAGGCTATTGGCCTTATCCTACTCCTGTAGGATATAATAACTTAAAGAAAAAACAACGGGCCTGTTTTCATGAATATATAATTACCGATGAAGGCAGAGAACTAAAAAAGGCATTCATTTTAAAAGCAGAAGGGAAATTAAGCAATAAAGAAATTATAAAACGTTTGAGTGCGAAGGGAGTGAGAATTAATGAGAAGAATTTCCGTTGGATTATATCTAACCCTTTTTATGCCGGTTATGTAACTGGGAAATTGGTAGAAGGTAAACTTATAAAAGGCAAACACCCGGCATTAGTAGATTTAAAAATATTTTTAAATGCTAATAAGATATTGCAACTAACTCCATGCGCCGGTATTCCAAAGCAAAGTAAACATGAAGAAGTCCCTTTAAAAATATTTGCAAAAGATGAACTGAGTAAACTTCCTTTTACAGGATATAAAACCAAAGGGAATTGGTATTATAAGACTAAAAATGCTGAAACTCCTGTAAATATATCTGCTAAAAAATTGAATTCACTATTTATAAATAATCTTGAACAAATCGAATATGATAAGAAGCAAAAAGAGTCATTAAAAAAATTATTACTTCAGAAACTAAAAAACACAATCCATCAATCCCTAGAAGATAGCAAACTACTCAAAAAAAAGATAACTGAAAAACAAGCACAGTTGAATAAGATGGAAGAAAGGTATGTTTTGGGGGAAATTTCTAGGGAGCTATATGATAAATATGCTTTAAAGTATGCAGATGAATTGAAGGTTTTGAGTGAGAATTTGAATCATAATGACATTGACGGTTCGAACCTTGATAATGCAGTTGAGAAATGCTTATTTATAGCACAGAATTTAAGCTCTGCATGGCTTTCAGCCTCATTTGAAAATAAACAGAGATTACAAAAGCTAGTTTATCCTGAAGGAATTATGTATAATAAGGATAAATGCATAGTTCGAACTCCAAAGATCAATAGCTTATTTGCAGCAATTGAGCCGCTGAAGAGGATTTTGGAGGAAAATAAAAAAGGCAATTCGAGTGTGAATTGCCTAAAATCTAATTGTGTGCCCAGAACAGGAATCGAACCTGCACATCCTTGCGAACGGCAGATTTTGAGTCTGCTGCGTCTACCAATTCCGCCATCTGGGCATCTGAATTGGGCTGCAATATTACGTTATCATTCCGTTCTGTCCAAAATGCGTTGCAGATATTTTTTTTGGTAATAATATGCTTTCAGGCGGAGTAATTGTTCTTCAGTAGCTAAACCGTCATTATAATTTTCAATAAGTGGCTTTATCTCGTTGTATAAACCTTCTGTATAGGTTTCAGCTTTTAGCTTTCTGCTTTCGGGTTCTTCTTCATTTAGTTCCATCATCTCCATCAAAAAATCGGGAGATAGTTTATATTTTTCTTCTTCCTCTAATATATTCTTTAATTGCAAAATATATTTGATCGTAGCATCTTCATTTTGTAAAACTTTTAATGCTTTGTTTATGGAAGATGATATTTCTAATGCCTGCTGCTGTTCCTCTTCCGATAATTGTGTATAAAAATCGGGATGATATTTCCTTTGCAGCTCCGCGTATTTTTTTGATAAAAAAGATCGGTCATTTTTTATGCTGACAGGAATTTCAAATAATTCAAAATAATTCATATGCAAATGTATAGATAGAAACGGGATGGCGTAGTTCAAATGCTGCTTTCATCATCTTTGAAATACAAACAATAAATGATAAATTACAGTAAATAACGATGAATGCTTACAATAGGGCTTATACGAGAGGGTAAAGTTCCTGCCGATAATCGTGTGGCATTAACTCCTGCGCAATGCCGATGGCTGCATAAAAATTCACCGGAAATTAAGATCATTGTTCAGCACAGCGCATCACGTTGTTTTAGCGATAATGATTATACAAGAGCAGGTATTGAAGTAAAAGAAGATCTAAGAGAGTGTGATATTTTATTAGGTATAAAAGAAGTACCGGTTGATATGCTGATCCCAAATAAGACCTATTTGTTTTTTTCTCACACCAAAAAAATGCAGCCGCATAATCAAAAGATGTTTGCTGCTATTTTGCAAAAAGAAATTACACTGATAGATTATGAATGCCTGGAACATGAAGATGGTCAGCGTATAATTGGCTTTGGGTTTTTTGCCGGCATAGTAGGCGCTCACAATGGCATGATGGCTTATGGCAATCGCATGCAATTATACCAGCTGCAACGGGTATACGAAAACAAAGATTACCGGCAATTGATACATACTTATTTTGGATTGAAGATACCTGCAATAAAAATTGCTGTTACCGGTAGTGGGCGTGTAGCACATGGGGTAGTAGAAGTAATGAATCTGATGGGCATTACGGAAGTGGAACCGGATGAATACCTGGAAAGAAAATTTGCTTATCCTGTATATGTGCAATTAAAAGGAGCCGATCTATACACACACAATCAGACCAAAACATACAAAAGAGAAGATTTTCATTTGCATCCGGGTAATTACAGAAGTCGCTTCCTTCCTTATTCACATTGTACCGATATTTTAATAAACGGCGTTTATTGGAGCGATGATGTGCCGCGTTTGTTTGAATTATCGGATATCAATGAAACGTTTACTATACAAACCATTGCTGATATCTCAGATGATGAAAGAGGGTCTGTTCCTATCAATATCGGAGATCAATCCATGAAAGATCCTGTGTACGGGATTGATAGAATTACCAAGCACAAAACAGCACCTTATCTTTCGAATAGTATTGATGTGATGGCAGTAAGTAATTTACCGAATGAGTTGCCAAGAGATGCCAGCCGGTATTTTGGCGAGCAATTAATTAAATATATATTGGAAGATCTGATAAAGGGTGGCAGCAGTATTATTGAAAGAGCAACGATCGTAAAAAATGGTACTATCACCAAGCCTTATGAATATCTTACTGAATACGGGAAAAGTAGTTCTTAGCTATAAATAATAATCTTTCAACAGCTCATAAAATTCTTTTGTATAATTACCATTCTCATCCTTAATAATAATTTCTTGATTAAGCGTTGCGTTTTCTTTTCTTGAAAAGATCAATATCGTTCTGAAATAAGTATGTTTAGGCGTCTGTTTTACGGCTATCTTTTTTGTAAGAAAGAATTTCAGTTTTGCGGCTTCCGTTTCAAAATAATTGGAACGATGGTAAGGAAGCAGCACTAAAAAGATGCCGTTCTTATTTAAGCGTTTATCAATGCAGTTTAATAATTCGATCAGTGTTAAAGATTCATCATGCTTTGCTTTATTTTTATTCAGATGTATCGATCTTAGATCATCCTGGTAGAATGGAGGATTAGTGAAAATGCAATCATATTTTTTATCGGTAGAGAATTTTATAATGTCAGCATGAAAAATAGTTATTTGTTCTTTCCATAACGAATTTTCAATATTTTCTTTTGCTTGTGAATAAGCGCTTTCATCAATTTCAATTGCGTCAATTTTTGTAGGATTTTTTTGTGCAACCATCAGGCTAAGTAAACCCGTGCCTGCGCCAATATCCAATGCTGTATTAAGTAATTGTGAACTTTGCATTACTTCTGCACAAGTGGCGCCAAACAAGCATCCATCGGTAGTAACTTTCATGGCACACTTATCCTGGTTAATAATGAATTGCTTGAATTGGAAATAACTATTCGGCATAACTGCAAGTTACATTGTACACATAATATTCATATTACGTTTATCATTACACGAAAATGACATATTGCGTTATAAAACAAAGTATATTTGGATTTTAGTAAATACCTTACTGCTTAACCTGATGAAGAGATCACGTTTCCTTATATTTTTCCTGTTTATTATTTTTTCTATTTGCAATAAAGTAAATGCACAAATTAGTTTCACAGCGGCTCCGGCTACTACCGTAAGTACATGCGCCAATAACGGAAGCATACAAATATTTGCACAAAGTCTTACAGGTTCTCTTTTTTATGCAATTACGAATGGTCCGGTAACAGTGCCCGCACAAACGAGTTCCCTATTTACTTCTTTACCCGCAGGTATTTATACGGTAGAAGTTACCAGCACAACGAATGAAATAAAAACTACAACGGTTTCGGTTTTGGGAACGTATCAGCAACCAAAATTTACACCAATAGTTATTAATCCGCGTTGCCCTGCAGCAGCTACAGGAACTATTATTGGTAATATCGATGTAAATACAGGACGTGCTCCTTATACATGGGAATTAATTCCTCCTTCTATTGAGACAAGACCTCAACAAGCTAATGATACATTTAAGAATTTGCTGCAAGGAAACTATACCTTACAGTTGACAGATGCTTGTAACAATGTTCAACAAACAACAGTGGCATTATTTACGCCGTCTGTAAATATGACCTCTTATGGAATAACCGGTGAAATGACAGGTTGTGATACAGCAAAGCTTCAATTAATAGTAGGCGTTACGGCCGACCTTCCGCCTTATAAACTTACCTATACAGTAGCAGGAACAAATTATACTATCGATACGGTACAAATTGCGTCAAACCTGGGTAATACTATTTACCCGGTTTTTACAGTACCCAATCTGTCTTATGGAGGCACAATAGATAATGTTGTACTGACCAATGCTTGTGGCACACAATTGAATTTTGGTAACATTTCTCTTTGTGCTTTTGCATTTTCTGTCAATGATTTCCGTACAATTCCGGGAGATAATTGCGGACCCAAATTAAGAACAGATTTTGGCTATGATGGAAGCGCCAATCCACTTTGTACAGGCATGGCAATTAAAAATCCAACTGCAATTACAATTAAAGATGCATTGGGAAATGTGGTAGAATCGAAGGTGTATTCAACAGGCGATTTCCATTCAGATGTATTATTACCAAATACCAATTATAGTTTTACGATCAGGGATAGTTGCGGTCATCAGTTCAGTAAAAGCTTTACTACACAAAATATAGATACCTCAGTGAGTTTCAGCATCAACAAAACACAGGAAATGCTTGACTCTGCGGGCATTCTTTACATTACTGAAAGGTTGGGTATGCCGGCAGTAGGGGTAAGCTTAACAATTTTAGACGGGCCTGCTTTTGTACAAAGCACTAAACCGGGGTTTGCATATAAAGACAAGTATACTTTCCCCAAAACCTTTATCGGGCAAATTAATAATGACAGCAGTGTTATTTTTTCAATCTATAATACCGGCGTAGGTACCTATCATTATGTAATTAAAGATACTTGCGGTAATCAACATGTAGACTCTCTTGTGGTAAAACCAAATGATGTAGCTAGTCTTTATCATAACTATGAATATATTTCGGGCTGCGTTGGTGAATCGGGATTGAAATACGAGTTTTTGAATAACGGTGGAGTGGCAAGCTTTTCTGTTGTTGATATTAAAACGGGGAGTGAGGTTTATAGTTTGGATAATATGCACGCTGCTGCTGCAGGAGATCCTACCCAGGGAGTTGTAAATAATTTGACTGCTTCTGATTATGCATTGAATATTACATATACGAGTTATGTTGGTTCAGTGTTATCAATGAATGATTCTTTGGTAAACAAGCTGATTGTAAGAGATACCATTCACATTGCACCCTATCAAAGTCCTGCGTTTAAAAGCAGCGCCTCTACGCTATGTAATGGCAATTTATATCTTACATTAACTCCTGATAGCAGTAAAGGAGTGCCACCATATCAATATGAAATCATCAGTGGTCCGCAAACTTTTACACTGCAGTCTCAGAACTATTTTCAACTTTCGCAGCCCGGGGTTTATAGAGTTCGTCTAATTGATAAATGTGGTAATTCTGCTACAACAGATGTAACCGTTGCTAATAACCAATTTCCTCCATTAGCTACAGCAGGAGGCACTTGTATAAACAGTAGTGCTCAATTTACATATGGCTCCTCTCAATATTTTTCGTTTAGCTGGAAAAGACCAAACGGATCTACTTTTGTAGGAGATACATTAATAATACCTGTTATTACTGCTGCCGATACAGGAATATATACGGTAACAAGAACTATAAATATCAATGGTTGTACAAGCACAACAACTACAACCTTTCATTTGCCAACTGCAAAAACAGATAGTATCAATGCAAGCATCTGTAATGGGGAAATCTATCATTTTGGTAGTAAAGCGCTAACACAAGTAGGTATATACAGAGATACCATTTCTACTTCAGCTTGTGATAGTATTGTAATATTGAATCTTACATTAGGTAGTAATTGTTCCGCAAATGGTACTTGCAGCGGCGCTACGCATGTGGTTTGGAAAGATGATTTTGGGTCAGGCGTTGCCGTTAGTGCCGGACCTAATCCTAATATTACCGGCTATACGTATCAGAACCATGGGGTTGGTGGTGGAAGTTATTATATAACCAACCTGTTTAATAATTATCCTAATTGGCTTACGGTTCCGCAAGATCATACACCTAATGATAGTGGCGGTTATTTTTTGGTAATAGATGGCGGTAATCCTACTTTTTATTCCACGAGAGTAAATAATCTTTGTCCAAATACTACTTATACGTTTTCATCGTGGGCAATGAATATGGATCAACCAAGATATCCGTCCTTACCCACTTTTGTATTTAATGTAAAAGATACGTTAGGCAATGTAGTAGGGCAGTTAACAAGCAGTACGCCTATGCCTGTACAATCTACGCCAACATGGGTACAAAACGGTTTTACATTCAATTCGGGGAATAATACCTCTCTCAATTTAAGTATTTCCTTTACATCTTCCGGTTATAATGATTTTGCTTTTGACGATCTGGAATTCAGTGTTTGCGGACCAACATTAAATTTAACTTCTACCTCAGGTACCTGCCCTAAAAAGGCAACCGTAACAGCTGCTATCGGTAGCGGGTATGCCAATCCTGTATATGAATGGTATAAGAAAGTAAATGGTAGCTGGGTTGTTTATCCAAACAGCAATGTTACTACGTTTACAGACAATATACCCGATTCAAGTAATTGGTACAGAGTTATTGTAAGTGATGGAGCTTCTGCTTGTTCATTCATAGAAGACTCGATCAACGTAATTGTTGCGGCTAAACCGCTTGATAGTATGATCATTCCTATATCGGTATGCCAGGGACAATCTGTTTTAGGACATGATACTGCCGGTGATTATATTTTAGGAATTATAAACAGTGTAAATGGTTGTGATAGTGCTTACCAGGTAATTCGGTTGACTATTAATCCGCCTAAAAGAGATTCGATCAATCAAGCAATTTGCCAGGGAGAAAGTTATACGTTCGGTACAAAAACTTATAACCAAACAGGTATTTACAGGGATACGTTAAGTGCAAACGGTTGCGATAGTATCGCTGTATTAAATCTTGTTATTAATAATTTTAAAAGAGATTCGATCAATCAATCCATTTGTTCAGATCAAAGCTTTTTATTTGGAAACAAAACACTTAATCAAACAGGTATTTATAGAGATACTGTTACTATAAACGGATGTGATAGCATCACTATATTAAATCTTACAGTAACTAATTGTACGAGCGGTGGGTCTTGTATAGGTGCTATTGATCTGCATGGTACAGATGAAGGATTGTTGCCTGGCCCTGAAACGGATTATTATTCTTCCAATGGATTTACATGGGAATGCTGGTTTAACAGCAGTTGGTATAACAATACAGATAATACCAGTCACGTCGGGCAATCATTATTAATGAGTGAAGATGGTGTTTTTTGTGAAGATATTGTATTGGCTTTTGGTTGGGCAACATACCCAAGAAACTCGATTGGGTTTGGCGTGGATGGTCCGGGGCAATGTGGTGCACGTGATTATAACCCTTGTTACTATGTTCCGCCGGGAGGCTTTATACCTAATACTTGGTATCATGTTGCAGGTGTAATGGATTATGCCAATCATAATACTAAGCTTTATCTGAACGGACAATTAGTAGATACTAAAACAAATACGCAATTGCCTTTTTCAAGAAATATTGCAACACGAATAGGAACGCAACCTGTTCAGGGTGATAGTGCTTTTGATGGTAAAATGGATGAGATACGTATCTGGAATTATCCAAGATCAGCCGCAGAGATCGCCGCTAATTACAATCAATGTTTAACCGGCAATGAGTCAGGATTAGTAGCATATTATCATTTTAACGAGGCTGCCGGTGCAGTTGCACATGATATAACCCCTAATCATAAAGACATTACATTAGACCCCACCATTTATTGGGATAAAACGATCAACGCTCCATTAGCTAATAATTGTGATAATCCAACTTTCGGAACGATTGATACCACTATTTGCACAGGTACTTATTTAGGTCATAATGCTACAGGAGCTTATGTTGATACGCTAACGAATTATTTAGGCTGTGATAGTATCCGAACATTAAATCTTACTGTTGGTGGCTTTAAAATGGATTCAACCAATCAATCTATTTGCGAAGGACAAATTTATACGTTTGGCATTCATACATTAACACAAAGCGGGGTATACAGAGATACAATCCCAACATCCGCTTGTGATAGCATTTCGATTTTAAATCTTACCGTAAATACTATAAAAAGAGATAGTAATAATATTGCTGCTTGCGGCTCTTATGCATTTGGTAATAAAACACTAACACAGTCCGGTATCTATAGGGATACTATTCCAACATCTACTTGTGATAGTATTTCAATTTTAAATCTTACCATAAATACTATTAAGAGAGATAGCAATATTATTACTACCTGTGCCTCTTATACATTCGGTAATAAAGTATTAACGCAATCAGGCATTTACCGTGATACCATTCCAACATTTGCCTGCGATAGCATTTCAGTTTTAAATCTTACTATAAATAATTTAAAGAGGGATAGCAGTGTTGCTTCTATTTGCAAAGGACAAACATATTTGTTCGCAGGTAATGTTCTTTCACAAGCAGGAATATATCGTGATACCATTCCAACATCAACCTGCGATAGTATTGTTGTACTTAATTTAAAAGTGAACGATTACAAGCAGAACAATCAAACCGTAACCATTTGTCCGGGACAATCTTACAAATTCGGCAACAGGACACTAACTGCTCAAGGTATATACAAAGACACCTTGACAACAAATACCTGCGATAGTATTGCAACCTTAAACTTAATCGTTAGTACTATTTCCTTAGATGCAAAAGCAGACAAATATTCTGTTATAAAAGGAGATATCATTCATTTGGATGTTACACCTTCAAATTTTATTACGTATGCATGGAGTGCAGATAATTCAATAAGCAATACAACTGCCCGGAATCCTACAAGTATTGTAGATGTTCCATCCTGGTACAGAGTAACAGTAACTGATGTTAACAATTGTAGTAATATTGATTCTTTCTTTGTGCAGGTAATAAATGATACCATCATTCATAATTGTACGAACACTATTATTTATATACCCACAGCATTCACGCCAAATGGCGATGGCAGCAATGATTATTTCAGGATATTAGGCATTACAAATATTGCTTACCGCAATTATTATTTAATGATCTATAACCGTTGGGGCAATAAAGTATTTGAATCACAAAACCCTTCCATATGCTGGGATGGAAGATATAATAACCAA
Organism: Ferruginibacter albus; assembly: GCF_020042285.1. Lineage (NCBI taxonomy): Bacteria > Pseudomonadati > Bacteroidota > Chitinophagia > Chitinophagales > Chitinophagaceae > Ferruginibacter > Ferruginibacter albus. The sequence goes on from NZ_CP083388.1 coordinate 1,203,740, forward strand.
CCTGCAGAAACAGGCAGCTATGTTTATTACTTAAAATTTACTTGCGAAGACGGAACTGTGTTTGTAAGAAAAGGAAATATTGTTTTGTTGAGATAATCACCATTCTGCTCTTGCAGTAGGGCTTATATTCAAATCCACAAACTCACCGGCCAATAATTTATAGTATGCTGTAATAGCGATCATTCCTGCATTGTCTGTACAATATTGAAAAGCAGGAATAAATGTTTTCCAGTTATTGGCTATTCCCATTTCTGCAAAAGCCTTACGCAGCCCGCTGTTGGCGCTAACACCACCGGCAATACATAAATTGCTAACACCGGTTTCCTTTGCAGCTTTTTTTAATTTATTTAATAAGATGGAAATAATTCTCCATTGTATAGAAGCGCAAATATCATCAAGGTTCTCAGCAATAAATTTTTTCTTCTCTTCTTCACTTGCAATGAATTCTTCTTTATATGCCAGACTCTTTCCGGCATTTTGTAAAAAATAAAGAATAGAAGTTTTTAATCCGCTGAAACTAAAATTCAATCCCGGTATTTGCGGTTCGGGAAATTGATACTTATTTGGATTGCCTGATGCAGCATACTTGTCAATCAATGGACCACCGGGATAGGGAAGTCCTAATAATTTGGCACTCTTATCAAAAGCCTCTCCGGCAGCATCATCAATTGTTTCACCTAATACTTTCATTTGTAAAGGTGATTGGCATAAAACAATTTGAGTGTGACCACCGCTAACCGTTAAACATAAAAAAGGGAAAGCTGGTTTATCATCCGGGATCAAATTGGCCAACACATGCGCCTGCATATGATGCACAGCGATCAACGGTTTATTTAACGCCAGCGATAATGATTTGGCAAACTGTGTTCCAACTAATAAGGAGCCAATTAAGCCGGGTGCTTGCGTGAAAGCAATGGCATCAATTTCCGATAGATCTGTCTGTGCTGTTTTTAAAGCAGCATCCACTACAGGAACAATATTCTGCAAATGTGCTCTGCTGGCCAGTTCCGGTACTACTCCTCCATATTTTTCATGTACGGTTTGATTGGCAATATGATTGGATATTATTTTCCCATCCCTGCAAATTGCAGCAGATGTTTCATCACAGCTTGATTCTATCGCAAGAATAACAGACAATTTTTTAAATTTTAAATTCCAAATTGGATTTAGGGTTCGCAAAGGTAACCTGTAATTTGTTATTTATAATTTGGAATTTAGGAACGTATAGCCACCACAGGGTCTAACTTGGCTGCCCTGGATGCAGGGAATATACCTGCTAGTATTCCTACTACAATACAAAGAATGACCGTAGCTATTAATAACGGAACTGAAATGAAAACAGGAAAGTTCAGCGGTCCGGATAAAACCAGGGTTAATATATAAACAAAGATCAAACCTATAAAACCACCCAGCAGGCAAAGAATAGCGGCTTCCATTAAAAATTCAAACAAAATGCTTCTGCTTTTGGCACCGATGGCTTTTTTCAATCCAATAACAGGAGTACGTTCTTTTACTGTAACAAACATAATATTGGCAATGCCAAACATTCCTACGATCAAACTAATTACGCCGATCAATGCTCCCACCAGGTCAACTATTCCGAATAACCCTGTAACTGCTTTGCTGAAAGCTTCTACGCTGTTTAACGTAAAATTGTCTTCAGTCGTAGGACTTAATCTTCTTATCTGCCGCATCACGCCTTCCAATTCAGCTTGCACAGCAGTGGTCGCAACACCCTCTTTTCCTTTGGCGATAATTACCGGGTTGGAATTATCAACATCGATCAATTGCTTACAAAGATTATAAGGAATCATTACGCAATTGTCATAATCCCAGCCTACGAAATTTTTTCCTTCTTTTATAAAAACTCCTACAATGGTTATCTTCTTTCCTTTCATTTCAATTTCTTTTCCTAACGCACGGGATGCAATGCCAAAGAGTTTTTCAGCATTATCAAAACCAATTAAAGCAACTGCACTGCCGCTATTGAATTCAACATCGGAAATATATCTACCACTTTCAAAACGCATAGGCTGAATGATAGATTGCGATTCAGTGACACCATACACAGAAGAATTTTGAACCACATTATCACCATATGAAACATTCTCCGCATCTCTCACTACAAAACTGGCCGCATCCAATAATTGTGTTCGTTTCATTATCAGCGATGCTTCTTCATATTTCATTACCGGTCTTGCCCGGTATTTCCACATCGGTTTATCCGGTCCGCCACTATAATCCCACCGGTCAATAAAAATGGTATTGCTCCCCAGGCTCTTTATTTCATTTTGAAGGTTCACTTCAAAACTATTTACCGTTGCCAGAACACCCACAATACAAAATATCCCAAACGCAACACCAATAAGGCTTAACACTGTTCTAAGCTTATTGACTTTCAGCTCCTGAAAAGTCAATCTCAGCGAGCTGCGCATTATGTTCAGTGATTTGTTCACGTATCAAAATTAGGCGTTATTTAATATCAGGCGAACGATTTGTTTTCTTTATGTAACCAACAATTGTACTATTATTAAACATTGTTGTGTCACTCCCTTGTACGGCATATTTCTATTCATCCAACTTCAATATCTTTGCGCCGCTTTTAGCATAGGGAAAGCCATATGTTTTCACTATAGACCATTCACTATTCACAATGAAGTATATCAACGAAATAAACAGACGTAAAACATTCGCTATCATTTCTCACCCGGATGCGGGTAAAACCACCTTAACGGAAAAGTTCCTGTTATTTGGTGGTGCTATACAAACAGCGGGCGCAGTAAAGAGCAATAAAATAAAAAAGCATGCTACTTCCGATTTTATGGAAATAGAGCGCCAGCGTGGTATCAGCGTTGCCACCAGTGTGATGACGTTTGAATACAAGGATCATTTAATAAACCTGTTGGATACACCGGGGCACAAAGACTTTGCAGAAGATACTTATCGTACATTAACTGCTGTGGATAGCGTAATATTAGTAATTGATAGTGTGAATGGGGTAGAGCCGCAAACAAGAAGATTAATGGAAGTAATTTCCATGCGTAAAACACCGGTGATCGTCTTCATTAATAAGATGGACAGAGATGGTAAAAACCGTTTTGATCTGTTGGAAGAAATTGAGAACGAATTAAAGATCCAACTACATCCAATGACGGTGCCGATTAACAGCGGTAAAGATTTTAAAGGAGTTTATGACCTGCATAATAAAAGCTTAGTGTTGTTTACAGCCGGTACCAAAGCCAATGATGAAGATGTAGTGGAGATAAAAGATCTCAGCGATGAGATTTTGAATACCAAGATAGGGGAGACAGATGCAAACATATTGCGGGAAGATGTGGAGCTTATTGACGGTGTGTACGGTGAATTAAACGTGAACGATTATTTGATTGGTAAAACAGCACCCGTATTTTTTGGAAGTGCCGTAAACAATTTTGGTGTAAAAGAAATGTTGGATGCCTTTATACGTATAGCTCCCACACCACGCCCGCGCCATACAACAACAAGAGATATTAAACCTGAAGAAGATAAATTCAGCGGCTTTATTTTTAAAATTCATGCTAATCTTGATCCTAAGCATAGAGATAGGATTGCCTTTTTACGTGTATGCAGCGGACGTTTTGAACGCAATAAATATTATGAGCATGTTCGGTTAGACAGGGAGTTTCGTTTCAGCAATCCCTATAGCTTTTTAGCTCGACAAAAAGATGTAATTGAAGAAGCATATCCCGGCGATGTAGTGGGTTTGTTTGATACTGGTAATTTTAAAATTGGCGATACATTGACAGAAGGTGAAAAATTTTATTTCACCGGCATACCAAGCTTTAGTCCTGAGATATTTAAAGAAGTGGTGAATAAAGATCCAATGAAAACAAAACAATTGGAGAAAGGCTTAATGCAGCTAACAGATGAAGGAGTAGCTCAATTGTTTACACAGTTTGGCGGTAACAAAAAAATTATTGGTTGTGTAGGTGAACTACAGTTTGAAGTTATTCAGTACCGCTTGTTACAGGAGTATAGTGCATCGGTACAAATGAATAGCTTACCTTTTTATAAAGCTTGCTGGATCACCAGTAAAGATCCAAAAAAATTGCAGGATTTTATTCGTTTTAAACAATCAAACATAGCGGAGGATAAAGACGGTCACCTGGTTTACCTGGCACAAAGCGAATGGTTCCTGAACACAGAACGCCAGAATAATCCTGATATCGAGTTTCACTTTACGAGTGAGATACATAAATAAATCCCAATTGATTTGTTCTCAACTGTACAATTATCTTATTAATACAACATAACTCTTTTTTATAGCATACCCGCAATTGGTTCTTGCACGAAGTATATAAACATAGTTGGCCTGGTCGGCAGGCTTGCCTTTGTAAGTACCATCCCAACAACCAAAACGATCAGTAGTGTAGAACACTCTATCACCCCATCTGTCAAAAATTGCCAGGTCCATAAAAGGCAGGCTGTCCTTTAGTTTGCGGCTAAAGCCAAAACAATCATTTAAACCATCACCGTTAGGGGTAAACGCAGTGGGCATGTAAGCATCAAGGGGGTCAATGCAATCACTATAGGTTTCATCGCAGCTCAGTGAGTTTTTATAAGTAAGATTAAAATTATTAGGCAAAGAAGACGTGCTGTAATTTAAACCTTTTACTATACCGGTATCTACATTGCAGTACCAGCTATAATTATTTGGTGAACTTATTCTTCCTAAAGACAAGGTATCATCTGTAGTAAAATATATTCTTCCATCAGGTGCCAGTTGAAATGTATACGTAGCAGGATAATATTCTGATACCTGAATTTGTGATGCGATCACATCATTCAGATCCTGATGGTTCAAATTAAATTGATGAACAGGCGCTACACTGTTTTCTCCTACATACAACTTTTTATTATCCGGCGAAAACTCAAGTCCATAAGGATGTTTAATAGAAGCGGTGCTGATACCTTCCTGCACAATCCCCGATGTACTGCTGAAATGAAAAATTTCAACAACAGCCGAGTTACCAAAAAGCCCCTGTGTAGTGGAAGCCAGCCAACAACTATTATTCGATGCTTTGATAGAGCCGGAGTAATCACCATTGCGAATGGGCACACCTGCTGCAGATATTACCGGTTGTATATTCAAGCCGCTTTTTGTAACAGCGTAAGATTTAAATCTGCCGGCAGTCATATTTTTATCGATCACCCAAAAATCTTTTTGATTGTAATTGCGAACAGCGGTTAATTTATTGGTTACATCATCATCCAGTAATGTATTTTTTTGAATGACATCTCCCAACCCATTATTTTGTTGCATATCCACAATAGAATAATACAATGCTTTTTTACCGGGGTTTGGGGAACTGCCAATGGTAAACACATAATAAACAGAAGCCGAATCGGGAAGCGGTACGATCAATACATCTTGTGGGATAGTTCTGTCGCTAAAAAGGCCCGTACCGTTGGGCATAATGGAATTATCTTTTGCCCAAACAGTATCACTATTAGTATAAAATAAAAGATTGCCCAGGGTATCGCTGATACTGGCAGCAGCGTAGCCGCTATTAATAGCCGATGTGTTGTGTACTGCCGGAAAGCCTCCTGAAAAATTGATGGAAGTATTGATCCCAAAATGCCAATTATCATATTGACTTTGAGCCATTAAGAGATTGTAATTCACTAAAACCAAAAATACCGGGATAAGCTTTTTCATTCTTCGGCTCATTTCAGCGCAATAATGATACCAATTAATTTTTCTTTATAACTGGTTTTGGTATTGCTATTAAGCAGCGTTGTGTCACTCATTGCAACATCAATACTACTATTAACTTTTAATTGAAGTGTAAATGCATTATCGTAGTAAAACCACATTCCCTTTCCTGTTTATATTTCCGCAGGCTGTTTGTGCTACAATATAGTACACATAATTCCCTGCGTTAGCAGGTACTCCTGCGTACAAACCATTCCAGCAATCATCAGGATTATTGGTATGAAACACCTGGTTGCCCCAACGGTCATAGATCGAAAAATCCAGTTTATCAATTCGCCCCCAGTACTTAATGCCAAAGCAATCATTTAGCCCATCACGGTTAGGTGTAAACGCATTTGGCATGTAATATCCTGATTTATCCAGGTAGTTCACAAAAATGGTTATCGTATCTGAACCAATACAACCATCCACGCTTTTGCCTTTAACAATATATTGTTGTGTGCTTAATGGAGAGGCTATAGGATGGCTTGAGGTAGAGTCATTCAACGCATCGCCGGGTGACCATACATAATAATTAGCACCCGAAGCAGTTAATGTGCAATAGCCATTACTGCAATCCAGGTCGTTTGATTTGGATGCAACAATAGTTAATGGCGGTGCTAAGGTAATAGTGGTAGAAAGAGTGGTTGAATTATTGCAAGTTGATTCCTTGATGGTAACTGTGTAGGTCGTTTTACTTTGTACAGGAGTAGTAACAGGATTTGCTATTGAAGGGTCGCTTACCAAATTTGCCGGGCTCCATAAATAAATATCTCCACCGTTTGCATTTAATTGTACAGGAATAGATGTGCAAACTGTTTGATTGGGAGAAACAGTAAATACAGGATCAGGGCGTATTGAAATTTGTACAGAATCGGTATTGGTACAATTGTTTACATCAGTAACCAACACATAATAAGTGGTATTGTTTGTTGGCGATGCAATAGGAGTAGCGCTTGTAGGATTGTTAAGCGTACTGCCGGGTTGCCATTGATAACTAACGCCGCCGCTTACACTCAATTGCGTTGTAGTGTTTTTGCAAATAGCAGTATTCTGCGATTTGGTGATGGTAGGTTTTGGCAGTACGGTAATTACAACAGAATCCTTTGCAATACATCCATCAACGGTAATGCCTGTAACAATATATTTGGTTGTATTGGCAGGGCTTGCCACAGGATTGCCGATGGAAGCATTGGAAAGCCCGGTTACAGGAGACCATTGATAAGAGGCTGCACCGCTGGTGCTCAATGAAGAGGATTTACCTGAACAGATCGAAGCATTGGCACTTGTTTTAATAACTGCTGTATCAACGTTGATAACAACACTGTCCTGTTGAATTTCGACAGGTGAAAAAGAGATGTCATCCAATGCAAAATCGTTGCCTGCTTTAATAGTGTTCTTATTTACAATAGAGATCACTGCAGTGGAGTTATTACCTGAGTTCCAGCTTGAATAAAATTGCTGCCAGGTACATGTTCCGGTGGGAGCTATAATCGTATTACCTAAAACAATTCCATTGATCGAAAATTTAAGTTGCGCAGGATTTGCTAATGACAAGGATTGTATCCATGCAGCAAAAGCATAATTGGTATTAGGAGATACAAGAATAGTTTCCGACCATATGATCGCATCAATTGTAGGGGAACCGTTTACCAGCATCATATTGCCTGTTGCGGTAGTATGATCATTACAAGTACCTAGTCCACCATTCCATGCTTTTGGATTAGCACTGATAAAATATTGCCCTTCTGTTTGATTTGGATTGGCAAAATTATATTGAGAAGTGAAGCCCGTATTTCCGGCAGTAAAATCTCCATTGGTAATAAGGTTCTTTCCGGGTGTTTTAGAGTTCAGGTAATAGGTTATTTTTCTGGGAGTAGAAGTGGTTGGCGCAGCCAGAGAAGCATTATCCAAATAAGTAGAAGGTGTCCAGCAATATTCCAGCCCCGGTTTTGACTGCAGCTGTTTGCTGGCGCCAAAACAAATAGTCGTATCCTGGGTTGTTATCACATCAGCCTTTATAACGCCTATCGTAATGATTTTTGTAATAGTATCCCTGCAGCCATTGGCGTTGCTGACACTGAATTTTACAGTATACGTTCCCGATAAAGTATATACATGTGTCGGCTGTAAATTATTCGTGATAGAATCTCCATCCCCAAATAAGAAAACAGGATTTTGAGTATTGGTACCCGCTGCAGAAAATTGTACAGACAGCGGATTGCAGACGTCCTGTATATATGAAAAATCAAAATTAAAAATAGTATCAACGATAACTTTTATTGAATCAACATTAGCGCAAGTACCGGGGTTTGAAACGGTTACTGTATATATGGTCGTTGCGGTTGGAGATGCTACAGGATTTGAAATAGCAGGATCACTTAATGTATTGGCAGGTTGCCATTGATAACTTGTTCCGCCGGATACGTTTAATTGTGTAGTGGTATTTTTACAAATAGTAACATCCGGCGATTTGGTAATGGTTAATTTAGGTTTAATTAAGATCGTAACCGTATCATTGGCAGTACATCCGTAACTGTTAGTTCCTGTAACAATATACTGTGTACTGTCTGTCGGTGCAGCAACAGGATTGCCTATATTAGGATTGGATAATGCCGTAGTTGGATTCCACTTATAGCTTGTTGCCCCGGTTGTTGCTAATTGAACATTACTTCCTGCGCAAATAGTAGTATCGTTACTTGTTTTAATAGCAGGGGTGTCAACTGTTATTATAACGCTGTCTTGTTGTATCTGCAAGGGTGCAAAAGATATATCATCTAATGCAAAATCATTTCCTCCGAATGTTAGTGTGTTATTTACTAATGAAATAGTAGCAGTGGTATTATTGCCTGAATTCCAAATTGCATAAAAATTTTCCCATACACAAGTGTTGAAATTTGTTTTGAATACGTTCCCTATCAAATTATCATTAATAGAAAATTGAAGAGATGATGTTGTAGGATCATTAACCGTTAGATTTTGGCCCCAGGCAGAAAACGCATAATTAGTATTGGGCGTTACATTAATAATTTGCTTCCATACGTTTACGTTAGGAGTAGAAGATCCATTTACTAACATCATATTGCCGTTGCCTGATGCTCCCGTATGATCGCTACAGGAAGACATGCCCGGATTCCAGCTTTTTGGATTTGTGCCAATGAAATATTGTGCTGCAGTAGTATTGTTATTTGTATAGGTATAAGCAGAGGTAAAACCTGTATTCCCATTATTAAAATCTCCATTGGTAATAAGATTAGTACCTTGAATTTTTGAGGTAAGGTAATAGGTTATTGTTTTAGGTGTAGATGTTACAGGTGTTGCAGTGGCTGTATTATCTAAATAAATTGAGGGAGACCAACAATATTCCAACGCAGGTTTCGACTGTAATTTTTTGGTGCTGCCAAAACATATCGTTGTGTCTTTGGTTGTAATGATATCTGCTGATGTAACTACAATGGGTATCTTTTTAGTTGCTGTATCTGTACAGCCTTTTGTATTTATGGCACTGAACTGGACAGTGTAGGTTCCCAAATTTGAATAGGTTACATTAGGTGTTAACGTACTGGTATTTGTAGTGTTATTTCCAAAATCCCATTTATAACTTGTATAAGGAGAAGAAATAGTACCGGTAAAGGTTACGTTCTTTGGGTTACAAACATCCTGGTTAAATGAAAAATCAGCAGATGGTCCATCTAATACAACTATTTGTTTGCAATAAGATGATTGAGTTGGCAAACTATCATCTGTAACCAAATTGATGGTATAAGTACCTGCAGAGGAATAGCTAAATGTTGGTGGTGTATATGCTGTAGAGCTTGGAATAGAAACTCCTGTGCAACCTGCAAAACGAAGTCTTGTAATACTATTGCCAAGGTTGGTCACAAAACTATATAGATCGCTGCCTACTCTAAAGAACTTTGATATGGAATGAGGTCCGTTTAGTTGCCCTATATTACCTAATGAAGAACCCGTTGGAACACTTGTAAGGTTGTTATGAAAATCGAGCTTAACCACATCGCTTAAATTTTCATTTACAACAAAACCAACATCGTTACCACAAACTTTTACAATGTATATGTCTCTCGGATTATTCAATAACCCGCCGATATTACCTAAGTTAACTGCTGTAGGTGTATTTAATAATGAATTGCCAAAGTTGAGTCTTGTTATCGTTCCATAATTAGGATTGGTAGGGTCATCCTGGTAACTGTTTACAACATATGCGTACCAATTACCGCCATCATAAATGGCATAAATACCTGTAGGATTATCAAGATTGCCGATGTTACCCAAATTAGTTGCCGTTGGAGTATTGGAAAAGCTGCCGGTAAAATTAAACAGCGTGATCGTGCTGCTTCCTTTATTAACAACCAATCCATACCAATTACCACTTTGTTGAAACATGTATATATCATGCGGATAAGAAAGACTACCAATGTTACCCCAATCTGTAGCTACCGGAGATGCGTTGGTGATAGAAGCGCCAAATTCTATTTTTATAATATGTGCTGTCGGGGCATTTCCTTTAATACCCACCATAACAAATGCATACCATTTATTTTCGTTGTAAACAACCTGTATGCCTTCTGTACCGCCGGGTAATAATTTTCCGCCAAAATTTCCAAGGTTAGTAGCAGTAGGAGTGTTAAGCATATTATTCCCAAAATCCCATCGTACCAGGTTACCTGTAGAATAATTATTTATAAAAAGATGATAGTTTCCAAGATCATCTTTCACATAATCAGAAAATACAGAACCGCTTAAATAATTCCCGGGATTACCCAGGTTAACAGCATCAGGAGTAGAATTAATATTTGCCGAGCAAAAGCTCCAGAAATAACTGGATGTGCAGGTGGATGTATTGACAATGTTGATAGGACTATTGATACAAACAGTATCGGGCGCAGTAAAGCCAATGTTTTGCGGCGTTACTGTAAGATGAGTAGTTACAATGCTATCGCAACCTCCGGAATTGGTAAGCGTATCATTATACGTACCTGTTATTATATGATTTAAAAAGCTTTTTCCCTGGCAGATAGTAGTATCAATGGTACTGGAAGTTGTAATACAACAAGTTTTATTTTGTAAAACATTATTAGTAGAAGTTATTGTACCATTAACAGCAATTCCAAAAGGATTAACCTGTCCTTGTGTACCATTTGACGGAAGTGTATAGTATATCCCGTTTGCTTCTTCAAAATTTGCCGCAGTTATTGTCAAGGTATGATTTCCCGGTGCAAGCACTTTAGAAGTTGTTATCTGTACCGGAGGAATTAAAGTTCCTAAGGTGCCTGAATAAGTGTATAATGTTATTGCATTAGGAGTGCCTGCATCTATTATAACAGACTGGGCAGCATTATCTACAGATACATGAAAATTAAAATTTACATTCTCACTGGTAGCGCTGTTGATAAAAAAGGTTCTTTGAATTGTTACAGTACAGTTAGTAAAATTATCTACCTGTGTTTTGGGTGTATATATTGTATTAAATGGAAAACAGCTCAGGTAGGTATCTGTTTGTATCCAGGGTGATGGATAGGTTTTAATTACATAAGGGCTTGTTCCTATTGCAGCAGGGCTTGCACTTACTCCGGAAGGCGGAACAAAATTAGAAGGAGTATTGGTATTGCTAAACGAGTTTTTCATGTCGTTAGAGATAGCAGTAACGATCCAACTGCTATCTCTTTGTCCGGCGGGAATTATTGAGTTTGTAGTAGCGTTGTAGCCGGTAGTAATATTTATTGAATTAATTGCAGGACAATTGCAATTACTTTTGATAGTAAGATTTGTAGTTATAATGCTATCACATCCTGCAACATTAGTAATAGTGTCTTTATATGTACCGGTTGTTGTATGGGTTAAAAAACTCTGACCCGGGCAAATGGTTGTATCTATAGTCACAGAAGTAGGAGTACAACAAGGCTTATTCTGCAAAACATTGTTTGTAGAAGTGATAGAACCGGAAACTCCTATTGCAAAAGGATTCCATTGGTATTGGGATCCGTTAATGGTAGTATAATAGCCTCCGGTTGCACTTTCCAGGTTGTTACACTGAATATCTATAGTATGTGTTCCGGGTGACAAACTTTGTGTACTAGTAATTGTTACAGCAGGTGAAATGCTATTCGTAACCGCATTGAGTAATGTGATTGCATTGGGCGTGCCGGCATCAATAATTACTTTACTTATTGCATCATCACATGTAATAGAAAAATTAAAATTTACTTGTGTGGAAGTTGAACTATTAATAAAGAATTGCTTTCTTATGGTTGTTGTGCAATTGGTATAATTTGTTACACCAGATTTTAGGGTGTAAATAAGATTATAAGGAAAACAACTTATCAAATTTACGCCTGCCGGCATCCCGGGATAGCTAGGTATTACAAAAGAAGCATCCCCTAAATTAGCAGGCAATGAATTAGGGGTTCCGGGTGGTGGAGTTGGAACTCCATTCGTTTCATTATTATAACTAAGAGCGTTTTGCATATCACTCGACATGCTGACAATAGTCCAGCTACTATCTCTTTGTCCTACTGCAATGGAAGCATTGGTTGTAAAACTGTATCCAGAAGAAATATTTATAGCATTTGTAGGAATACATTGAAGAATACACGGACGATCCTGGCTTATCGCTGTAATTTCCTGCGAATTCAATACTCTGTTATAAATTCTCACATCATCCATCTTACCTTGATAATAGTCTCCATTAGCTTCTCCTTTTTTGCCAAAATCGATCATAGAACTATTATCTTGAAGAATATAGTGGGTTTGTGAGTTGTCTGAATTCTCTAAGTTCCCGTTTACATAAATAGCCCATTTGCCATTATTGTAAGTAACAATTAAATTGTACCAACATTGTTGTGTTGCGAAAGTAGTGGTGCCAATTAAAAAATTAGTATTGGCATATCCGGTCATCATTTTATAGTTATAACTATAAATCCCATAGTTCCAGTCAGAATTTATAAAATTTGGCTTGTATGGCGCTTTAACAACAATAGCTTGTGCCGGCCATGAATTATTTAAGTCAGGTTGTACCCAAACAGAAATAGAAAAACTTCCCGATGGTGCAAAATTGTATAAGTTGGAAAAAGGAAGTTCTATAGACGAACTGGTGCCATTAAAATAATAAGCCCCATTAGCTTGCCCGGTTCTATCCGTAGTAAGTGTAGCATTATTAACTACTCCATTAACATTATTGCCACTGGCATCATTGGCATTGCCATTAAAAGGGAAGTATCCTACTAATCCTTGCGTTAAATTTACCTGTGAATAAGCGTGGCTGCTTATCAATAATAAAAGGAAGAAAATAATTTTTTTCATGTAAGGGCAAAATTCAGGTGTACAGTTGGTTTTGCCAGATGAAGATAGGTATTTTTACACACCTGTATAGCTGTGCGGTGTTATCTTTTTTAATTCTTCTTTGATCTTTGCAGGCACTTTTAATTTGCTGATAAATTGATGGATGGCTTTCTTGTCAATTGCAGATTTTCCTCTTGTAAGATCTTTCAATGCTTCGTAAGGTTGTGGGTAGTTTTCTCTTCTTAAAATAGTTTGAATGGCTTCTGCTACAACAGCCCAATTATCTTCCAGGTCGGCTTTCAGTTTTGCTTCATTTAACACCAGTTTTTCCAATCCTTTTTCAAAAGATTTTACGGCAATTAAAGTATGTGCAGCCGGTACACCAATATTTCTTAAAACAGTAGAATCGGTTAGGTCTCTTTGTAAACGGGAGATAGGCAATTTTGCAGAAAGATGCTCCAGTAAAGCGTTTGCAATACCCAGGTTACCTTCTGCATTTTCAAAATCAATAGGGTTTACTTTATGCGGCATGGCAGATGAACCTACTTCACCTTTTTTGGTTTTTTGTTTAAAATAATCCATGCTGATGTATGTCCAGATATCGCGGCTAAGATCGATCAAAATGGTATTGATACGTTTAATGGCATCAAAATGCGCCGCCAAGGTGTCGTAATGTTCAATTTGTGTAGTGTATTGCTGGCGCTGCAAGCCTAGTTTATTCTCACAAAATTCGTTGGCAAATTTTACCCAGTTATATTTAGGGTAGGCTACACTGTGAGCATTGAAATTTCCGGTAGCGCCGCCGAATTTTGCAGTGAATGGAATGTAACTGAACAATTGGATCTGGTTTTCCAAACGCTCTACAAATACCATTAGCTCTTTACCTAATTTAGTAGGAGAAGCAGGCTGTCCATGTGTTCTGGCAAGCATTGGAATATCCTTCCATTGTACAGACAAATTATAAATGGCAGATTGTAGATTTATAATTGATGGTAAATAATCATTCTCAACAGCGTGTTTCCAAAGCAATGGAATGGCCGTATTGTTAACATCCTGCGATGTCAATCCAAAATGTATCCATTCTTTTAAATGCGATAATTTAAAATCATCCAGTTTGGATTTTATGAAATATTCCACCGCTTTAACGTCGTGGTTAGTGATCTTTTCTGTTTCCTTGATCTTTGTTGCATCAGCAATGGAAAAATTTTCTGCAATTGATAACAATTGTTTTTTGTCCGTGCTTGACACCTTAAAAAACTTTTTCTCAGCAAGAAATAAAAAGTATTCAACCTCAACGATCGTTCTGTATTTTATCAGGGCAAACTCGCTAAAATATTCGTCTAAATGGGCAATTTGTTTCCTGTAACGTCCGTCGATGGGTGAAATAGCAGTAAGTTGAGTTAAATCCATAATGATGCAGTAGATTTGCGGCGAAATTAAACCAAAGGAATTGGAAAGAAAAATAAGAGTGGGGGCGGTTAGCTATCTCAATACAAAACCTCTGATATACGGCTTTGAACAGGGAATGATGAAGGATGAAATGGAACTGGTGTTTGATTATCCTGCAAAAATTGCATCGGCTTTATTAAAGGATGAGATTGATATAGGATTGGTGCCGGTTGCTATTCTTCCTGAAATGAAAGAATTTCATATCGTTTCAGATTATGGAATTGCCTGCGATGGAGAAGTTGCCAGCGTATGTTTATTCAGCGAAGTTCCACTGGAAGAGATCAAAACAGTTTTGCTGGATTACCAAAGCAGAACATCGGTAGTATTAGCAAAAGTACTAATGCAGGAATATTGGAAAATAGCTCCTGAAATAATTAATACCAATACAGATTTCAGTTCTCAAATAAAAGATACCACGGCTGCCGTTATTATTGGAGACAGGGCACTTGAGCGGAGGCAGGCATCAAAATATGTATATGACCTCGGTGAAGCATGGAAGCAATACACGGGCTTGCCGTTTGTATTTGCAGCATGGGTAAGTAATAAACCAATTCCCCTGGAATTTATTGATCATTTTAATGAAGCAAATCGTCGTGGCTTAAATGATATAGAAAAGATCGTACAGCAAAACCCGTTTGCTGCTTATGATCTTGCAAAATATTACACGGTTAATATAAAATTTCAGCTAAACAACTCCATGAGAGAAGCGGTTGATCTATTTTTAAACAAGCTTAAAGCCTTGCAAAATCAAGCAACGACAAGTGAGGTTTTATTCAAATAAATACTATTAAAAGCATAAATTCGCAACTGATTAAAACAACACTATGGCAGAAACTTTGGGTATGTTATGCGATAAGCTAACAATTGTAAAGCTAAAGCAATATCATACCGATGATGAAAAGCGTTTGGAAAGTTTGAATAAACAGGCAACTCAGTTGCAGGAAGAAATTGATACATATGTGGCTGATGCAGTTGTTGGTAATATTCCGCCTGAAAAATTAACCTTTGCTGCCAACAAGGTTTTTAAAAAAGAAGGCAATGAAACGAAGGAAGTTGTTGGGGATATCGGTGCATTGTTTTTTCAATTGGCTGATGTTAACTGTCGCCTTTGGCACGAAGTGGAAAAAGGCTATGATATAGAAAATATACCGGTGAGCGAAAAAGATAATTTAGTAAAAATGCTGGCAGTGTTAAATTTAGAAAGAAATAAATGTATTGATGCCATCGATGCCCGTTTCTTAGATTTGATCGTTTCAAAAAAATCCTAATAAAATATATGCACATCCGAAAAAGAACAACCTGCAGGGTTTGCGGCTCAGCTTCATTAACTCCTGTTATTAGTTTAGGTCCTCAATATCTACAAGGTTCGTTTGTAAAGCCGGGAAAAGAAATGCCATCGCACCGTAAGATAAATTGTTCGCTGGTGCGTTGTAATCCTCAGATCGATGAGAATGCTTGTGGCTTGTTGCAAATGGAACACAGTGTACCACCTGAAATTTTGTATGCAGCATATTGGTACAGAAGCGGCACCAATAAAACCATGCGTGATCATTTAAAAGGCATTGCAGACAGTGCACTGGATCTGGTTAAGAAGAAGAAAAGCAATGTATTGGATATTGGTTGTAACGATGGAACTTTATTAGGGTATTATCCTGAAACGTTTGAAAAGTTTGGTTGCGATCCGAGTGATGTAGCACAGGAAGTAAAGCATGCAACAGTTGTACAGGATATTTTTCCTTCGGCAGAATTGTTTAAAGCAATTGGCGATAAAAAGATGGATGTTATTACTTCTATCGCTATGTTTTATGATTTGGAAAACCCGGTTGATTTTGTAAAAAGTATTAAACGTTTATTATCTCCTGAAGGTATCTGGGTATTTGAAATGAGTTATATGCCTAAAATGCTGGAGATGGATAGCTATGATACGATATGCCACGAGCATTTGGAATTTTACAGTTTAGCCGTGTTGGAAAAAATTGCGGCAATGGCAGAGATGAAGATATTCAAAATTTCTTTCAACGATATTAATGGCGGCAGCATTCGTTGTTACGCTACTCATAAAGAAAGCAGTCTTTATTACAATAAAGAAAATTATGCGTTGCTGAATGAGATCCGTCAAAAAGAATTTGACCTGGAATTAGATACGGACAAACCTTATGTAGCATTTCAATATCGTATAGAAAAAGTAAAGAATGATCTGCATAATTTATTACAACAATTAAAACAGGAAGGTAAGAAAGTTCATATCTACGGGGCTTCTACCAAAGGTAATACCATATTGCAGTGGTGCGATATCAATAACATGCTGGTAGAATATGCCGCAGAAAGAAACCCTGATAAATACGGAGCATATACTTTAGGAACAAATATTCCTATCATCAGCGAAGCCGAAAGTCGTGCTATGAATCCTGATTATTATTTAGTGTTGCCATGGCATTTTAAAGAGGAGTTTATTGAAAGAGAAAAAGATGCGTTAGATAAAGGCACCGGGTTTATTTTCCCGATACCAACCATCGATATTTATAAAAAATAATTTGGCTCGCGTACATGGCTATAAAAACTATAATAGACGGAGCTTTGCTGGCGGAGTGTGAAATTACCGGAAGTGTACGTTTTGGAATGCATCGCGTTGCAGAAGAAATTACAGAACGGCTTATCAAGAATAATGATCTGGATATTTCCTTTGCCAACACTATTTATTCTGCCAGGTTTCATCGTTTATTAAATGTTTATCTCGCAAAAAATTATCCTTCTTACCAAAGTAAAGTTGTTTCCGGTTTTCCGGTTTTAAATCCTGAAATACCTGTTATTGGTAAGATCACAGACAGGCTTTCAAGAGACCTGTCTTTAAAGCCTGCTATTAAAGACCTGGATAAAAATGATCTTTTCTTTTCTTATTATTATCCTTTTCCAAAGAGCGTACAGAATGCTAAGATTAAGAAGTGCATAACCTACTTAGATATTATTGCCTTGCGTATGGAAGGGTATAACAGCAAGCTGATAAATCTCACCAGGAAAATAGTAGAAAGCATTGTGCCTAATTATGCAATTGCTATTTCAGAATATTCCAAACAGGATATTTGCGATTACGATAAACGCATTGATGCCAATAAAATATTTGTTGTTCCTTTAGCTGCATCACCGGAATTGTTTTATGTAAACAAGGAAGAAAATGAATGGAAAAAAGTTAAGGAGAAATACAAATTGCCGGATGAATATTTTTTATGTATCTCATCTACAGATCATCGTAAAAATTTACCGCACATTATCAAGAGTTTTGGAAAATTGGCAATGCAGCAAAACATTGGTGATCTGCATTTGGTAATGACGGGCAACATGACGCTGAGTGAAAGTGTTTTTGATGAATTGAATATTGATAAGAAAGTTCGCAATAAAATTGTATTAGCGAAGTCGATCGCTAATGAAGATATGTCGGCAGTTTACAGCAATGCCAAATGTTTTTACTTTATGTCGAAATATGAAGGCTTTGGCTTGCCGGTTTTGGAAGCTATGCAATGTGGTATTCCGGTAGTAAGCTCCAATGCCTCTTCTTTGCCCGAAGTAGTTGGCGACGCAGGAATTATGCTATCTCCAACAGATGAAGATGGGTTGTGTGATGTGATGTATAAAATGTATAGTGATGCAGCAATGAGAGAAAAATATGCTGCATTAAGTTTGCAGCAGGCAAAAACTTTTTCGTGGCAACGATGTGCGGATGAATATGCAGCCATATTTAAAAAAATAGTACAGGGTTAAGTAATGAAAAAATATTTAATTACAGGGTATAGCGGTTTTGTTTCGCATCACTTTTTAAATTATTTAGAAAGCTTGCAGCAGCCCTGTAATATTTTAGGGGTGGATATTAATGAAGCTGCCTTTGATCTGGGTTCATATAAATATGTGCAAGGTTCTTTTAAAAATGTAAACTTATTAAACAGGGAAGAGGTTGATGTGTTGATACATGATTATAAGCCTGATTATATTTTACATTTAGCTTCTTATAGTAGTGTAGCAAGCAGTTGGAAAAATCCTGTTACCTCTTTTGTAAACAATACCAACATCTTTCTTAACCTTGTAGAGCAAGTTCGTTTATTAGGATTGGCCTGCAGAATACTTTCTGTTGGGTCTTCTGAAGAATATGGTAAAGTGGATGTTTCAACATTACCATTGCATGAAGAATTACCTACCAACCCTGTTAGTCCCTATGCAGTAGCACGGGTATCGCAGGAAATGTTGTCGCAGATATATGCAAAGAGTTATGGGCTGGATATTGTATTAACACGTTCCTTTAATCATATAGGACCGGGACAAAAAGAGATGTTTGCTATTTCCTCTTTTGCTAAAAAGATGATAGGCATTAAACATTCATCTTCCGGAGAAAAAACAATGACCGTTGGCGATATCGAAATAGTAAGAGATTTTGTAGATGTACGTGATGTGGTGAAAGCTTATTATCTGTTATTACAAAAAGGAGAAAAAGGCGAAATATATAATATCTGCTCCGGCAAGGGAATTACGTTAAAGGAAGTTTTACAAACGATGAAGAATATTCTGCAAATAGAAGTGAATATTCAAATCGATAAAGAATTGATACGTCCTGCGGATAATCCGGTGATCATTGGGTCCAATAAAAAAATTAAAGATAAAATCGGTTGGCAACCATCTATTTCTTTGGAAACAAGTTTAAAAGATTTGCTGAACTATTGGGATAATAATCAGTAAAAATCTATTTTTCAAGCCGATTTAAAACTAATCGTAACGCTTTTATTGCTTTGTCTTTGATGAAAGATTTCTTTTTATAAGAAACACTTTTCCCATACAGAGCCTTTATAGACAGGAATTTTTCGAAGTTATTTTGAATTAAAGATTGGCGATAATCTTCAAAAAAATCTTTCAGGTACTTATTATCTGAAAATGAAAAGCGGTTTTGATGGATAGATATTTTTTCCGGTTGATCAATTCTATATCCACTGAAATGAAAAAATATCAATGGCACATTATTTACAAAATATGAATTGTCTTTTTTCTCAAGCGTTCTTTCGTGCATATTCCAATAAGCAAAGTTACATCCCGGATGATCTATCAATAAAACGTTTCTAAAAAAAATGGGAACATGATTCAGCCATAATTGGTCAACCATTAATCCAATACAAACATTGTTGAAACCTTGATCAAATAAACGTTCTTTCCACCATTTCAAAAATGCCATTGTATTGATGTCGTTTTTTAACCCGATGAAGCCGGCGTTATAAATGCCGGAATTTAAAAAATCTCTCTCCATTATATATTTATTATCTGCCGGTAAAGGAGAGAGTATATGAGGCGTCAACAAAATGGAGTGATTATTCAGCTTGTCTTCCAGTACCTTTAATGAATCATATATTTTAATATCTGTATCAAAATAAAAAACAATATCGGGTTTATAGGTTTTAAAAATGTAATCTCCATAATAGGCCTTTAATGCGCAACTCAATTCAAAAACATCGTATTGTTCTGTTAGTTGTTTTTGGTCCGGAGAGTTTAATTGAGATAAAGAGATGAATTCAAAAGGTTTGTAATCTTCAATATTTATTCTGTTATCTACTTCATCCGCTAAACCAATAATAAAGTGATAGTCAGGATTATGCTGCAGAAGTGATTTTCCTAAAACAGCTATCTGCCCTAATCTATTAAGCGTACAAACAGTATAAACGATCTTCATTTAATTTCTCTTTTCTGCTATTATTATATTATTGAGGTATAAATACTTTTTACCGGGGAAAATTTTACTTAATACAATACCGGTAATAGTAAGAATAGGCATTGCGATGAATTTAGCGATCTTTATTAAAATGGGAAATGTAAGTTTCGGAAAAAACACATCTGATAAATATACCTGTTGCATTTGCCAAATAGCTGTAAAGAAATTGCCTGATTTGTCTATCACAACAATATCAAATCCATTCTTTTCAAATTTTGATTTAAGAGCAAATTGAGTGTAACGTGCATAGTCATTCGGTATTTCATGCTCCGGCCAAACAAAAGGACAGGTGATTAAGATTTTTCCACCTGGTTTAAGTACACGATTCAGTTCTAACATCATTTCATCCAGATTAAATACATGTTCAAAAACTTCGCTGCTGAATATTGAATCAAAAGTATCCTTGTTGAAAGGAAGTGTTTTGCCATCATAATAGTACTCTATTTGTTCGTTCTTATGACTGTGTCCCTCATTTTCAAAATCAACACCAACATAAGAGTCCGCTTTAGTAAATAAAGATTGATAAGGTTTGGTTCCACATCCAAAATCCAATACATCACCCGTCATATGTGACGAATATTGCGTGATTTTTTTTAATAATCCTTTTCTGGTAAAATAATATGGATGAAATAAAGAGGGGTTAAACTCAGGATCTTTCATATAAATTACTTATAAAACTGCCTTTTTGAATGGAACAAATCTACAATTTCTATTCTATAATAGATGATTTAATATATTGCAGTCTCTTAAGCTATTTAGATTAAGAAATCTTATTTTATGACCGCACTTATTTTTGGCGCTAACGGGCAGGATGGTTTTTATTTAACTGAACTATTGCAATCAAAAGGTATTGCTGTAATAGGTATTGGAAGAAAAGCTGCAATCAATATCATTGATTATACCTCTATATGTGACACAGTAAATCAATATAAACCTGATTTTATCTTTCATTTTGCTGCAAACTCAACAACCCGCCACGATGCTTTATTCGAAAACCATGAAGTGATAAGTACCGGAACATTAAATATTTTAGAAGCGGTTAAAAAATTTTCTCCTGCAACTAAAGTATTTATTTCGGGAAGCGGACTGCAATTTGTAAACAATAATCAACCAATAAAAGAAACAGATCCGTTTGAGGCGAGAGATGCTTATTCCATAGCGAGGATACAATCAGTATACGCAGCAAGATATTTTAGAAGACTAGGATTAAAAGTATATGTGGGTTATTTCTTTAATCATGATAGCCCACGTAGAACAGAGCGGCACATGGCGATGAAAATATCTGCAGCAGTAAAAAGGATAGCTGATGGAAGTGATGAAAAACTGGAAATAGGAGATAGTAGTGTGATAAAGGAATGGACTTATGCAGGAGATGTGGTAAAAGGAGTTTGGACCTTGGTAAACCAGGATAAGGTTTGGGAAGCCAATCTTGGTTCTGGGTTAGGCTATTCAATCGATGACTGGATAAGCATATCTTTTAAATTAATTGGAAAAGATCCGAAAGACCATGTAGTAAAAACGGAGGGTTTTACTGCAGAATACCGGCAATTAGTGTCTGACTCTTCACTTGCTTTTTCTTTGGGATGGAAGCCTGAAGTCTCGTTTGAACAACTGGCAAAAATGATGCTGCAATAAAATCCATGGCTTCTGTAAAAAAAATATTACTCCTTCATTTATACTCCAATGGCGATTGCCTGTATGCTACTACCATAGCCAAACAAATAAAAACAGATTATCCGGGATGTCACTTGTCCTGGGCCATAGCTTCTTTTTGTAAAAATATTATTACCAATAATCCTTATGTTGATGAAATTCTTATAGTAGATTCTGTCAAAAAAAATGATGTGACAGCCTTCAGAAAATTAAAGAAAGAATTTTATCTGCAAAATAAATACGACGAGATATTTATAACGCAAAACATGGAAGCCAATCAGGCTTTTTACGATGGAAGCACTAGAAGCAATGTATTAAGAGCTTATCCTCATAAAATAACGGTACCGGTTACACCTGTTCTCCGGTTAACTCAAGCAGAGATAGCAACGGCACAACAATTTGCTCTTCAACATCGGCTATCGGATTATAAGAATGTTATTTTGTTTGAGTATGCTCCGCAGAGCGGTCAATCAAAAATCACAAAAGAGTTTGCTGTTAGAGTTGCAGAAGATTTAACTAAAAACGGTGATGTTGCTGTTGTTCTTTCATCAGCCAATAAAATAAACAGTGCACATAAAGCAATTATAGATGGCAGTGTATTAACTATGAGAGAGACGGCAGCATTAACACATTACTGCACTTTTTTATTGGGAACAACATCCGGTATTACCTGGTTATCTACGAGCGATGCCGCAAAGCAATTGCCAATGCTGCAATTGTTTACTCCTTATACACGTTATGAGAACCCTGTATCAAGAGATTTTAAGCGATTTAATTTATCTGCTGATGGACTCATAGAAATACTTCAGCTGAATGAAAAACAGATCGTTGAATGTGTGAATCTTGCATTACAGAATTTCCCCGAAGCAAAACAAAAATACAATCAGTCCATACCGTTACACTTTAAAACCACCCGAAGCATTGTTTATAATTTGCTTTGTTATTTACAATTCAACGCTATTCTTACGCATATAAAAGTTAACAGGGAAGTTTATGGAAATAATCCGCTGTTTTATAAAGAAGTGTTCGTCGGTTTTATAACTTTTCCGTTTAAGCTGGTAAGTAATTTAGTTACAAAAAGGTTTAAATAGCATCTCGTATCATTTTCAGTTTTATCCTTATATTTACTCTTGTTTAAAAAGTATAATATGAATGTCTGCATGCCCTCATTATTTAAAAAATGGTTAACTACTCTAACCTTGTTTATAGCAAGTATATCGGTTAATGCTCAAGCCACCAACTCGATTGATATTGGCTCGGCATTACAAAATACTGATACTGCAACTACTCTTAATCCATGGATCGTAACTAATATGACAGATCATATGAAAAATGCCATCTGTGTAGGAAATTCAGATGCCTGGAATTGCCCATATAATACTACACCCATATTACCTGTTGCAATAGGGGCTAATGCCATTTTAATAGATCCGTTAATAGATGGTAATGGTAATTATCCTTGGCCGGCCGGTTCTTACTTAAGCTGTTTTAATGCAAACACTATTTATACACCACCCGTAACACAATCCAATTCAACTGCTTGTGCAATGACAATAAGTAGAAGATTTATTGTTAATACTGCTGCCAATACAGAGAATATTACATTTAAGTTTACAATTAACGTCGATAATGAAGTAAATGCTATTGTGTTAGATGAAGGAACTGCTAATGCTATTAATGTGCCTTTCACTTATTCTAATGTAAAAGTAAGTCAACAGGTTACTATAGATACAACTATTATATTATCAAATGGCATGCATACGGTTGATATTACCTGCGCTAATGGTGAAATGGCAACAGGTGGCAGATATTGTTATACAATGAATAACTGGCAAATGAACCCTTTTGGTATAACTATCCGTGGAAATATTTCTTCTAACGCTGATATTCTAGTAAATTCAAAAAGTAGTCCTGTCACAACCTGCCGTCCTTGTCAAGATTCGTGCAATAAATTTAATACAGTTGTAACCAATCTTGAAAATAGAGTTACAAAGTTAGAGAATGCATTAAAGGCTTTACTGAATATTGCTGCTAACTGCCCGCCCATCGTTGCCTCTAATACTTGCACATTGGATATTTCTCCTGTACCTTTTTCAAATGCTACCACAGTAAATTATGCTATTCAAAATTTTTCAGGTAATGGTATATTGCAGGTTACTGATTTAAGTGGCAACTTGCTTAAATCTTATCCGATCTCTCAAGAGAATGGACAAATGGCAGTAACAGATATTTCCGGTCCGGATGCTGTGCTGATCTTTAGTATTGTTAGTAATAATAAAGTATTGATCTCTAAAAAATCAATCCGAATAAATTGAACGGATGATTGTATAAAAGAAGAAGCCCATATTTGATATGGGCTTCTTCTTTTATGTTTTAAATGTTTTATCACTGTATCTTCAATTCTTCCTGTACCATTTCTTTCACCAATGCAGCCAGGTCGTACTTAGGTTTCCAGTCTAATTCAGTATTTGCTTTGGTAGCATCACCGATTAACAGGTCAACTTCTGCCGGGCGGAAATATCTTGCATTGATACCCACTACTTGCTTACCTGCAGGCAGTTGATATTTAGGATTTGCACATTTCACAACATATCCTTTCTCATCAATGCCTTCTCCTTTAAATTCTAATTCAATGCCTGCTTCTGCAAACGACATTTTTACAAAGTCTCTAACGGTGGTGGTTATACCTGTTGCCAAAACATAATCCTGCGGTTTTTCCTGTTGCAGGATCAACCACATACCTTCCACGTAATCTTTCGCATGTCCCCAGTCACGTTTAGCATCCAGATTTCCTAGTAATAACATTTCCTGTTTGCCTGCAGCAATTTTTGCGGTAGCGATGGTTATCTTACGGGTAACAAAGGTTTCACCTCTCAACGGACTTTCATGGTTAAATAAAATACCATTTACCGCAAACATATCATACGATTCACGATAGTTCACCGTGATCCAGTAACCATATAATTTAGCAACGCCATAAGGAGAACGTGGATAGAAAGGAGTAGTTTCTTTTTGAGGAATTTCCTGCACCAATCCATATAATTCAGAAGTAGAAGCCTGGTAGAACTTGGTTTTCTTTTCCAAACCTAAAATGCGGATCGCCTCCAATATTCTCAATACGCCGATTCCGTCGGAGTTAGCGGTATATTCAGGCGCTTCAAAACTTACCTGTACATGGCTTTGCGCTCCCAAATTATAGATCTCATCGGGTTGTGTTTGTTGGATAATTCTCAAAAGGCTGGAAGAATCTGTCAGATCACCATGATGTAAATGAAAACGATCTTGTAATGATTTGTCGTTAAAAAGATGATCAATTCTGTCGGTATTAATTAAAGAACTTCTGCGTTTAACACCGTGTACATTATAACCTTTACTCAATAGCAGTTCAGATAAATAAGCACCGTCCTGGCCGGTAATACCTGTAATCAAAGCCGTCTTCATCGTTTAGTTTTGGTTTTAAAATTTTTTAAAAAGTTTCCCTATCCATAAGGCTCCGTATTGCTTGGGGTAATAAATGGCTGCAAAAATATACCATCTGAGGTCAGGATAAAATTTTTTCATGAATTTTGCATGGTTTCTGATAGAAGTAGTCCTGATTTTTAGCCATTTATCCTTACTCACACTGCCTTTATGCACGTGCATCACCTTTGCCTGCGGTAAAAAATGGATTTGATACCCTAATTGCTTAAAATCCCAGCACCACAATACATCTTCACAATACATAAAAAAGTCATCAGATAACTTCTTTTTCGGTAATTGAGCAAGAATTGACCTTGGAAATAGCATAAAAGCGCCCCAAACCCAATCTACATTGGCAAAACTCTGGTGATCGAAATAATGGTGCAGCATTAAATGCTCCCGTTTTTCCTTCGGCATCAATTTGTAAAAAGGAAAAATCTCTAATAATTCCCAACCGATTGTTCTGAACCTGCGTGTGGTATATTGTATCCTGCCATCGGGGTAAGTTAACTGGCAGCTTACCATCCCAACCTCTTTATGTTGTTTGATATAATCCAGGCAAATTTTTGGGGCGTTATTGATTAGCTGTGTATCACTGTTCAATAATAAAAGATATTCGCCTTTGGAATGTTCAATACCGGTATTGTTGCCGCCGGTAAAACCGGTATTAACAGGGTTTATTATTAAGTTTATGTTAGGAAACTTTTCTTTGAAAAGAGTTGGATCACATTCTACAGAAGCATTATCTACCAATACAATTTCATAATCAACATCTATCAGTTTTTCCTGTATTGATTGAATGCAATTACAGGTAAGCTGAAAAGTATTGTAATTAATTATGATGACAGATAATTCCATTGTGGTTATGCAACTTTATAAAAATAAGGCTTGTTAACTAACATCTTAAAAGAATATTTAAGCAAGATGCCTACATTAGAAATATAGCCCGCAACATTTTGCCATTTATATTTTGCTTTTTTCCCTTTAAAGATCTTTTCGATCAGCAAACAAAAAGCAAATACAGGTATTTCAAACAGGTAACAGATCATCATGAACAGGTACCAGCATATTCCCCATGTTTTTCTTATATACAAAATATTAGAAAGTACTACCTGTCTTCCTTTTCTGTTCCAAAGATTTTTACTGTTCTCATTTTCGGTAGTATCATAATAATCGCTGCTTGTGCCGCCGCCTATATGAATTACTTTCGGATCAGCGTATAAATAAATATCTCCCAACTTACGTAACCGGCTGCACCATTCTATTTCTTCGGCATACATAAAAAAGTCTTCGTTCATTAAACATTGCATAGCTGTGGAACGGCGCAATAAAATAAAAGCGCCGATGATCCAATCTACTTTTGTTTTTGATTCAACATTGCTAACACTGGGAACTTTTGTTTTTAAGCTATACCCTAAAAAGCGTATCAATTTTCCAAAATAAGGGAGAGGCAATAAGATGTTCAATCCTCCTGTTATAAAGTGAGCGCCGGATATTTGTTGTGAACCATCCGGATTGAGCAGCTGAATGCCGCAGGCAACTGCATTTTTTTCTGCTTCAAATAAAGCCACCGCTTTATCCAATGCATTTTCTAAAATGATAGTGTCGGTATTTAATATCAACACATATTCGCCTGTTGCATTCCGTATGCCTTCATTATTGGCTCTTGCAAAGCCGGCATTGTATCCCATTGGTATCCATTTAATTGCCGGATACTTATTTGATACAATTTCATGACTGTTATCCTGTGAAAAATTATCTACTACTATTATTTCGAATGAAAGCTTTTTCGTTTGTTCATAAATGCTATCCACGCAATCCAAAACAAGTTGAGGACTTTTATAGTTAACAAAAATGATCGAAATATCCATGCTGTTGCTGTTCAAAAATTAAGCGAAGATATTGATAATGTATTAATGTGATAATTGCTGTTATTGCCGAAATTTTATTTGGATTTTGCAATGTGTGACAGCTTTCTATTTGCTTTGTAATTTTTTATGGATCAATAATAATCCAATTTTATTCTACCTATTGTTCCGGGCTTTATTCTGCCTTCTATTTGTAAAATATATGTTCGCCCCAAAATACTTCCGGCAGCAATAACGGGGGATATCACATTCTCAATTTTTTTATACAGCGTTGATCTGCCTTCTATATCTGAATACAGAATACTTATGTTTTTTGTATTGCCTATAACAGTAACAACACTATCGCCCGTAGATCTGTAAATAAAAGCCCGGTCTGAAGTTGTATAGTCCACGGGCATCTCGGATTCGTACTTCTTATTTTTTCCATAGAAATCGCTGATTAATTTATATTTTTTTATACCCTTTCCATCAGAAAACAATGTAAGCAAATGATAAGACTCATTTCCGGCAGCCAGCTTTAAAATAGAATGGTCTTTACTCATTCCTTCGGATACAAGAGTTGCACTTTCCAATTTGGTAGTATTCAAGAAGATCGCTGAATCCTTATTGTTTAAAAAATACGAATAGTCAGAATTCAAAACCGGGTTTAAATAATCAATGCTGGATAAATAATTTGCCATTTTTTGATATTCTTTTGAAAGTCTCTTTCCGGTTGTTATATCAAATTGTACAAAAAAATAAATAGGATAAACATGTTCTCCAAATGTTCCATTTTTGTAGTCTGTTTTTTTTGACACATCAAAAGATACTAAAGCGCTTACTCTTTTATCATCAACATAAATAGCATTGACATTATTTAAACTGTCGAGCTCTGTTTGCCAAAGAACTTTACCCTTTAAGTCAATTTTTTTAATTGTTATTTTGCCTTCATCTTTTGCAGACTCCCCCGAGAATATATTATCATTATAAAGTACGACAGGACTTGGCGTGGATTTATTTGAATAGCCTAAAGTAACATCCCATAAAACGTTGCCCTGGTTATCTAAAGAGTACAGCTTAGATTCAAATCCATTAGTATACATTGAAATATTGGTAGCTTCAAAAGGTGCCATCAAATAATTCATAGGCGAGTTCTTGGAAGGTTTTGTGGCATTGCTAATTTCATCTTTTGTTGGGTTGTATTTTTTTATAGAAACAAAGAGCCCATTGTTGTTGGCACATGTATTGGCTTCTGAAGTAAAAAAACCTTCTGCCAATTCTTTTTGAGCGAATACGGAAGTTGGGCAAAAAATTATAGTAAGTCCCAGAATAGTTAAAAGAATATATTTCATTATAGTTTGTTTTGGCACATCAATGACACTAATATAGCGTGCTTTATGCACTTGACAAATATAATCACCAAAGAAGATTTCTTGGTAAGCCTCATGCAAGAATAGTAAACATAGATGTTTCATAGATATTCCATGTTTATATGGTTCAATTTTATTTTGAATTGTAACATTTCTAAAAGTGTTTGAACTAATATTACTAAAACTAAGTTTCCTTTTTTCGTAATTCAATTTTCCCGATACAGCGATTCATTGTTGCAACATGCAAATAGTTTTGCGACCTATTATTTTATCAATATTAAAATACTATGCTTAAGAGACTTATTGCTATGGCAACACTGTTATTTACAATAGTGATTGCATTTGCTCAAACAGGAAACATTAAGGGAGTCATCAAAACATCTGACGGGCAACCGGCAGAGTTTGTAAATGTAGAATTAAAAGGTGCTGCCAAAATGCACGCTACCAATAGTGATGGAGAGTATGAAATAAAGAATGTAAAGCCTGGTGCTTATACTATTGTAGTTTCTTATGCAGGACTTAAAACACAGGAGCAGAATGTAGAAGTAAAAGCAGGAGAGACTGCTACATCCAACTTTACTTTAAGTGAAAATGCCACGCAGATAGAAGGTGTTATCATTAATTCGCACCGTGCTAAAACCAGCAGTGATTATGCATCTAAAATGCCTTTGAAGAATTTAGAGAACTCACAGGTATATAATGTAGTATCTGCCGACCTGATGAAACAACAAGGCACTACTAATTTTGATGATGCGCTAAACAATGTTCCCGGTATTCATAAATTATGGGAATCAACCGGGCGTGGATATGGCGATGGTGCTGCTTATTATTCTTTAAGAGGTTTTGAAGCACAGGCAACCATAGTAAATGGTTTGCCGGGTGTTACCAGCGGAAGTCTCGATCCTTCCAACATAGAAAAAATAGAAGTTATTAAAGGTCCTTCCGGTACTTTATTCGGAAGCAGCCTGATCTCTTATGGTGGTTTTGTAAATACCGTTACCAAAAAACCATATGCTGATTTTGGCGGAGAAATAGATTATATAGCAGGCAGCTTTGGATTGAACCGCATCACAGCTGACATCAATACTCCATTAGATAAAGAAAAGAAAGTGTTATTAAGAGTAAATGCAGCGTATCATTCTGAGAACAATTTCCAGGATGCAGGTTTTAGGGATGCAGTGTTTTTAGCTCCCACATTATCGTATAAAGTAAACGATCGTTTATCGTTCGACATAAGTACAGAGTTTATGCAGGAAGAAAAAACAAATCCTATGATGTTGTTCCTGGGAAGAAACACGCCGTTGCAATTTAAAAACTTAGCAGAGCTGAATTACAATCGCAATCTTTCTTTAACCAGTAACGATCTTTCTATTAATAACCCACGCTATAATTTACAGGCACAGATGAAATATAAGCTGTCTGATAAATGGACATCGCAAACGGTGCTATCTAGATGTACTTCTGGATCAGACGGATATTATTCTTATTTGTATGATAATGAGAATGGCACCGGGCAATTCAGCTTATGGGTAAGCAAACAAAAAGCACACACCAATACATCAGACATTCAACAAAACTTTATCGGCGATTTTAAAATAGGTTCGGTACGCAACCGCATGGTAATAGGATTGGATTATTTTGAAAGAAACATCATTGATAACAGTACCGGCTATGCCTGGGTAGAAAATGTAACGCCACAGGGAGATGTGAACTACATCTACCCTTATACGGGAGATACTTTAGCGCCGATCTCATTAAGCAAACAATCAGTAGACAATGCATTGGCACCAACCGGCATCAGCAACAGCAATTCAAAAGATGAAACGATGAGCGCCTATGTAGCAGACATCGTTAATATTACTCCTAAATTGATTGCTACTGCAAGCATTCGTGCAGATTATTTTCATGTCATCAATGGTTATAATCAAACCGGCTTTTCACCAAAATTCGGCTTGGTGTATCAATTGCTTAAAGATAAAATATCGGTATTTGGTAATTATATGAATGGCTTTAAGAACGTAGCCCCATCACAAGCAGATGATCCTACAGATACCTTGCCCCCAACTATTCAAACCTTTAAGCCGGAGCATGTAAACCAAATGGAGTTTGGTATTAAAACAGAGCTTTCTGAAAAACTAAATGCTACGTTAAGCTTCTATGATGCTAAAGTTGCCAATGTAGTGATCGCTATACCGGGAACTGTATTTAGTTCACAAGGCGGTGAAGTGGAAAGCAAAGGTGTTGAATTAGACCTCAATGCAAATCCTGTAAAAGGCTTGAATGTGATTACTGGCTTTAGCTATAACGATAGTAAAGTAATTAAAGGTGATGATGCCAATGTATGGTTGGAGACAGGCAGAAGACCTATTTATTCCGGTCCTAAAACAATGGCAAACTTTTGGGCAACGTACGATTTTAGTAATAAGCTGAAAGGATTCGGCATTGGCTTTGGTGGAAATTATTCCAGCGAGCTGGCGATACTTGACAGCAAAGTTACCGGCACTTTCGTATTGCCTTCATACACCGTATTAAATGCTTCTGTTTATTATAATGTAAACAAATTCAGGTTGGCATTGAATGTAGATAATGTAACCAACAAAGATTATTTTACAGGTTACTCCACTATCAATCCTCAAAAGCCACGTAACGTAGTAGTTACTTTAGGGTATAAGTTTTAGTTAAGAGAATAGTTTCATTTTTTCTGCCGGTGTAATACAATTGCACCGGCTTTTTTTATTGTATTATAATAGTCTGTAGTTGTTGATCGCGATGTGATTTTATCTGTTAAAGAGGAGGCTAAAAAGCAATCATCTTTCTTATTACATTTATCTTCTCAATGAAACATACACTATTAATAATAACTTTTATACTGGGTGCTGTTTCTTCATTCGCCCAAACTGATTATTTTAATCTTAAGCCGGATACATTAATTGATAAAAAAGAATCCGTTAAATACATTCTTGATTCCTTGCATAAATGTGTAACTGCTTTTGATAGTGCGGGTAAGCAACTGTGGATAACTGACTTAGTGAAAGCTGAAAAAGAATTATTTCATCCACAAGATAAAGAGGAAGAATTTGCTATAGCAATGGACTTTATCGATGTAATTAACCTGGGAGATAAGTTGCTTTCATTTGAAAGCTTTCATATATGCTATGGTACAATAGATAAAAAAAGCGGCAGTATTCAGCTTAGTGGTTGTGATTAGAATTCCTGCCGTTGTTGGTGCCTGACCAAAGACAGGGTTAATTTGTTATTGTTGGAACGAGTTGGGTTACTTACTATGAATAAATAGTTGTTGATCAGGCGACCAACAACGTAAGAGGATGTCATCTATATTGGCAATAAATCCTTTATATCAACGCCTAATCCTTTACTGATCCGATACAGAGTTATATAACTTAGGTTTACCTTCCCGGCTTCTATTTTAGACATGGTCGATTTCTCGAAATTGCAATTAATCGAAAGCTGGTTTTGGGTCATGTCTTTATTACGACGGATAGAGCGGATCTTCTTTCCAAGTGCCAATAATAATAGAGAATCATCCATATATCTGGTAAAAGTACCCATAACTGTACTATAAGAGGTTAATCTATTCGCCTATAAAGTTGGCAAATACGCCTACTTTGCCTATATTGTAGAAACTTCCAATATCAACCACACTATAATCAGCCATTTAACCTTTAACCAATAAAAAATGGCTAAAATATTAATCGTAGAAGATAATGATGAATTAAGAGAGTTCTTTGTTATACTACTTAACCTCAATAAGCACGCCGCGATTGCTGTTTCTACTAAAAAAGAAATAGTAACGCAAATTGAATTGCTAATTCCCGACCTGATAATAATGGATGTAATGCTCGGTAATGAAGATGGAAGAGAAATATGCAAAGAGATAAAGAAATCACATAAGAATATCAAAATACTTTTAATGTCGGCAAGTCCAAAACTATTGCAAAATTATAAAGACTGCAATGCTGATGGAACAATAGAAAAACCCTTTGAATTAAAAAGTATCCTGGATAAGATTGAATCATTGTTAGAAATAAAATTAGAAGTTCCTTCTTTAGTGTTGGCAAAAAAATGGACATTAGTAAAAATTGGGCCTCATTGATTTTTACTCCGTGTTTTAACACGCATATAGTTACGATGGATCTATTTCTTCGAAAATCAAATAATCTCATTTCTTTATAATGCAGTAATAAAAAAAACCACCCTTCCTGGAAAGGAAAGGCGGTTGTTTATGTGTACCCTACTAGAACAAAAAGTTAAGATGTTTAGGATTGGTTTTTCTTTGGCGCAGGTCTTTTTCTTTCCGGTTTTCTTTTGCCGCCGGCTTGTTCATATTGGCTGCTGCTTTTGCCGTACTTGGATGCAACGCCTGTTAAAATGCGTTCGTTCCAATCTCTTAGTTCTTTTTCTTTGTCTTTTAAAAAATTCAATTTGTCATCAACAGTGCTAAGAATGGTATTGTATTCATCCATAGCATTTTTTACATTATCAATAGCGCCCTGGTAGTTCGCCTGTGTAAGATCATTACCTAGATCAAAATTACTGTCGATGCTTTTTACAGATGCGATACGGCGGAAGGCTTTTTCGTATGCGCGGGAGGAAGTTTTTTTACGTGCCATTTTAAAGAGTTTAGATTATTACTATTGTGTTCGATCTGTTATAGAGTGAAAAAACATTACAAAGATTGCATGGCAACGATAAAGAAGAGGTTGATAATTGTCTAATTTTTGTTTGTTATTACACATTGAGTGTTTGTTATAGCACAATGAGTGTTTATTGTGACAACTTGTACGTTACTAATGGCACTTTAAGTGTTTCTTGCGGCACAACGAGTGTTACTTACAACACAATGAGTATTTATTGTGGCAGCTTGTGCGTTTGTTATAGCATAATAAGTGTTTGTTATAGCAGCTTTAGTATTTGTTACTGCACAACGAGTGTTTGTTGTAAACACTTGAATGGCTATTAGAAACACTTATTGTGTGGTTAATAATGTAGAAGTTGTTGGTAGGGAAGTGGGAGTTACTACAATTTTTGCTGTGTGAATTGTTGTTCGTCAGGCAACCAATAACGACGAGAGAAAGAAGAATGGTTTAATCAAAAGAGCTATATGAAAGAGTAAATAAACAATATACATTTGAGAGTATTTTTTTATTATTTACTTTTAAATTAAATGTCATGTCAACTCAAAAGATTAAAAAATTCCCAGAACCTCCATTAACTTATCATATAAATCCTAATGAGATTTATAATCAGATCAGCACATTTTTAACCAATAACAAACAAGTAAAGGTTATATCATTAAGTGCCACATCGCTGTTTGATGGTTCTAATGGACAAAATGTAGCCTATTTGATTTACACAGATTAGGTAAATAACACTTTACAATATTAAAAAGAGACATATTATGTCTCTTTTGTTTTTAAATACTTGTCTCTTATTATCAGTACTTTTTTTATCTTCCTTGAATGAAAACAATGCTATTGTCCATTTTCTTACTTTGTTCTATTAATTCGTTTAGTCAAAAAATAACTTATCACTATTTAGCAGGTACATGGGAAATAGTAGGTTGTGAAAAAAGTAACGGAGCTGCGAGACCGGTCCTTGTTGCAACATTTATAGACAGTTCAACAATGTACTTCAAGTTTATAACTAATAAATGGGGAGACTCGCTCTTTATGTATTATAAAATCGATACTCTTACAAATCCCGTTTCTATTAATACACGGTTGACGGACAAACAATTCGAGAAAGATGTAAGAATATTTTTAAATCCCATCGATAATAATGTGATACAATTTCAAGGGTATCCTTTTGGCAATCACAAAACAAAACAATGGGAACCTAATTCGGAAAGGGGGTTATTTATACGAAGAAATTGATCCCTCTCTTTCTTGCTTCTTTTTACGGGTATCAAAATAAAAGCCTACGTTCCGATAATTAGTGTTATCTTCACAAAGTGATATAGTTCTTTAGCACTCTCTACGATCGAATAGATTTATACTTATTTTCTCTTTAATTATATTTTCCTTCTTTTTTCAGTCTGCTCTTTTCTACCTCACAGGTATTTTAATTTATTATTTAAAAATTATTTTTTATGAACATTTATGTTTCAAACTTGAGCTTCAATACTGGAGAAGCAGAATTAGAAAAACTTTTTTCAACTTACGGAGCAGTTAATTCCGTAAAGATCATCAACGACAAAGAAACGGGCAGACCTCGTGGATTTGGTTTTGTGGAAATGTCTTCAGAAGAAGAAGGCAGAAATGCAATATCGGCACTTGATGGTAAAGAATTGGAAGGCAGAAATATGTGTGCAACTGTTGCAAGACAAAAAACAGAAGGCTTTAAAAGCATAGGAAGCCGTAGTAATCACAGTAAGATCTGGTAAGCATATCTAACAAATAAAATGAAGGGCTCTAAGTAGAGCCCTTTTATTTTTATAATGATCTTAAGTTGAATTCGTGAAGATCAAATTATTATTCAGCAACTCGTTTTGCTTTTGTATACCTGAATATTTTGCCAGGTGGCGGCAGGTCTTCCATTCCTTCATAGGCTTCTTTGGGGTAACTGTTCCTGCTATAAAATTGCCCGGTTACAATAATACCTGTTTTCCATGCAATGGAATCATTTTCCGGGTTCCATATTGACGTGTCGGCAGGCTCTATGTAAATACAATGTTCAGTAAGCTCTTTTTTATTCCGGTCTTGCCACTTAAGCCACTCAGGGCACGCACATCCCATTCCAACGAATTGTAGTCGTAAGGTCTCGATCTTATTTTCTAAAGTATTTGTTGAATCCCACAGCATTTTTGGTGTGCTGCTTTTTGTAAGAGTATCTTTTACAGGCAGCTTATGATCAGTTGTTTTACTTTGACAACAAGTTAAAAGACTAACGAATGATACCAACCGTATGATTGATATCGGAGATGTACCACGAAAAAAATGCTTTCATTATTCTTTATATGCATGATTAATATAGTAATTAATAAGATGCTTTTTTCTTTCCTCTTTAAGAGAAGCAATTAATTGAATTTGCGATTCAGAAAAAAAATGCTCCGGAGTATTTACTCCAAAATTATTAAGTAGATAATCGATCAATGTCATTGGTATTCTTTTGTCTTCAGCCTGGCACAGAAACCAATCTGTTGTATCTGCTGCGTTTTTAGCAAGTGTCTGCCAAAAAGCAGTAAAATCTTTTTCAATAAGATACTTTGAAGCGATCATCCTTACGCTGGCTTTGCGATGGTTAGTGAGAATTAGATAATCCTTATTTTTTAAATGCCTAAGCTTTTGCATTCCTTTAATGGATACTGTGTCAAATTTTACAGGATTGTTATTATTTGTTTCAGGGAATTGTTGTAAAACTGCAAGAATTCCGGAAGGTAGTTGAAGCGAATCAAAAGAGTTTTGAGAATAGCAGCTTTTTGCCACGAAGAATAAGAATAGTATGCAAATATTTTTCATAGATCGTATAGCTGGAAATTAAATCTTGTAAGTATTTTAATTATATCGATGATTTTAATAGATCGTTATTTTAGTTCTTCCGCCAAGCCAATTAAAAGCCCTTCGGTTCCACGAATATAACAGAGTCGGTATACATTTTCATACTGAACTATTTCGCCAACCAGTTGCGCTCCATGTTTAGTAGTTAGTCTTGATACCAGCTCATCAATATCTTCAACCGTGAACATAACACGTAAATACCCCAGCGCATTTACAGGAGCATCACGATGGTATGCAATAACAGCAGGTGTAAGAAACCGGGATATCTCAAGCCGGCTGTGTCCGTCGGGTGTAACCATCATAGCAATCTCCACAGACTGGTTACCAAGCCCCGTTACACGACCGGCCCATTCACCTTCTACCATTGCCCGTCCCTCCAGTTTCAAACCTATTTCTGTAAAAAAAGCAATAGCAGTATCCAGTGATTGAACTACGATACCGACATTGTCCATTCGTAGAAGTTTGTTTTTTGTCATTGGGTGATTGTTTTGTTTATTTTAAGCATCTGCCTTTTTGCAGGTATATAATCTTATCTATTATTAGTAAGATATTTCTCGAATGCGCTGATATATTTTTTGTCGGTCTCGCTGGTCGATTTTTTTAATGCAGTTACAGCAAATTCAATTGCTTTTTCATTATTGCCCAATTGCCGCCAGTACTCAAATAAGAAATATAAAATACCTAATTCAAATTTGCCAAAATATCGTTGAAGTTGAAAGTCCGGAAAGCCCAGGTAATTGGTTCTATTGATCTGCGTAATATATTCCTGATGGTTTTTAAATTTATTGAAAAAGTCCATTCCTTTATTGGAAAACACCCGCCAAATATCGTCAACTAATTTTTTGTTTTCATCATCTTCTGTCTTGAAAATCCAAAACCAGGTATCAGGTATAAGTTTTGTTTTTTTACTGCTTTCAGAAAGTCTATAAAAAAAATCAGCATTTTCCGGTCGAATATCTTTTGTTGTAACCGGATCGTCAAGAGTTGGATCAACAATAGTATTAAATTTTACCAGGAGGTCAACTTGAATAGCACCTCCGGTTTTATAAGTCCAAAAAAATATTACTTCGGTATAAATTTCATTTTGTTTATAATAGAAGAAATCTTTTCCTTTAAAGCCTAGCTTTTGAATTCTGGGAAGAAATATCTCGTTCACAAATTTTTTAAAATCTGAGCTTTTAATTGGGTGCTCTCGTGTATAAATTGTCTTAGGCAGTTGTGTCACACCAAGACCATTAATAAGAGGTTTCGTTCTGTTCCGCTTTAATATATCGATAAGTTTATCAAGCATTTCCTGCTATTTTAGAGCAACGCCTCTTGCAGATGACGGGTATAAAAAATTAGAGCAAACTTTGAATTTTAAAATCAGGGTTTCTGTTATTAAATTCTTCTATTCTGCTATTAAGCCACCCAGTCTTCCCATCAAGTGTTACTCTATCAATAATAGTCTGATACGCTTCATTTATTTTTTCATCCTCATTCATTATTAAAGGTACATTATGCATTAAATTAGATAACCAAAATGATTTTTTATCATTGTTATCGTAGCTATGCTCTCTAATTTCAATTAGAACTATATATAGCAGGTATTGCAAAAACTGTTTTTCCATTATAATTATTTAGCTATATAAATGTAATAAAAAAGGCTGCATTTAGCAGCCTTAAAGAAAGATTTAATCATATTGAAAATCATAAACAATTATCAGTTTCTCTGAACGGTAATGCTCATCTAATTGATAATATTCTGTTTTAATGGGACGATCCCGGCTGTCATAAAAATATCTATTTCCTTGATTGAATTCAGCGTTGATCCATTGCCCATCTTCACGTTGCCGCCAGTCTAAATAAGGTTCTTTCCATTTTTCTTCTTTCAGCTTGCCTTTTTCATCACGTATAAAAATTCTATGTGTCGTCATTTCTCCTTTTTTGTTGAATGAATTCTTCTCTACTAATTTAGTATTCTTGTAAATGAAGGTATCCATTGAAGTATTTATAGAATCAAAAGGAAAATATTCAGACTTGATCTTAAGTCCATTAGAATACGTATTAAGAGCAGTAAATAAATTGGAACCGAAATGTCTATGTAGTTCGATCAATTTTTTTTGATCATTATATTTATACGTTTCGTATGGTTTTTGATTTACCAACCATTTGGTTAATTCGCCATTTGTGTATTCGTATGTATAAGTGTCTTTGTCTTTTGCGCTACCAACTTGGCTATGCGGAAGATACAGTCCAAACTCTTTTTCTCCCTTTGTCTTTTCTTTATTATCGTAAAAATATTTTTCTTTTTCCGAAAGCATACCCCAATTCGTGTCATTATCAAACGGTGTCGTGAATTGCTCCTTATAAATTAAATTACTGTCAGCGTTGAATGCTTCATACGAGTACTTAAATTTTGTATGTAGATTTTTAAGCGATACATGAGCGCTGTCAAAACTGGTAAAATAAGTTGTAACGGCGTACTTCTTTTTTTGCGTGCTGTTAAAGCATGCAGTAAAAAGAATTGAAACTAACAGAATATAAAATGAATTACGAAGAGTCATAATGCTACGTATAAATCATGGGTATTTGTGAAGATAACTATGTCTGCGCAGGAAGTAAAAAATCAATACGTCAAATTAAAAATAAAGCTCCGGGTATACTACCCGGAGCTTTTTATTTGAAACACCGTTCCTCAATGATAAGGCAGGTTTCTCATCTAATTAATTTGTTAGCGCCATCATAAAAAAAGCGATAATGCTTATTACTGCTATCACTAATAACGCTATCAGTATGAGCCATAAAACATGCGTGTTTTTATCGTATGAACTATGCGCTTTCATAGGAAATATGTTTTGCCTGCCATATAAGGCGCAAATTAAAAACCACTTATTTCAGAGGGGAAAATCCTGTAAATGCCGGAGGTTGCTGCATTTATGCCTCAAAATGGGGTAATTACACCTGCCGGATGCGCTTATTTTGTAGTAAGGCCTTTAATCACCAGTTCACGATAGCTATCATCTTTTTCCTTTATTTCTATCCAATGTTCTGCTTCATTTATATTAATGTAAAGCTCTGCAGCATCGTCAGGGTTTTTTGTTTCAAAAAAGACTTTCATTTCTTTTGTTGAATCCTTATTAGATGGTTCTGCGCCTAATTGTTTTCTAAATTCGTTTAGATCAATGAATGTAATTTTTTTTGAAGGAACAAAATGCAAAGAAGTGTCCGCTTTTTGTTTATACAGTTTTGAAAGCGTCTGAACAAGATTGTCGCTGATATTTCCGCTGCTTTGAATTGTCAGCACTTGTGCAAGTTCTTTTTCATTATTGGGCGAAGCGGTTGGGACTGTAATTTTAAATCCAAGGTTTTTTGTTTCGTACAAAGAATTTGCAAAATAAGATATGGAGCTGTCTGTTTTTGAAACTTCAGTAATTGAAAGACGAATGTCAGCGCCCCAACCTTCATCATCGCCTTTGTCAATCAATAATTCTTTTGCCGGAAATGTATCTCTTGATGCAATTGGATCGGTGCTAGTTTTTAAATTGGTTGAATTGTTACAACTAAAAATAGATGCTATGAAAATAAGCAGAACTAATCTTGTCATGTTGGAAAGTGTTTAATGATGTATAACTTATTGTTTCACTATTTTATCCGAAATGGTTTTATAGATTATTTCACCATTAATGATCATTTTCAAGCTGGTCAAAATGCTTATACTTTTTTCTTCTTGTGATTTCAGGAGTGGATGTGTACAGTTAAATGAAAGTATAGTAGAATGCTCAAAGTTCTTTAAACTATAGGGGAGGCTTTTAAAATTAATGAAATATTGCTTTTGCGAACTCGATGTTTTATTAAGACAAAATGTAGACTTACCTTCTTGCGAATAAATAGAGTCTTTAAAATCTATTATAGAATATTTATTTAATGAAGTACTTCGCTTTTCAATGATCATGTAGGTTAAACGGATGCTATCATTTTCTTCGCCCGGCGTTCGAAGTATATCTATTAGGCTATCTTCATATATAGTTTTTATTTTCTCACCATTATCGTTCAAATATTTGAGCTTTGTCTTACATGACAAGAGGTATATTACAAGAAAAAATACTAAAAGTTTCTTCATGAATTATATATAGTTGATAAGCTTGCGATTAGGTGCAAAAGCACAGAAGTTCTATTATTAAAACTGATCTATGTTTAACGGGAAACAAATTTTGAATTCAATATAGAAGCCTCAATTGCTTTTTTATCATCATCATTATTATAAATACAGGTTACATTGAGCTCTTTGTTGCCTATTTCTGCTATGTACATGGCTGTCCAGTAAGTATAATTTTTTTCTTTGTGATAAACTTTACTTTCAATGACATAGAATTTTACGCTATCAATTAAAGCTTCCCGTGTTGAAACCAGGGCATCTGTTTTGAGTTTTTCATAATTGGATCGTATAAATGCAGCGAGCTTATCAATATAACCGGGCAGTGAAAATTTGGCTATGTTAGAATTGCCTTTGTAACTGCCTAAAATGATATTTGCATTGGATGAATCCGTTTTGGCTACGGAAAATAATATTACTTCATCGGTTGATTGATTTACAGCGTTATTCTTTTTAATAATGGAATCGCCGGATCTGATTATAGAAGAAAAATTATCTATTCGGTATATGTAATTTTCCGGCTTCTGATATTGCCAGGTTACTTTTCCTACCTCATATGTTTTTTGCCCAAAAGAAAATATAGAAAGAGAAAGCAGAAATGATGTTACTATCGTTCTCATAAATTGATTGTTTTAGATATAGTTATTTTATGATATTCTAATGTATATGATTACTTACTCTTTTTCATATCATGTCTATTATAAAAATCCTGTGCTGATCCGTAAGTCCAGTATTTTTCCTCATTTTGTATAATGTACAAATCCTTAGCTAGTTTGCCAAAAGTACTCGTCGGTGATGACATCCGCGAACATGGAGAAAAGCTGTTTGAATTATTTCAGTCTTT
The DNA here is from genome assembly GCF_020042285.1 of Ferruginibacter albus. NCBI lineage: Bacteria > Pseudomonadati > Bacteroidota > Chitinophagia > Chitinophagales > Chitinophagaceae > Ferruginibacter > Ferruginibacter albus. Next base: position 1,244,787 of record NZ_CP083388.1, read on the forward strand.
CTGCGTCAAGGGCTTTAATGTATGCTATCATATATTTAGAGTAAAAGCCTGAACTTCCGCCGATATAATCTTTACCTGTTGTTCTATCTGTAACTAAAAGTACTATCCCTGTTGAGTATGTTGCAGTATTAGGAAATGAGACACTTCCCAGACTTGTTTCCCTTACAAAATCAGAGCTTCGTGTTGTGTAGTTCAAATTGCGATCAAATACAAATCTATACTTGCTCATGGGATAATGATCCGGAATCTGGTCTGGAGTAATGATTTTATACTTTCCCGTATAATATGCCAAGAAGTTTTTTTTCAAGCATCTGTTATAGTCTCCCGAGCCAGGATGTCTTATAACAAGCAACGTATCATTATATCCATTGAATTCTGGTGGAATTTGCCCAGCCTCTTTAGTAAAGGTGACGTTTTTTACACTAGTGTAACAGCCGGTTATTAAAATAATAATACTTACGATTAAAAAAAAGGTAAAATGATCATGTGTTTTTGACATGGCTTTGGTTTGTTTTGAGTAATGTTAAGAGTTGTCATTGTCACTAATATACTATGCTTTATACTATTAATTTATTACTGTATTCAAAAATAAAAAAGCCCCCGTTTCCGGAGACTTTTTAAAGCTACTTTTAAATCTATATTAATCGATCTTGGTAATCTTAACAGTGTTGGTAGGTAAGTGATGTTCGATCGGTGTACTACCCGTATTCACCACTACATCCCCTTGTTTCAAAAATCCTCTTTCTTTTAAAATATTGATCTGGTCAAAGATGATATCATCCAGGCTTACTTCTTCTGTATAATAAAAAGCACGTACGCCCCAGCTTAAGCTCAATTGATTGATCAATGTTCTTTCTTTACTGAAAATGTACAACGGAGCTTTCGGACGATAGCTGCTCAACATAAAACCGGTATAACCGCTTTGTGTCATACCTACCAAAGCATCTGCACTAACATCCTGTGCCAGTTTACAAGCACTGTAACAAACCGCATCACTTAAGAAAGAAGGAGAGTGGGGTTGAGGAGCTAATATGTCATCACGATCATAATCGTAATCTTTGCTTTCTACTTCACGAATAATCTTTGTCATCATCTCTACCACTAAAGTAGGATATTGTCCCATGGCTGTTTCACCGCTTAGCATTACTGCATCAGCGCCTTCCAATACAGCGTTGGCAACGTCGGTCACTTCACTGCGGTTAGGTTTGGTTCTGTCCATCATGCTTTCCATCATCTGCGTAGCAACAATTACCGGTTTTGCACGGTGCATACATTTACGGATGATCTCTTTTTGAATAAAAGGAACCTGTTCAATAGGAACTTCCACTCCCAAGTCGCCACGGGCAACCATGATACCATCGCTTTCAACTATAATGTCACGAAGATTTTTTAATGCTTCGGGCATTTCAATTTTAGAGATGGTTTTTATTTTACTTCCTCTTGCTTTTAATCTGTTCTTTAGATCGATAATGTCTTCTGCTTTACGAACAAAAGAAAGAGCGACCCAATCCAAATCTTGCTCAATGATAAAATCAAGATCTTCAATGTCTTTTGGTGTTAATGCAGGCATCGTTAATGCAGAGTCAGGAAGATTAACTCCTTTCTTAGGTAATAATGTTCCGCCTAATGTAACACTGACTAAAACTTCTTTATCATTCAGAATTTCTTTAACCGCTACTTCCATCTTGCCATCATCTAAAAAAATACGCTCGCCTTTTTTTACATCCTGGGCGAGCATTGAATACGATACGTATACTTTTTCTTTAGTGCCGACAACCTTTTCTGTGGAGAAGATTATTTCCATTCCTGGCTTTAATTCGATCTTTCCATCTTCCAGGTCACCCACTCTTAATTTAGGTCCCTGCAGATCGCCAAGTATAGCAATGTTATAAGGCTCTGTTTTATTTATCTGGCGGATGTTATCAATTACTTCTTTCTTTGAATCATAAGCGCCATGTGAGAAATTTAAACGAAAAACGTTTACACCTGCTTTTACCAGGTCTAACAGTTGATCGTAGGTGCTACAGGCGGGGCCTACTGTGGCAACAATTTTTGTTCTTTTAATAGAATGTTGAAATCCTGCTTTATTATCCATCTGCTTGTGCAGGTATTTACCAATATGCTTACTCATTTAGTTTGTTTCTTTTTTGTGTTTGTTTTTCAGGAGGCAAATATAGAATTATGATGCAAGAATCTTCACAATTTTCATCCATTCCTCATTCACTCTTGTTTTTAGTTTAGATGCTTTTTCAAATGGAGTATGATTGATGCGGTTTTCTTTGATACCGATCATTACGTTATGAGCGCCGCTGATCAAACACTCTACGGCATTATAACCCATGCGGCTTGCAACTACTCTGTCTAAGCAGGTAGGAGAGCCACCACGTTGAATATGACCCAATACGCAGATCCTTGTATCAAGATCCGGCATGTGTTGCTTGATGATATTGTTAACGCCTACTGCCCCACCAAATTCATCATCACCTTCGGCAACAATGATGAGGTTTACCAGCTTTTTACGTTTTTCTTTTTCCTGTAAAGATTTTATTACTTCAACAATATCTGTTTTTCTTTCAGGAATAATGATATGTTCTGCACCGGTGGCAATACCACTGTGCAATGCAATAAAACCTGCGTCACGTCCCATTACTTCAATAATGAACATACGATCGTGTGCATCCATCGTATCACGGATCTTATCAATGGCGCCAACAGCAGTATTGACAGCTGTATCAAAGCCGATGGTAAAATCGGTACCTACAATATCCCTGTCAATTGTACCGGGAATACCGACACTTGGTATATCAAACTCTTCGCTTAATTTTTTACCACCACGAAAGGAACCGTCGCCACCAATAATTACTAACCCATCTATACCGCGTTTTTTTAAATTAGCGTATGCTTTTTTTCTTCCTTCGGGTTCGTAGAATTCTTTACAACGGGCAGTTTTTAAAATAGTGCCGCCGCGTTGAATAATGTTGGCAACACTTTTACTTTCCATAGGGAATATATCATCATCCACCATTCCCTGGTAGCCTCTCATAATTCCGTAAACTTCCAATCCATAGTATAAGCCGGTACGTACTACTGCACGTATGGCTGCATTCATTCCCGGTGAGTCTCCGCCGGATGTTAACACTCCAATCTTAGTTACTTTGTTCGACATGTTTGTTAATAATAGCTTTTTTGGGGATTAAATAAGCTTTTTCTCGTTTAAGGTGTATAAAAAACACATTTTGCGACCAAAAGTACAGATTTAAAATCAATTTCGGCATCGATTGCGATTAATTGTAATTAGTTGTAATGTATGGATTTATGTGCATAATGAAGTCTTTTGAATTAAACTTAAGAGATATTTAATAAAGAGTCTATTTTAAGCTGTCTGCTTGGGTTTAATAAAACAGTATTTTATATGATTTGCGATAATACTTAATCTTAAAGTATTCGGCGGGTTTATAAATAAAAGGGCTCTTTTGCTTCTTTTAAAAAACATAAAAGTTTTTAAATTCCGCCTGCGGCGATAACAAAGCAAAAGAGCCCGGTCTTTGCGGTTATTGGTTAAGAATTCGAGGAAAGGAGTTTGCTTATTTATTTTTTAAATAGTAGTCAGTTAGTTTAAGCTCACCGAAAAGAGAGTGCATATAACTTATAAGTTATTCTTTACAAATTCTCTGCAATACTCTTTAATCATTCCACGTACTTTTTTAAACTGTTCGTTTATTTCTTCTTCTGTTCCTGTAGCTTTTGCTGGGTCGGGAAAATTGTAATGAAACTTCCTGGCATTGGATGGTAAAACGGGACAACGTTCTTTTGCATTATCACAAACGGTAATTACAAAATCAAAGTCGATGTTGGTATATTCATTTACGTTATTGGAAGTATGATGAGAGATGTCCATCCCATCTTCTTTCATAGTAGCAATGGCTTTGGGATTTACACCATGTGTTTCAACTCCTGCGCTGTAAACAGCTGCTTTATCTCCTGCAAAAAAACGCAGGTAACCTTCTGCTATCTGGCTTCTGCAGCTATTGCCGGTGCAGAGCACTAAAATTTTTTTCATAAATTATTTTAAACAAACAACCAGATGATATTGATGATACAAAATTTAGGATCAAAACCAAAGATCAGTTGCAGTATGATCAAAGAAGAAGTTATGATAATGGGTTTGCGGTATTTTTTCCAAAACACCAACTGATCATTTATTGCAGCTTGCTCTTTTTGCATATTAGCAACAGGTATTTTTCTTTTCAAGTTTGATAGAAATATTTCCAAAATAATCTTTGAGCTTAGCGATCCCTTTTTCGTCAATACAATAACAAACGGAGGTTCCTTCAATATTTCCTTTTATTAAGCCTGCATTTTTCAATTCTTTTAAATGTTGCGAAATAGTAGGCTGTGCCAACGGTAATTCAGAAACAATATCGCCGCAAATACAGGATTCTACTTTCATCAGGTATTCCATAATGGCAATTCTTGCAGGATGTCCCAATGCTTTTGCAAGCGTTGCAATGGCATTCTGCTTGTCTGTAAAATGGTCTGTTTTAGTAGCCCCCATCATTTAATTTTAATATTGCAATATTACGATTAATGTTTCAATATTCCAACTTTTAGTTCGGTGGCGTAATATTTGTCTATTTATAATGAGACAATTATTTTAACTTAGTAACATTGTTCATCATTAAATTTTTTAATTATGGGTACAAGTCGTAAAGTCCTTACTGCTGTAGCGGTAGGAGCTGCAGTAGGTGCTGTTTTAGGAATATTATTTGCTCCTGATAAAGGCACAGAAACAAGAAAGAAAATAGCAGAACGTGGAAAAAAATTCTCAGATGACGTACATAATAAATGGGAAAAAGGGAAAGAATATTTTAATCACGCTAAGAACGGTAAAGAAGAAACTGCTATTTAAAAATTAAAATTATTGCATGCAAGAGATTTTGGCCAGGTTCGAGCAACTGTTTTCGCATATTAAAGAGTATGTGGACAATCGTATAACGACTATCAAGTTGAGTATTGCAGAAAAAGTTTCTAAGCTGATAGCCGGCTTATTGGCTGCAATGGTGGCAATTTTTTTCATTCTTCTTTTTGTGGTATTTGCAGGGGTAGGGCTTGCATACATTATCGCAAAATGGACAGGCGAAGTGTATGCAGGCTTTTTAATTGTAGGATTTTTGTTTTTACTCTTGGGTATAATAATATGGTTTGCAAAAGAAAAATTGTTGCGCATAGCCATCATGAATGTAATAATAAAAGCTATTTTCTCTGATAAAGATGATGAAGTTTAAAAATATATCTCAGCTAAAAGCCCACCAAAAGCAATTGCGTAAACGTAAAGGAGAGTTGGAAACACTTATTAATTATGGATGGCGGGATATGAAAAATTCTACTGTTTCTGATATAGTGGATGAAGGGAAGTCAATATTGCTTACAAAGGCAATTCAATTTGCAGGAAAACTGTTTGTTTCTAAAACTTCAGATTAAGCTATCTTCTTTTTAGGTTTGAAAAATTCAGATCTAATTTGACCGCTTCTTTCAGTATCTTTTTAAGTGCTCTTTCGTTAATTTCTTCGGGTGTTTTATAGATCTTGTAAAAGATCTGCTTATTGGTTCCGTGGGTTAAAAAATTATCTACATCGTTTAGCCTGTTGCCGTACCAGAATCCTAACAATACGCCTTCTTTAATACCACCTCTCGGAATGGTAGCCGGCCAGATAAGGCAAATACTTCTGTTGCCATAAAAGAAAGGAACATTATACGATATCTTTTCTTTGCAATGGGATGGAAGATTTTCAATAGCGATCTGTCGCAACACATCCACAATGATACGTTCATTCTCCGGCAGCAACTTAAACAAATGAACAAGCGATCTTATTTTTATAGAGGAATTGGTCGGCATGTTTTAAATGTACAAATAATCAACGAAACCTTATCTTTAACACATAACCGCATGCAATGAATAAAAGGTTGCTTTTTTTATTTGTTATTGTTTACTGTTTATTATTTGCTTTCGTATATCCCTGGTATCAATATGTATTTGACCCGGATGCTACAGGTTATTTACGGGTGGCAGAAAGAATTGCAGCAGGCGATTATTGGAACTCGGTTAATGGTTATTGGAGTCCGCTGAATTCGTGGCTGTTGGCACCTTTTATAAAAATGGGCTTTAATGCTGTGTTGGCGGCTAAATGGTTAAATGGCGTTTTTGGTGTAGTGGCCTTGATCAACGCTTATTTTTTATTGAAGAAATTCAAATTGCATTCTAAAGTTGCCGTTGCGATCATGGCATTAATGGTAATTGTTTTTCTCCATTTTGCTTTCTATCAATTGTTCGGCGATTTTCTGCAGGTGCTCTGTTTGCTTATTTATCTCAATATAATTTGCTCAAAAGGCTTTATTAAAAGCAATAAAAAAATAATTCTCAGCAGCATTGTTTGTGGGGTGGCCTATTATGCAAAATATTATTCTTTGTATTTTGGGGTGATATTTATTGCGATAACATTTTTTCTTTTATTGAAGAATGACCGGCCCGAATCTTTATATAAAACATGGATCAAAAAAGCGGGACTTGCTTTGCTGATACTGGTGTTGATAGCTTTGCCATGGGCAATAACACTTAGTTCAAAGTATCATAATTTCTCTTTTACAACAAGCGGGAAAATCAATTATTCCTGGTACCTGTCAGTAGCCTATGAACAACCAAGAGTTTTGGTACAGCCATTGGCGTATGATAACAGTAGTTCTTTTTGGGATGATCCTTCTTTTTGGAAAGGCGATTTTATCACACCCGTTACCAATAAAGCTGTATTCCTTTTTCAAATAAAATTATTCATTAGTCATGTATTGCAATATATCGGCATTTTAAATGCCTTTTCATTTTTAACCATAATAGTTTTATTGCTATGTGCAGGCCTCTATTTATATAAAGAAAAAAGTTTTATCTACAACAATGCAAACAGTGTATTATTGGTGATGGCATTAGTGATGCCCATCGGTTATCTATTGGTTTCTATGGATGACCGCTATGTTTGGATGGTGTATATCTCCGCAATTATTTTGGCAGGAGTTCTATTGACTGTTTTTGAGATAGAAAAAAGGGTTTTTTCAAAATTGTTTACAACGATCATTGCAATAGTGTTTGGTAGTTTTTGTATATACCCTTTGAATCAATTACAAAATCAAAAGGCTTCCGGAAAAAATGTTTATGAAATAGCAGAGGCACTTAAAAAGAATTCAATACATGGAAAATTCATAGCTAATTGCACTACTGCCGAAGAGCAGGCTAATTGTACCGTACTGGCTTATTTAGTAAAAGACCAGTTTTATGGGCCTTCCGTTGTTAATGTAACTCCTGATGAAATGAATGGAGTAATTTCAGATTATAGAATAAATTACCAGTTGGTTTTTTATAACGCACCTTTACAAAAGCAGCAAGCGCTTCATTCTACGCAGGCGCAGGCTGCAGCGAAAGTTTTTCCTGATCTATATCCTGGTGTTATTGTTTTGCAATATAAATAATCACTGCATTTGAACCGGGTAGCTGCTTTTTTTATTTCCTGGTTTAATAACCTCTAATTGATATAAACCTTTTGGCAGATCATTGTTAAGCTGAATGGTTTGATGTGTGTTGCCGGCTGTTATGTATAATTGTTTATTGGCAAGCAGTTGCCCACTAACACTTAATAATTTAAAACTGTAATTTCCGGGAATGACATTATTCATCTTAAGATTTACTGTTCCATTCTTTACAGGATTTGGATAGATAACTATATCGTGGTTGTTTGATGACAGCTTAATAGTTGTGATCTCGCTGTATTGAATATTTCCGCTTCTATCGGTACAGCGTACACGATAATAGTTTTCGCCATTCGCAGGAGTCATATCTGTAAGATCGTAAATAGATGCGCCGTTGCTTTTTATAGTAGCAATGGATGCAAATGACTGTCCGTCTGAAGATCTTTCAATAGAATAGGATGCAATGTTCACTTCATTGGCGATCTTCCATTCAATAGTAACATTGCTATTTTGCTGAACAGCTTTTATATTGGTGAATGTAACGGGTAGTGGTCCTGCATCCGGCAATGTATTGAATACAACCATAAAGCGTGCTGCATCTTGCGAAGCTATTGTATTGTCAATGCTGAAATCATAACTGGTTACACCATTAAGATCAACTGCAACAGAATCACCGGTATAGGCATCTTTTAAAAAACACACCAGGTTAGGTTGCGTAAGATTGGTTGTAGTCAATTGAAATTGATATTTGCGTTGAGTGGTTTTGGTAAGATTAAAAAACAAAGTATCTCTTACATGTATGATGGGTCTTCTTTCTATTGAAAGTAAATAACCATCCCTTCTAAAGGAAAACTCTTCATTGATATTATGTAGCTTGGCTGCATCCAGGTAATCAACACCTGCGCTAAATGCATTATTATATTGTGCAACGGCGCCATCAGCAGGATAGGTAGAACCATCATTATACAACAAGTATAGATCAGCCTGGAATAATTGTGCCTTTGCTGGAAGAGAAAATAAAATTATAAGGGCAATGGTGCAAATAGAAAAGCGGTTCATCACAAGATGGGGGTTTGGTAAAACAATCGTTATAATGAAGCTATGGAAAAAAATGATAAAAAAAGCAACAGCCAATAAATAGTTTATTGACTGCGCTTTTAATTATAACCATGCACAAAATGCATTAAAAATAATCTATATGAGATGAGCCTATTCTTCTGCTTTTTTCTTGATAAAATAATCAATGCTTATTCTTCCCGGGCCATTTGCCAGTAAAGCAAATAACATAATTAAATAATACAACGGAATTTCAAAACCGTTATCGCCCGCATCAAAGCCATTTGCCCAATGCACCGTTTTAATAGCAACGATCATTGTTATAATTAACGGAATAGAAATAAAACGGGTTGCCAGTCCTAATATTAATAATGCAACACCAACCGATTCTGTACCTGCCGCTAAATAGGCATTAAATTTTGGCGCAGCAATTCCGATACTGGCAAACCAATCTGCTACAGAGTTAATATCGCTCCATTTCATTTTTGCAGTTTGGTAAAAACCATACGCTAATACCCAACGCATAAATAATGGTGGAAGGTCTTTTAATGAGCTTATTGCATTTAAAATAGTAATGTAAAATTTAGCAAGCTTTTGCATGATTTTGTTTTTATAATGATAAAGCCGTTTTATGCAGCAAATCCTATAATTAATCTTTGCTCGTAAGCGGCTTCAAAAAAAGCAATTATGGATTGTTTGTCTTCTTTGGTAAGAAGTATGTTGAATTCAGTTTCAAATTTCTTGATTGTCTCGTGTATGCTTAATGAGTGTGCTGTAAGATATTCCAGCATTTTTACAAAGGCCGGTGATAGATCGGTAAAGATCACATTGCCATCAGGGTGCCGGTGTGCCATCACAAAATAAGTTTGCTTATCATCCGGCTTAATTTTCTTTGCACTCTTGTTATGAACAGGATAAGAGAATGATAATAAATGATGTTCAGGATTTACCACAAGTTTGTTTATGATAATATCTCCTTCTTTTGAATAATCAATTAAATGATCTTCCATCATAAATACTTCTACTTCCATCCATTCAAACAAAAGCAAGTCTTCTAAAAAAGGGTATTTTTTGGTAAGCGGATCTTCTGTTTCAACAATGTATTCATAAAATTCCTTTGGCATATACCAAACCTGCGGCGATTGGCAGGAGTGATTAATGAAGAAATCATTTACCGCATTGTTCCATTCTTTTTTGGTCAATAAATTATAGGTAAGAGGATAGGCATTTTGCAACATATCGTCTACTACATTATAAACCAGCCGGCGATATTGCGTAATATTCTCCTGCTTTATACCGGGTATATTTTTCAGCTCGCCGGTGCGGCAATAACTTGCCAGCGACGATTGATGTGCACGTGTTGTGTCAAGCAATTGCATAATTGCTGTTTTTTATAACTGAATATTTTATTGTTTTCAGGCGTTCAATTTCCTCTTGCAGTTCTTCCAATTCGGGAATATTGAAATCTCTTTCCAGCAAAACCGGTACATCGCGGTTTAAACGTTTCATAGTATGTTCAAACAGATCATATACCGGGTCAATGATGGCTTCGCCGTGTGTATCTATAATTAAAGTATCCGAAACCTTTTCGTGCCCTGCCATGTGTATATAGCTCACTCTTTCCATGGGTAGCTTATCAATAAACTGTTTGGCGTCGTAATTATGATTGAATCCGTTTACGTAAACATTGTTTACATCCAATAACAGATCACAGTCTGCCTCTTCCAGTATGGCATTAATGAAATCTATTTCAGATAGTTCAGGAGCAACGGGAGTGTAGTAGCTTACAATTTCAATAGCGATCTTTCGTTCCAAAACATCCTGCACAGTTTTTATTCTTTCAGCAACATGCTTAACAGCATCGTTAGTAAAAGGGATTGGCAACAGGTCGTACAAATGCGCATTGTCGCATTTGGAATAACTTAAATGTTCGGAATAAATGCGTGCATTCGTAGCCGCTAAAAATGTTTTTACTTTTTTCAGAAATTCAAAATCCAGTTCATCCGGGCTTCCTAATGAAAGCGATAAGCCATGTGTAAACAATGGATATTTTTCTAATGCTTTCATCAATTGCTTTTTCCAAAAGCCGCCAACGCCTACCCAGTTCTCGGGAGCTACTTCAATAAAAGAAGGTTTTAAAACATCACTCTGCAAAAACTCTTCTGCAAAATCTTTTCTATAGCCTATGCCAACCATACAAAACGTTTTACAATTAAAGATCAAAGGCAGACATGATCGTCTGCCTTTGTAATAAAGATCTTAGCTTGATTTTTTTGTACCGCCGCATTTTCCTTCACCACATTTAGCGTCTTTGGTTTTGCCTGCTTTTTTAGCGCCTTTTTTAGCACCACATTTTCCTTCACCACATTTTCCTTCGCCGCATTTGCCGTCTTTTGCTTTTGATGTAGAGTCAGCACCGCATTTTAATTCGAAGTTTTTAGCAGTATTGCTGTTCTTTAATAAGGAAGCTCTAACGGCGTCGCCTGTACCCAAATTGTTGTAGTGGAATAACCCGTTGGCGTTAGAAGTAAAGCCGGTAGCAGCAATTAAAGCTGATGCAATGATAGATCCTTTAAGGATGTTTTTGTTGTTGTTCATCGTTTTTGTTTTTAAGTAAAAGAAAAGTTAGTTAAACATTCGTTGATTATAACGTAATTGCCTTGATATACGTTGCCGGGAAAACTTTGGATTTTAAAATGAAAAAATATTTTTGAAAGGATATATATATACAAATTATAGAAATAATTCTGATTTTGAAAATACTATCTTCTAATTTAGAAAAATCAACAAGCATAAAAAGATTCAATGATAGTTATCCAATATAGAAGCCCGATATTGAGAGAGGTTGATATTTAATATTGCTATCATTAATAAATCTTCTTTGAGGAGGAAGTAAGTAATAGATTTATTTATTAACTATGCATTAATAAATAAACTAAAAAACAATCGGTGACTATAAAAATTATTTGATCTGCTTATGTTTAAAATAACTTTTTTAATTATACTTTTTTTGTTTTGTGGTATATTATCTAATGCACAATATATACAGCAAGGAAATAAATTGATAGGGACTGGTGTTGTGCCTAACTCGTCACAAGGGCAATCTGTTGCCGTTTCTTCGGATGGTAATACAGCAATTATTGGTGCACCAAAAGATGCTAATGGTATTGGTGCGTCGTGGGTTTTTATACGTTCAGCCGGTATATGGACACAACAGACAAAATTAGTGGCAACAGATGCGATTGATGCGTCTGCGCAAGGGCAATGCGTTGCTATTTCTTCGGATGGTAACACAGCTATAGTTGGAGGTAATTTTGATAATGGGGGTATTGGTGCATCATGGATATTTGTTCGTTCAGGAGGGGTATGGACCCAACAGGCAAAATTAGTGGCAACAGATGCTTCTGGTGGTTCTCAACAAGGGTATTCAGTATCACTATCTTCAGATGGTAATACAGCTGTAGTAGGTGGGTACACTGATAATGATGGTATCGGTGCATCATGGATATTTATTCGTTCAGGAGGGGTATGGACACAACAGGCAAAACTAGTAGCAACAGATGCTATTGGTAATGCAAATCAAGGTCAAGCCGTATGCATTTCTGCAGATGGTAATACCACAATAATAGGAGGACGAGCAGATAATAATAATATGGGAGCCTCGTGGATATTTACTCGCTCAGGAAACGTATGGTCACAACAGGCAAAATTACTTGGCAAAGATGTAACAGATGGTGCACAGTTTGGATATGCTGTTTCTTTATCAGCTGATGGAAAAACTGCTTTAGCAGGAGCTCCTAATAACAATAGTATGAGTGGTGCGTCGTGGGTGTTTATTTATTTAAATGGAGTTTGGACAGAACAGAATATTTTATTAGCATATGATAATAATTCCTCTAATCAAGGGAAATCAGTTTCTCTTTCTTCAGATGGTAATATAGCCGTGATAGGTATGTCTTCGGGTAGTTACTTGTCAGGAGCAGATGGGGGTGCATGGATATTTACCCGTTCGAATGGAGACTGGACCCAGAAAACAAAAATACTTGGATTGGATTCTGTTGGAGATCCCTTTGAAGGGCAATCAGTTTGTCTTTCTTCAGATGGTAAAACAATATTGATGGGAGGTCCTAAGGATAATAACTCGAATGGAGGTTCCTGGGCATTTACTCCATCAGGCGATACATGGATACAACAAGGTTCAAAATTAGTGGGAACCGGCGGCATTGGGGCTGCGCAGCAAGGATATACTGTAAGTCTTTCAGCAGATGGTAATACATTATTAGAATCGGGAGTTGAGGATAATGGAGGTATTGGTGCAGCATGGATCTTCACTCGCTCAAATAATGTGTGGTCGCAACAAAAAAAATTACTTCCGTCAAATTATATTGCTAATCCGAGGGCGCCATTAATAGGATATGGTTTATCTATCTCACCCGATGGGAATACGGCGCTTTTAGGTGGCTTTTTTGACAATAATAGCTTAGGAGCGGCTTGGGTGTTTACCCGTTCAGATGGAGTATGGACTCAACAAGAGAAATTGCTCGCAAATGATGCAACTGGATTCCCTTCACAAGGTCGTTCGGTGGCCTTATCATACCATGGTGACACTGCAATAGTAAGTGGTGAGCATAATGGCAAAAATAATGAAGGTGCGGCATGGATATTTACACGTTCAGGCACAATTTGGACACAGAGGGCAAAATTAACAGCAAATAATACCATTGGTTCTTCAAATTTTGGAAGGTCCGTTCATATTTCATATGATGGAAATACTGCTATAGCAGGAGGGTATCATGATAATAATTCTATAGGTGCTGCATGGATATTTTCACGTGCTGATACAGGATGGGTGCAACAGGCAAAATTAACAGGAAATGATATTGTCGGGGCCGCACGTATGGGGATATCAGTTTCACTTTCTGCTGATGGCAATACTGCAATAGTAGGAGGATACCAGGATAACAATTCTATAGGTGCAGCATGGGTATTCACTCGTACAGCAGGAATTTGGACACAGCAGGGATCTAAATTAGTTCCCAATGATGTTAATGGCGAGGCTTCTTTTGGACTATCGGTTTCTTTATCTGCAAATGGAGATACTGCTATGATAGGTGGATATAATGATAGTAGTAGTGTTGGTGCATCGTGGATATTTACCCGTTCAGGAGGGATATGGAAACAACAAGGTTCAAAATTAGTTGGTACAGGGAGTGTTGGAGCTGGTCAACAAGGTTCAAGTGTATACCTTTCTGCAGATGGAAACACGGCAATTAGCGGAGGGGGCTTTGATAATTATGGACAAGGCGCTACCTGGGTATTTGTAAATACTTCGGCTAATACAAATCATTGGACAGGATCTGTAAGTGATGTTTGGGAAAACTCAGCTAATTGGAGTCTTGGTATAGTACCAGATGCTACAACAATCGTATACATTGAAAGCGGTAAGCTTAATTATCCTGTGATAAACTCTATTGCTACATGTAAAGCTATTTATACTTCTCCCGGGGTATCTATTAAAATAAATACCGGTTTCAAATTAAATGTTGTAGGTGCTAATTAAGCGTTCTTGATTTACTTCTGCTACTATAACTAAACAATAAAAATATAAATTGCGATACTAAAATCTACACAATGCAATATAGAAAAATAGGAGAATCGAATTTACAATTGTCAGTCATCACATTTGGTGCATGGGCAGTAGGTGGTTGGTTATGGGGCGGAGCCGATAGAAAAGAAGCTGTAGAAGCCATTAAAACAGCCTATGACCTGGGCGTTACATCCATAGACACAGCACCCGTTTACGGACAAGGTGTAAGTGAAGAAATTGTTGGAGAAGCGATCAGAGGAATTTCCAGGGATAAAGTACAGATATTGACCAAGTATGGTATGCGGTGGGACCTTGCAAAAGGCACGCTTGCTATGAAGAGCCGGGATAACAATGGCAAAGACATCGATATATATAAGTACTCCGGTAAGGAAAGTATTATCAAGGAATGTGAAGACAGTCTTCGCCGTTTGGGCACAGATCACATCGATCTATACCAAATACATTGGCATGATGTTACTACACCGATCGGTGAAACAATGGAAGCCGTAAGCCGGTTAATACAACAAGGAAAAGTATTGCATGCCGGTGTTTGTAATTACGGTGTAGCTGAAATGGAAGAAGCTGCAAAACATATTAATCTGGTAAGCGATCAAATCCCTTACAGCATGATGCGCAGGGATATTGAGAAAGATGTATTGCCTTATTGCATTGAACATAAAAAATCTATTTTGGCATATAGTCCATTGCAACGGGGCTTATTAACGGGGAAGATCAAGCCCGGTTATCATTTTAATGAAGGAGATAGCAGAGAAACTTTGCAACATTATAAATCGGAAAATATAGAAAGAACCAATACCTTTCTTCAAAAAATAAAACCAATCGCAAACGAAAAGAATGCGACATTAGCACAACTGGTTATTAGCTGGACATTGCAACAACCGGGCATTACCATTGCGTTGGTAGGTGCAAGAAATGCAGCGCAGGCAATTCAAAATGCAGGTGCTATTAATGTGCAATTATCTGCAGAAGAAATAAAATTGATCACTACAGAATTGGATCAATTGGTGTTAGTGAAGTAATTCAATCTTGAAAAGTTGTTTTTAGAAAATGACGAATAATTGTTAACTTGAGTTGAACCAAAGTTAACTGATATGCGTATAATCAAAACCGCCATCTGTATGGCATTCCCGCTATTATGCTCATTAATAGCACTCGCTCAAAAATCAACCATTACAGGAAAAATTACGGATGCAGGTTCCGGTGCAGGAGTTGCCGGTGCTGTAGTAAAAGTAAAGGCAACGAATGCTACCACTACTACAAAACCGGATGGAAGCTTTTCCATTGAAGCAACGCCCGCAGATGTTTTAGAAGTAAGTTCTTTAGGGTATGCTTCTTTGGATGTGAATGTTGATAATCGTACAGACATTGCCGTTAGTTTGACGGCATCGATACAGGACCTCGGACAAGTGGTGCTTATCGGTACCCGAAGCACAGGCAGAATCAAAACAGAAACGGCGGTGCCGGTGGATGTGATCAGCTTAAAAGATATTGGGCAAACATCTGCCAGACCAGATCTTACTACTTTATTAAATTATTCAGCACCTTCTTTTAATTATAACAAACAAAGTGGAAGCGATGGTGCAGATGCAATAGACCTGGCAACCTTAAGAGGCTTAGGTCCTGATCAAACCTTGGTTTTAATTAATGGAAAGCGTCGGCACCAAACAGCATTCGTTGCCATCTTCGGAACAAGAGGTCGGGGTAATTCAGGAACAGATTTAAATGCCATTCCTGATGCTGCTATCGATAGAGTGGAAATATTACGTGACGGTGCTTCTGCACAATATGGTTCTGATGCGATCGCCGGTGTAATGAATATTATTTTAAAGAAAGATGTAAAGCATCTTACCATTAATGCAGGTTGGTCCGGTTATGACGATCATAAATACAATGCATTAAATAATATAATGCCCAATCAATATTATACCGGCAGTCAAATTGATGGAAACACCGGAAAAATTGCCGTTAATTATGGTGTTCCAGTAGGAAAAAAAGATGGCTTTATTAATTTCTCCGGTAACTTTTTAATACAGGGAAAAACTTTCCGCCAGGTACCAGATACAAACTATACTACTAATCCCGGAGCATTGCCTGTAAATAATGTACGCCGTGCTAACGGTGATGCATCTGTTACATCCGGTGGTGCTATGTTTAATATGGAAGCGCCATTGAAAAACAAATCAACTGTATTTTATGCTTTTGGTGGTGGTAATTATAAACAATCAGGTGCTTATGCCTATACAAGAAATTTTTCAGGACATCCGGAACGTTTTCCAACCGACGCCAATGGCAATTTAATTTATGTTCCTTCCATTATGCGCTTGGTCGATCCATCTGCACCTGTTCAAACGGATCCTGCTCTTATCACAGCAGAGGATGATGTTTATTTTAATCCTATCCAAAATGTTCATATCACTGACTTATCATTAGCTGCCGGCATACGTGGTAAATTAAAATGTGGCTGGAACTGGGATGTAAGCAATACGATCGGCAGTAATAACTTTCATTATTTCGTAGACAATACCTTTAATGCTTCATTGGGCGCAGATAAAACACATTTTGATGCAGGTGGCTTCAGCTTTTTACAAAATACTACCAACGTAGATTTTAGTAAGTATATTTCAAGTGTTGCAGAAGGAATGAATATTGGTGCAGGTGCTGAATTCCGGTATGAAAAATATTCCATCTTTAGCGGTGAAGAAGCATCGTATGCTAATTATGATACATTGAAAGCTACCGGCAGCCAGGGTTTTCCGGGTTTTCAACCGGCGGATGCGGTAGATGCAAACAGAAACGTAGTGGCAGGTTATGGAGATGTTGAAATTGATGTTACTAAAAAATGGTTGGTAGATGGAGCTTTCCGTTTGGAAAATTATTCCGACTTTGGTTTTGTAAATACCTACAAGTTTGCAACGCGTTATAAAGTTGCTGATAATTTCAATGTGAGAGGTTCTATCAGTACAGGATTCAGAGCACCTTCTTTGCAACAAATTAATTTCAGCAACACCTTTACAAACGTACAGGGACAACTGATAACGCAGGTTAAGCTGGCTCCTAATAATAGTCCCATTACAAAAGCAGCGGGTATCCCTAAATTGAAGCAGGAGAAATCGGTGAACGCAAGTTTAGGCTTTTCATGGAAACCGATCAAGCAACTAACGGTAACGGTTGATGGTTATTGGGTTAAGATAACGGATAGAGTAGTGTTGTCCGGCTCTTTCCCTAATGATAATACATTGGCCCCGGCATTGGCAGATGCATTAACTGCAGCCAATGTTACCAACGCACAGTTCTTTGCCAATGCAGTAAATACCACTAACAAAGGATTGGACATTGTTATCGACTATACTAAAAAAATGCGCCACAAACAAAGTCTGAAAGTGTTGCTGGCAGGTAATATTCAAAACATGACGATCGATAAGATCAATATACCACAAACACTAAATGATAGTTATGTGCATCGTGAATTATTTTTTAGCGATAGAGAACAGGCGTTTGTTTTGGCATCTGCTCCACCACAAAAATTCAGCTTAAGTGTTGAATATAATATTAATAAACTCGGCATTGGGGCACATCTTACCTATTTCGGCGAAGTAAAATTATTAGGCTATGGTTACTCCGGTGATGATGCATTAGCGGGAACAGGACAACCCGGCGATCCTAATTTAGAAGCATTAGGCATTGCACCAATGGTAAATTTGGATGCAACAGGTCAGCTGGTGCCTGAACAATTTATCTATAGTGGTAAAACAGTAACGGATGTTTATGCTACTTATAAGATCACACCTAAAATAAGTGTTTATGCAGGCGTAGATAATTTATTCAATGTACACCCTGATCTTGGCATTACGAAGGGCGCCAATGGTTCTGCATTTGATGGTGAAACCGGTGGACCATGGGACCCGGTACAAATGGGTTTTAATGGCATGCGTTTGTTCACTAAATTCTCTTTCAACTTTTAAAAAATAAACATCGGTTTTTGGCAACCTGTAAAAGCTGCTATAATTGGCAGCTTTTTATTTTAACATGATGTGAATAACTGCAACACATAGTACATGTTGTAATTTGTTACATTCGTTGTCAAATCACATTATCAGTATACTAAACCTCAACTAATGAAAAAAACAATACTATTGTTATTGCTTCTTGCTTTTGTTTTCTCCTCAAATCTTATTGCTCAAACAACACGTTATGTGGATAACGCTTCTGTAGGTGGTGCCAATAATGGAACCTCATGGGATGATGCTTTTTTAAAATTAGAAGATGCTATTGCTGCAGCTAATGATGGCGATACTATTTTTGTTGCTAAAGGAACTTATTTTACACCTATAGGTGGTACGTTCAATATGAAAGAAGGGGTAAAGATATTTGGAAGTTTCCAGGGTGGAGAAACCAGTTTAAGCCAAAGAGTATTCGGCTTCCAGGCAAGTGATAGTTCAATACTAAGCGGGCAATACCTTTCCCGTGTAATTGAAAATATTGATAATGGATTAACTACTGCTGCTGTGTTGGACGGTTTTATTTTGACGGATGGTTCTGCCTTCCAGGGTGGGGCAATGTATAATAAAAATGTTACTCCAACATTCAACAATCTTATCATTAAAAATTCAAGATCAAACGGACCATATAGTGGTGGTGGTATTTATAATGAAAATGCGTCTATTACATTAACCAACTCAATCATTACTGCTGATACTGCAGGAGTGTATGGTGGTGGTGTTTATAATCTTAATTCATCTCCTGTATTTAATAATGTACAGATCATTAATAATATTTCTCATAATGATGGAGGTGGTATGTACAATGATAACTCCTTTAATAATCTTAATCCACAATTAACCAACGTTATTTTTAAAAATAATACCTGCGGACTACCTAATAACAATGGTGGTGGTATGTATAACTATAACTCTTCTCCCGTATTGCAAAATGTAGACTTCATTGCAAACACAGCTGGCTTCGGTGGCGGTATGTACAACAACGGTGCTAATTTTAATATATCACCTACACTTACTGATGTAAGTTTTAAGGGAAACAGTGCTGGCCAGGGAGGCGGTGGGATGTACAACTATGTAGGATCATATCCAACATTAACGAATACATTATTTAGTGGCAACAGTGCCGACCAGGGCGGAGGCGTATACAGTTACAGCGCTTCAGCTACCTATACCAATGTAACGTTTGCTGGTAATAATGCTGCTACAGATGGCGGCGCTATGCACAACGATTTTGGTTGCACAACAACCATAACCAATTGTATTATTTCAGGTAACAGCAGTTCAGTATATACGTATCCTGATCCTGATTTCAGCAATACTAATTTTTCTTATACACTAATAGAAGGAGGCATTGGGATAGGTGTTGGTAATGATAATGGAAACAATTTAGTATCAGATCCAACAGATCCATTATATGCTAATCCTGTTGCTTACACATTGGCGCCTACTTCGGCAGGTGATTATACATTAAAAACCGGAAGCTATGCCATCAATGCAGGTAACAATGCTGCTAATACAACTACCCTTGACTTAGCAGGTAAACCTCGTATTGTAGATAATACAATAGATATGGGAGCTTATGAATTACCTGTTATTAGATACGATGCCAGCGGTACCACGTTTGTGAAAGAAGGTGGTGCCGGTAATCTTACCGGTGATAACTGGGCTAATGCAGCTCCGCAATTGGGAGAAGCATTACACGCTGCTGCAAGTGATCCGAGCATTCAACAGATATGGGTAGCGGGTGGAACTTACAAACCGGTATATGTAATAAATGATAGCTTAACAAGAGAGCAGGATAAATCTTTTGTATTGGTTAATAATGTAAAAGTATATGGTGGTTTTGCAGGTACAGAAAGTCTTTTGGCAGATAGAGATCTAAGTCTTACTGCTAATAAAAGTATACTAAGCGGAGACTTTGCAAACAATGATGCTGTTGATATTATTAATAATGGAGAAGCAAGTTTATTTACGCTTGAAGACAATGCATTCCATGTAGTGGTATCTGCAGGCGATGTTGGCACCGCTGTTTTAGATGGCTTTAGCATAATTAGTGGTTCAGCATTAGATCTAACTCAAGGCACAAGCGGCAATCTTACAGACCTTATCGATTCCACAACAGTAAATGGCAAACGTGTAATTAATTTCTTTGGCGGTGCATTATATAGTGCATCTTCTTCTCCTGCATTGACTAATTTAAAAATAGCCGGCAACTTTGGATATCTTGGAGGAGGAATTTTTAATGATTCTTCTAATAACATTATCTCCAATACAGTTATTAGTGGTAATTTATCATTGATTGGTGGAGGTATTGGAAATAATGCTTCTTCTCCTTATTTAACCAATGTTACACTTGCCGGTAATTTTAGTTTGTCAAGCGGGGCTTTTGGCATGTATAATGCAAATGGAAGCGCCCCTCAAATAAGGAATAGTATTATTTACGAATTAGGACCGGCGATTCTTAATGTTGATGATGCTCAACCTGTATTCTACAATAGTCTTATAGGAGGTAGCGGTGGCAGCGCCGGTTGGGATAACAGCGTAGGTATTGATGGAGGAAATAATTTAGATGCAGATCCTCAATTTACAGCGCCATTAATTTTTGTTCCTTTTTCTACCGGGGGAGATTATTCAATACAGGGAAATAGTCCTGCAATTAATGCAGGCAACAATACTTATTATAGTGCAGATAGTATCCCTAATCTTTCAGGTATTACAAAAGATATAAAGGGTAGTCCTCGCATTCTAAATTTTATAGTGGACATGGGCGCTTATGAAACAATGACGGTGTTGCCTGTTACCATCGTGAATTTTACCGGTAATGCACTAAGCAATAACACCGCACAGCTTAATTGGAAAACAACTTCAGAGATCAATACTTCTTATTTTGATATCCAACGGAGTGCAGATGCAAAAACATTTACCACTATTGGTACAACAGGTGCTGTAGGTTCTGGTAGTAATTCTTATAATTATAATGACGGTACACCATTACAATCGGGTTACTATCGTTTACGCATAGTTGATAAGAACGGTACAGCTAAGTACACTAATATTGTATACATTTCTTTCAACGCATTTGCATCGTCTATCACTGTGTTCCCTAATCCTGCAACAAGTTTTGTAACAGTAGTTACAAATAATAAAACACTGGCAGGAAGCACAGCGATCTTATATAATCTTAATGGACAGACATTGCAAAAAGTGCAATTAGGAAATAGCAGTACAGTAGTTCCTGTAATAGGATTAGCAAGCGGCACTTATTTGCTAAAGGTGCAAACAGGGGAAACGTTTAAGGTTATAGTAAAATAACATTCAATAAAAAATAGATTAAAGCTCATTCGAAAGGATGAGCTTTTTTATTCCTGTTCGTGTATTCGCCATGCTTTAATAACATTCTGTGAACAAAAGAGGCGTTGTGCAAAAATGCAATTTTCCTATATTCGGCTCGACAAATCGATTTTCCAATAATACCTGGTTTATGAAAAAAACTACTGCTTATCTATTGCTTCTATTTATCCTTATCAGTTTGCATACCAATGCGCAAACTATACATTATGTAACTACAACAGGTTCCGGCGATGGCTCAAGTTGGGGTAATGCCTCTGCCGACTTGCAAGCTATTATCGATAATTCTTCTGCCGGTGATACCATATGGATTGCGGCAGGCACTTACGCCCCAACAGGAGTTGCGTTTGCAATGAAAAACGGCGTTGTGCTCTTAGGCGGGTTTGACGGCACCGAAACAACTGCCGCAATGCGTAACTGGCGTACAAATGTTAGTGCATTGACCAATAACGGCAGCAATGCAGCTATGATAAATAATTCTCTTGACAGCACCGCCGTATTAGATGGTATCTGGTTTAATGATGTTGACAATTGGAGTTATGACTTAGCTTGCATTCAAAATATATCCTCTTCTCCTACTATAAGAAATTGTCTGTTTAATCATAATAGTACTTTCAGTAGTAGTGGTGCTATTGATATGGAAAATGATAATGGATCTTCTCCTAAAATAACAAATTGTTTGTTTGCAGATGGTTATGGCATAATAGGATATAGCCCCAGTATATTAAATAATTCTTCTTCGGCAGTATTTACCAATTGCGTATTTAACAACATCGTGGGTGGCGCAATTACTAATCAAACTTCATCATCAGTTACTGTTATCAATTGTACATTTAATGCTGCCTCAATTGCGAGTTACGGATCTTCTTATAGTATTACCAATTGTGTTCTTGGACATTATTCTTTTTTTTCTGCTAATAATGATGTTGCTGGCAATGTAACGTACAGCTATATGCCGTCTTCTATTCCGGGTACAGGTAATGTCGAGATCGATTATTCCATTGATCCTTTTGTAAATTCCGCCAACCCTATAGGCGATGATCTAATATGGATGACCGCAGATGATGGATTAAAGCTTGCAAATAATTATAGGGATGTGGGAACTCCGGATACTACCGGCTTGCAATTACCTGCAACAGATATTACCGGTACAGCCCGTATTAAGAATAACAGGATAGATATGGGAGCTTATGAAAGTGCATTAAGTGCTGTTACATATTACGTTGATAATACTGTTACGGGTGGAAATAATAATGGGAGTTCCTGGGCAAATGCTTTTTTAAAGCTGGAAGATGCCATTGCAATAGCTAATAATGGCGATAGCATTTTTGTAGCAAAAGGTACTTACAATGTTCCTGTTGGTGGTTCTTTTGTAATGAAAGAAGGGCTGAAAATTTATGGAGGCTTTGCAGGCACAGAATCCAATCTTGCACAAAGAATTTTAACACCCATGGCAGATAATGGAAGTATTTTAGATGGAAATAATACAGCAAGAGTTATAGATAATTATCAAAACGGATTGACTGCTGCTGCTATATTAGATGGCTTTACTATAACACATGGTTCTGCTTTCCAGGGTGGCGGTATTTCTAACAATGCTGTTTCTCCTACATTTAATAATTTATACATAGTAAATAATGTTGCCAACGGAACACCGAATGATGGTGGAGGTGGCGGTATTTACAATGAAAATGCATCCCCGGTTATTACTAATACCGTAATAAGTAATAATACTGTAGATAACTGGGATGGTAATTCTCCAAGAGGCGGCGGTATAGCAAATTATGTTACGTCGGCACCGCATTTAAAAAATGTATTGATCAATAACAATACACCGGATGGAATATTCAGTAATATATATACTCCTGACTTTTCCCAGTTTGGAACGCCTTCTCTTTATTTAGATTCTGTTACCATTAATGAGAATACTGCTATAGGAATTGAATTTTCGGGAACCGATAATTCTGTATTCACAATGGATCATAGCATTGTTTCTAAAAATACAGGAGGATTAAGTGTAACCGTAGGTACCGATGCTACTTCAACAATAGCTCATTCAACCATTACAGAAAATACCACTACTCTTGATGGAGGAGGTATTAATTTTTCAGGACAATCTAAAGACGGACTGATAATAGATCATTGTACTATATCTAAAAATACCGGTAATGAGGGAGGTGCTATTAATGCAGGCGGCGGAGCAATAAATCCACTGGATGGAAGTTCGTATAATCTTATAACTATGACAAATTCGGTTGTTTCGGAAAATACCGGCAATGGAGATATTATTAGTACAGGCGGAATGCCTGGCAAATTTGTAAATACATTAATGATAAAAAATTCCGGAAGTAGTTTATTATCTGCACAAGCAGGAGGAACAGTCATTAATTCAACTATAAGCGATAATATATGTTCCGGTACTTTATCCAATACATCGCAAATAGAATATTATTTTACTAACAGTATTATTTTTGGCAACGCTGCTCCCAATAACGGCATGATGCGATATTCTCATTGCATTACACAATATGAACGTAATGGGGATAGTGTATGGAATGTAAATCCTTTATTTGTTGGTAACGGTGATTATCATTTGCAGTCTTACAGTCCTGCTATCAATGCAGGTACAGTCGATACTACAGGGCTGGGTATACCAACGGTAGATTTAGATGAGAGTCCGCGTATAGTACAAAACCGTATTGACATCGGCGCTTATGAAAATACAGCCATTATACAACCTACTAACGGCATTGTATACGTTAAAAAAGGCGGTGCCGGTAATTTTAGTGGTGATAGCTGGGCTAATGCTTCACCTGAAGTAGCATATGCACTGCAATTTGCAACGTCGCATACAGATAACATTCAGCAGATATGGGTAGCAGGCGGTATATATAATCCTTTATATACAGCAGGTGATGGAACTACTGATGCGGACAAATCATTTGTATTGGTAGATAGTCTTAGTGTTTACGGAGGGTTTGCCGGTAACGAAACAGATATATCTCAAAGAGATTTAAGCAATGCTGCCAATGCAAGTATTTTAAGTGGCGATATTAATAATGATGATAATGGAGGTTTCTTCAATACCAATGATAATGTAGAGATAGCTATTATATCGCCGGGCAATAATAACTCGGCAGTTTTAGATGGCTTTACTATCAAAGGTGGAAACTCTAACCAAAGTGCTTCCGGTTATGTGAATACATTACAGGTATTTAAAAATTCCGGTGGTGGTATCTATCTAAATGAATCTTCACCAACATTGAATAACTTAACTATCACTAATAATTCAGCTACTGAATCCGGCGGAGGAATATTCGCATATTCATCCTCTCCAATATTGAACAATCTTACTATTACAGGTAATAGAGCTTCTAATGGAGGAGGAATGTATAATGATGGTTCATCTCCTGTATTGAATAATGTTACAATTAGTAGTGATACAGCTTTACCCAATGGGCCTAATACAGGATGCGGGGGCGGTATGTATAATAACAATTCATCTCCACAATTGACGAATGTTATGATCAGCGATAATATAACTCATTCAAACGGAGAGAATACTGGAAATGGCGCAGGTATGTATAATAGTAATTCATCTCCGCAGCTAACCGGTGTTACTATTAATGGAAATACAGCAATGGACGGAGGCTCTATAAATGAAAGTTTTGGCGGCGGCGTGTACAATAGCAATTCTACTCCTGTTTTCAATAATACTTTTATTACCAATAACACTGCAAGAAATATTGGGGGAGTATATAATGTAACTAATTCCGTTGCTGTTTTTAGAGATGTACAAATTACCGGTAACGATCCTGCCGGTATATCTAATAGCGGCGCCGGTACATCATCCGTTTTGATCAATGTTACCCTGGCTGATAATATTGGGGCAGGAATTATTAATGCTTCCAGTAATCCTGTCATCAAAAACTCTATCATTTATGGAAATACCGTAGCCGGAATATCAAATGCTCACGGCGCCAAACCTGTTATTTCATATAGTGTAGTACAAGGCAGTGGCGGTAGTAATAGCTGGAGCAGCAGTACAGGAACGGATGGTGGAAATAATTTGGATATTGATCCAATGTTTACAGGTTCAGGCAATTATATATTGCAAGGAAGTAGTGCAGCAATTGATGCAGGTACTACGGATACAACAGGTTTAGATCTTTCTGCCGTAGACCTGGCGAATAATCCTCGTATTTTAAATGATAGGATAGATATCGGTGCTTATGAGTTTATGAGTGTACTTCCTGTAGCATTAGTAAATTTTACAGGCAATGCGTTAAGCAATCAAACTGCACAATTAAATTGGCAAACAGCAACAGAGATCAATACCTCTTATTTTGTAATTGAACGTAGTGCTGATGCAAAGAACTTTACAGCAATTGGGACAGTGAATGCAATTGGCGTAGGTAATAACAACTATGCTTATAATGACGGTGCTCCATTGCAGGCAGGATACTATCGTTTACGTATAGTTGATAAAAATGGTACAGCTAAATATAGCCGTGTTGTATTTATATCATTCAGTACGTTTGCTGCATCAATAACTATATTCCCTAATCCTGCAACAGGGTTTGTAACTGTGGTTACTAATAACAAAACATTGGTAGGGACTATTGCAATATTGTATGATCTTAACGGGCAAATATTGCAAAGAATGCAATTAGGGAATAGTAGTACTGTTGTGCCTTTAAATGAATTAGCAAGCGGTACTTATTTATTACATGTGCAAACCGGAGAAACGTTTAAAGTAATGGTAAAGTAGTTCTTCATTTTAAAATTATTACATTATTAAAGCTGCCTTAAGGCGGCTTTTTTTATGAGCATGATTGAATGAAAAATAAGAGTGGCACAAAAGATACCCTGCATGAAAGAACTAAAAGAATAAGATTCCTCGTTTAAGCTATCAATAACAATCTCTACTATGAAAAAGAAAATTAAGTATTTCCATCAAAAAAAAATCCGTTTGCAAAATGTTATTGGTCATATCCTGGAACAGCATAAGCTTAAACCTCTATTTAATATTGTAAGAACGAAAACAAAACACTTCTAAGTAATCTTAAAATCCTATAACTATGAAAAAATCAATCTTGTTGGCATTTTTGATCGCACTTGTTTTTTGCAAACACAGTGCTGCCCAAACTACACGTTTTGTAATGCAGGTTGCTCAAGGCATAGGTGATGGAAGTAGCTGGAGCAATGCATCGTCTGATCTGCAAAGCATTATTAATGCTTCGGCAGCAGGTGATAGTGTATTTGTTGCAAAAGGTATTTATATACCTATAGACAGCAGCTTTACTATGAAAGAAGGCGTGAAGATATTCGGAAGTTTTAACGGCACAGAAAATAATGTTGCGCAACGCATTTTTGGAAATGATGAAAATGATAGTAGTATTCTGAGTGGTAAAAGCAATACATATATAGTTAAGAATGACTCAAATTATTTAAGCAATGCATCCGTGCTGGATGGTTTTGTATTGACACATAGTTTCGGTTTAATAGGGGGTGGTATATATAATAAATATGTTTCTCCTTTATTAACCAATCTTATTATTAAGCAAAACAACTCTGATGTCGGCGATGGCGGTGGTATTTACAATCTGGGTTCTTCTCCGGTTATAACCAATTGTATAATTACGGATAATAAAGCAACCAATGGTGGCGGTATTTTTAATTTGCTTTCGGCTCCTACATTGATCAATTTATTTATCACTGATAATACTGCCGTTGCAAAAGGTGGTGGCATTTATTGCGTATCTGCCAATGCCACTAACACAATCCGGGGATGTATCATAAGTAATAATACATCAGTAACAGGAGGAGGTGTACTGAGCGGTAATAGCGACATGGTATTTGAAAAAGTAAAACTTATCGGGAATACAGGAGGCGGCTTTACAGACGCTTCCGGTGTGGGAAAAATGCAGATGGAAAATTCATTGATAACCGGTAACAATGGAGATGCTATATCCACTTTAAGTAATCTTACTATTACCAATGTTACTATTGCCGGAAATGGAGGGCTGGGGCTAAAAGCCAATGCAACCGGTGTTGTCATTAATAGTTGCATCATTTACGCCAATGCCAGTGGCATAAGCGTGCCTATCGTAACAAGCCAGGTTTTATATAGTGATATTCAGGGAAATGGAATTGCCGGAACCAACATAGACACAGATCCATTATTTCTTTTACCATCATCAGATACAGTCCCCTTTACAAATGGTGATTATCGGTTGCAGAGCATTAGCCCTGCTGTTAATAAAGGGGATATTGCATCTGCCGCTTCAGGACTTGATTTAGGAGGGCTGCCTCGTATCATCGATAACAGGATTGATATGGGTGCATATGAATTTCCTGTTATTAAACAAGATACTAACGGTATAGTATATGTTAAGAAAGGTGGTGCAGGAAATTATACAGGCGATAGCTGGGCAAATGCTGCTCCTGAATTGGCAGATGCTTTAAGTGCTTCTACGATCGATTCCTCTATTCATGAAATATGGGTAGGCGCAGGTACATACACGCCATCTTATATAGCAGGAAACGGAACCGGCGATAAAGAAAAAGCATTTGTATTGGTAAATAATGTAAGTGTTTATGGCGGTTTTGCAGGTATAGAAAGCAGTTTGTCACAAAGAGACGTAAGAAATCCTGCCAATGCAAGTATCCTAAGTGGCGATTTAAATGGAAATGATGGAACAGGATTTAGTAATGTTGATGATAATGTATATCATGTTATTGTTTCTGCAGGCAATGATAAAACCGCACTATTAGACGGATTTACGATCAGCGGAGGGAATGCAAATTCTGCAGATAGTAGTGTCGTAAATAATTACCTGGTATATCATTCTTCAGGCAGTGGTATATATTTAAATTCTTCATCACCAACATTACAAGATCTTAAAGTCAATGGCAATAAGGCTATTAATTCAGGAGGAGGAATATTTGCGGATCAATCATCTCCGTTTATCATTAAAAATATTATCGAAAACAATACAGCAGAAAATGGTGCAGGCATTGCCAATGAGCATTCATCATCACCGGCTATTATTAATTCGCTCGTTATTAATAATGTTGCAGCCGATAATGGCGGAGGTGTTTATAATGCAGATGCCTCTAATGCCGGTTTTGTAAATACGGTTATAAGTAATAACAGTGCATTGAACGGTGCAGGAATGTATAATAGCTCGGGTTCGCCTTCAGGTGGAGCTTCATTACCAACCATTATCAATAGTATTGTCTATGATAATAATGGAGCTGCATTCGGGCAAGATGATATTGCTTCTCATCCCTCTATTTCCTATAGCATTATAGAAGGTAGCGGAGGTAGTAGTAATTGGCAACCGGCTTTCGGAACTGATAATGGAAATAATCTTGATACGGATCCGTTATTTATGGGGAATAATAACTATGAATTAAAAGGAGCAAGTCCTGCAATTAACGATGGTACTCCTGATACAAGTGGTTTATACCTGCCTGATCTTGATCTGGAAAATAAAAACAGGGTTTTGAGTAACCGAATAGATATAGGCGCATATGAATTTATGGGGGTATTGCCTGTAACATTGATAAACTTTACCGGTAATGCAACAAAAGATCAAACTTCGGAACTACATTGGCAAACTACATCAGAAGTTAATACCTCTTATTTTGTAATTGAGCGCAGCATCGATGCAAAGAACTTTGTAACTATCGAAACAATCAACGCTGTTGGTTTGGGTAATAATAAATATGATTATATCGATAGTAAAACATTACAATCGGCATACTACCGGCTACGAATAGTTGATAAAAATGGTACAGTCAAGTATAGCAATATTATTTACATGTCATTCAACACATTGGCTTCATCCATAACTGTATTTCCTAATCCTGCAACAAGCTTTGTAACAGTCGTTACTAATAATAAAACTTTAGCAGGAACTACAGCAATATTGTATGATCTTAACGGACAAACATTGCAAAGAATACTATTGGGGAGTAAGAGTACTGTTATTTCTTTAAATGGATTATCAAGTGGAGATTACTTATTGCATGTGCAAACTGGGGAAACGTTCAAAGTAATCGTAAAATAAAAGCATATATTTTATTCTCTTCAGGGTATAAAAAATTGCCCTTCCTAAAAAGAAAGGGCTTTTTTATACCTTACAACCTAAGACTCTAAATGAATCTTACCAGGTATAGTAGATATTTACTTGCAAAAGGTTGTAAGTAGCTTTAAAAAATAATTGCTAAAAATCAATTGTCTGATAGTAAAACAAAGCAACAAAGGTTATTTATCTTTTTAAAACATTATGTGTAAGTTTATCAGGTCAGGGTATATTTACGTGGACAAAAAAATAGCGCCCAAAGGCGCTATACAAAGTAGATGAATTATCAGTTAAAGACAGATTGATATTTTAAGCAGCCTGTTTTTCTTTTTTTAATGTATAATAACCAAACCATATTAATAAAAGAAACATTACCCAACCGGTTATCTCTGATATTCCATAGCTTAGTTTAAATATCTTAGGCTCAAACTTAAATTCAATGGTGTGTTTTCCCGCAGGTATAGGTAACGCACGCAATACATAGTTTGCTTTTGCTATCGGCGTTTCCTTGCCATCGATATATGCTTTCCAGTCCTTATAAAATATTTCACTAAAAACAGCCAGGTTATTACTGTTGCTATTGCTTTCATATTTTATAGCTTCATTATCAAAAGTGATCTGTTTAATGGAAGCTGTGCTATCCGAAGCAACAACAGTACCAACTATGTTTTTAAATTCTGTATTAATAACCGCAGTATCAGCAGGGTTAAAACTATTCAACGATTTCATTTCATCTGTTGGTGTTTCAACATATTTTACTCCCTTTACAAACCAACAGTTACCCAATGCACCTGAATTGGGTAAAGCAATTGTTGACTGCTGATTTTGCTGAATGATATATTTTGTGTTCAGCATATTAAGCACGGCAGGATTCGGTTGCCCGCTTAATTGATAAGTTATCAGGTCATCATAAATACCCAGCTTAGCAGGGTGATAACCACCGATCGATTTATGATAGTAAGAAGTTTTTGCATCCTGGAAAGGGTCGCCGTCGGTAAGATTCAATACCCTGTAATTGGGATCCTGGTCCTTTAAGATCATTTCATCAGCAGCAGTCTTAGGATATTGTTTTGCTTCGTAAGCGTCTTTGTTATCAAAATCTTTATCATTCAAATAATGCATATCAAAAGGCAACAGGTCTGCTAAAACCAATACAGGCATTGCAATTAAAAGAATGGTAGCAGTGATTTTTCCTTTGGTGAATAATGCTATTAATGCAAAAGCCAGCGCAACAAATATTAAAGCTCTCAAAATATCTGCGCCAAAATAACTTTGCCTGTCTTTGCGTAAAGAAGAGAGTAATTCCCTGGCAATTTTTGCATCCCCCTTAGATTGATAAAGAAAATCTTCATAAATAGAATTATCTGTTTCGGGTTTGTATAAAGGGTTGTTGTTGATAGCCTGCAACTTCGCATTAGCATCAGCGGGTGTAGCAAATGCTTCAGTAACTGCTTTTGTTCTTGCTTTATTTTCTTTACTGTAATCAGTAGTAAAATAAATTCCTGCGGCACATACAAATACAGCCGCTGTAGCAATAAGCGCTTTTTGTAAATTTTTCCATTGCCCGGAACTATTATCCATCAATTTATCTATAGCAAGCACCGCTAATAATGGAAATAACAGCTGTGGTATTACCAGCGTCATAGAAGGTGTACGGAACTTATTGTAAAAAGGAAGATGATCAAAAATAAAATAATTAAAGCTTTCAAAATGATTGCCAAGGGCTAACAATACAGCAAATATACTGGCGGCCAATATCCACCATTTATGTTTGGCGTCTACTATAAATAAGCCAAGGATAAAAAGAAAGCAGATGATAGCGCCAAAGTAAAAAGGTCCAACGGTAAAAGGTTGGTCACCCCAATATAATTTTGTAGAAAGATTGTTTGCTAAGTTCGTTGCCTGATCTTCAGGAACACTTAATTTATCTGTTAAATATTGAGCTACATGTGAGTTTTCATTCAATTGAGGAAAAATGCTGTAATCTCCATCTCTTTGTGCAATATGTGTTCCGTATCCCATCACACCCGGGAACATAATGCTAAATGTTTCTTCTTTGCCATAGCTCCAGCTAAACGCATAATCTTTTGTAAGCCCAACGGTTTTATTATCTACAATCTTGTCTGCATCAACATTTGTTTTATTATCCATTATCAATTGGCCGCCCCGTTTGG
Source organism: Ferruginibacter albus (assembly GCF_020042285.1). Lineage (NCBI taxonomy): Bacteria > Pseudomonadati > Bacteroidota > Chitinophagia > Chitinophagales > Chitinophagaceae > Ferruginibacter > Ferruginibacter albus. The sequence continues at coordinate 1,276,576 of NZ_CP083388.1, forward strand.
TATATTTTGCATAATCCATCACAGGAAATAATATAACGGCATTCGCCATTATGCCAATAATTGCGCCTGCTGCTGCAATACCGATCGCTTTGGAAAGATGCGCAAACTCTTTTGCTTTGATCCATCTCACTAAATAAAAAAGAGACATGATCGCAATGATGAGGAACGTGTAAAAACTTATTTGCTGGTGATTCTGCTGTAAATGAAGCGTAGCAAAAAGTGCTGTAAGTATAAAGCCGGCAATATATTTTTTATCGAAGATCAAAATAATAGCTCCGATTAAAGCAGGTGCATAAGCCATTGCCAATACTTTGGTATCGTGCCCCGCCACTGCTATAATGGGGGTGTAGGTGCTATATGTGTAAGCCAATGCTCCTAATATGGCGGCATAAGGTCGTATTCGTAAACACAAACACAAAAAGTAAAAGCAAATACAACTCAGGAAAAAGAAATTAAGCGGTTTAGGCAGGTACAATTGAAACAAGCCATTAATAATTCCTATTGGCGACCATGGTCCATCGTAAATTATTTGATAAGCCGGCATCCCGCAAAACATGCTGGCAGACCATAAGGGGTAAGCGCCGTGTTGTTCTTTGTAAGTAACAGATTGATGCTTCATTGCATCTGAAGCCGCGTAATCGCTTTGTTGCATCACTACACCAGATTCCAATGCAGGCTTGCAAAAAATAACAGCAACTAATAAGAAAACGGCGATCGCTACTAAATGTGGCAGCAATGTTTTAAAACTAATATTCTTCATGAAGCGGTTTTTAAGAATCGGCAAATTAACTGAAAATCTGCTGTTATTTATAAATTTCCCAATTTCAAAATTTCGAAATTCGCCAATACCGCTAATTCACTCCCTGCATACCATTTTGAATATTTTCCTGTTCGCTTTTCAGGTTCTTTCTTTTAAATAAAGAAGCATCTAATTTTCCAAAGCGCCAGTTGAAAGTAAGTCGTAGGACCTGTGGGTCTCTTAAACGCCAGTTGTCTTGTGTAAAGTAGGAAGACTGGGAAATGCTTTCATAGATCTTTGTACGGAAGATGTCGCTCATCTGCAAGGTTAATGAAGCTGCATTATTCTTCAGGAAATCTTTTTTGATAGCAAACTCAACTTCAGAGTTGGCTGCTATATAACCATTGGCAGTAGGCTGTGTTTGCCCGCCAAAGAAAGGTCCGCCGCGGCTGCCACCGGAAGAAGGTGGAATTAAAGTTTTGGAGTTATACGTTGCCGTTAGCTGAATGGAAAAGTTTTTAGGAAGCTTAAATTCATTGCTCAATTTCCCAAACCAGCTGAACTGGCTGTTGTTAGAACCTCCTTGTAGATTATCTGCATTAATAGTACCGTTAAAGAAATTCACATTGGTAGTAATATTCCAAAAATCGGTTAATTTATTTTTAGACGTTAGCTCTAATCCGTACGTGTAGCTGCTTTGCGCATTCGCATACGATGTTAAAATAACACTGTCTGATCTAAGCGGATTAGGGTCTTTGTCTTTATATTGGTAACGGCTGATCAAATTATTGGTGTTTCGGAAATAAGCAGTGGCCAAAAACATATTGCCATTATTGATCTGATCTTGATAAGACAGCTCCAGCGAATTAGTATATTCAGGAACAAGATTAGGATTGCCTTTTGAAAGATTCAACGTATCTGTATAATCAACAAAAGGGATCAGTTGAAAGAAATTAGGGCGGTTTATTTTTCTTGAATAATTTAATTGCAGGCTTTGCTTGTCATTTAATTTATACGTTAAATAAGCGCTGGGAAAAAGATCGAGTGGAAATTTATTACTGAAAGAAGCAGTGTCATTCAAGGTTCCATCATACTTGGAACTTTCGGCTCTTAATCCCAATTGATAAGTAAAGTTTTTGATCTGTTGAGAAAAGGTAACATAGGCAGCAAGTACCTGGTCATTAAACTTATAATTATTGCTTAAAAGTGGCGCTAATTTATAAATGTCGTCTGATGGATCTTTGAAAAGATTATTGGTAAAGCTGTTAAAATTTCTGAAAGCCACTCTTGCCCCTGCTTCAATCTTTATTTTATCTGTAATAGGGTTTTCATAATCGGTTTGAGCAGTAAAATAACCGGTATGCCCGCCTCCTGATGTTTGCTGGTACAATGTTAAGCCTTCGGGTGTATTGTCAGGTAAAGAATAGAGCGTATTGAACAGGTTGTTATTATTGCTCTTACTATAATTATAGCTAAGATCGGCAGTGATGTCTTTATTCGCTTTTGCAAAATTGTGTTTAAAGCTTAATGTTCCGCCATAGTTTCTAAATTCACTGGTTAGATCGCTGTTGCGTATTCCTATATCAGAAAATATGGGACGATTAATAAAGTCAGTATCTCTTGCAATGTTTATCACGTCTGTTGTCGTAAATTTTCCTCTGGCAACATTTCCGCCAATTGTAATTGTATTTCTATTGTCAATAAAATAATCCAGTCCTGTTCTTAAAAAAGCAAAATTCCCGTCATTAACAGGATGATCATTTTGATTGAAATGTGAAACGCCGGCAGTATCTGAATAATCAGTACGACTACTTTTTGCATCGGTAACTGATTTTCTGAAACCAAGGGCGCCGCTTAAAAAGAAATTTACTTTTCCTCCTTTGATATTAATGTTGCCGCCAACATTTGGTCTTGCCCTGCTGTCAATGCTTGCCCTGATATTTCCATTATAACCGGCTTTCTTATTTTTCTTAAGTACAATGTTTAAAATACCTGCACCCCCACCGGATGCGTCATACTTTGCGGATGGATTAGTGATCAATTCTACTGTAGATATCTCGTCTGCAGGAATTTGATCAAGTGTAAGGGTAGTAGGTCTTCCATCAACAAAGATTTGCGGAGAGGCGTTGCGCATCGTTACATTACCATCAATATCTACATTAACACCGGGTACATTTTTCATTACATCCTGTGCAGTTCCGCCGGTTGCTGTAATATCCTTCTCTACATTGTAGATCTTTCTGTCAATGCTCATCGTCATTAAAGGCTTATTGGCAGTTACGGTTACATCCTGCAATTGCTGAACATCTGCCTGTAATTTAAAATTGCCCAGGTCTTTATCTACTCCATTGATCATGCTGGTATAGTCGCCGGCTTTTGCTGAATTGAAGTTTACATCAAATGCTACTTTTTCTTCTATATTCTTATAGCCAATAGCGGTGATCACTAATTTAAATGTTGCCAATATGGGAAGGTTCTCTAAACTGAATTCACCTTTTTTATTGGTCAGCATACCTGCAACAACAACATCTTTTCTTTTTTTTGTTGCTGAATCCAACTTGGTCTGAATTAATTGTACAGAAGCTGCATCAATTGGTTTTTCTGTAGTGGCATCCACTACTTTGCCATAAAAATGCCCCAGGTTCATACCTTGAATGCCTTTAGGCGCCTGGGCAATTGAAGTAAATCCAAGTAATAGCAAAGAAAAAGATAGGAGGAATGTTTTGTTCTTCATAATATATAAAATCATTTGCCGGAACCGGTGTAGATGAACACTGTGTGTTTTATCGTGTTGACCTGGTTAGACTCATTGTAAATTAAAAACAGGCGAAAAAATATAAGCCCCCTTTAATTTGGGCGGCAAGTTAGTTGCGAAAATTGCAAAGGATGTTTAACGAAATGTTATTTTAAAAGCAGAGCGACAATTATTTGTACCATACCGATCAAAAAACCAAAGATAGCGCCGATGACCTCCAAAAATTTAAACTGCTTACGGGTTATTTGATGAAGAATATCTTCTAGTTTTTCGGAAGAAAAGCCGGCGACCTTTTCAACAACGATCTTTTCCAAGTCAAGATCGTTCTGCATTTTGTTCATATAGCTTTTCATTAATACAGGAAACAATGCCTGTAACTCGTTTAAGAAAGCATCTTTTAACTGATTGATCGTTTTTTCGCCGATGAACATGGACAGCATCGGGAAAACATCTTTTATTTTATTGCGAAGAAAATTATCGATATGTGCTTCGATCTCGGGTTTTAGTTTTTCCAGGTTTTCAGGATCGGTAACTTTTTTTTCTATATCTGAAAATGACAATAGTTCTTTGCCCACTACCTGACCTAACTTTTGAGCCAGCAATCGTTGATTTTTAGGAAATATTCCCTGAATGGTTAATCCAAAGATTTTTACCGGCTTACGTGGATGAAATAACATTTTTATAGCGATCCACGTAGTGATCCATCCATTGAATGCAGATAATAGAAGCGTTGCTATGAGTGTTCCTGTTGGCATTTGAGGCGCAAAGAAACAGAATAACAAATCAGTTCCAAAATGTATTTTGTACAAAAGGTGTTTTGCTTTATTTTTGCACTCCCATAAACGGTAGCTGTAGCTCAGTTGGTTAGAGCATCAGATTGTGATTCTGAGGGTCGAGGGTTCGAGCCCCTTCAGTTACCCGAACTTAAACTCTGCATTAATGCGGAGTTTTTTGTTTTAAATGAATGAAAAGATTATCTCAATTAGTTCAGTAAAAAATTGAATAACAGAATAAGTTCACAACGATGCTGCTATGAAAAACAAATGTGTCATCAAAAATAAATTACATAATTATGACGTAGCATTTCAAACTATCAACTTGCAATTGCCGTTCATCCAATTTTAAGAAAAGATTAGTGTAAACGCCTTGTTAAGCCAATATTAGCACTGTTTTTTCCGTTAATTTTACATAATGTTTAATTCGTTCAAAATAAGGGATATTATTATGAGCAAAAAATTCTTGCCGATTATGCTGGCACTTACGGTTGCCAGTTTTTTTGTAGCTTTTCAAACTAATGGAAAGCAAAGTGGAGGAGGAGATAATCCAAAATCTAAAAATGAAAAGATCCTGCGCAACATTGGGTTGTTGCTGGAACAAGGACATTACAGTCCTAAAACAATTAATGACGCATTTTCCAAAGAGGTGTTGAATCGTTTTGAAAAGGAACTGGATGAAGACAAGACCATTTTTCTTCAATCGGATATTGATTCGTTTAAAGTATATGAAACGAGAATAGACGACGAGATACATGGAACTGCTTCCCTGGAATCCTTTTATCACATTGCCGATGCATACACCAGGCGTTTGAACCAGGCGTCTGAATTTTACACACCGTTATTAGCAAAACCTTTTGATTTTTCTAAAGATGAAAAGATACAGCTGGATAGTGATAAAATGCAATACCCGGCTACTGACGCAGATAGAAAAGAGGCCTGGCGTAAGCGGTTGAAATATTTGGTGCTTACCAGGTATGCAGATGCGTTGGATGATCGTGAAAAAAATAAAGGAAAAAAAGACTTTGTTTTTAAGGCTGATTCTACCTTGGAAAGAGAATCCCGTGACCAGGTACGTAAACAAATAGGACGCTTCTTCACTACATTAAAAACACACAATACCTCTGATGAATTGTTCAGCACATTTGTAAATTCCATTACAAGTGAAATGGATCCTCATACAGATTATTTTCCCCCGGTAGATGCCCGTTCGTTTAACGAATCTATCAGCGGAAGCTTTTTTGGTATTGGTGCTCAATTAAAAGAAGACGATAGTAAAATCAAGATCGCCAGCCTGGTAACAGGCGGACCGGCATGGAAAGGAGGAGAACTGCAGGTAAACGATGAAATATTGAAAATAGCGGAAGGGAAAGGCGAACCGGTAGATGTTAGCGGCTATGCGGTAAGCGATGCTGTTAAATTGATCCGCGGTGCACAAAAAGGAACAGAAGTACGATTGACTGTACGTAAAGTGGATGGAACTATTAAAGTTATTTCATTGCTTCGCGACCAAATAAAACTGGATGACACTTTTGCAAAAAGCGCTATCATTAATGGCGAGCACAAAGTGGGTTATATTTATTTACCTGAATTTTATGTGGATTTTGAAAGACCTAATGGTGCAAGATGTTCGCAGGATGTAGCAAAAGAAATTGAAAAGTTGAAAGCTGAAAATGTTGAAGGTATTATTATGGATCTAAGAGGCAATGGCGGCGGCTCTTTGCCGGAAGTGGTAAAGATGGTAGGTCTGTTTATTCCTGATGGACCGGTATGCCAGGTAAAAAGTCGTGATGAAAAACCTTATCCATATAAAGACCTTGATAAAAGTGTTTTATATAATGGACCGTTGATGGTGATGGTAGATGAGAACAGCGCATCGGCTTCTGAAATATTTGCTGCTGCTATTCAGGATTATAAACGCGGTATTATTATCGGCAGCAGCTCTACTTATGGTAAAGGAACAGTGCAACGCAATATCCCATTGAATCCTGAATCGGAAGGAGGTATGTTCAGTTCGACAGAAAAAGAAGAAGACCTGGGAACGGTTAAATTAACCTTACAAAAATTTTATCGCATCAGCGGAGGCGCTACACAATTAAAAGGTGTTACACCTGATATTGTTATTCCTGATCGTTTTGAATATTTGAAGAGCCGTGAAAAAGATAATCCTTCTGCATTAAGCTGGGATGGAATTGAAAAAGCAGATTATACCCCATGGACGAGCAATTACAGCTATGATGCTGTTGTAAAAGCAGCCAATGGTCAAATAAGCAGCAGCAATTCGTTGAATCAATTTAAACAGGATATTCAATGGTTGAATACAGAGAATGATAAAGAGTATTCATTGAATCTTGCCCAGTTTAAAGATGAAACGAAAAAGGTAAAAGATGTTTATAAGCAATTGGACAGCTTGAGCAAGCCTGCCAAAGACCTGGATGTAAAGAATATTGTTGCTGACACCACTAATTTTTCTGCAGATAAAGAGAAGTCAGAAAAGAATAAGCAATTCTTAACCCGCATCAAAGGCGATATGTATATTGATGAATCGGTGAAAGTGATAGACAATATGATTGCACAAAGCAATTTGGCCGCAACTAAAGTAGAACAACAATAATTTAATTGATCGCAGATATTTAAAGCCATCTTTTTAAGATGGCTTTTTTAATTAAATCATTTTGTGTAAAATAATTTTTCTATCTTCGGTTTAACTCAACTCCTACAATAGCAGTATAACTCTACGAAAATTAACTGTAATGAATATTGTATCCGGAATTAATTTTTCGAGTAGAGTTGTTTTAGTTAGCCTGCTCCTGCTTTCTATCTTATTTGCCTGTAATAAAGAGCCAACTCAAACATTTGCTTCCTACAAAACCTATGCGCCGCTTCAGCCCGGCAAGTATTTTATTTATGAGCTGGATTCTACAGTCACTACAGCATTCGGCACCGGCTTTGAAGTGCATCATTATTTATTGAAAGATTCTGTAGCAGATATTATTTACGATAATACCGATCGTCCGTCCTTACGTATTTTTAGATATTTAAAAGATAGTATCAGCGACTGGCGCAGTATCAATACCATATTAATAACGCCAACAGATACAAGACTTGAATACAGGGAGGATAATTTGCTTTACATAAAACTATTTAGTCCGGTAACGGATTTTAATACCTGGCCGGGTAACAGTGCCATCGGCAATTCTCCTTACTTTCAAAACAATGATGGCGAGTTTCGTAATTGGCAATTCAGGTATGCGGATATAGGCGCTTCTAAAACATTTAATGGAACTACCTATCCTAATACAGTTACAGTAGTTCAATATGACTCTACGCTAAACAGTCCTTTTTATTATAAGTGGGTGAGTGAATATCAAAAAGGTTATGAAGTATATGCAGAAGGAGTAGGGTTGGTGTATAAAGATATACTTGCCTGGGAATACCAGATAACTACTTTTTATGCAGGCTGCAAACATGTATATCCTTTAAATAATCAAAAAGATACTACTGTAGCTATTGATTGCAACCGCGACAATTGCGATTCAATAGAAAGGAATTTTACCAATCAACATATAATCGATTGCGATACAGTTGCCGTCAATCCTTTTTATTCAGGATATGGCGTTAGAGAGGTGTTAATAGAACATAACTAAAAAGAAAGCCCCGAATTATTCGGGGCTTTCTTTTATTTTTCTAAATATCTTTCTTCCACTATTTTTTTATGGTGATAGAAGTGCCCAAGCAGTTGAAAGCCTACTGCTTCAGGAGTAATGGTATAATTCCATGCTTTTCCTTCATTTTGCAGCATCTCAGGTGTAAAGCTATTGAATAATAAATGTGTAGATTGACGAACGATCAAAAATTCATTCCCTAAACTTTGCCAGCTACGGGCATCAGCATTGGAGTTGGCAGCATAATCATTTTCTTCAAAACCGGGCAATGCGATCTTTTCTTTTCTTGCAAAACACAAAGCCCTGTAAGAGAAAATACGTTCAGCATCTATGATATGCTGTAATACTTCTTTAATGCTCCATTTTCCCGGTGCATAGATCAGGTGCGATTTTTCTTCTGATATAGAAGAAAGAAAGCTTCTGATAATAGGCGTTTGTTTGTTGAATGCATCTGCCAGATCCTCTTCGGGCACTAACGCAACATACTCCTGGAACATTCCGGGGTATGCTGACGGGGAAGGTTTACTCATAAAAAATTTTACAGTTATTATTTGGTTTTTTTAGTAACAGGTTTAACTGCTTTAGGCTTAGTAGTAACCGGTGCAGTTGCACTGTTTCTTTCACCTTTTAAAGTAGCTGCTAATTTAATAGCTTCATAGGCATTTACGATGCCGCCTGTTTTACTAATATCGCTCAAATTTACTAAACTATCTGTACCCGGAATATCAACTTTTTCAGCAGGCTTTACAGCACTTTTTTCAATTACATATTTTAATTGTTGTGCAGTAAGCGTAGGGTAGTATTCCAACACCAATGCAGCAATACCCGCTACCACCGGCGCTGCCATACTTGTTCCTGATGCTTTGCCGTAATTGTTTTTTGTAGGTATAGTAGAATAGATTTTCACACCTGGCGAAAATACATCCACTTCTTTTTTACCATAGTTGCTAAAGCTGGCAGTAATACCTTTTAATTTAGGATCTCCGCTGGCTCCAACAGTGATCCAGTTGGTAGGACGATTGCCATCCAAATAAAATCCGCTGGGGAAATTATCAGCTGTATCAATATTTTTTGCATCATTACCCGCTGCATGTACTAACAGTACTCCTTTGCTTTCTGCATATCTAACCGCATCATCCACCCATTTTTTTTGTGGTGAAAAATCTTTACCAAAACTCATGCTTATTACCTGAGCACCATTGTCAACACAATAACGGATAGCGTTGGCAATATCTTTATCGTGCTCATCGCCATCGGGTACCGCACGCACCATCATAATCCGAACATTGTCTGCAATTCCATCCACACCAATCCCATTTCCTCTTATAGCGCCAATGATGCCTGAGCAATGCGTTCCATGAAAAGGAGTACCGGCTGTAAGATCATTGTTTCCGTAATTTCTGTCATTAATATTTGTTTCATCATCTTGCACTACTTCTTTTCTATATTCTTTAGGAGGATTATCCGCTGCATCTGCTTTTGTAATCTCATCGTTCATTTCATCAATGATCTGCTTATTGGTAATATCGTTACTGCCATTAGCGTTGCAAAGCGTTTGCATCAAATCTTTTACTTTTTTAGCATCTTTATTATCGCTGGTATAAGCGGTAAGATCATTACAGCTGTATTCTTCTTTGCCAAGGTCTTTTCTTATTACGGAATCTCCTGTTTTTAAGAGCGGTAATAATTTTTGAATGTAAACCACTTCAGCAAAATTTACATCACCAACTACTTTCTTTTGTGCTTTTTTATAAGTAGCCAGCTCTGCCCATTCATTTTGAGGTACAGAAGAGGAATCGGGAGTATTAGAACCGAATTTTTCTTTTAAAGAATAATACACACGGGCAGCTTCATAGCTGTCTTTGTTCACATTCTTTCCGTCTTTACCACCCAGGAAGTTCCATCCATGTATGTCATCTACATACCCATTTTTGTCATCGTCAATTCCATTGCCCGGAATTTCTTTTGGGTTTGTCCAGAAGATTGCTTTCAGATCTTCGTGCGTAGAGTCAACACCACTGTCAATTACGCCTACCACAACAGTCTTGCTTTTTAACTTTTTTGCTTTGATGAACGAATAGGCTTTATCTAAACTAATACCATAAAAACCTGTAGTAGCCTTATCTAACTGGTGCCAGTTATTAGGGATAGTATCCTGGGCAAACAGCGTACTGCTTACTGCCATCGATGTTATAAAAAGAATGTTTTTAATCATTTTAATTAATTTATAACCTGCAATTTATTTACTCTTGGTTAAAAACCGACAACCGCTCATAAAATTAGAATACAGGTAGTTTATATTAACAGTTTGTTTCATTTATAAGGAAAGGATGCTGACAAAGTAATTCCTGTCAAATTCGTTGCGTAGTATCTGACCTTTTTCAAATAATCCAAACATACTGCTTCCGCTTCCGCTCATGGCAGCATATACAGCTCCCTGCTGATACAATTTATCTTTTATAAGCTGAATGGCAGGATGTTGCCGGAATACAGGTTCTTCAAAATCGTTTTTTAATAATTCCTTCCAATAGATAACCGGTTGTTGAATGATCTGCTTAAGAGAGCTTTCCGGGGTGAAATTTTTCAATTGTGAAAAAGCCCAGCCTGTATTTACGTGAATACCCGGATTTACCAGTACTAATTGATAATTCGATAGGTCAATCCTGATCTCTTCCAGTATTTCACCGCGACCTGTTGCAACACAAGGTTTGTTTATAATAAAAAATGGACAATCACTGCCTAGCTGTAATGCATATTCTATAAGTTGTTGTGATGATAAACCCAATTGAAATTTCTCATTCAATAAATTTAATGTAAACGAACCATCTGCAGAACCACCGCCTAAGCCTGCACCCAAAGGAATGGTTTTGTGTAAATGCATTTTTATAGCAGGCAATTGAGGAAAATCTTTTTTTAAAAGATGGTAGGCTTTGCTGCAAATATTCTTTTCTGTATCCTGTTCAGCAATGAGTCCGGTATTGGTAAAAATTATATCCTGTGTTGCATTTGGATTTGGTAGTATTTCCAACACATCCTTTATTGGAACAGGGTAGAAAATAGTTTCGAGGTTGTGAAACCCATCTTCTCTTTTACCAAGAATATGTAAGCCAAGATTTATTTTACAGTTGGGAAAAGAAAGCATTGGCTTAATTAGTAATTAAGAATTAATAATTGTGATGGGGATCTAAAGCTTGTAAACAATATTTACAATTAAAGATGAATATTGGTATGCCGATGAAAGAAATGTGACACAACGATGATGCCATGAAAAACGAATGCCTGTACCAAAAAATCATTTCTTTCTGCTCTTCAACTCATCACGTATAGCAATGGCTCTGATGTAATCTTCATGTTCCAATACTTCATTCAGCAAATTATTCAACTCTTCTATTGAAAGTGATTTTAGATCATCTCTATTTGCTGAATCGGTGGTTACCGGCGCTGCAGCGGTGGTTTTCTTTTTCTTCTCATCGTCTTCCATTAAAATGCCGGCGCTGTCTAAAATATTTTCGTAGGTATAAATAGGACAGCCAAAACGCACCGCCAATGCCAGGGCATCAGAGGTACGGGAATCAATTTCAACGGTATCTTTTTCGCTGCTGCAAATCAATTTGCTGTAAAATATTCCTTCCTGCAGATCGCTGATAATAACCTCATGCAATTCTACATTGAAAGCAAGCATGAAATTTTTCATCAGGTCGTGTGTAAGCGGGCGACTCGGGCTCATTCGTTCCAACGCTACGGCAATTGCCTGCGCTTCAAAACCTCCGATAACAATAGGTAAACGGCGTAATCCATTTATTTCGCCCAGCACTACGGCATACGAATGGGTTTGCGTAATGCTATGCGATAAAGCAACTATTTCCAGTTCAATCTTTTTCATAAATCAAGTACGAAACTAAGGTTTTTTAGCTTGTATAATTGAATTTTTTGTGTACAGTTTTACAGATGTTTTAGCTTTTTTACAGCTTCGGTTATTTTAGGAACAACTTCAAATGCATCGGCAACGATTCCGTAATCGGCAGCTTTAAAAAAAGGAGCTTCAGGGTCTTTATTGATCACCACAATTACTTTACTTCTATTAACTCCAGCCAGGTGTTGTATAGCTCCTGAAATACCAATGGCAATGTATAAATTGGGAGCAATGGCTAAGCCTGTTTGTCCAACATGTTCGTGGTGTGGTCGCCAGCCGGAATCTGCTACAGGACGGCTACACGCCGTTGCAGCTCCCAATGCTTTGGCAAGGTCCGTTACAATGCTCCAGTTTTCAGGACCTTTTAAACCACGCCCACCACTTACTACTAATTCTGCTTCACTTAAAGAGATTTCTCCTTCTAACTTGTTGGTAGCTGTTACTTTTATTTTAGGGGACTCAACGGGAATGTTTAATTCGCTCACTTGTGCAGTACCGTTAGTTGCTGTAACAGGGTAAGAGTTAGGATTAAGAGCGATGATTTTGATATCGGTATTGATGGAAACATTCGCAAAAGCTTTACCGCTGAAAACGTTTTTCTTTACAGTAAAACCATTGCTTACATCCGGTAAGGCAATAGCCCCCGAAACCAAGCCTGCTTTTAGTTTTACACTTACTATTGGCGCAATTGCTTTGCCGGTGAAATTATTCGAGAAGATGATCACTTTCGCACCTATGGATGTAGCCGCTTCTGCAATTACTTTAGCAAAGACTTTCGCATCTAAATGATTCAATGAATCATTTTTTACAGTATGAACTTTACTGATGCCGTAATTTCCTAATGCTGCTAAATCGTCGCTCACACTTCCCAGAATAACTGCTTCTGCAGATGTGCCTAACAATTCTGCAACTTTGGCTCCGTACGATGCTACTTCAAAAGAAGTTTTCTTTATTTGTCCTTCGGACTGATCTATATATATTAATACTGACATAATGGATTAATTAAATGATTAAATGACCTTCGCTTCTTCGTGCAATAATCTTACTAATTCTTCGGGAGTATCTGCAGGAATTAATTTAACACCTGATTTTGCCGGAGGCAATTCAAACGACTTTATAGAAGTCAAAGGCTCAATAGTGGTAGGGTCAATAACTTTTAATGGTTTACTTCTTGCTCCCATAATACCTTTCATATTAGGAATGCGTTGCTCTGCAACCCCCTTTTGACAACTAACTACTACGGGTAACTGTGCCTGGTTGGTTTCTTCCCCGCCCTCAATTTCACGAATAACGGTAGCTTGCCCGTTAGCGATATCAAATTTTGTAGCCAGTGAAATATAAGGGAGTTCTAATAACTCTGCCAGCATGCCGCCAACGGAGGATCCATTGTAATCGATGGTTTCTTTACCTGTGAAGATCAGATCGTAACTACCTTCTTTGGCTACTTCTGCAATTTGTGAAGCGATATAAAAGCTGTCGCTGCTTTCAGCATTTATGCGAATGGCTTCGTCGCCGCCTAGTGCCAAAGCCTTTCGGATAATAGGTTCTGTATCTGCAGCGCCCACAGTTATCAAATGAATAACCGCCGAAGCATCCGCTTCTTTTAACTCAATTGCTCTTACCAGGGCATACCATTCATCGTAAGGGTTGATGATCCATTGTACGCCATCCGCAGCGAATTTCGTATTGTTATCTGTGAAAGCTATTTTTGCCGTTGTATCCGGCGATTTAGTAATGCAGACTAATATTTTCATATAGCGAAATTTATAAGCAATATTTATATTAAATATACCGGATATAAATTTAAAAATAAAATAGAAGTGGAACGAATTGAAAAGTTAAAAGAGTTTTTAAAAAGTAATCCGGATGACAGTTTTTTAAAGCATGCCTTGGCATTGGAATATATAAAAATAAGTGAAGATGCAACTGCGAGAACACTGTTTGAAGATATACTGCAAACGGAACCGGGTTATGTGGGATCTTACTATCATTTAGGAAAGTTACTGGAACGCATAAACGATAGAACGACTGCGATTACTATTTATGAAAAAGGAATGAAGGAAGCAAAACAGGCAGGTGATAATCATGCATACAGCGAATTGCAGACAGCGTATGATGATTTGATGGATTGATATTATTAAATTTTACGAATGGATCTGTTAAAAGAGTTTAAGGACTACATTAAAAAAGAAGATCTTTTTCAACCAAAAGATAAATTACTCCTTGCCGTTAGCGGTGGAGTAGATTCTGTTGTGTTGTGTGAACTTTGTAAACAGGCGGGTTATGATTTTACAATAGCACATTGTAATTTTCAATTAAGAGGAGAGGAGAGTGAACGGGACGAACAATTTGTAAGGAACTTAGCAACTACATATAATGTTGAAGTCTTTATTAAAAAATTTGATACCAACAAGTATGTAGCAGAAACAAAAGCCGGTGTGCAGGAAGCTGCGAGAGAACTGAGGTATAGCTGGTTTAAAGAGATCATAAATGGTGCTTCTTCATTCCTATATCTGGTTACAGCCCATCATGCTAATGATAATATCGAAACGGTATTAATGAATTTTTTTAAAGGAACCGGCATTAGTGGGCTGCATGGCATCTTGCCAAAACACAATAAGATAATCAGGCCTTTATTGTTTGCAACAAAAGATGAGATCAAAGCTTTCGCAAAAGAAAATGATTTATCGTTTGTAGAAGATTCGTCGAATACTTCCAATAAATACACACGCAATTATTTTCGTAATCAATTGATCCCTGATCTGCAAAAAACATTTCCGCAGGTAGAGAAAAATTTGATTGATAATATTGAGCGATTCAAAGATGTTGAGTTGTTATATCAACAGTCCATCGATCTTCATAAAAAGAAATTAGTAGAAAAAAAAGGAAATGAATTTCATATTCCTGTATTGAAATTATTACAGTCAAAGCCTTTAGCTACCATTATTTACGAGATCATTAAAGACTTTGGTTTTTCCTCACAACAGGTAAATGAAATAATTGCGTTATTGCAGAGCGAGTCGGGCAAATACGTTCAGTCATCTTCTTACAGAATTATTAAAAATCGTAACTGGTTGATTGTTTCACCTAATAAAACGGAAGAAGCCGGCAATATTTTAATTGAAGAATGCGATAAAAGAATAGTTTTCCAAAATGGAGCTCTTGAAATAAATAAAATACTAAATACTCAATATTCAATAATCAATTCTCAATTGACTGCGCAACTTGATGCTTCAGAAGTACAATTTCCGTTATTGTTACGCAAATGGAAACAAGGAGATTATTTTTATCCGTTGGGTATGAAAAAAAAGAAAAAGCTGAGTCGCTTTTTTATCGATCAGAAATTATCACTTACCGATAAAGAAAAAGTGTGGGTGCTTGAAAGCAATAAACGAATTGTATGGATCGTCGGGTTGCGTATTGATGATCGTTTTAAGATCATCCCTTCTACAGAAAATGTTCTGCAAGTGAATTTAATTTCCCAGTAAACTTGGATGCTTTAATTGTTCAAGGATCAAGCCTATCAGGTCGGGTTGCAAAACTGCTACTATTAGAAAAGTGAATATCAGCCCGAATAGCGAACCCCAGAGATGCGCATCGTGATTGACATTGCCAATGTTTCTCTTGCTCATATATACACAGTATA
This sequence comes from Ferruginibacter albus, assembly GCF_020042285.1. Taxonomy (NCBI): domain Bacteria; kingdom Pseudomonadati; phylum Bacteroidota; class Chitinophagia; order Chitinophagales; family Chitinophagaceae; genus Ferruginibacter; species Ferruginibacter albus. The sequence continues at coordinate 1,292,067 of NZ_CP083388.1, forward strand.
CAATGTAGAGTACTGCATATAAAGCCGCTGAAATTTTTATTGCCCCCCAAATATAAATACTGTCCCAGGGCATAAACAGAATAGAACCAAAAACCACGGCAGAAACTGCTCCGGAAGCTCCTAGCGATAAATAATTGGAATCGTCTTTATGTTTAAAATAGCTCGGCAGATCAGAAACAATCAGCGCTAAAAAATATAGAATTATAAAACTTATAGAGCCGCCAAGTCTTCCATATATAAATATCTTTTCCAGGTTCTGTCCAAAAAAATAAAAGGTAAACATGTTAAAGAACAAGTGCATAAAATCTGCATGTATAAAACCAGAACTTATGAAGCGATAATATTGTTGATGTCGTTTTACTCCATAGGGCCACATAATGGCTTTTTCGGTGATGTTCCTATTGTAAAACCCAAGTAATGAAACGATGATATTGATGAGAAGTATAATAATGGTTGCGGGGAAATTGCTGAAGTCGCCTAAATTCATGAACATTTTTTTTCAAAACTAAGTAATAATTAACTGTGATGATATTTTTCGTTGCGGAGGATAGAACAGGCACGATAGATTTGTTCCGATAATAATAAGCGCACTAATTGATGCGGAAAAACCAGCCGGGATAAGCTCCAGGTATAATTGGCTCTTCCTGCAATTTCCTTACTTACCCCAAAAGCGCCCCCGATCAAAAAAACTATAGTGCGTACACTTTCATTTCCTCGTGTTTGAATAAATGTAGCCAGCTCTTCACTACTTAATTGTTTGCCTCTTTCATCCAGCAAAACCAAATAGTCTTCTTTTTTTAATGCAGATAAAATGATCTCTGCTTCTTTCTTTTTTAGATCCGTTTCGCTTAATGTGCCTGCATTTTTTGGAGGAGCAATGATCTTCCATTCCGCAGGATAATATCCTGTAATGCGTTTGGTAAAAAGATCGATTCCTTCTTTTACATAAAAATCATGCATTTTGCCGATGGTCCAAAGTTCAATTTTCATGTATAAAATTTCAATGGCAAATTTGCAAAAACGCTTGGGTACGATAAAATAAATCTTTATCTTTGCCGCCCATTGGCTGCGTAGCTCAACTGAATAGAGCATCTGACTACGGATCAGAAGGTTTTAGGTTTGAATCCTAACGCGGTCACAAGCTAGACAAGGGTTTCAACGTTTTTTCGTTGAGACCCTTTTTAATTTGCGCACCATTTGCGCACGCTTACCTAATTTTTGACTTTTTAATTATATTAATTTTACAATCAAAAAATGCCCAAAAGTCCAATTCGAAAAAAGAAGGTCAAAAAAAAGAAAAGTAAAAAAGAATATGATGATTATTTTGATGGTGGTTATTATGAAGTTATAAGAAAGGGAAAAAATGTCTTTACTAGATTAAAAATGTCTAAACAAGAGCATGCAGCTTGGATGCTTCAAATTGAAGAAAATCGTCCCAAACTATACGAAGAAATTAAACAGGATATTGAAAGAGTAAAGAACCTAATTAATTCTCACGATAAGATTTATATAATTGCAGGCATAGCCTCCCTTGCTTTCGAAGAAATGGAAAATAATCCTGAAAAAGATGAAAGCGACCCCGAGGTTTCAATGGAATATTGTCAAAGTATTGCATTAGCATTTGATAATGAAAGCACAGTTATTCCAACTAAAGAAGTACTCCAAAAAATTTATGAGCTTATCAAAAAAATCCGTAATGACTTTAAATATTATTATCTTTTTGAAAATGTAAATAAGCAAATTCCAGATGTTCAAGCTGAAATTCGTGCCGGTATGATTTCGGAATCACTTTATATACGTGGAGAAGGATACTTAAAACATATAAAAGAATTATTTGCCGAGTTATTTTCCTCTCACGATACCTTTTTTCAAAAGCACTTTGGCTTTAATTCCGGAGATATAATTAAAACTATTGAAGACCTAGAATATTCATTTCGTTCTAGATTAACTAGTAAAGAGGGAAAACCTAATCCCATCTTCTTAAATAGCTTTAGAAAATGGCAGCTTTCAGAAAACAACACACCACAAAGTTTTTTGCAACAAAATCCTGGCTTTGCTATCGAAAATGGTATGCCTGCATTATACTATGTACTAGAAATAAGTTCTTTTGAAAAACTTTACAGGATAAGACATCTTAATGAGGTCCAAAAAAAAGTAGTTGAAGTTTTGAGCTTGAAGTTTGGTGATAATACTGAATTTGGTAATTGTGAAATTTTAAATGATAGCAAAATATTTTCTTATCCAATTGTTCAGGGGAAGGATGAGAATTACTACCTATTTTCGATGTATCTCGGTGCAAGAAATTATATCAGAATAGCTATGAATCTAATTCGTCAAGCTGATTTGGGATATTATAACAAGTCTTTTTTAAACAACCGTGTACTTATTTCTAAAGATAATTTTATTGAAAGAAAGGTAAAAACGTTGTTTGAAAAAATGTTGCCTGGAGCCAAATTTTATCCAAATGTTAAATACAATTACCCCACACCAAATGTAGATATTAAATGTGCTAAAGCCTTAGATGGTAACTATGAGTTAGATATTTTAGGAATTAGTGAGAATGCTACCTATTTTATCGAGGTGAAATCCGGTCTATTAAATGAAAAAGCAAAAAGAGGTGCGCTTTTAACATTGCATTCCGATTTAACCAAATTAATAGGCGATGCAATTTGTCAAAGTTATCGGGCTTACCGTTTTGCATTAGATAATGAAGATAGTTTTTTTACTTCATGCGATTTAGTTCAGATAAGTCCAATCAATCGAAAAAATGTTTATCGAATATCTGTTAGTTTTTCTTATATGGGTGGATTAATAAGTTCGCTTGATAAACTTCAACAATTTGGGGTAATTGAAAATAATGTTGAATTCGCATGGGCTGTTAATATTTATGATTTAATGGCGTTTAGTGAAATTATAGATTCCGAACAAGAGTTCATAGATTATCTAGATAGGAGAATTCCTTTATATCAGGACAAAAGACTGACAAATTTGGACGAGACTGCATTACTAGGACTTTTTTACGAAGATGATTTAAATATTCACAAAGACCTGAAAAATACCGACACTGTAAGTTTGAATTCAAGAAGTTATATGAAAGAGATTGACGCTTTTTTTGATAAAGGAGGCGATAAACCCAAAAAAAAACAGAGCTACATGAAAAGAAAAATTTAGAATTTCATGAAATTTTTCGCAATAAAATATATACTGACCCAGTTTGCCAACTTCCATTTTTTCGATAAGTCTTGACTTTACGTTTGTTTAATTCATCGGCTATTGATTGTGCACTTTTAAAGCCAAGCCTTTTCAATCGTAGTAGAATTGGCTTCATGCGTTCTAAAAAAATCTTCGAGCGATTGATATTACGCTTAGCAAGAACTTTTCCAAATTCTCCTAGCCGCACACCTCTCTTTTTTGCCACCGCCAAAGCAGCCTTTGTATTCTTACTAATTTGTTCTCTCTCGTTTTGGTCAAAGGCAGCTATGACATGTAAAAGAAACTTACTAGCGTATGGATATTCAACCGCAATGATATTGAACTTGTCTTCCATCAATGCTGATACATAAGCTACGTTTCTACCGAGGCGATTGAGTTTTGCGATAATAAGTGTTGCTTTTTTTTCTCTACAGTATTTTATAGCTTCTATCAAAATTGGTCGACTTCGTTTTTTGCCGCTCTCCACCTCAATAAATTCTTTAGCAATTTTAAATTTGTTTCCCTTTGCAAAGGTCCGAACAGAATATTCCTGCGCCTTTAAACCTAGCCCACTAATGCCCTGCTTTTTCGTTGAGACACGGTAATATGCCACTGCATTTTTGATCATAAAAACAAGTATAAACTGTATATATTAACGAACGGTTATTTATCCACATTTTTACTCTTTTTTGTTAAAAAGATATCTTGTAAAGACTCAATAGATAAGGCTTTTAGGACATTTTGATTTTGGTTAATTATACCGAAATTTGTATATACTAACGTTCATATATAAACGCAAAAATAGAATCTTTCCTACCTTTAGTATCTCATCCCATTTAGCAAATTCGTACTCTCCATAGAGAGAATTTTGTCACCAATAAAATCAGAAATATGAGATTAATTATTGCGATGGTTACGATCGCTATGTTTGTAACGTTTTCAAGTTTTGCGCAGACGAAAACAAAAGCAGTTAAAAAAAGCGCGACATCTACTAAATCGACAAAAAATGTCTCACTACCTACTACCTATTCTATTGAGCTTCACAAACTCAATGATTTCGATAGCCTAAAAAATTTATATCCGTGGCTAGAGTCAGCGGACGAAAGACAGAGCTATACAAAATTTGCCAATTACAATTTAGGTACTAAGAAATTCTTCATCTTTTATCAAGAGGGCGAATGCGGAATTTTGGGTTGTACTTTAAAAATTTTTGTACTCGATAGTATAAAAAATATTCACAGTAAAGCACTAGATGTAACATTTAACGCTGAGACAGATATTGCAATGCTCTCAAAAGTGAAATCCGAATATTTCGTATTCTTCTATGGCGCGCAGGATCAGGCTTCGTGGAAAATGATCAAAGATGAATTCATAAAACAATAAATTAAATACACTTATATGAAACAGTTATTTTTAGCTCTTTTAAGCACTTTGATCTTAATGGCTGGCCTTTCTGCCCAAATAAAACAAACTAATAAAAATATTGATCGTGCGATAGAGACAGCCAGTACAATTGCAGATATTTTTAAAGCAAAAAAGAAAATTAGAAATGATGTCGATTCCATTAAAAATGTGATTTCAACAAACGCTAAGCTTAAGCCTGGCGATTTATCTCCTAATGCTGTAGTACTTGATGTTGATCGTATGTACAACTTCAATCATGGCGCTGCTGTCGTTCAAAAAGGCAACAAATATGCAATGATGGACACTACAGGGAATACAGTTATAGGGTTTGGCAACACCGTTATTCTTAGTAAAAGCCCACAATTTTTATACGAGCGAAAATTTACGAATAAGCTAACTTCTTACTCGGGAGAAATGAGTACAGGATTATTTTCAGGAGATGGATTTATTAACTATAAAGGTGAGATTATTGGTTCTTCTTTTATAAAAAAAGGATTTATAATTAACGGGCTTTCATACGATGGAAAATATGTGAGCTTTTATTTAAACAAGAAATACGTCTATGTAGATGTTGATCAAAATTCTTATTCAGTCGAAGAAAACTTGAAAAATCTTTCTGAAAATATTGGCATCACAGTGAAGCGTAGTGCGAATGGAAAGGAATTGTATGGATATAGAAATTTAGGCAATAAAGCTATTACCGATAAAATCTATGATGTAGCAGAACCTTTCTTTGATGGCATGGCTTGTGTAGGCAAGAAGGATTTCTATGGAGAAGTTAAATATGGCTTTATTGATACGACGGGAAAAGAAGTTATTCCTTGTCAATATACTAATGAACCTATGAACTTTTCTTGCGGATTTGCAAAGGTTGTTCCTAAAGATAAAGGAGAATATAAAAGCTGTTACATCAATAAAAAGGGAGATGTCGTTTTTAAAATAAAGGACAAAGATTTTGATATGTTCCTAAGAGGTTATGCTTTCAACGGAACTTCTGTTATGGACACGCTAGGAAAGATATATACGCATACGCAGTTTCTAGAAAAATGGGGAATCAAATCTGACCTTTTAATTCTGGATTATAAATATGCTTTTAATGATGGAAAAATCAGAGTTCGCGGTAAATCGAAACAAGAGCCAGCCCAACAGGCATTTGGTTATATAGATTTAAGAACAAATAAGTTTGTAGAACCCTATTTTAGAGATTGGGGCGCCAGCGCAGGAAATGCACCTTATTTTGATCCTGTAGCTAAACTTGCATACGTAGAATACTATTTGGGCAAAGATGCAGCAGGTAAAGAAAAATACCGCAAAGGCTATATTAATGAAGATGGCATTTTTATGATAGTGATGGCAGAAAAATCTGCATGGTAGTGAGGTTTATCGTTTCCCGTTTCAAGCCGGTCATTTGACCGGTTTTTTTATTTCATTTAGGTCTTATCTTTGGTTTTAAATTATCCGTTATATGGAGGTCATTTGTTTACAAGAACCAGCCTTTTACGCGCTTATAGAAGAGGTCTATGAGCGTCTTAAAATCAAAGAGCAACTTAAAGAAGACAAGTGGATCACCGACGAGCAGGCTATGGCTCTTCTCAACATCAAATCAAAAACAACAATGCAGAAGCTAAGAGATGAGGGAAAGCTCCGCTATTCGCATCCGCAGAAGAAAACTATTCTTTACGACCGAAACTCTATCAACGAATATCTCGAAAAAAATGCGAGGGAAACATTTTAAAAATGGAAAACGAACAAACACCAACGCCGGAATATCAGAAAGGTTTTAATGAGGGCTATCTTATAACTAAGCATTTACCTGATTTAGCAGATACGATTTCCAAAGCAATTACTGCTTCAGAAAGATCGGAAGGATTTAAAGATGGCCGTAATGAATTTAATTTAGAAAAAACAGTGAGTATAATGCCTGCCTATCTAAAGGGTAATTTCAGAGAAAATCATTCACATGTTAAAGAAAAAGACAGGGATGACAGGGATATTTCTTTTGAAAATGATTAAAATTATTCTTTCTCGGGTTCGATTGAATCTCGATTATTCCCTGACTCTTTTATATTAAAAGGCTTTAAATAATCAGGTAGAAATTGAGAGTACAGTTTTGGAACATCGGTAAACTTTGAAACCTCTGAGACCTTTTCCTTTTTTTCATTCACAGAATTTTGATTTGCCGGAATTTTTTCTTTTTCATCGGGATTTTTATAAATAATCATTCCATCCATCAATCTTTGATTTAAAATTTCCTGCTCACTTTCAGGCAAACTTCTTGATAAAAAATCTACTTTTTTAAAGGCTTCTATCCTGGCCTCCTGAATATCTTTATTTAATAAATCAATTCTTTCAAAAGCAGATGCGGGATTAAAATTTAGAGGTTTAAGACGAGGACCTTCTTCCAGAATTTCTTTAATCAGTTCAAGTTTGGGTTTAATAATATTACGTGTGTCACTTGCAATATTGTCGACAATTTCTTCTTTAGAAAGTTGGTTATTCGTTTCCAAGTTTGATTTTTTAGCTAATTACAAAAATGTTTTCATTTGTGCAAGGGTGTTTTCCCCGTAATAGATTGGGTATAAAAGTCTGGCTTGATTAGCAAATAATTTGTAGGTTCGGCCTTAACTTAACCGAACATTATTCGCCCTTGAATAAATTTAATCTTGATACCATCCTTATTGAATTCTCAGGTCACAACTGGACAGCGCGCCAGGCTGTGGAAGGAACTCAAATATTCGGAGGTATTGGCTCCGGAAAAACTTCAGGATCAGGCCGTTTTCTTGCATTAAAATATTTAAGCGCTGGTTTTGGCGGTCTTGTACTTACTGCCAAGACGGATGAACGTGAATTGTGGGAAGAATATTGCCGTCTTACAAATCGAATGAATGATCTCATTGTCGTATCTCCCAATAATAATAATTTTTTTAATTTCCTTGAATATGAATCAAGGGAAACGGAAAGCGGTAAATCACTTTCAGAAAATATCGTTCAAATTCTTAAAGCGGTTATACAGGCGGGAGAAGAAAAGGATGGACAATCAGATGATCAATTTTGGGAATCTGCCTTGGATATGCTCATTTCCAATTCTGTAGATCTTTGCTTACTTGCCTATGGCAAAGTAAATATTCAAATGCTCTATGACATTGTTCAGAGCTTGCCCAATAAAAACGATAATTCAAAGGATGACTCGAAAACACTTACAGCTTTTGAAAAAGCCTATTCTTGCGCTGTTCAAAATGTTTTTTCAAAAATCACTGCATTTCAAAGCAATTTTTCAAATAAGGAAATTATTGGAATGACTGAACTTGGCATTGCTGATCAAACCATTCAGAAAAATGTTCCGGAAGCCAGAATGCTTAATATCATTTACCAGTTTTTTAAAGAGACGCTTTTTAAACTGGCAGAAAAAACAAGGTCAATCATAGACTTCTCCTTTTCTGGTTTTTTATATCGGTTGTTACGCGAACCTGTGTATTCACTTTTTTGCAGCAATTCTTCTTCATTTCTTCCTGAGGATTGCCTTAAAGGAAAAATTATACTCATTGATCTGCCCGTGAAAACCTTTCACAAAGTCGGAAGAGACAGTCAGATACTCATCAAATATATCTGGCAACGTGCAATGGAAAAAAGAAATATCAGGGATAATGATGTGCCTGTTTTTTTATGGGCAGATGAGGCACAGCATTTTCTTCACCCCCATGATGCCGATTATCAGGCAACAGCTCGCAGCAGTAGAATCGCCACTGTATATATTTCTCAAAACCTTCCGAATTATTACGCCAGTATGGGTGGCCCTAAAGCAGACTATAAAGTGAAAAGCTTTTTGGGAACACTGGGAACAAAATTATTTCATTCGAATGCTGACAATGAAACGAATAAATATGCTTCTGAACTAATCGGGGAAGCTTTTTATTTAGATACGTCAAAGACGGCAAGTTTTAGCGGTAAATTCTCCGGTTCAAATACTAAATCATTAAAAATTGATAAAGCAATAAGACCTGAACAATTTACAAGGCTTAAAAATGGAAGTCCGGGTAACAATTTTATTGTGGAAGGATATATGCATTTACAAAGTGCCAACTTATTAGAAGGTAACTATCTCAAAGTTGCCTTCAACCAAAATTTCAAACCATAACCTAAAAATATAATACACATGGAAAAAGAAATGTTTTACCGGCACAGATTCGGACGTAAAAATTTATTAATGGGATATCTCCTGACGTTCTTTTTAATGCTTTCTTCTTACCCGCGACTTTTATTAGAGGTTTTTATTCGGAAGGATTTTGGTGAACGTTATTTTAAAATGATTTCTGCTATAACTGTAGCTTTCATACTATTTGCAATTCCTGCAAAATTTGCCGCAAAAATGTACAGACATGATGGCCTATCAACTGCACTTTTCCACTATGGGACATGGTATCTTTTCATCGTTTATTTTCTCTTTGTCAGTTACGGGCATCATCAAAAAATAAAGCGTAATCCTTCGGTATTCGACTTTGCAAAATTTAGTGTTTACAGCGGAACACTTAATCCCAAATTTTATGAACCCGTTTTAGGAAGTCGACAAATGAAGTTTAACAGGCGGCAAGTGGAAACAATTGTGGAACCTGCTTTATTCTTTTTAATCGGTATTGCGCTTTGGATTATGCAGCAAAAACTAGGTATCCTGTTAGTCGTTTCAAGTATAATTTATTCCCTGGGATATGCCGCTGAATATGTCGCGGGTGATAATTATATAATGAACATGATTGACCAGAAAATATTCAATCAACGCCTGGAAAGAAATTTTGTATTTGATGAGGAAATGACAGATTGCGAAAATTTCCGCGGCAGGAAACCCAGCAGTGAAAATCTAAGACGGCAACTGCTTTCATCTATGATGGGTGAAGAGGAAGCCATACTGGCAAAATAGGCCAAAGCTATGCTTCGGAGAGATGTCTGATGAGAAAACTTTGCGGTACGTCCAGAGAAAACTTTTTGCTGTTGTTCTATAACCGCAGATATTTTCCGTTGATTTTAAAAACCCATGTAACCTCCTGTCATGATACGAATGATCGAAAGCAAATCCGCAGGGCATGCAAAGGCATACTTTAAGGATGCCTTGTCGCGATCGGACTACTACACGAATGAGCAAGAACTGATAGGAACATGGGATGGAAAACTGGCTGGTAGGTTGGGGCTTACGGGCTCCATAAATCAGAAGGATTTTTTTGCACTTTGTGAAAACAAAATTCCATCAAGCGGCGAGCACCTGACACCCAGGACAAAAGAAAATAGAAGGGTTGGTTACGATATAAATTTTCATTGTCCGAAATCTGTTTCGGTGCTTCATGTGCTTTCAAAAGATGACCATATTCTGAATGCTTTTCGGGATAGCGTCACCGAAACAATGAAGCATTTGGAAGCAGATGTAAAAACAAGGGTCAGGAAATCGGGGCAGAATTCGGAACGTGAAACTGGCGAATTGATCTATGCGCATTTTGTCCATCAAACGGCAAGACCCGTGGAAGGTTTTGCGCCTGACCCGCATTTGCATAGTCATTGTTTTACATTCAACGCGACCTGGGACAAAACCGAAGAACAATTCAAGGCGGGCGAGTTTGGCGGCATTAAAAAAGATATGCCTTACTATCAGGCATATTTTCACAAAACGCTTTCCGACAAACTTGTGGAGTTAGGTTATCAGATAAAAATTACAGACAAGGCTTTTGAAATCGATGGCGTACCAAAAAGGGTTATTGACCTCTTTTCAAAACGCACCGATGAAATCGGGCGCATTGCCAAAGAGAAAGGTATTACCGATGCAAAACAACTCGACGAGTTAGGAGCGCGAACAAGATCAAAAAAGGAAAAAGGTATCAGCATGGAGGAATTGAAAAATGTGTGGCGGGAACAAATTAAAACTTTGCAAAAGGAAGAAGGCGAAGGAGAAACGATTGTTCGTTTTCATCCAACCAAAGAAGCCAGTAAAGAAGCGGCGGGCGTATGTATTGACCATGCGCTTTTGCATTGCTTTGAACGTGCATCGGTCATGAATGATCGGCGCATTTTGCAGGAGGCTTTTCGGTATGGCTTAGGCAATATTTCTGTAAACACGGAAAATATTGAACATGCGTTTAAGGAAGACGCCCGTATCATTCATCTTAATGAAAACGGCAAAACTGTCTGTACGACGGAAGAAGTTCTAAAAGAAGAAGAGCGCATGGTTATCTTGGCTAAGGAACGCCAGGGCAAGGCTGTCCCCCTCTATTCAGAAGCTCCTCAAACCGTTTTAAAAGGGCAGCAAGGGGATGCAATCGTTCATGTTCTTACCAACAGCGATTATGTTACCATAATTAGAGGTGTTGCGGGTTCAGGTAAAACAACCTTGCTCAAAGAACTCACCCAAAAAATTGAAGCCGTTCAAAAGAACGTTGGGGTAGTAGCACCCTTCGCTTCCAACTCACGCGGCGTTCTAAGAGAAGAAGGTTTTGAAAAAGCCGATACAGTCGCAAAGCAGCTTGTAGATAAAGCCATGCAACAGGACATTAAAAACGGAGTTCTGATTGTGGACGAAGCCGGATTGCTTGGCACCAAAGATACTGTTGCCTTGCTGCAACTGGTAAAAAAAGAAAACGCCCGCATCGTATTTGTTGGAGATACAAGACAGCATGCAAGTGTAGTGCGCGGCGATGCCTTGAGGGTCTTAAATACAGTTGCGCAAATACCAGTTGCAGAAGTCAGCAAAATTTTCAGGCAGCAAGATGAGGCTTACAAATCTGCCGTAGAAGATTTGTCGAAGGGAAATGTTTCAGAAGCTTTTGCGAAGCTTGATGATATGGGTTCAATCGTCAGCCTTGAAGCATTAAAAGCGCAAAAGTTTTTGGTGGATCAATTTATGGTGGGATTACATGAAAAAAAGGAATGTCTTGTCGTATGTCCAACGCATGCGCAGGGAGATGCAATTACTAAAGAAATCCGAGAACGGATGAGATCGGAAAACCTTCTTGGAAAAAAAGAAATTGATGTCTTGCGCTATATAAATTTACAATTTACGGAAGCTAAGAAAAAAGATCTGCGCAACTACGAAGAAGGGCAGTTCGTAAAATTCAACCAAAATTTTAAAGGTATTCGCAGAGGCAGTATTTGGAAGATTGCCACTGACGGAAGCGGCATTTCAATTGTGAATGCGAAAGGCGAGAAAAAAACTTTGCCTGCGTATGGTCATGAACATTTTGAAATCAATAAAGTAGATGAGATTAAGGTTTCTAAAAATGATATTCTACGCGTAACGTCAAATAGTTTTGATCATGATAAAAAAAGGTTAGATAACGGTACGGTTTTAAAAGTTCTTTCTGTTTCAAAAAAAGGAGAAATGAAACTTGAAAATCCAACCAGCAAATCTATATACACGCTACAAAAAGATTTTGGGTTTATTACGCACGCTCATTGCGTAACTTCTCAATTTTCGCAAGGCAAAACTGTAGACAAGATATTTGTCTGGCAACCTGCCGGAACGTTTGCGGCAACCGATGCAAAGCAATTTTATGTGACGATTTCGAGAGGCAAAGAAACTGCGCTCGTTTGCACGGACGATAAAGAAGGTTTATTAAAGCATGTGCAAGAGTTGGGAAATAGAACCTCTGCGATCGAACTTGCTACTGAAGCCCAGCGACGCAATAAAAGTAAAATTCAAAATTGGGAAGTGTCACAACCGAAAATTTTAAACAAGCAAAATGACGATTATGCCCCTGAAATTTAAATTTGAAAATGAAGGTAAGACAAATGATGAAAATGAGAAGCCCGAAAGCTTATTTGAAAAATATGAAACTGCATCTACTGCGCGAAGCCTATGTATCTTAGATACAAAGGGTGTATACAAAATATTTTTCTACAATGAACTTTCGTATATAGAACTTGATCCTAAAAAAGATATTCTAGAACTGACCTTCCATAGCCAAAAAGTCATTTTGAAAGGAAAGAATTTGAAAAACATCCTGAACGAATTGCAAGAGCAAAAGTTGATGAAAATTGTCTGCGTGCAGGAAAGGTACGCTACAATAAAAAAACCGGAAGATGTCTTCATAACGGAGATTTCAATAAAATAAATAATAATTTGGATAGAATTTTTATATTTGTGCCAGGTGTTTGGTATGCCTGCTCGTTCGTGCAAAGATTTTATCAGCCATTAACAAGATAATATAACCTTCAGAGCTTATTATCCGACTACAGAATACGAACGCAATATCTCAGGATAATAATCTTTGAACAAAGGATTATATTATGGACGCAATCGAATTCTTCAAGCAACAAGCAAAAAATCTACACAAAGATTTCAAGACACAAACTCCTCTAGTTGGCAAAACGTCACATGGTTTTCAGTACGAGTATTCGCCAAAGTATTTTCACATTTATGATATCATTTCGGACTTTGATATCGATGAGAACAATTTTAGGCTCATGAAGGCACAACATGTGATTGCTAAAATTGCAAACTTTGATAGTTGGGGAAATCTAATAAAAGCTTCACCGTCAGAATTGGAACTTGCGAAACTATTATTTGAGCATCAGGATAAAATAGATTTGCTTTCATGGCAGTTTTATATTGCGGATGCACAAGCTATGAATAAAGACGAACTTGACGCAGAGATACAAGTAGAAATATTTAAACAGGTGGTTGTTGAAAATAATATTTTTGACATGGTCATAGATTGTTATCTCATCAAAGATGATTATTTGGAAGATTAAAGTCATGAACTTTGTTTTAGCATTATTTTCTTCATAAACTCTAATTTATGGATGAGCGTTCCCCCTTCACCGTAAGAGGGGCGGTTAAATTTATGTCCCATAAGGTCTGCCTGAATTCTATCAGGAGCATTAACAGCTAATAGTCTGTCCTGAAAGCTGTGCCGTAAAGAATAGATAGAGTGATTGGGAGAAGGAAACAATCCCAATCCTCTAAAATGTTTGTTCAAAATATTCGTCAGAGAATCCGGCATTCCCTTGTAGCGCGAGAAACCATCAGGAAAAGTTTTAAATGCTTCGAGCGCGTAGCCTACGAGTGGAATCGTCCTTTTCCTGTATTTCTTTTTGAGCGTATGTCCCTTGTGGGGATAGATGCATATATGCGGTATATCATCTTCAAGTTTTATTTCTTCAGGAATTAGACCAATAAGTTCAGACACACCAGCACCGGTTTCAGCAAATGCAGACAGGACGCATTTTGCTTCCTCATCAAGACCAATGAGATTTTGTGGATTTAAGATTACACCTTTGATAAAATCGGTAGTGAAGGGTAGCCGTGTGTTCTTATTGCTATTTTCAAACAATAGCTTTTTAAAAATATGCTGTGTATCAAGATTGATTTTCAAATTTTCACAAAGAGTCTCGATGACTGTTTTGATATTCACCAAATCCTTGTTGGCGGAAGAGGGCACCTTGTCTTCATGTTCAATTCGGTATATCCACCAGTCACGCAACTTTAAAATATCTTCTCTTGCAAATTTTTGCAGCGGCTTGTTTCCGACACACTCTACCAAATTATTGAATGCTTTTATTTTGGGGTTCTTCCACTTGCGAATTTGGTCTTCAGTTTTGTTTAAAATCTTTGCTTTGGAGTAGGTCCAATAGTGGAACAAAGCCTGGTCAAGCATAAGGACAGGTTCTTCAACACCGCCCAAAATGGCAGCTACTTTATTTGGCTCATCCTTTGGCTGCGCTAGCGTAAATAACCTCTCTAAAATTTGTTGTATTGGGAGGTTTGAAATTTGCTTGGGTTCCAAATATTCAAAGCCCATTTTATTTGCAGAAGTTAATGTTGTTATGTAATCATTTTTTGATAATTCGTTAGAAGTGCGATTAAGAGTGTCCCAATAAGACTCGAGTTTTTCGTTTTGAAAGAACGCCATGCGTGCGGCAATACGCTTGTTCTTTGTCTTTAAAGAGAATCGAATTTGCGGGCTTTTGTAATGTGAAAGAAGATGATTTGGGACTTTCCGATTGAAGTAATAACAACCGTTTTTAAACAGTAAATATAACATGTGGTGTACTCCTTGGTGTGCAGGTTGGTGTGCAAGTCCAAGGAGTTATGTTATCTACAGCCGTTTGATAAAACAGAAGTTTCTTTTTATATCAAAGCCTAACAAACATTTCTTAATAGAAGAAATGGCGGAAAGGATGTCTGTAGAAAAACCCTTGTAATTGCGTGGTTTCCTTTCATATCAATAGCAAATTTTTTCTACGAGTTCAACAAAAATATTTTTGGTGTGCAATTCAGGATGCAGAAAGAGTGCAGAAATTATTAGCCTGATTCTTCCTTTGTTAATTGAAGTGCAATACTTAGAAGTTCTCTTTTTTTTCTCACATTCAATAGTTCTTCATGTAACCTCTCAAAAATAGGGAGATACCTGTCGCCATAAATAGTAACAATTTCCGCTGCAATTTTATGTGCCTTCTCAATTTTTTCATCGTAAGATAGATTTTGCATTAATGCTCCTTCAAATCGTAAGTTTTTGTGAAACAGTTTTTGCCGCTGGCTGTAAAGTATTCAAGAATTCAACTGCCTTTTGCGCCTGCGTTGCAGCTTGAAAGATAAACTTCTTGTCGTCTTTTAAATGCTTAAGCCATGACTGAATGTAGGCAGAATGATTAATCTCTGTTTTGGGTTCTATGCCTAGTTCGGCTGCAAGAAAACAAGCAGATAGTTCTGCAATGAGTTCTTCTTTCGCATAGCCTATCTTGTTTGATGACCTGCTATGAAATTCTCTGTTTAAGCGACTTGCATGTCCAGTCCAATGCGCGACCTCATGAGCAAGCGTACCATAATAAGAGATTGCGTTATCAAAGCTTTCAAAGGGTGGCATTGCAATGCGATCCATTTGCGGATAGTAGGCAGCTTCTGCTCCTGTAAAGATATTTGCTTTGGTTTCTGCAAAGAAATGTTCAACATCTTGCATACGCTCTTCTGGATTTGGAAAATATTTCGGTTCCGTCACTTCAAGAAAGCTTGCTGGCAGGTTTTCGATTTGTTCGATGTTGAATACCGTGTACATTTTCAGGAAAGGTATTTTTTCAATTTCCTTCTGACCATTTGGTAATTGCAATTCTTTTTCAAATTTATCTGCATATATAATCTGTGTGCCTTTCTCACCCTTACGAACATTTGCTCTTAGATTTTGCGCTTGTTTGAAGGTTATCCAGCAAGCAGAGTTGTAATTCTTTTCAGCCGCTGCCGCCCAAAGAAGAATAGTATTGATGCCAGTGAAAGGAATATCGTTGCTCCGCATGGGACGCATGATATGATTTTGAAGATTGCCGCTGTTCCAGGGTTTGCGCCAAGTCAGTTGCCCTTTCTCTAAATCGCTGATAATTTTATTGGTAACTGTTTCGTAAACATTTTCTTTGGTCATTTTAAAACTCGTGTGGATTTTCCCAAGTTAATTTTGTATTCAGAAATTGGTGTAAGGTCATACTTACTGCCCCACCATTCGACAAATTCTTTTGGTTTCATGAGTGCTTCCTGCGCGAAGGCTATATCGTCGGCACTAATACCTGCATCTGAAGTATCGATGCCGTATATTTTAATCATCGATTGATCTACTGAATCCCAATATTGAATAAAGCTTTGCATTTGTAATTTCCTTCTTCTAAAGAAAGAGAGCGCCTAAGCGCTCTCTCCCTGATCGGTTTCATTCTTTTTGAAAATGACGTAGTCAACTTTTCCAATCCGGAAATTTACGCCACCACCTGTTTTGTGAAAGAAAGCTCCACCAACTGGATGAAGATTGCCGTTTGAATCTTTTAGTTTCAGAGTGCCATCCGGTTTTCTTTTTTCTGTTTTTTGTTCTGTCATTTGATTTCTCCTTTGGTTTGAATGACCCTTTCGGGCGATGCCTCCGACAAGCCCGCTGTGTCTGCGGCGTCACACATGAAAATTGGGGGCGACCTTCAGGGGGAACCGATTTTCTTGTTGATGCAAGAAGCGGACACCGAGGGCAAGGGGCAACAAATGCACGAATGTTCATTTCAAAACTCCTTTGAGAAATTAAGACGGGTGACAAAAAAGAAAACTTAGAAAGGCAGCGGATCATTTGATCGATTGAAAACGACTCTTTCATCCATGAGTGAATAGTAGCCTTCCTTTGAAACTATCAGGTGGTCAATGACGGGAATTTCAAATTGGGAACCAACTTCAACAAATTTTTGAGTGAGCCGAATATCAGGAACGCTTGGCTTTAAGTTTCCAGTAGGATGGTTGTGAGCAAGAATGATGGAACTGGCATTTCCGAGCAAAGCGGTGGCAAAAACGAGTTTCAAGTCGACATAGCATCTTGATGTACCGCCTGAGCAAATATTGGAAATACCCAAACAAGAATTGCGGCTGTTGAGCAAGAGAATTTTGAATTCTTCAAGCAATTCGATTTTGTCCTTATCCCAAGTTTTCAAAAAAATGTTGTAGGCATCATCCGAAATTCGGACTATGGGTCTGTCGCTCGCTTTACCTTTATTACGATAAACAAGAGAAAGCTCTGCCACCTCATTGAATTCATCAACAGGAGATATTTTCGCAAATTGTTTTGGCATTCCTTTTCCTTTCAAGATTATCGGTGATTTGAAGTGAACCAATTATTGACATCCTTATGTGGACGGTAGATATCATTCATCGGTATATGAGATAGGTCACAACTGGAAAGAAAGTCATCTAGTTTCAAAATAGCTTTACGACCTGCTTCATCATTATCTAGCCAGGAAAAGACTTTTTTGTAGCTATAGTTTGCAATGTAGGGGAACGCCCTAGACAGATTGCAAGTTGAGTGCAGAATAATCACGTCACCTTCAAATTGCTTCTTGTCCTGATAAGTAAGCGCCGTGAGAAAATCGAAGCTGCCTTCAAAGATGTGTACTTCTTCTGGCAGTACTTTACTGCCTCGGATAAGTGTGACGCCTTTGGATGGAAAAGTACCTTTGAAGAATTCGTTACGAAGTTCATAGCCGCCATTTTCGTTTTGCAAGCCGATTGCAAAAAAGCTTTTGCCTGATAGTTGATTGAAGACATGAATTTCCTTGCAATATTTCTTTGCCGCGGACACTGAAATGTTGCGGCTCTTCAAATAGTCAATTAGAGATGGATGTTGTAATCCTGTAACTTTTTTTAAATGGAGCGAGTCGTTTTTGTCCGGCGTACCCACAACGCACGGACTAAAAACGACGTTCGTGTTCATGTTTCTAAGCCAGCGCAGAATATCAACTGTCGTATAGTCTTCACCGATAGTCTTCAGATAATGTCTTACAAAAGCGATCGTGCCGCCGCCAACTTCTTCACCAAAATCAAACCAGACATTTCTTGCTGTGTTGATTTTAAAGCTTGCTGTCTTTTCATTGCGGAATGGAGATAAATAAAATACATCGTTGCCACGTTTTTGTGCAGGATTGATACCAAGCTTGTGCATGATATCGGTCAAAGGAATAGCCTTAGCCTTTTCTACGTTCATAGAAAACCTCTTTTGTAAGTCGTTGCTATAAGTAAATTATTGTTTAGAAGGGCATCGTCTGCTTCAGGAGATATAAATCCAATGACTCAACGCGATATCGAACAAGTCCGTTAATATAAACCGGATTGAGTTCGTGCAGGTTTTTGATGCGCCAGGTCGCAAGGCTTTTCGGCGACCGCTTAATATGGCTTGCCGCTTTTTCAGTATTGAACAAAGGTTGCTTACTAATCGGCGCACCCGTAAACTTTATAATGTCTGTAACGAGGTAAAAGACTTCACGACCGTCTTTTATATTTGAGATATGCTTTCCCCGACAGTCCCAAGTTGCGATCGTTATAATCGGGCAGTCGTAGTACCAGGCAAGTTTCTTTCTAGACCATCGTAAGGTTGTAGGCATGTTGCTCCCCTCTATGTATGCAGCCATGTTTTGACCCCTCAAAACTTTGGCTTATGAAATCAGAATATACCAAATTCTGTTAAACAAAGATTTCAACTTCGTCGACTTGATGCCGAACAAAGCTATTTGTGTCAGTCAAGAAATTTTCTGTTAGTAAAAGGAGTTTGGTTTGAAATTTTTTGATAGACGATTGATCCGAATCGATATGAGTGGAGGAGATTTTTCTTTAAGACACAATATTGTGCATACAAATATATTCGAATTTGATTACACAAGTATTCAACGAAAGGTAAGGGATTCGAATCTGTTTATATAAGCCCAGGAATTAAACCGGAACCGTAAACTATGTTGTGGTTTACTTAGATAATAGTAAAACATTAATTATAGCGTTTTAATATACAAAACCTTCTACCAATTTATCTGACGGAAAAAGTACACCTAATCTTTTAGTTTTTTTATTAATACCTGGCATACGATCAGACATTAATTGTACAAATATCTTTAGTGAATTTGAATCCATTGCCATTAAGATAAGCTCGATAAGATCGGAAATTGTTTGAAAGTCTTCTATAGCTTTTGAACGTTCAACATTTGTGCAATAGTTCCGCATCATTCTTCTAATCATTCCCTCATCATTTTCAAACAGTGGAATAGTATTTTGGTCAAACCATACATCTTCGACAATGAGTTTATAAGGATCAATGTTTCCATGTAAAAAATCATTCCTTTTATTCATTAGAGTATGAAATTTTTTAAATGCGTTGCTGCTGTAATCAATTTGATTTGGAAAACACGTGCAATGTAAATGTAATGTCTTAACCCTGATATCTATATGATCTCTAATCAATCCTTCATAAAGTCTTTCATCATTTTTATATTCGTCCTTGCGAAAAACTAATAGTATTAAATTAATAAATGATTCCGCCATAACGGGACAAAGCATTCTTATTGTAGTTCCTAAAGAAGCAGCTTTGCTTATATTTTTTGTCCATTTTTCTAAATCTTTTTGATACTTATTAATATCTTCTTTCGATTTAGGTGTACCGGTCTGCACTTCTTCCAAATTCAGCTTTTCCAATTGCTGAATGTATCCTTGTAAAGTATGTTCTATTCTTGTGAAGGGATTAATAAATAAGGACCATTGCTCAAACTTCGATTGCACTTCTTTCATCTCTTTATCGTATTTTTTGAAGTCCTTTTTTATATTACTAACCAATGCATCCCAATCATTATTTGACAAAGTAGTGTTATCTGAAGTTTTAATTGAAAATTCAAGTACTGATGTTTTACCCCAAATATTTATAAACGAATCTTTTGTTGATAGCGCATATTGCCAATGTATTATATTGTCGGAAGTTGGATTTTTTAGAAACATGACAAAGCCATTTGGAGGTCCAAATCTCGCGTTTAGATATTTGTATAATGCTAAAGGAGAAATAGTCCTTGATATATTTTGCCATCCTTGGGCTGGCAAATTTTCTTTTTTTTCACTATTTTGTTTTGCAATAGCAACCTGTTTCTCCATGGGTACCAATTGCCAATTGTCAATGTTTAGAATTTGATCTATCATGATATACCATTTGTACATCCGAAATTAGATATAAATTTATAGCAACATAAAAAATAACAATTGTGGGGGCATTTCCATTCTCTCCGCAAATATTTTCAAATGGGTCGCCCACATTTCAAACGATAAGAGTGCGACCCATTCTGGATTTTGGGTGTGTCCAATTATTTTTAGTTGAAATTTACCTTTTTAAGTCGGTTGGCAATGGCTTTGGCAATAAGTTGTTTTTTGTCAGGTATCTCAAACCAGAAGAAATTTTGAGGTTCAATCTCATAAAAATTGAAGGGATAGGACTTTTTATCGCTTGCATCCAGCACGACATGAATCTGCGGATAATTCTGCATTTTAAATTTATGTGCGCTCGCAGTATATTGCTTGCCGTCAATCGTTATATTAAATTCTGCATTCTCTACTTTCATACACTTTAAATTTAAGACAATTTTTTCCAATAGCTTTTTAAAAATCCTTCTAGACCAAACACCGGATCTTGTTTTGGTAGAGACAGATCTTCAATACGTGGCAGCGCTTTTTTAAGTTCCTCTGCTGTACCGTGGTTTATGTCGTAATTTTTGCCTTGTGGATAAGCACCGATGCAGACAAAATCTGCTGAATGTTTGGTACACTTGTGACCCGTTCCCGCAGGTAAGATCAGGAGATCGCCTTTTTCGACCGTCAATCTTTTGCCGTTAGGTCCACCAAGGATTACATTGGCACTGCCGCTTGAAATGCCCAGCGCTTCGTGTGCATTGCTATGATAATGATGAAAATCATAGATACCATTTCGCCATGTGTTGCTCCACCCGTTGCGCAAAAAAATTGCCTGAATAATTTCAGAAGCATTGTCTTTGCCACGCGGCAATTTAAAGACATCCTTATAAATAAGGACAGGCAAATCACTATTAGGAAAGTTCCCGTTTTTCTCAAGATGCCATTCAATAATATGCGGATTGGTATTTGTGCGAGTGTTCTTCATGATGCTGTTTCAAATTTCTTTATGGCTTTTTGCATGTCAATGCCTTTACCGATGACGGGTTTGAAAATATCTCCTTCCGACCTTATTCGGTCGACGGCATTCATGATTGTGAAGTCAGACATTTTAAGCCCGGGCTTTACTTCATCCCAATGAAGGGGCATGGAAACCGTCGCACCTGGCTTTGGTCTTACAGAGTAGGGCGCGGAGACAGTAGCTTGGGGTCTGTTTTGTAAGAAGTCGATGTACATTTTACCTTTGCGGTCTTTAACCGTTCTTTCAATGCTTGTAAATTTTGGTAATTGTTCATGCACCATTCTTGCAATAACGCGCGCAAATTCTTTCGACTGTTCGTAAGTATATTTCGCACCTAAAGGTATATAGATATGCATGCCTGTTGAGCCGCTGGTTTTGGGATAACCTTCTATGCCAAGGCTTTCAAGAATATCCTTTGTAACCCGTGCTGCCTCTATCACCTGATCGAAGGTGTTCTTGGCAGGGTCTAAGTCGATAATGCACCAATCCGGATAATCTTCTTTTTGCACGCGGCTGTGCCAAGGATTCATTTCGATGCAACCAAGTGAAGCCATGTATAAAAGGCTTGCTTCGTCCTTTGCGACGAGATACTTACGGTCACGGTTATCTGCATCACTGTGATATAAAAAAGTTTCGAGCCAATCCGGCGCTTTACCAGTAATATCTTTAAAGAAAAAACTTTGTCCCGTAATGCCGTCAGGATGCCGTAACATAGATTGCGGGCGGTCTTTGAGATAGGGCAATATATACGGTGCAACCTGATAATAATAATTTAGTAAGTCGCGCTTGGTGATTTTTTCTTTAGGCCAATAGAGTTTGTGAAGATTGTTAAACTTCAATTCATGACCATTTATTTGCCGGACTTGCGTGTCGTCTGTTGGATTTAGAAGTGTCTTTCTTTCTGTCTTGCCTCGTGCAGTAATAACATTACTTTTATGAAGTGCGTTCGTTTCTTTCACCGTCTTCGTTGTTACTTTTGCTTTTTCACGCACGACTTCGGAAGCTTTTTTATCGATACGCATTCCCTCAAAAGAAGGATGACGCATGATGCCGTCCGACGTCATTTCGGTAAATGCTACCTCGCAAACAAGAATAGGCTTAAGCCAAGTCGCCGTTGCATGAGGTGGATTAGGTCTGAATCTTGAAGGTTTGTTGATATCGGGGGTTTCATTGAAAGGTGGTGTTTTGATGATGAGTTTTTTAAATTTTGCAAGCATTTCCTTTTGTGTCTTGTCATTAAAGCCCGTACCGACCTTTCCCGTATAGATGAGTTTGCCGTTTTCGTGTACACCTACTAATAAGGCACTAAAAGCTTTAGAGCTATCATCATTCTTTGTATATCCGCCGATAACCATCTCCTGTCTTTTATTGGCTTTAATTTTCAGCCAGTCTTTTGAACGATCGCCTGTCGCGTAAACACTGTCGGCTCTTTTAGCAATGATGCCTTCCAAGCCTGTTTTTTTGGCAACCTCAAAAAATTCTATTCCTGATTCCTGAAAAGCTTTGCTAATCTTGATAATTCCATCGTCAGGTATATTGGCTTCAAGAAGGGCACGCCTTTCTGTAAGTGGTAAACCTCTTAAATCCTTGCCATCGAGCCAGAGCATGTCAAAGAGATAATAATAAAGCTCGCCATCTGCTTCGCTGCGCCAGTTTTGTAAAGCGCCAAAATTTGAAATGCCGTTTTCATCTACCACAACAATTTCTCCGTCTACGACGGTATTAATTTTCCATTTTTTTAAAGCATCAAAAACAGGATAAAATTTTTCGGCAAAGGACTTTTCATTTCTGGACTGCAGGACGACTTTGTTACCGTTCATAAATGCCACGGCACGATAGCCATCCCATTTCACCTCATAAAGCCAGCCTTCATCTTCAAAGGGCTTGTCTACCAAAGTCGCCAGCATGGGCTTAATTGTTGAAAAGAATTTTCCTTTTGGGGCAGCTTTTAAAATCTCATCAGAAGATTTTCTGCCTGAAGTTTGCTCTGCTTTTTCTTTTTCTTTGTCTTTTTTATTGCGCAAGCTTGCCTTTTTTACGGCTGGTCTTTTGTTGAGAGAGACTTCTTTTTTGCTTTTCGTTTTTGCTTCCTTTACACGCTTAGAGCCATAGAAGTTTGTAGTTGTCTTTTCAACCTGTGCCAAAGTCTTTTTTGAAAGAACGGACTTGTCTTTCAGGGTGATATCTTCTTTGGATGCGTAGTTATCTTTTATCTTGAACAACAGCCAGGCATTTTCGCCGCGTGCTGTTGACTTCACAAGTGCATAATCACCTTTAAGCTTTGATCCATTCAAGGTGAACTTCAATTTTCCTTGATGCAATTGACGGCGTAACTCTTTATCCTGTGCGCTCTTGTCGCCATCTTTTTTTTCGGTAGGTGAATAATATCCTTCATCCCAGACAATCACTGTTCCGGCGCCGTAGCCGCTTGGAATAATGCCTTCAAAATTCCTGTAATCGTAGGGATGGTCTTCGACCATCATCGCAAGTCTCTTGATGCTTGGATCAGTTGACGGGCCTTTGGGAACAGCCCAGCTTTTAAGAACACCTTCCATTTCAAGACGAAAATCGTAATGAAGATGCGAGGCGTCGTGTTTTTGAATGACGAAGCGCAGTTTTCCTGCTTCCGCCTTGCCACCTGTGGGTTCAGGGCTTTCCTTGAAATTCCGTTTCTTTTTATATGTGCTTAGACTCATCGTATCGCCTTTTGATGATTGCCAATGCTCGGCAACATAAAAGGTTGCTATATATGTGCCAAAAAGTTGGCATTCACCCGTATAGTTGGTGAAAATCATTAAATTTATTGAATGAATGATGTGCCAAAAACCTTTGATCTGGATTTCAATGATATCAAGTTGCGTGTGAACCGCCATAGCATTGCTAATCACGTCGTTTATCAAATAGTTTTTTCAGACAGAAGGGAGCCTCTTGTTTTAACAAGAGCGCTAAAGGATAGCACAGAAATATTTTGGACCTCTGTTCCCGAAGGACGGCAAAGGGAAGCCGAGCAATTCGGTCCTTTGATTGAGAACTATATAAAAACCTTGAATTAAGATGTGCTATTATAACGGACAAAAGGTAACACGCGCGGAATACATACGCCTTAAAAATCTTGAAAAGCTGGTGGCGAACTATGATTTCCTGAACAGGGATTTGGATATTGGTTTTGACTATGGACTGAATGCCGTTTTAAAACCGATTGAAGGCAAGGAAGATTTCGACATCGTTCAAATGGAATGGGGATTTATTCCTCACTATGTTCCTAATAGGGAAGAACTTCTCAAAATGCGCAAAGGTGGCGTTAATCCGAAGACAGGAAAGTTTGACCCGCCCATTCTCACGCTTAATGCGATCGGTGAAGAGATGTTTCAGAAAGTATCTTATAAAAAATCTGCTTACGAACGAAGGTGTCTTGTATTGTCGTCCGGCTTTTACGAATGGCGACATATTTATCCAAAGAATAAACGGACAGGCGCGCCGCTTAAAACGGCTGTAAAATATCCTTATCATATATACTTGCCTGGCAAAGAATATTTTTTCATGGCAGGTATCTGGACGCCTTGGACGGATAAGAATACAGGGGAACATGTAGAAAGCTTCGCGATCGTGACGACGAAAGCAAACAAACTCATGGAACAAGTCCATAACAGCAAAAAACGGATGCCGACAATATTAAATGAAGACCTTGCTTATGAATGGCTGTTTGGCAAGCTGGATGAAAAAAGAATTTCGGAGATAGCTGCGACACAATATCCATCAGAAGAAATGGCAGCACATCCAATTGCAAAAGATTTTATCACTGCGCTAGAGCCTATGGCACAATGTGAATATGAAGACTTGCCTCCAATTGAAGGCTTTTAATTGAGAGGAGATTTTTAGTCGTAAGGAACATAAATGATCTTGCCTTTTTTCTTAGCTTCCTCAACTTCTTTAACTAGTTTTTTTTCACTTTCAGTTTTTGGAGCTTTTTTACCGTTAGCAAGTTCTAAGTAAGATTTTTCCTTGTCTGACATTGCGTTTTGATTAAAATCCGGGCTCATTTGTTCCTCCTCGGTATTGGTTGGTCTATGGCCTCTACGGTATTTATGATTCATAACCGTTTGTTTTTAAAATTTTCGTATAAATTTGGCTCATGTATCTGTAAGTTACGACCTTTTTGCTCAAGAATCAAGCGTGGATTATCTTTAATGTTTGTATCCCAAAGATAAAATTCATTAAAGAGTTCGTTTTCAATTAGTTGAGGAACTAGAATTGCTATCTCTTTATTCATACTTTTAATGAATTCAGGAGCCACGAACCTTCCCGTTTCTTCTCCTCTAATTACCGCAATTTCGAGACTTTTTTCAGTTTCTAGCGTCACATAATCCATTCTTATATAATAGCCGTTGTCATCAAATTCTTTCCAAACATCTCTTCTCAATTCAAGACTTCCGTCTGCAACGCCATCAAGGAGAATATCTATTTCATTTTTAATAGCTTCTCTTCTAATTCTTTTTGCAAGGTCTGAGCTTTCTTCGTGTACTATCATTGCTGCTTCCGGCATATGTTGAGTTATCATTAAATCATATTCTGGCAACTTTGTTTTTATGATATCAGGATCAATTCTTAAGGCCGTTTGTGGATAGTTACAGTATTTGCTTTTTGAGAATGAAGATTTGGCATTTGCAGGTGCACCGCCAAGCATAAATACTTTACGTTCTCTACTAAAGGAACCAGTTAGTTGTGAACGAACAATTTCATCGTGCAGTTCTTCTCTCCATTCTCTATAAAGAAGATTACGTTGAAAGTAGAAGTGTTTGGTATCATCTCCTGACTCAAGAATGCTTTTGAGGAGATAGTTTAAATCTGGGCCAGCCATATAAATATTTTGAGAAACATAAATATATATATAAATATCAACTTCGCATTAGGGATTGAAGCAAAGTACCGTGTACTGTGGAAAGCCCGGGCCGCAGGCAATGCCCTTAATTTCTTTCCCAAATAACCTTCGCTATTTTTTTAAACTGGCTAACATTTAGTTGTCCTTTTTCATTTCTTGATTTTGAACCTGGTGCTGTTAAAGCTGCTTCTATTTTCTCTCTGCTTGCTTGATATATTTTTACGGGATTATATTCACTATCCAACCAAACAAAGTCTACCAAGTCCCATTCTTTTTTTAAGCTTATCCTTCCAAGTTTTTGACTTCTAGATTTTTCATTTGCGCTACGCCCCTTGATCTGTATCTTAAATTCTTTTCCTCCCGTTTTTTTTATTGCATCGTATCCTTCTTGTCTTGCTGGAGCTACTTCATAACCGAGTAATCGGATGGCTTCGTATTCAGCAACTTCGCCAGTGATGCCAATTGGTCTTCCAGTTTTATTATAATATTCCACCGCTAATGGTCTAACTTCGGCTAAGATTTTTTTAGCAGTCGTTATATATTCTTTTGTTGATATCATTTATAATCTTTCAAATTTTTCAATCCAAACATTTATGTCTTTTTTGTGCTTTTGATTTGTTGCAAGGGATTCTGTAAGCTTCATACATTCCAAAAAATAATCTCTTAACCAAATGTATTTTTGAAATAAACCTTGATGAGTGTACAAGTTATTTTTAATTACTTCATAGACGCTTTTAATGTTATTATTTATATCGTTATTTCTGATTGTTTTATTTGAATAATCAACAAATATTCCATCTTCTTGAATTTTGCTGAATTCACTAGGAACGTAGACCTTTCTTTTGTCATTATATTCTAGTGTTCCATTTACTGCTTTTAAAAATGCAACTTTGTCCTCTGCAACTAGTTTTATTATTGCGGGATCAATAATAACTCTTGGATATGTTGCGAGAGTTTCTAATTTATATGCCTTAATATATCCTTTCCCAACTATTATATTGTGTGTTTCATCGTAGAATACTTCTCCAAATGAAATTCCTCCTCTTAATATAATTTTTCTCCATACTAATGCACTTTGAATTCTTCTAACAGTATTTATTAAAAGTTTCAGTCCATCTAATCCTTTAGGAGCTATCAGTATTATTGAATCACTTATCAGCAATGATTGAATTTTGTTACTTGGATCGGTTTGCCGAATATCTTCTAATTCATCAGTTATTTTAGAAAAATAAGAATCCAAATCTGCAGCACTATTTTTCGAATTGACTAACTCGCTAAATCCCAACACATCTAAATACGCTACAAAATTTTCTTTAAGATTTTCCTTTAATTTAAATCTGTCTAAGACAATTGGTTTTGAATTTTCAGTAGTCATACAGTTTATATTTTTTGAAAGGTAAAAATCTATTTAGAATTTACAAATTACTTTGTTCAGATACCCACCGCACGCATCAGAAATTTTTCTCCATACTGCTTTTTAATACTATCGATGGCCTGATAAAGTTTTACGGCTTCCTGCGTATCATCGAACAAATTAATCTGATAGTTCCCTGGTATTAAATTCGTAAAGCGAATGCCTATCAACCGGATCAACATTCTGCGCTCGTAGAGTTTCGCAAACAATTCCTTCGCGGTCTTTAAAAGAACATGATCGGAATTCGTATAAGGTATAGTGAGTTGCTTTGTAAAAGTTTCAAAATTGGAATACCTGAGCTTAACCGTTATACAACCAGTCAAGCGATTTTGAGAGCGAAGCTCAAAGCCTACTTTCTCTGTCATGCGTACAAGCTCACTGTTTAAAAAATTGATGTCGATGGTATCCTGCTGAAAAGTATTCTCGGTAGAAATAGATTTTTGTTCGTGATAAGGAATAACGGGCGTTTCATCAATGCCGTTCGCTTTTCGCCAAAGATCTGTGCCGTTTTTACCAAGCAAATTCTGCATCATTTCGATGGGAATTTCGCTCAAGATTTTAACGGTTTCAACGCCCATTTTTAAAAGCAGAAAAGCCGTTTGTTTTCCGACACCGGGAATCTTCGCGACGCTTAAAGGCGCAAGAAAAGACTTCTCATTACCGTAAGGAATTTCGATTTGTCCGTTCGGCTTTACTTCATTGGTGGCGACTTTGCTTATAAGTTTATTGCTGGCAAGGGCATAGGAAGTTGGCAACCCACTTTCTTTTTTTATCTTCTTTTTAAGATCATCGCTAAAGATTTTACAGCCAAAAAACTTATCCATCCCTGTGAGGTCGATATAGAATTCATCAATTGATGATTTCTCAAAGAGAGGAACGGTATCGCTGACAATATCCGTCACAAGATGTGAGTACTTGCTATAAGATTCCATGTCACCCCGTACAATAATTGCATGCGGACAAAGGCGCCGTGCAATCTTCATTGGCATGGCGCTATGAATGCCGAATTTTCGGGCTTCATAGCTGCATGATGCGACAACACCTCTGTCACCGCTGCCGCCTATGAGAACAGGCTTACCAATAAGTTTGGGATTTCGCAAACATTCCACCGATACAAAAAATGTATCAAGATCGATATGTGTAATATGCCTGTCTGCTGCAAGAAGCATAAATTATAGATTTGCGTATTTGCGTTTCTTATATCCGAGTTTGTAAAGTTTGTGTACTTCGATGGCAAAGACGCCAAAGTCTTCGACAACCTTGCCCGTTATTTTATAAAAACCTCTTCCTTTAACAGGATGATTTCTAAATGCTTCGGGGAAATGCACCGTATCAATCCAGTCAAGATCAACATCCAGAAAACTTGTGAAACTCATTGTTTGTCTGTTCACTGTCGGCACGACTTTTTGTTCAATAAAATATCCAATCGTCGTTACAGTTTTACCAAGGTTTGCAGCCAGGTCTTTTGATTTCGTGTAATCGTTCGGGTTATCATCGATGAGTTGAAAAGGATTGCTTAACGTAAATTCAAGTATTTCAAGTTCATCAAACAGATCATCGAGCGGATCGTCGGAAAGTTCGGGTAACTCAAAAGAAAATGGTTGTTCCTGAAACATTGAAGGCGTTGCAGAAACATGCGTTACATTTTTCTTTTGTAGAAAATTGGCTTCCCAAAGAAGTTGTTTTTTCTTCTTCCCTGAAAAATGAAAAGCGCCGACGCTGACAAGAATATTCAATTGCTCTTTAGTAATGTTGGTGCGTTCTATAAAATCTTGTAAGTGCAAATAATCACCATTACGATTTCTTTCTTCAAGAAATTTTTCAACGACCTCCTGCTGCAATGATTTTACATGCACAAATCCGGTATAAACATCATTGCCATGAATATTGGTATAGTAATCACTATTATTCACACAAGGGGGATGCAGGTTTGCACCTGTCTTGCTCAGTTCCAGAAAATAAAGTTCACGGCTATAGAAGCCGCCGAAGTTATTAATCACGGCGACCATGAATTCTTTTGGATAATATGTCTTTAAATAAAGACTTTGATAACTCTCTACGGCAAAGGAAGCTGAATGCGCCTTTGAAAAACTATAGCCGCCAAAGCTTTCTATCTGCCGCCAGATTTCAGCGGTGACTTCATCGGGATATTGACGTTCTTTGCAGTTCGCAAAAAATCTTTGCTTGATCCGCATCATTTCTTCATTGCCACGGTACTTGCCACTCATGGCACGTCGAAGAATATCCGCTTCGCCCATATCAAGCCCTGCGAAATGATGCGCTACTTTTATTACATCTTCCTGAAACACCATCACGCCAAAAGTTTCTTGCAGTAGCTCCTTCATGACCGGATGGATATAGTCGATGTTTTCAGGGTTATGATAGCGTTCGATATAAGCACGCATCATGCCGCTGCTGGCAACGCCTGGGCGAATGATGGAACTGGCGGCGACAAGGGTAATGTAGTCATCACACTTCAGCTTTTTTAGAAGCTGCCGCATTGCGGGTGATTCTATGTAAAAGCAACCAATGGTATTAACGTTCTTAATCTGTTCATTAATCAGCCTGTCCTTTTTAAAGCTGTGGAAGGCATGGATATCGATATCAATGCCTTTATTGGCCTTGATAAGCCCTAAGGCCTCTTTGATGTGTCCCAGGCCTCTCTGGCTCAATATATCGAGCTTATATAGGCCGATGTCCTCAGCCGCGAACATATCAAGCTGAACCGTCGGGAAGCCTTTGGGGGGCATAAAGACGGTTGCATACCGATGTATGCTTTCCTCTGAAATCAGCATGCCGCCGGGATGGATAGAAAGATGGTTGGGGAACTTCTCAATCAGCTTGCCGTAGCGAAAAATCTGCTGATGGATTTTATCTTCGGCTTTCCCTTCATCGACAAGCTGGTCGATTTCTTCTTTTGGTAAACCGAAGACTTTCCCAAGGTCACGCACAATTGCGCGGTATTTGAATGTTGAATACATGCCAAGCAAGGCAACGTGTTCCTTGCCGTATCTTTTAAAAACATAGTCGATGACTTCATCCCGATCGAGCCAGGAGAAATCTATATCAAAGTCGGGTGGGGATGTTCGGTAGGGATTGAGAAAACGTTCAAAGTATAAATCAAGTTCAATTGGATCAACGTCGGTTATTTGCAGGCAATAGGCAATGATAGAGTTTGCACCACTGCCGCGTCCGACATGATAGAAGCCTCGGGATTGTGCATAGCGTATGATATCCCATGCAATCAGAAAATATGCATTGAACCCAAGTTCATTGATAATTTTCAGTTCTTTCTTGACACGTTCAAGCGCAACTTTGCTTTTCCCGTATCTGTACTGAAAGCCATCAAGGGCAAGCTTCTCAAGCAATACGCGGTCATCTTCTTTAGTAGCGCTGAAACTTTCCTTGTTCTTGTCCGTGTGAAACTTTATATCGATGTTGCAGGCATCAATCAGCTTATAAGTATTTGTAACAATAAAGGGGTATTGCCGAAAGGCATCCAGCAATTTGTCCTGCGGCATGAAATATTCGTCCTCGCTGCATTGTGCTTCTTTCGGAAGCTTGGACAGCAGAACGTTTTTATCAATCGCTCTTAAAAGCCGATGTGCATTGAAATGTCTTTTATCCTGAAAGGTAACGGGCTGGCGTATCACAAGTTTGCTGTTCGGATAGCGCAATTGAGAGTTAAAGAGTTTATTCAATTCCGAAGGCAGGATGCCGATATACTCATTTGGCAGCAAGCTTTCAGCTTCCTTTACGCCAAACGGATAAATGACAAAACCATCCCATGCATCATTGAAAAAGGGAAGTTCAAGCGTCTTTTCAGGGAAGGGCTTTTTTTGAATAAGATGTTCGGACAAAAAGCGATTGACCCACTGAACGCCGTTGTTATTCGTTGCAAGCAAAATATATAAAGGATCGTCTTCGTTTCTGATTTCAGCGCCGATAATCGGCTTTATCCGCGCCTCCTGACAGTGCCCCACAAAATCCCAGGCGTCACAGGTGCAATTGATATTCGTAAGAGCCAGCGCCGTAACGCCCGTATCTACAGCGGCTTTGACAAGTTCCTTGGTTGAAAAAGTGCCGTATCGCAAACTAAAATATGTCTTGCAGTTCAAATACATTCATAACCCTTTAGGGTACGAAAGTAGGACTTGCTAAATTGTTTAGCAAAACAAATTCAAAATTATTTTCTTTTGCCGAAGATTTATAAATAAAAAAACCTCACTACAAAATGAGGCTACATGCAAATGAGGGATTTTCGAAGCTAGGCACAAACCCAGTCTCTACGTTTTTTTAAGTTTTATTTTTACCCCTTCATAAAACTGGCCATGAGCGGGTTGGCGAGACCTTTTTATCTATACGGTTGGCTTAGTTACAGCTTTGTAAACTAAGATAATACCAATAATGACTGCTTTTGCTATAAGCAAGTCCCGTATTATTTTATTATTTCTTGTCATGATTTTAAAATTATGAAAGTTTATTTATCGAATACGATTGAATTATCCACATCTTGGAAGCTTCCCTATAGACTTTCATTTACTAACATATTTAGTAATTCCAAAAATATCATTTAACTTGCTCGCTTAATTTTTTATGTTGACACTTTTTGATGATTTTCAGGTATTTGATGATGGCAAAAAAAGGAATGTACATTTTGACATTCCTGATGCCGAACTCACATTGCGCCAGCAATTTTTTAATAAAGCTGAATCGGATAATTACTATGATGTTCTGTTGAACAATACAAAATGGTCACAGAATAAGCGTGTGATGTATGATAAAATCGTTAATGATCCGCGATTAACAGCATGGTTTGGAAAGAAGGGTTTTGGTTGGACAGTTGAGTTATTGGCGATAAAAGATAAAGTTGAAGTAGCCTGCGGTTTCAGGTTTGATAGTGTTCTTCTTAATTATTACAGGGACGGAAATGATTCAGTGAGTTGGCATAGTGATAAAAAGTCAAAGTCTGGAGTAAATCATCCAATCGCATCTGTCAGTTTTGGTGAAACCCGCCCGTTTTGGATAAGGCATAAATATAAAAAGGACTTAAAACCAATGTCTATTCCGCTGACACATGGTTCATTTTTATTGATGGCGGGTGAGATGCAGGATTTTTGGGAACACCATATTCCAAAGACCAGTAAAATTATTGCACCCCGGCTTAATTTAACGTTTAGAACAACTGAATAAAATCCCTATTTATTGCGCCTTAATATAACAGGAAATATTTTCAGTCTTATTTTTCCCAAGTAATATTTCCAATTCCTATCCTCGATATAATTGGATGGAAATTTGATCTTCTAAAAAATTTTATATGGGCTATTCCTAAATTTCCTTTTTGAATTTTTCTATGCAGCTTTCCCATTGAATGGAAATCAGGAGTTTTAATTTCGCATATGCCTTCTTCATTCTGTTCGAAACGATACAAACCAGCAGTAACATTAGGGAATGATTGGCTCTTAAGGGTATAATCATTCTTTATTAGTTTTCCTTGTTCTTTTCTTAAAAAATCTTCTCTGAATTTTTTCCAAATATCAGAAGTTTCTTGAGTAGGCCATAGATCTGTATCAGTAAGCATTTCAACATAATCCGATTTTAGCCATTCTCGTAATTCTTTATTGTCTGAAAAAGTTGAATCGTGCCCTTGTACTGCTGCCATTGCGCAAATGCGAGATGGAAGTCCCGATCTTATAAGAAGAGCGACTTGATATCGGAAAGTTCCTGTTTCAACACAAGAAGCAGCCATGCCTGAATAATATTCTGGTTCCCATCCAATAGAAATTCTTCTGACCCGTAATGATTCAATTGCCCAAACGAGCTTGTATACAAAAACGTCTTCGATGAATTTCATGTTATCGGGACCAATATCTTCAATCGAAGCACCAGAAAGCCATGAGCGAAGCAGCTTTTCCCAACCAATTACCAATCCTTCATCGGATTTAAATGGAGCAATATTTAAAATTAATTGAGCGATATTTATAATGCTTTGAACAAGTCTCTCCAAATCACCATTGAAAGCGGCTTCGTCTGCTTCATCTAGATTTCCAACTAGTTCTTCAGCCAGGCCATCTATTTTTAATCCAGCTTCAAGACCTACGCCCATTGCGAAATGCCCCTTGCGACTTGAAGGGGTAGTGTTCCTCCAAATAAGGTTGGCGCGCGCCTTAAGAATATTGCGATGAAGTTCAATAATTTTAGAGTTCTTATTTGCAATCTGGCGCTCCCACAAGGAACTTGTCAATGCAGTGTTTAAAAGAGTAGGAAGATCAGATGAATCTGCGTCTAAAGATTCTATTAAACCAAATACCATTGCATCAAGCATTTCAAGATCATGTTCAATTGTTGGGGATAGCTCAGAGACTTCTGTTTGTTCAGGCAATTGTCCTTTCCAGGCATCAATATTATTTGCGAGGTATTCGAATGCATCATCTTGCTTTAAAATACCTTTTTTACTCAATTCTATAAGTATATTATGCACTACTTGAAGAATACCACTTTGCAGGTTTCTATGCCGAGCGGCACTTACAAGTTTAAACCATTGATTCTTTCTAGTTTGTAGCTGATCTTTCATAACGTGTAAAACAAGACCTTCTACATCTACGAACGCTCTTCCTGCACGCCCTGCGACGTTTGCAAACTCTTCTCCTGATATTATTTCACCTGCTCTTGTAAGATATGGCACGAGTAGAATAGCTGCGTTAATATTTAATCCTTGAGATAAAGTTGGAGACGCAACGGTTACAAGTATTTTTCCTTTCGCTAAAAGAATTTCAAGTTCTCTTAAAAATGGGCTGGGCAATTTTCCATGATGAATACCTACACCAATTTTTAAAGCGAGCACCGCAGGATGATTTGCTCCAAGCCATTCTTCTCCGATTTGTAAAGCACGTTTGATATCCGCAAGGTTTGGAACAAGTGAAGGCAGAAATCCCTTTTCTACTAGCTCCAGGGATGCTTGCCCAAATGGCTCAACCCAATTCGCTTGCGTTACAAAAACGAGAACTCGTTTTCCTTCCTGAGCAAATTTCCATGCGCTTGCCAATGTTATATCTTTGATGTTACCAGATCGAAGTTTTATATTTCCTTCTTTTGGCACTTTCTCAATAAAGCGACTTACAAAACCTTCACTATCGTCCTTACTAAAATTCAATTTTGCATGAGTACTTAGAAAGGAGATTGTACCAAATCTTTGCCTGGTTGGTCTCCATTTAAAAAATATAGGTGTTCCCGCTTTGTCTTTACGAATCCATGATGTTAAGTCTTCTAATGGTTTTCCGGGTGGAAGAATTGCTGACAAGCAAACAATTCGACGATCTTTAGAATCTGCCCTTTTGAGTAATTTTTGTACCAAAATTTCAAATCGTATTTCTCTCTCTTGTGGTCCTATTAAATGACCTTCATCTAAAACAACCAAGCCCACGTCATCAATAATTGTAGGATCACTTCTTAAAGCGAAATCTAGTTTTTCTGGTGTAGATATAATGATATCGTTTGTGCGAAGAGCATCTTCGTCACCACCTGATCCGCTTGGTCCATACAAAGATGAGACTCTGAATCCCAATGGTCCAAATGTTGCTCTAAATGATCTTTCAGTTTGCGCGGATAATGCTCTTAGTGGTGTTACAATCAAAATGCGCCTACCGACAGATAAAGTCATAAGACTTGTGATTTCGGCAATTCGTGTCTTCCCAGCACTTGTCGGAAGTGCAACGACGAGATCATCAGTTAAATCCTGTGCTCTCTTTGCAGATTCTAGTTGAGAAGGCCAGAGTTCAACTTCTGCATTATTTCTATTATATAATGTAGCTAGGAAAAGTTCCCGAAGTTCCTCATATTTGTTTTCTTCCGCGATTGGAAAATTTACTGGTAAATTTTTATGCAATGAGGAAAGCCAAAGATCATCTATGAGGTTTGAAATCAACCTTAATACCCAATAATGCGAAATATTGTTAGAGCTGGTTGCTAGTTTTATCGCGCCAGCTAAAATTTCCTTCGCACGTTCAAATAAATTATTATTGCCAGTTTGAAGTGCAAATTCAAAATATGCTAGGGCTCTACAACCTGAGTCGTTTATTACTAAACTAATTAAAACGTCTTGTTCAGTTTCCTCGCTTTGAAAAGCTTCTGCTAACCTTTCGTCATTTACGCCACTTTCGCTAAGATAAGTTTCTAGAAACAACTTAAGGTTTTTAATGTCTCTCAAAATTAGTAATCTGAGAGCTTTTTCGATGGCCGTTAAATTATTGATGTCGGGATGGTTTAAAATCGAGTATGCTATCGCAGAGTAACTTGCAATGTGGTAACAACAGGCGGCGATAATTCTATAAAAATCCCCTTCTATAAATTCATTACCAGAATTTGATGTTAAGGCTTCAAAGCAATTTCCAGCTCTTTCAAATCCAATTCTAAATATTTCAGAATTGCCACCTAATTCTTTACAAGCCAATGATGCTCGTAAAAGAGAAAATCCGTGCTCAGCTAAATCTGTTTCAATTTCATGAATAAGTGCAGCAGGAGCGTCGTCATTTAATTTGCCATTATTTCGCATACTACTCCATGCTACTGCTCGGCTTTGCAAGTTGGCACGTTTAGGGTCATCTAAGACCTTATTCAAGAAAGCTTCTATATCATTAAGGGTTTCCAAGTTTTTGTGCTTTTTCAAAAGTTAATTTAATAAAATTGACATGGTCTGGAATATAGATATTGACCACATTTTGCGATCGTTTGGCATCAGCAGCTTTCAAATCGCTTCTCAGCAACTCAATGGGAGAGTTACCAGAAAATGTAATTAATGCATGTGTAATTTTGGACGGAGGTAAGGCATCATTGGCAACTTCGTTACGAAGAATTTTTCCCAGCTTTTTATCATCGTCATCTGTACTATCCAAAAGCCTGTCGTACACAAAACTTAGAGATATTGGAGTGCAACGACCATTGTCTTTATTTAAAACTGTTCGGGCTTCAGTGATAACTGTCTTTGTAAGTTTCAGACGACTTTTTGATTCTCCTTTTAAAAGGAATAAGCCTTCTTTTTCATTGTATCTTATTCCAATAAAATCATCTCCACGCAGGGGCATATCTCTTCCATCTTTATATCTAAGGCGCTTAATTGGAATGGTAAAATCAAATGCTTCCTCTGCAAATTCAGTTGCTAATATTTCTCCCAAATCGCCAGATCGGGCTGTTGCAGTTTGGGGCATTCGCCCTTTTAAAATCTTTTCTGCTTTTTTGTATCCCAATTCTGAAAGGGCATCGGCTATACGAGTCAAATCTTCATAATGTGATCGAACGATGGGTAATAACTTTGGAAATATTTTATCTCTAATATTGGCTTTTTCCGATACAGTCCAGAGAGATGTTTTTTTATCATCCTCTCTTTTCTGGTCGCACCATTCATTAAAAATTGGCATTTTAAAATCTCTTAAGTACGTGAATAGTTTTTTATAAGTACAATTTTCTTATAATATTACAAGGTATATTCTAAAGCACAATTTTGCAAATTTTTAATCGGCATCTATCCAATCAATGGCAGTACCGTCGCATTCAGGCGCATCGGGACAATAGATAAGTTCTCCATTTATAATATCCTTGAATACTTTATAATCTGATATTGTGAAAACAATACCGCAATGAAGACAGCGGCGTTTTTCTGATATATTAGGAACGGGCTCGAACGGATAATTGTCCTTTAAATACTTTTGTTTATCAGCGATATTTACTTCTTTCATAGCAGAGTGGTTTGGTCTAAATAGTACAGCCTTTAAGGTACTATTATTTTTTCGGTTTCTTCTTCCCCAATATTTTGGCGTTATAATCATCCAAAATATTATTGGGTAAACTTTTAAGATAAATTTCAGTTGTTTTAAGGCTTGAGTGTCCTAGCATAGTGCTAACGGCTATTAAGGGTACTTCTAAAAGCATGGCCTGGGTTGCAAAAGAATGTCGGCTTACATAGCTTGTCAGGTTCTGTTCAATCTTGCAAAGCTTGGCGACTTCCTTTAATTGTATGTTATATCGCTTTCTAGCCCATTCCACGTCTTTATCCTGTAATAGTGCTGTATCACGCTTGATGATTGGAAAGACATAAGGCCGATCTCCGCTTTGTGAAATGTAGTACTGTAAAATTTTATCAAGACTTGGAGTGATCTTGATATCGTATAGCTTGCTTGTTTTCTTTCTTCTGTATTGAATACGGCCGTTGATAATATCCGACTTTTTGAGATGCGCCATATCCGAGAAGTTCATTCCATACATCATGTAACTCGCTACAAAATAATTTCGTGCATGAAAGCATGACACTGTTTTTGGAATACGCTTGGTAATAATTGTTTGTAGCAAATCGACATCGAGAGCTCTTTTTTGCGTTGGTACTGTTTTGATTTTATAATTCTGAAAAGGATAGGGGTCTTTATCTATGACGCCTGCATTTACAGCCTTATTAAAAATTGATCTGATCGACCGCATATAAACTGCAAGGCCATTATATGAATGCCCTTTTGCAAGATGCTTGTTTTCTAAGCGCGTTAAAAAATTATGCGTGATATCTTTAAAAGCCAGGTCTTTTTCGTTGTTGAAAGTTTTGAGAATAGCAACAACGCCCTTAAAGCTTCGGGCTGTACCAAGTCGTCCGGCGCCAATCAAATCTTTTATAACTTGTTTGGCGAAGTCGAAAAAAGAACCGGAGGAGTTTTCTTTCTCGATGCGGTTGCGGATTTCAACTTTAGAAAGATTTTGAAGAATACCTGCTTCGGTCAACTTAAAAATAATATCCATCGCATCCGATCTTTTCTTTTGAAGCATGTTGTTCAAACGGTCGACTGAATCGGTGCCTTTGTAGGATTTTTTTATAACCTTATTATCATCATCCCAATCCGTTTCTTTTATTGAGATATTTAGAGGAATAGTTGTTGAACTTCTATTATGTCCTAGATGCAAAACGAGTGGATAAGTTCCGTCCTTTTTCTTACGGCGAAAGTCCATTGCAATTGTGATGTTTGTTTTCATACGTTCCCTAAGATAAAAAATTTGCGCACCATTTGCGCACCGAACTTGGTTTATTTTAAGGGAAGTTGAATTTAACTATTTATAAATTAATGAAAATCAACGTTTGTCAAATCAAATGAATACAAATGAAATCAAAATCAAGGGACTACGGATCAGAAGGTTTTAGGTTTGAATCCTAACGCGGTCACTAATTATCTTTCACTCGAAAACAAACTCCTGTAAACTCAATATTTACAGGAGTTTATTGTTTCAGAACTCCTCATATTATTTCATTTTTCGTCGGTTTTGGGTTCACTATTGTTTCACCGAACAGCGTAAGTTGTTTCACCTAAAATGAAGTAAGATGAAATTATCTATTTTATTCTTTCCGAATATTGGAAAAAGGCACAAAAAAACAGGCAAAATCCCAATGTACATGCGTATTACACTTAACAGGCAGAAAGCTGAAATGAGGTTGAATATTGAACTGCAACCAAGCGATTTGATTAAATGGGATGAAAAAACAATGCGGTTTAATGATAGAGATATGTCTGCTAATGCATTACTGAATACATTGGACAAGAATTTTGAAGATTTTAGGCATCATAGATCCACTTCTCTTTCTGAATATAATGCTAAATCGATAAGAAATCTGATTATGGGATTAGATGTACATCCCAATCCTCTAATTTTAAATTATGTAGATAAATATTATAATGCTGCAATAGCACCTAACACAGAAATGGCAGAAGGGACAAAAAGGAATTATAGAAAAGCATTAAAACATTTGAAAGATTTTTTAATATTCCGGAAAACGAAAGAGGCGACCTTAAAAGATATTAATATGCAATTTGCTTTTCAATTTAAGGATTATTTGTTAGGGATAAGTTCTAACGAAAGAACTGGTATGAAAGAATCATCAGCTCTTGACAATATTAAAAGGCTAAGAACAATTTTTGATCGTGCAGTTGACGAAAAATTATTGACATTAAATTACTTCAAGAAGATAAAGCTTAAATGTAAGTCAGTAAAGAGAGCAAGACTTGATATTAATCAAGTTAAACGTATATGCGATTTGGATCTTAGCCAACTTCCAACTCAACGAATATATAGAGACATGTTTCTATTTTCGGTTTTTACAGGGTTAGCTTATACTGATGCTTATTCTTTAAAAGAATCAGACTTAAATGTTATGAAAGATGGAAATATAAAACTGTATTTAAAAAGAGCTAAAACAAATATTGAGACTGAAATGATCTTACCTAAAAAAGCCATTGTTATCATTGACAAATACAAGTATAGTGAAGAAAGAGAAATTACAAAAGCTCTTCTTCCAAGGCGTTCAAATAAAGAAGTAAATGTTCAATTGAAAATTTTGGCTAACATGGCGCAAGTTCCTATCAAACTATCTACCCATATTGCTCGACATACTTTTAGGCAATTATTAGCAGAGGCTGATATTTATGAAATGGGTGTTATTAAAAGGCTAATGGGACACAGTAATGGTAACGAAATTGATGCAGTATATTATTCTGTAACAGAAACAAGGTTATTGGAAGCAAAAAGGAAATTTGATCTATATTTAGAAAAAGCACTTTTATGAAATTTTCAGTATTAGAAATAGAAACTTTTGATAAAGAATATTCAGAAATAATGGAAATAAAAAATGAAAATGCCAGAATTTCAAGGGAAGCTCTATTATCAGATGTTGTAAAATTCGGCTCATTTCAGCCAAAAGCAGAAATAGCAAAATATTTAAGGCGCTATCACAAGGATCTGATGTTTTTTAAAAGTGATGATATCATAAATAAACTAAAAGAATTCGGTTTGAAGGAGACTGAATTACGCTGGTTTATTTCAATAGATGATATTAATAAA
This sequence comes from Ferruginibacter albus, assembly GCF_020042285.1. Lineage (NCBI taxonomy): Bacteria > Pseudomonadati > Bacteroidota > Chitinophagia > Chitinophagales > Chitinophagaceae > Ferruginibacter > Ferruginibacter albus. The sequence goes on from NZ_CP083388.1 coordinate 1,332,259, forward strand.
GAATTTGATCTAATTATTGAAAAAGATATATTGATCGATAAACCTAAAGCTTTATTTTATATACAGGAGCATTTGATGATAAAATTTGGAGTACAAATAATACTTTGGGCGGCCAAGCCAATAGTTCGTGATAAGGTTTCTATGAATTTATTAAGTAAGTATATGTTTGATCTACAAAAAAGACGTGAATACGCAAAAGGAGATCCTAAGTCATTTAAGAATGTTTTTGATATTCTAATGAATAGCATACTAAAAGAGATACCTAACAATGAAAGTGCCGAATTTACAATTAAACGATTTTTCGAACTTGCAAAAGGGAAAACTGAAAAAGGCTTATTAAAGAAATTAATTAATGAAAGTTTTGATCATGAAACAAATGGTTTGACCAAAGGCAAATTATTAAGTACAGTTTATGATCTGTTTCAAATTATTCTTCAAGACCGTTTTTTTGAAAATGAAGACGAATTCAAAGAAAAAAAAGATTATTCAATAAACAGCTATAATAAATTTAAAGCACATAAAATGAAGAAAATTTTATCTTTATAAATACCTATATAGTCTTATTTTTATCGGTTTTAGGTTCATTAATAACTATTAAATTTAGCCATGTTTGTCATAAAATCATGTATATGGAACAGTTATTAATCGAAATTCAAAAACTCTCTTTGGAATTGGCAATAATAAAAAGGAAATTAGAAGAATATGAAAATGCTAGAAATTTCGATGGGTGGATATCGCGTAAGGCGTTAATGGAGTTTTTGAATTATGGAGATACGCAAATGGCTTCTTTGTTTAAAAGTGGTGAATTGGAAGTTGCAGAAATTGGAATTCGAAAGTTTATTAAAAAGGAGTCTTTTATCAAATTTTTAGAAAAGAGAGTAAGGAAATAAGGTCCTGCCTTACAAGCAGAGGGTCGGCGGTTCGACCCCGTCAACTCCCACGGCAAGGATTGAGCGGGTTAGGTCTTGCGGCACAAAAAGAGTCAGTACGGCTTTATTCTAAATCTAGGAAAATTAAGCTTGCAAAGGAGTATACCGAAATTGAGAGTGGAAAGAAGTCGAAACGTCCTGTTTTGAAGGAAGCGTTGGAATATTGTAAAGCAAATAAATTACTCTTAATAATAGCTAAATTGGACAGGCTTGGAAGAAATGTAGTTTTTATTTCAACCTTAATGGAAAGTAATGTTGAATTTGTGGCTGTCGACAATCCCGAAGCAAACCATCTTGTCTTACACATACTTGCTGCATTTGCACAGTATGAAAGAGAACAGATAAGTATCAGGACAAAAGCAGCACTTAATGCAGCAAGAAGAAGAGGAGTTAAGCTTGGAAAATTTTCAAAAATTCTTGCAAAAAGAAACAGCAAACGGTCAAGAAGCTTTGCAAAAAAGATGAAGCCAATCATTTTAAAACTAAAAAAGCAGGGCTTTACCTCCCTTCAAAAGATATCGGATGAATTGAATCGCAGGAAAATACCTACTTATAGAATTGATTCAAAGTGGCATAAAAGTACTGTTCACAATCTTTTAAATACAATTAAAAAGACAACTTGAGTATTGTTTAAATAAAGAGTGAATATCAGATTTGATAAATACTAAAAGGTTGGCAGTTAATTTTATATTGGTTTTTCTTCTTGGTTCGAAGTTCCATTATTCCCATCTAAATCATCTTGCGCATTATTTGAAGGTGTTGAATCGTTACTATCGTTAGGGTCAGCTTCTGTATTATCAATTTGTGGGTCAACATCTATTATTACTTCTTGTTTAATTTCTAAGGTATTGACACTTATTGTAACAATTTCAGAATTTTTGAGTACTACAATTTCTGTAGGTATTTTATATATATTTTCTTCTTTATCATCGGTAAACTTTCTTCTACTTGCGCCTCTTATTAGGATTGTGTCCAATAAGCCGTCTTTAGTAAGATAAAAAGAATGTATAATCCCTGAATAAATATAACAATTGCCTAGATCTGTTTTTACAACTGCATTTATTACACAGGTGTCAATTTTATTTCTATGAATGAAATTTTTAAAATCAGACAGAGAATCACTAATCTTTTGTTTAGGAGTTCTATTCAGGCTTTGTCTTCTAAGCTTCTCAGCCAGAATTTTGTCTTTTCTTTTATCAGCTCTTATTTTCTTTTCGCTCGGGTTAATGTGCTCTTTAAAAAAAATTGTTTCTCCCCTTAAAATATAATACCATTCATTCGAAAATCTAAAGCTTCTGAAATAATGGTCGAGACATACAAACCTTATGATCTTCCTGCAAAGAAATCCAAATAATCCCCCAATGATTATTAAAATAAAATTATAGGCAAGAATTGGTCCGAGGACTTTTTCAATATCGCCAAATTCTTCAATTGCATTTGTTCCACTAAATAATATTTCGCCTAAACCGGAAAAGTTGATATTAAAACCAAAAGCATGAAATTCATTTACAACAAATGCCCCTACTAATTGAATAATTAGCCCAGGAATTAAAGCCCATATAAATTCGTCAAATGAAGAAGATTTTGAAAACTTTTTTGTGAGAGGTCCGAAAATGAAAGCATTTCTAAATGCTATACCAGGAATGACGAGCAGGAATAGAAGTAGAGTACCTAACGCTATGCTCATTCATTAAAATTGAATTATCGAGTAACCAATTGGGGCGTTTCTGAGTTTTCTTTTTTTCTATTATCGACAATATCTAATCTCCCTGTATCTCTATAACGAACAAATTTAAAGTAATTTTTTTCAGAATCTGGTGCCATAGCGTAATCCATGAACTTAGACATTAAAGTCTTATCATTCATTATTTCTTTCATTCTGTTGCTATTGTTTCCTTCCATATAGTAACTCATTTAGATACTCCAAAGTTAAAACGAATATTTAGATATTTATACACAATTTAAATTCAAATTCAAACTGAGCTTTTTTTATAATAAAATCTCTATTATTAACCTATATTTTATTGATTTATTATCCAAAATAGCAAAAAAACCGAAAAATTTATAATAAAATCGATCAATTTTTATTTATTCTAATTGTTAGGCTATCTCCAAAAAGTCGCAAATCCTGACACAAATTCTTATTTGTAATGGTATTCATCGATTTTACAAGTTCATAAAATTGAGGGTATAAGGGAGCAAAGTCGGTAATTTGGCGGTCAAAATAATATTGTTTATATGCAGGTAGTAAATATCGAGGAGAACAATTAGCTTCTTTTTTTAAAGCTTCTTCATAAACTTTTTTACTCAAAAGAAAGTTAATAAAGGTTATTGCATTTCTTAATTTTTGACCAGACAAGTTTTTATTAATTGAGAGCCCATCCATCCAGCCTAGATAATCATCCGATTTATCTGATAAGGGGAATCTCATTACTGATATTTGATCTGCTTGTAGACAATTTTCTCCTTCATAGCAACCATTATTTATTTCGTCTAGGATGTTATATAAAGATTCTGAATGACCTACAAATATTCTTCCATTTCCTTTGGCAAACTGTCTTGGATAAAAAGCTTCCTTGTAATCATGAAAGTCTTTTCTTCTACCCCAATCTTTATAGGTTAAGGATTTTATTTTATTTAAAATTTTTTCAACTTCATAATCAAAGATTGAAAAATCCAAAGTTCCTGATGAATTTGCTCTATTAAAATTCTTGCAATAATTTACTTCAGCGTATAATTCTCCAAGAGTAGACTTGCCATACAAATCTATTAACAAGGATTTATTAAGGGATGAAATTTTGCCTAAGTCTTTTTTAATGTCGTCCAAATTTTTTGAATCTTTTATTTTATCTCCTTTTTTATAAAATAAAAAATTAGAACATAACCAATGGGGAACACAATAAAGGCTTTCTTCTTGAATGCCTACATTATCAGGTTCTAACCAATTACTTGTATCAATTGAATAAGTTTTAGGAAAAGGTTGGATCAAGTTTCTATCAATAAAATCTTGAAGAAGTACACAATCGAGTTCATAAATGTCTGCTGTATCATCTTTAATAATTCCATTAGCGCTATCATAATAATTGTCAGATTTTACTATAATTAGATTAATATTCGGGTTTTGCTTTTTAAAATCAGATTCTAATTCAGCATAGAATTTATCTGCATTTGGAATAAATGGATAAGCATGAAAGACTATTGTATTTTGGTTTGTTCTTTTACAAGACAAAAGAGTAATTAATCCAAAAAAAATAATTAATTGTTTCATAAATATGAATTGATTTTGATTCCATAGAGCCAAATTATACTTTAAGAAGTAATATATAGAAAATTTTTCTTTATTTCGATATTGGTCAAATTTCGGGCTCATGATCATTTTTTTCTTTGTCTTTATTCGCCCCAATCCATAAGTCGTGTTGAATTGGGAAATCAACCCAACATTCTTATATATTATTGACCCCTATAAAAGTTTGGAAATTGATATGGAGGAATTGTTCAAAGATTTTCAAGTGAAGTAGGTTATAAAAAGAACTTAAATTTTCTTGTTCAAATTCAACTTATTCCTATTATAAATCAAATTTCTTTTAATCATTTTTTGAATTTGATCATCTGTGAAGCCCAATATTTTTAAATAAGAACATTCAAATATCATTTTAAGCACTGCGATAAAATATGGATATTCCTCAGAAGTAATTGCCGCCTCTTCAGAATTCTTATGATTGTGGGCTAAATAGTTCCTATGCTTGGTTACTTTGCGGACAAAATCATCTTTATCATTAATATACGTGTCAAATAATATTCCTCCCTTTTGAATTAAATCTCTCAGCCTTGAAGCAAAAGAAGGGTTCGAAAAATGGCTCAAACACTCATTTAATCTTTGTTCGAATTCAGGTGAAAAATTTTCTTTGATTGCTTTTTTCTTTTCTGTTTTGAATTTTTCATTTTCTTCTCTGGTATACAGATTAAAATCAAAGTATGTATTGTGAAGCGTTTCAACTGCAAAAACCATATTTAGGAATAATTGGATACGGAAGGAAAGTTTAAATAGGCTAATTGCATGTATAAAGCTGACACGCTTTTATTTAATTCTTCGTTTTCAAGCCATGATTGAAATAATTTTGGAAGATTATCTTTTATCTCTTCATAATTTAATAAAACTTCGTAAGGTCTGATTTCCTCACCAATAGACTTAGCCTGTTGTTTAAATAAGACTACAAATTCCACCATCTTATCTTTATCATCTCTTGTAAATAAATTAATAGATTCAAAAGAAATCACGGGAAAGGAAAGGAAGGTAAAAAAATCTCTTATGTAGTTTATTTTGTCCAATGCATCCGAAAATATAAGCCCTTCCTTGAATTTGACATTTAGTGCTATTTTCTGCCGCAATGTAATTTCTTCACCACCCAAACCACTAAACCCCTTTGCAAAAAAGAAATAGGCATTTATTTTTTCATTGTCGATTACCTCAACAGTCTTATCATTTTTAAAATCGAAATTAATATAAGATTTGGCGAAGTCAGATTGAACGAACTGGTTTGATTCACCAAAGAAACTGTGAAAGAAATTTGTTGTGAAATTAAAAGTATTAATTCCCATCTGATCAATAGCCATATAGCCTCTATGGTTTACTAAAACATAGTCAGGTTGTAATTCTGTATAAACCCAATTATTAGAGCCCAGTTCATTACCAAAAGAATTCACAATACTATAATGATGCCCTTCTCGACCGACTCCATAAATGAAAGGGATGGTAAATCCAGTCTTAGAATTTAAGATACTTCTATTACCAAAAAAGCTACCTTCAATAGTTAATTGCAATCCTTTGTATTTTTTAAATGATAACTCACCAAAAAATTCTTCAACATCTTCTGGGTATTCAACAGGTAGCCACCACTTACCTTTAATCGTAAAATCTTCTATTAAATTCATAGGTCTTAGTTTTTAAATTTTCTTATGGATTAGATTTCAGGTTCAAAATTATCTTTCTCTTTATCCTTATTTGGAGTCTCCTCCTTTATTGGATTTCTAGCTGACTTTTGGAAATCAAATCGAGCATCTATGTCATCAATTGTTTTTGAATGGCTGGGGGCTTCATGGGGAAGCGCATTTTTATCAAGAAATTTTTTAAATATTTTTTCAGACGTAAGCTCAAACTCGATATGTTCAAAAATTTGAGCCTTAATATTTTCAGGAAAATTTTCAATCTCAATTTTACATGACTTTCTCATGCTTTCAATTGATTTGTCGATTTTATCGACCTCCTGTTGATAGGTCACATTGTTAAATAATTTTGTTCCTGAAGGGGTAAAGTCTAAAGTAAGATTTCCTATTTCTCTCAGTTTAATTTTATCCTTTTCAAGCTTTAAAATATCCTTTTGAGTTTGCTCCAGTTTATCCTCAACGAATTGAGGTAAAGAGATTTTGTTTTCCATTTCGGGGTTGAGTTTTTTTTCGCTTTATGCTAAAATATGAAAAAAAAGAGGTGTTGAATAATGGAAACACAGCAAATAAAAGCTTGTAACAGAAATGAAAATTTATCGGATAAATATTTAATGTATTCCGATCACGCCAGACATATCGTGAAAACAATTCTTGGCTTCACACCTAATTACAAGGTGCTGGCTCAATTTGAACCGCAAATAAGGGAAATCTTCAGGGTGCATGTAGAAGGCAAAATTACACATGCCCAATATGTTGATCTTGCCTATGATTATTGTGTTGAGCTTCGCAATCGATCGATGGAATACCACGGTTGGCACAAGGAGGAACATACGAGCGAACTGCTAGAAAGATACGCAACAGAACGGATGCCATTTATTTCAATTGCAAGAGAAAGATTTAAAAGGTTTCTTGATTATTATCCCGACGTGAAATTTTCTCTTATTCCTGAATTAGTAATGCGAGAAATGTTTTCAACTTACGATTTCTTATATCTAGAAAGAGAAATTATCAATATAGATTATTGGCTACTTTCGCATATCAAATATCATGAAGTTTATGATAGAGAAGGAAAAGAAGCTGCAGATCAATCACCTCTTATAAAGGGCTATTTAATTGCCCAAAAGAAAATTTAATTTTTGAAAACGTTCTTTGGGTCTATCAACAAAATTGAATGAAGATAGCCATTGTCTGTTACAGCTTTGATATACACTTCCGGCTGATTAAATTTTGGATTGGAAATTTCAAGATCAGCAAAAAGTTTTCCGTCTTTAATTGTCGTGTTTGCGTATCCTGCTACTTGCCAATATAATCCATCATGAAAACATACTGTAACTCTTGGATATACGCTTTTATCTTCTGTGTTGAGGTTCTTAATAAACTCATTTTTTAAAGTGACCATAAAAATTTAATTTGGTTAGTGTCTTAAAGATACGATTTTAACGCTTTGAGGTAAGTTTCTGTTGTTTTAAGACTAGAATGACCAAGCATTGCGCTTATTGCAACTAATGGAACTTGTTGGAACATTGCTTGGGTCGCAAAAGAATGACGGCTTACATAACTTGTAAGGTTTTGTTCGATACCGCAAAGTTTAGCAACAATCGTCAAGAGCGTGACAAACTTTTTCAATTAGGTCACCATGTTTTACAAACAACGGTATTAGCAGAAAAAGGTTATAAAAGCTATGATAAACTTCCAGACTTTACCTTGACGAAAAATTCAATTAGAAGCATTGAATCGGCTTATCATGTTTCCGAAAATACATCGACGATTCTGAAAATTGAAAATTTGGCTAATATTCAAGACTATTTTTTAGAAAACAAAATACCATTTGACAGGGTTTTTGATCTTAGATATAAGAAAAATATTAAGGAATATAGGAAATGGATAAATTCTCTTTCAATAAGTACGGACACAAAGCAAATAACAAAAGAGTATTTAGACGAAGTTGCAGGGAAGAATAAATTTTTTGAAAGTACCGGAGGAAAATTTATTCGAAATATTGCAATGCTTGGCGTAGGAACTGGTTTAGGAGCAACACTCGCTGGCATTGGTGGTGCAGCAGCGGGAGTAGTTGTGGGGAAAGCTGCAGAATTAGGATTGTCATTATTAGATACTTATGTATTGGATGGAATGTTGAAAGGTTGGAATCCTAGAATGTTTGTTGATGAAATAAAAGATGAAGTAAGTGGGGAAGCAACTTTAAATTCTAAATAATGGCTGCTAACATTGGGTTTTATACAAGTTGGGCGTGACCGGCAAATATCAGCCAATTGCAAATCCAGGCAACGATTCGGGCTGGACAAACAACTTTGAGCTTTAGTTTTTAATTTCAATATCAGTTTGTCAATCGGCAGCGGTTGTAGGCGGACGAATAACAATTCCCAACCTGCATAAAGCGCTGCTCGTTAGCGGTCAGGCAATAGGCGAACCACTAACCTTAACATAAAAAAATAAAAGTATAGTGTTGAATCATCTGAAATATTGTCTAAAAGAAATTATTATTGTTAAAAAAATTATTGAAATTGAAAATTCTAATTTCTTCAAAAGAAGTCTTGCTCGTTTCGTTGCTTTAAGGACAGATGATTTTATAAAATTAGCATTTTCAATAAACAAAGCGACAATTAACCAACAACTAATAAAAAACGACTTAAACGCTTTTCAAGACTTATATAAAACTCATTTTAAAACGCAACGAGATAAATTTGGTGCACATTTTCAAGAATTGGATTTTGGTTCTCGTCTAGAATTTTGGAGTCAAATTGATTACGATAAATCAAGTTTTTTTTCGTCAATCCCTATAGATATATATAACAAGTTTAATTCGCTCTCGGACTACGAAACATCTGAAATTTTATTTGGAGAAATATCAGACGAATTAAAAGAAAAAATCAAACAACTGAATTCCGAATTGGACATTGAGAAATACCCTAATTTCTCTTCCGACATTTTATCTTTAACAAGATATAATTCAGGAGGCCTAATTCCTTGTTCCAATCTACAAGTTAAAGCAGGTGTTTTAAAATCGCTTGAAATAATCATAGAGTATTCAATTGAATTGTATAAAGTTTGTTTAGTCAATGATTCTATTTCAGATATACTAAAAAAAATCATAATTACAGATGTTGTAAGTTATTGCGATAACTTTATTACAAGAACTGATGTAGCAGCAGGAGCAAAACAAGAGGAAGACGGATTGGATAAAATTCTTGATGGAACAGATTTCACAACTGCAAAAAATATAATCACCGATTTTTTATCAAGCTATAAGTTTGAAGAAAAATTAAATAAAATCCGTAATATTAGAAATAATTCTTGTGGACATGTTGATTCAAGCACTTCTATTACCTCATTGAAAACTGATTTAGATTCCTTAAGTTTTGAAGAAATAGAATCTTTTTATAGTCAATTAAAAAAGACATTCAAGAAAATATGCGGTGAAGAATTAGTTTTCAGAACATTTTGTTTAGAACCAAAAGACAGAATGTATGGCGTTCAAAAATTAGTAGGAATGCCTGTAAAACCATTTGACGAGGATTTAGTTCCCGAAACTGAATTTGATCCATTGGACGTAGATGATGTAACCAACTACAAATTTTATTTCGCCCTACTTGACGACAAAGACAGGCACGAAGAAGCCAGACATTATTTTTGGGACTGTTTTTCTCGCTCCAAGTTAGTAGAACACATAAGATATGAATCAGTTAATGGTTTATATAGAAGTTATGATTCTATTGATTATAGAGAAGCTCATAAATATTTCTACGAACTTCTAAGTTCAACCACAGAATTAGTTCAAGACAAAATAAAAGTAATACAATTATTTTTACAATGTAAGTCAGGCTACCCTAACACAATTTTGTATATTCTATTAAAAACTTATGACGGAAATAAAAACAATAGCTCTTTAAACCTTCAATACATCTATTCTTTTGGAGAACTATGCTCAACGATTGATGAAAAAGTCATTCACATTTTAAGGCGAAATTTAGACCAATCAGAGTTCTATAAATACTATCACGCTTTACTGAGCATTTACAAAATAGACATTAAGTCTCGTCAACACTTAACCCTTGATGTCAACTCAGAAGAAAGTACGTTATCAAAATTTATTAAAGAAGAAATTACTAAGTCTAATCTATTTCTGAAAGTAATAGTATCATTAGCATTCACAAGTGAACTTCAAATTTCCATTGGTAGTTTTTATTTAAAGGCATTAAAGGCGTTGTATTTGGATTATTATAGTGACGTATTTCAAAAATCAATTGTAGATTTTTTAAAACCAATCACAAAAGGCGAAAAAGACAAAAAAGACATAAATGAAATAATTAGACTTTTTGGCTTGCTTCGTTACTCTACATCACTTGCAGTTTTAGGCGATTTTTTAGTTAAAAAGAATCACAAATATGACGCTCAACAATTCAGAGCCTTATTGTATGAAGGCATTGTAAAATACGCATACAATGACAATACTGAATTACATAATTTCGGTGTTATATGCTATCAAATGAACGATATTGATTTAGCGGTTATGGTTTCTGAAAGCTTGGTGGACAAAAATCCTTCTGATTTAACCTATTACTATTTCTTACTTTCAATTTATTTGAGGAACATCAAGTACAAAGACAAATTCATAAAGACAAAAGAAAAAATACTTAAGGACTTCAAAATGGACGAAGAAGATAAGACTAAATTTGAAGTGCTAAACTATGAAGAATAATGCCCGGACCGCTAACGTGGGGTTTTATGTAAGTTGGGCAAGACATTGTAACATCAGCTAATTGCAAATCCAACTGTGGTTCGGGCTGTACAAACAACTTTGAGATTTAGTTCTTAAATTCAATTTTATAATTTCAATCAGCAGCGGTTATTGGCAGACGGAATGCTATTCCCAACCTGTAAAAGCCCTGCTCGTTAACTGCAATTGCGACAATCCCAACCATGGCGAGGTTAAAAAGTATGACAGACAAAGAGCAATATTTTTATTCACAAATAGGATTGATAACTGTAGAATTTTCAAATCTTGAAAATCATATCCGTGAGTTAATAGGATTGCTGATTAATTCTGATGATGAATTCATCAATCTATTATTGACTGAAGATAATGGCATTTATCAGAACTTAAAATTGTTGGTGAAACTTTCGAGGTATCGTCACATCGAAGAAGATAAAATACAACTTCTTCACAATACCATAGACAAACTTAGGATTAATAGGAATCTTTTCATTCATGGTTTATGGAGCAAATTTGAAGAAAATGGACAAATGACATTTGTATGCGAGGTCAAGAAAATAGAATTTAAGAAAGGCAAATATGGTGTCACTACATACATGAATAAGTTTTTCGATTTCAAAATTGAAGACTTTGAAAAAGAAATAGGTCAAATAAGAGATTGTTTAAACATTATTAAACCTCTTATAGATGAAGTCGAAAATCAAGTATAAAACTCCAGCTAGTATTGCATTGGCATTAGCGGCAAGCAAACAGCGACACCACAAAATTGAAAATTCCCATGCTATTATTTGACGAAAAGGAAAGAACACTTCAAGGTCCTGCGGGCTATAATGCGGACACATATACTTACTATAACGATAGTGCAAGGATTGACATGGCTTGTGTGCGCAATCAAATTGAAACATGGTTTGCTTTATATCCAGAACATGAAAAGGAAGAATTGAAATCAAGATTTAAAGCGACTTTCAATTTTGCTTTTTATGAGTTATTCATTTTTGCTCTTTTCACGGAATTGGGTTATTCTCTAGAAGTGCATCCTGAAATTGTGGGAACAACTAAACGCCCGGATTATTTTGCAAAAAATGATATGCGTAGCTTCTATATTGAAGTTAAGTGCTTGACAATGCTTACTCAAACTGAACAATCTTTAGAGAGAAGGAAAAATGCAGTATTAGACGTCATCAACAAAATAGATGCTTCCAACTTTTTATTGAAATTGGAGGAAATTTTTTTTAAAGAAAGTAGCCAGCCAAGTGGCAAAGAAATTATTCGCTTTTTCAACACTCATATATCTTCTTACAATCCCGATGACTATACTGAAAGCCTTATGAAACAAGGCTTTGATGGAATGCCAGAAATAATTTACGAAGATAATAAGGTTCTCATTAAGGCCAAACTTTTACCAAAATCTCCTGCTCATAGAGGTACAAAAAGTCGCTCAATCGGAACTCATCCTTCTGTGACACAAATTGGGAATGATAGTGAAGACATAAAAGATTCACTTGAAACTAAGGCAACTCGGTATGGACATTTGAATGCTCCTTACATTATTTGCTTAAACAAGCAAGGTGTCGGACTTGATGTTATAGAAGTTCAAGAAGCCCTCTACGGTTCATTACAAGTTACATGGTCGGACAACCCCGACAATCGGAATGAAAAAACTGAATTTGCAGGTAATGGTTTTTTTGGTTCAGAACAAAATCCAAAATTTACAAGAGTTTCAGGTGTGTATGTTACGAATGCAAATACAGCAAATTTAGCAACAACTGGCGAGCATGTTTTCAGACACAACCCATTTGCTAAATTCCCATTAGACTTTAAAATTGACAAGTCAATTAAGGAATTACTTCACATTGGAGAGAATTATCCATTTCCATGAGAAAATTGACAGCCACTAACATGGGGTTTGTTGCAAGTGTAGCGGGACGTTATTAGCCTTCGGCGGCAGTTCGCTGTTTGGCTTTAGTCCGAGCTTGACGGAATGCCATTTTGCTTGTGGTTTTAAACCTGTACTTTTAGTTCATCGAATCAGCAGCGACTTCGGGCAGATGGAATAGTAATGGCACACCTGCAGCAAGCGCTGTTCGTTGTGCGTCATGCTTTGGCGACAGTGCTAACTTGAACCGACATGCAGAAACTAACACAAGACATACACTAACAGACAATGGCGAAACAAAAATTTTATGTGGTATGGAAAGGACGACAGACAGGAGTTTTTGAAACCTGGGACGACTGTAAAGCACAAACCGACAAGTTTCCAAAAGCGGTTTACAAATCTTTCAAGACAAGACAATTAGCAGAACAAGCTTTCAAAGACGAGTGGTGGGATTACATAGGCAAACATATTTTTGAAAGCGACCTTACAGACGAGCAACTCAAACTAATTGGTAAGCCGATTGAGGAAAGTATTTCAGTTGACGGAGCATGGAACACTTCAACTGGTGTTGTAGAATATCAAGGAGTTCACACCACAACCAAAGAAGTAATTTTTAAAATAGGCCCGTTTGAGGACGGCACAAATAACATTGTTGAGTTTTTAGGGATTGTTCATGCACTTGCCCATTGTAAAAAGAATAGTATCAAACTTCCAATTTATTCAGACAGCAGAAATGCTATTGGTTGGGTTCGTAACAAAGAAGCAAGAACAAATCATGCCCGCAGCGATAGAAATACAAAACTTTTTGAACTGCTTGACAGAGCAATAAAATGGCTCAAAGAAAACGAGTATGAGAACGAAATTTTAAAATGGGAGACAAGGGCATGGGGTGAAAACCCTGCTGATTTTGGAAGAAAGTAACTATTAAATTTTATCTTGCTGACATAATTTAAATATGCAACCCACAGAGACTAAAACAAATTTAAGTTCGCTTAACGACAAGCAACGAGAAGCAGTTATCAGTGAAGACAAGCGACTTTTGGTTTTAGCAGGCGCAGGTTCTGGAAAGACGAAAACACTTTTGCAAAAACTTATTTACTTAATTGAGGAAAAAGGTATAAGCCCTTCAAGTATACTTGCAATCACTTTCACAAAAAACGCAACAAACGAAATGATTGACCGCTTAATCATTTCAGCTGACCAAACAGGAGAATATGAAAAACTTCTTTTTGACAAACGATTAAGCAAAACGGACAAGGATAAAGAAAGATTTCAACAACAGAGAAAATATAAATGGATCGATGGTTTAACCGTCAGAACATTTCACAGTTTCTGTTACAGCATACTTCGCAACTACGGAGTAAATGAGTTTGACAATAAGTTTCGAATAATCGGAGATGAAAAGAAAGATGAAGAAGATGAACTTTCAAAGCATGTAGCACCTGAAACAGTTTTTGAAGTAGTTCATAAACTTTTGATTGAACAATGTGAGGGCACAGAATATTTGCTTCGACTCAAACGCTATATTTTAGATTACATCATTGATAAAATACACCTCAAGAAAACAGATGGAAAGTATTTGCCGAAAGACGGCAAATACTTCACAACCCTTGATGGCACTAAAGTTCGTTCAAAGTCCGAACAGTTTATTGCTGATTGGTTTTACAGGCACAGCATTAAATATGAGTATGAACCTTTACTGAATGTAAAAGATTTTGATTTTCATCCCGACTTCTACATCCCCGATGCAAACCTTTACATTGAGCACGTAAGTGATAAAAGTTTTTCAACCAAAGACAAGGAAGAACAATTTCAAAAAGGTAACTTACTGTTAGTGAAAACTTATGAAAGCATGACAAAGGATTCTGCTTTATTCAATCACACTCTAGACAAGGTTGTAAAGAATCGTTTGCCTTCAAATTATCACAGAACAATTGCACTCACATACAAAGAGGAGTTCAATAGTTACCATGAAGATGTAAAAGATTTTGTTACACAAATCATGCGTATCACCGACATGATAAAAGTTGAGAACATTGACTTTGATTTGGTTTTAGAAAACGCAAGGAAAGACCAACATGAAAGGGTTCGGAATTATTATGAGCTGGCAATTCCAATCGTAAAAAAATATGTTCATTACTGCACTGACAAATCTTATCTTGATTTCAACGACCTGATTTCACGAAGCACTTCCCTGTTTCAGAATCATGAGGACATAGCAAACAAATACAAAAGCAAATACCAATACATTTTGGTTGACGAGTTTCAGGATGTAAATAACTTGCAGGTTGATTTAATAAAACTTTTGCTCACAGACCAAACCCAACTCTTTTGTGTTGGTGATGATTGGCAAAGCATTTATGGTTTCAGAGGTTCTAATGTGAGTTACATAGTTGACTTTGAAAACCACTTTGCAAATTCAAAGATTATCAAACTCAATTTGAATTATCGCAGTACACAAAATATTGTTGGCGCAAGTAACGAAGTAATTAAACACAACAAATTCAAGGTTGAAAAAGACATTCAAGCATCAAAAAAATCAGAACATAAAATTGTTGTTTATTCAGGCAGTACCCAAGACGAAAACATTCAGTTTTGCTTTGACAAAGTGAAAGAATTGTTAGAGGATGGGTTGTCTAACGATGATATTTTATTCCTCTACCGTAGAAGCAAAATGTATTCGCCTTACTTCTTTCGTTTCAAAAATGAGGGAATAAGAGTTCAATCAAAAACAATTCATGCGGCGAAAGGGCTTGAAGCTAAAGTTGTTTTCATAATCGGTTTGACAGAGGGCAATGGAGGTTTTCCTGACATTTGGTTAGAAGATAGAATTTTTCAAGTCATCAAAAAGGCAAATCACGATTTGCTTATGGAAGAAGAAAGGCGATTATTCTATGTTGCAATCACCAGAGCCAAAGACAAACTCTTTCTTATCACTGAAAAAGGTAATGAATCAAGTTTCTTAAAGGAAATTCCTGAAACGTTTACAGTTAAAACAAGTATTCCAATTAAGTCAGTTGTTGAGAAAGTAATTACTTGCCAAAAGTGTTATAGTCAACTTGAAAAACTTTGGATGGCTTGCCCTTACTGTGGCGAAAAAGTTAATGGGCAGACAGAGTAGCACGAACGCATAACATGGGGCTTGCCAAAATGGGCGCAGACGGAAGCCGTGTTTCAACTTTTGTTTTTCAATTTGGCTTTATATCCAGCTTGACGTTAGTAATTTAGCTTTAGAATATGTCATCAACTTTTTATCTTTATCCAGCAGCAGTTAGTCAGGGCAAAAGGAATTCTATTGTCCCCACTTCAGCAAGCCCTGCTGTTGGCAGCAATTATATGGGAGATTTCTACATTCATTGCTTCATTAAGTTTGGAAGCAAACGACAATTACGGACCTATTTGAAAACGGTACAATTTATTACAATCCTGTGCAGTATTTCAAAACACTCGAAGACAAATTTCGTGGCGACAATTATGAAGGAGCAAGTTACATTCACAACTTGCCATCAGGACAATTCAAAGTTTCAATTGCAGGCAAACTAATCGATAGAGAATTCAACTATTTGAATTTACATTTGAAAGAGTCTTACGAAAAGACACTTGGAAATATTTTAGCCTATATTGTTTATCATCCAAAATACTGCGCGGTGACAAAACTGTACTTATTGACAAACGAATGAAAGACTTTGGCGACACAGTATTATTAATAAAAGACAATCCAAAGTTTTTAAGCTTAATTGAAAAGGCATTAGAAAAGAAAAGATTAAAATATTTTCACGAACTGGTACAATATTATGACAAACGGATTTATATGGGCAAAGTTGACGTTTTTAACAAAGCCTCTGAATATGCATATCAAAACGAGTTTAGAATTTATATAAGACGAAAAAGCGATGAGTCTTTAAAGATTCACATTGGAAGTCTCAAAGACATTGCAGAAATATATCCAGCGAACGAGTTTATTGACACATTTGAAGCAACTGAAAAGAATAACTGCTAACTCCATTACATTGGCGTTATGCTGGCGTACAGATTAATAAATAAATCAATTTTTGTAAAAATTTTGTGCCCGTGACAAGCACTTTTACGCATATGCTTTGTAGGCATAAGTTTTTTTATTGAGTATTTAATTGGAACTCACGCTGAGTTTATATTTTATCAAATAACCACATAACATTTATTTAATTTACCTACTATTTGCATACAATACATATTATATTGTTCACAGACACATTCGAATTAAATATATGCTAACCTTTGGAAATAGGTTAAAATCCAAATCCAAAAGTACTTCCTTCTCCTATTATGCTCTTAACCTTGGCAAAGCAAAAAGCAACATCAAAAAGCTGCTTTGGCAGAGTGAAAACCATAAACATTTTGAAGAAATAATGGAAGAAAAAACCATTACCTGCACAGTTGCGCAATATCCAAGCATTGCACAAAAGCCTCCTAAAATGTTGGATTTTTAAATAGTTTCATATGAACCATTTGTCTTTTTTGTTTCCATCCAACAAAAACAAAACAGATCATTAATACAACTGCCCTGCCTAATCGAAATAATATTTGATGATCCCCAATCTATGCTGTTGCTGTCAATCAAAGCTCATACAAGAAGAAAAAGCCCGGGACTAAAAGTTATTAAAAACATCAAATTTTCTAGCCCCAGGTCTTTGGACACTTAGAAATCATTAGCACAAAGCCATACTGTATTTAATGTTAGTATCCAGCATTCCGACTACCGTTTAAATATAGATTCTATTATTTAACTCTTCTGGTTATATTTATTTGAAGGACAATACGTCCTTTTTTATTTTATAAATTATAATCTTAAAAACACATGAACAACCTACAAAGCGCTAGTAAAGATTTTCTTAATTATTGCCAATTTGAAAAAGGACTTAATGCAAAAACGATAAAGGCTTATAAAATAGATTTAAATCAACTAATATCTTTTTGTACTTCTAAAAATTATACAATTGGATTGAACTGTATTACTAAAATGGAGTTACGAAGTTTTCTTGAGTCAATTTCGTCATTAAAACCGAAAACTATAAAAAGAAAGATAGCTACCATAAAATCATTGTTTAATTTTTTAGAATTTGATGATAAAATATTATCCAATCCTTTTCGAAAAATGAAAATAAGAATTAAAGAACCTAGAACTCTTCCTAAAGTCATGAATATTGTTGAAATAAAGAGTATTTTGAAAACTGTCTACACGAAGTTGGAGTATATAAAGAATAGAAATAGTTACTCCTATTTAGAAGCTATAAGAAACATTGTTTTAGTCGAAATGTTATTTGCTACTGGAGCAAGAGTATCTGAGATTGCAGATTTAAAGACTAATAATATCAATCTTTCTAATGGCTCTGTATTGATAAAAGGAAAAGGGAATAAAGAGCGAATGGTTCAAGTGTGTAATAAAGAAACTCTTCATATTTTAAAATTATATGCCCAATTAAAAAAACAAAACCTTCTTAAAGGGAACGATTACTTCTTAGTTAATCGTTTGGGAAATAAAATTTCTGATCAATCTATTAGAAATGTAATTAAGAATATAAGTAAAGAATCCGGTCTTCTAAAGAATGTAACACCACATATTTTTCGTCATTCATTTGCTACTCTCTTGCTCGAGAAAGATGTAGACATTAAATATATTCAATTATTACTTGGGCACAGTTCTATTATGACAACTCAAATTTATACTCATGTAAATCAGCAAAAGCAAAGACAATTGCTAAAAACCAAACATCCGCGTAAAGACATTTTAATGAAAAATTTTCTGGTAATGAATGAGTGATAACTAATTATTATCAATGGATTCAATAAATCAAGATGAGGTCGCAAAAAAATACAATTCTATAGATTTAATTTGGGATGAAAACGATAAATGGCATTGGTATACACACGAGGTGATTAGCAAGTTTATTACAATAAATATACAAAATCTTAATGCTGAAAACTTAAATATCTTAAATGCAGGTTCAGCAGGAAATAATTACAATATTCCTGATGATCACATGTTTCATATTGATATAGCTGAAGATAAAATATTTAATATCAAAAATGCAATTATTGCAAGTATTGAGAATATTCCTTTGGGCAATGAATTTTTTGATATGATTATATGCGTAGGAAGTGTATTAAATTATTGCGATCCAATTAAAGCTATTCAAGAATTTGGTAGGGTTATAAAATATGATGGCAGATTAATTATAGAATTTGAAAATAGTTATACGCTTGAATTAATCGGAAAAAAAGGTTTCAACAAAAAGGCCGTACTCACTGATACATTTTATAATCATAAACCTGAAAAACTATGGTTTTTTTCAGAAAATTTTATTCGAGAGATATTGGAAGAAAATGGTTTTGCTATTCTTTCTTTTAAGAGATTTCACATGTTGTCACCCTTAATATATAGAATCACAAAAAATGAAAAATTTTCTTCTTGGTTTTCAATTTTTGATTCTTTTATTTCTTATTTGCCATCCGTTAAGAAATTTAGCTCTAATGTCATTCTCTTAGTGCAAAAAAGGTAGAGTATTTTCTATTTTTTCATTTTGTTAATAACACTTTCTATTATACTCGTTATCGACTTTGTTTTGCTCTCTCTAATAAATAACAAAATAAATAAAAGTGAAAAAGTAGACACTAAAACAATGTATAATTGTGCATTTACATCTATTCCATACTTGTTTTTAACAATGGTATGTATTATTCCAAAAGAGACTAGAAGGATTATGAAAAGAATAACAACCGCAAGCATCTTCGCAAATTTTTCATAAGACTTCTGCCCTGATGTAGACGCAGTAGAAGTATAGATATTCGTATATCCGTTGATCTGGATTATATCTTTCTTCTTTAGATTTTCTTCAGATTTTTCTTTAAGCTTTATAAGCGAACTACCATATTTGGCCCTTTCCTTTTCATCTAAAAAAGCATCATACCATCTTTTATAATGATTAAAATAAATTGTGTCTAAGAATAAGAAAAAAGTTTCCTTTTTAATAGTTTTTATTTCATTGAGGGTATATAGCATTAATACAGACTGCAGCTCGCTTTCATAATTAATTTTCCCTAATCTAGGATGATAGTAATTCGTTTTTATTACTCCGAAACCAGTCATTTTGAGTAGACGGATTAAATTTCTTGTTGCATTAGTAGGCTCTTTATTGTCATCAAATCCTCCAACTTCAGCTAATATGTAATCAAATTGAAAATTTTTCATTACCAAATAATCTCTTATCTCTTCAACGAATTCAAAAAAAGTATTGTTTTTTCTAAACTCTCTAAGTATAACAATATAATCTACAAAAATTATCTTTTGCTCAATGAAATAAGCTATTTGAGCAAAACCAACAAGGTCATTATTTAAATACAGTCCAAAGATTATAAATTGATCATTGAATTTTTGAGGATACTTATCCAACCAATAAATTATTTCTCGAGTATCAGTCCTTAAAAAGGGTTCAATATTCTGAGAATACATATTAAGAGCCTTAGTTAAGTCTCCATCATTTGAGTTTTTAAAACGTTTTAATTCATACAGTACACCCATTGATAATAATTAGTTATCCTTTATTAATGAAATATAGTAAACTTTTTTTAAAATATAAGAAATCTATATGTATCTAGAGTTTGTGAACAACCATTTCCAACTGTTTTCTTAAAAAAGCTATTTCTTCTTTATGTTGTTTAATTGCTTCATTTTTGTCTGATTGGGGGAAGAGAGTTGTAGTTAAACTTGCATTTCTGTGTTTAGTAGTCTCTATATCTAAAATGTCTGCTGCGTTTACATTTAATAATAATGCGATCTGGAATATTTTTATAACACTGACTTCTGATATTCCTCTTTCAATATTTCTGTAAGCTGTGTGTGTAAGGTTAAGAAAGGATGCTATTTCTTTTATACTTTTTTTCTTTTGATGACGGATATATTCAATGTTTTCTCCTATTTGTTTTTTTAGAGAACTAACATTAACGGATAACTGTTTTTTAGCTGGCATGGATATTTTGTATGTAAGGGTTACAAAATAGATTTATGGCTCGAAAGGGCTAAAATAAAGAATTTAGTAAATATGAATATAAAGGATTGAATATTTATTTTCATGCAATCGATGCCAGAATTAACGCATAGTAATTTTACTATGTTTCGATAGTTTAACTATTAAATTGCAATTATAACTATTAAAGTTCGAGTTAAAATATAAAAAATAGGCAAGACTTTTTTTATAAAAAGTCTTGCCTATAGTGCATTTCAAATATTTATTTGTTAAAAAGCGGTTAAGCTCCTTCCTGTTTTATCCATTTGATTGTACAAATAAAACTTCCATTTTTGTGTTGCTTTTTTAAACATCGCTTTCGCCAATATCTTTTAAAAATCTTCTGCTTTTTACCATTTGTGATTAATGTCTATAGTCTGCAATAACAATATTGTAAGCCTATCTTTTATTGATAAACATTACCAGAATCTAATTATGCACTTATCCCTTAGGCGCATTGCTTTGTGCGCTCTGCTGCTATTGAACTTGTATGCCAAAGCGCAAACAATTAGCACGATCGCCGGCACCGGTGTAGATGATTATAGCGGTGACGGAAGTAGTGCCACTTCTGCTACCTTATTCGGACCAACCGGCATCTGTACAGATACTACCGGCAACATTTACATCGCTGATAACGCTAATCATGTAATAAGAAAGATCAACACTTCCGGTACTATCACTACCATCGCTGGTAATAATAAGCCGGGTTATTTTGGCGATAATGAGTCTGCTACTTCAGCTGAGCTTAACTTCCCTTATCGTTTATGCATAGATGGAATTGGTAACATCTATTTCTCCGATCAGCAAAACAGCGTCATCCGCAGGATAGATGCAAATGGTATCATTACCACTATTGCAGGCAATGGTACTAAAGGTTTTTCAGGAGATGGGGGCTTAGCTACAGAAGCACAGTTAAATGATCCGTTGGGTATTGCAATAGATTCGATAGGTGATTTGTATATCGCCGAAGGATATAATCAACGCATCCGGAAAATTAATACTTCAGGGGTTATTACTACCATAGCCGGCAATGGAGATAGAGGATATGCAGGTGATGGTAATGCCGCTATCCAGGCTGAACTGAATGCCCCAACAGGAATAGCTGTTGATAATTCAGGTAATATATATTTTACAGAAGAGCTCAATAACGATGTAAGAAAAATAGATACTTCGGGTATCATAACTACTGTTGCAGGTAATCAGACCAAAGGCTATTCAGGTGATGGCTCCCTTGCTACTAATGCCCAACTTAATGCACCGCTTGGCATAAGCATAGATGCTAATAACAATCTATACATAACAGACGCTTCCAATTTTGTTGTAAGAAAAATAACCACAGACGGGATCATCACTACCATAGCCGGTACAGGCAATCAAAGTAATTCTTTAACAGGTAACGGTCAGGCTATACAGATCAATCTGGGTAGTCCTAACGGGATTGCTGTTGATGCAACCGGAAATGTGTATGTGACAGATGCCGGACAAAATGTAATCAGGAAAATAAGTAATCAATAAAAATAAACACTCAAACTAACTGACATGGGTAAACGTATTTTATCAGCAGTGCCAAAAAAATATCTAAGCATAGGTTTTGCATTGTTCTGCCTGTTTTGTAATCAAAGGGGGTATTCTCAGTCCCAGCAAAATATTGGGTTCTCTCCATATATGGATGGGGGAGCAGAAGGTCAACCTATTACAGGAGGAGCGGCTACTTTTTTAGTTACTCCATCATACTACTATACAGTAAATAATTCTAATGCTTCTGTTGCATTTAATGCAGCAGGAGGGCGATCTGGACCAAAATACCTGACATGGGTATCTGTTGCAAGCAGCAACAGTAATGGATTTTACACTCCATCAGACAATGCGTCTGCTATTCAGAATAATACCAGCTATGTAGTACAGTTCTATTATAAATTTGGTGGTTCCAGTGGCATCTCTTTTAGAGTAGCAGCTTCACCTGACGGAACTAATTTTGGTTCTAATGTTTCTACTTCATCACTTAGTTCAACAAGTAGCTGGACAAAAGTCAATGTTGTAGTTACATCCGGTTCGACAAGTGCATCCAGCCCTAACGGATTATTACGTTTTACACCAAGTAGCACTTTTAGTACAGCGTATGCCATTGATGATATCGTAATGTACCCGGGAAGTTCAGTAGATAATTCTGCTCCTGATAATCCTTCTGCTCCAACTATTGCTGCTGCCGCTAACAATTCATTGTCTTTACAGTGGACAGCTGCTAGTAATGTTGATGGTGGTGGTTATATGGTTATCAGGTACACAGCAGATCCCTCTTCTTCATCGGCTCCTAACGTGAATGGTATTTATGCAGTAGGTAACACGAT
Source organism: Ferruginibacter albus (assembly GCF_020042285.1). NCBI lineage: Bacteria > Pseudomonadati > Bacteroidota > Chitinophagia > Chitinophagales > Chitinophagaceae > Ferruginibacter > Ferruginibacter albus. The sequence goes on from NZ_CP083388.1 coordinate 1,355,130, forward strand.
CGGCAGCGGAACTGTTGCTTATATCGGTACAGGGACATCGTTTACTGATAATGGATTAAACTCAAATATGCAATACTATTACCGGATTTATTCGGTAGATAAGGCCTTCAATTACGGAAGCACACCTGCAACAATAAATACAACCACTACGAATGATGGTGCGTTTAAAAATCTCACAGTAACCAATAAAACATTACTGGCAACATTAGGAGATGGTGTTGGAATCGGAGGTGTAACAAATCCTACTGAAAAATTAGAAGTAAGCGGTAACATTAAAGCTACAGGTTTAGTTATCCCAACTGATGCAGCTTTAGGTAGAGTTTTAGTTAGTGATGAGCATGGGAAAGCGACTTGGCAAGAACGACCTGTAGGAGGAAGTAGTGATGTTTGGACTATTGCTACCAATAATGTTGATGCGTGTAATTCTAATACTGGAAATACAGGCGTAGGGACTTGCTCTCCACTTGCAAAGCTTCACATTTATGGAGATTTATTAGCATCTACTAATGTAACCTCTTTACCAAATCCTTCCGATGGGTTGACAGCTAAAAGTTTGTTATGGTGGAATCCGACAAAGGAATCTTTTAGAGTTGGAGGAATTTCAACTGATGCCTGGGATGTTGCCAATATAGGGCCAAATTCATTTGCTGCAGGATGGAATACAATAGCATATGGAGAGAATTCAACATCACTTGGCGCTCAAAATGCTGCTACAGGTTATACATCTTTTTCTGCAGGAGATAATAACACGGCTTCTGGTGATGTATCAACGACATTCGGTGTCCACAATACGGCTTCAGGAATTATTTCCTTTGCTATGGGGCAAGAGACAATATCTTCTGGTTATGCTTCTTTGTCAATAGGGGAGCTTTCAAATGCATCAGGTGATTTATCTTTTGCTGGTGGGGCTTCGTCTAGTGCTACGGGTACTTCATCATTTGCATTCGGTTCTTTAGCGCAATCAATGGGGCTCGCTTCTGTTGCAATAGGGGAGCATTCCACAGCTTCTGCAGATGCTTCTTTTGCTTTAGGCATAGGAACTACTGCTGCGACATTTGCTTCTGTTGCATTAGGTTCAAACAATTTAGGTTTACCTGGTAGTACAACAGAATGGGTGAGTACAGATCCTTTATTGGAAATTGGTAATGGCGACCCTCGGGGAGACGCTTCTAATGCGTTAACAATACTTAAAAATGGAAGTATTGGAATTGCCACTTCAACTCCTAATACTAATACTAAGCTTGATATTAATGGTAATGCTAACATCACGGGTAAAGTGGCAATAGGATCTCCAATGAAGTGGGAGTTATTGACCGATAATGCCAAAAATTATTATTTGGCTGTCAATGGAGATGCAATTTTTCAAAAAGCAAAAGTGCAATTATTTGGTGAATGGTCTGACTTCGTTTTCAATGATAATTATAAGTTATTATCGATCTCAGATGTTGAAAAATTTATTAAGAAAAACAAACATCTCCCTGATGTTCCTTCTGCAGCAGAAGTTAAAAAAGATGGTATTGATTTAGGAAGCAATCAAGCTATTTTATTGCAGAAAATAGAAGAACTCACTTTATATATGATCGATCAAAATAAAAAGATAGATGCGCAAACAATTCGGATTAAAGAATTGGAAGAGAAAAACAATCAGATAAACAATTTACAAAAAGAAGTGGAAGAATTAAAAAGAGCGATTCAGTTAAAATAGGCTGTCCATTAGATTAGTTAATCTATGAAATGTATTAGGCAAATATTGTTATTTCCAATTGTATTCATTTCGTTGATTAGTTATGCCCAGAAGAGTAATTATGATAAATCTGAAGTGAAAAAAATAGATGATACACTCGAAGCTATATCCGGCATTTGTAAAAACGGTATTCTTATAAGAAATAAAAAAACAATAGGTGTTGTAAAAGCAAAAGATCAAATGGAAAGCAAAATTCCTTTCATACAACTTGGAGGTAATATTACCTATTACTATAATTATCGTAGCTATATAGATACACCTATAGCTCAACACGATATGATGCAACATATTGTTCAAACGTACATGAACGGGATGGTTGCAGGAGAATATCCTTTCCGGGCGACATTTACTTATAGAGGTTCTAACTCTCCTTTTTTTAGTAATACTTCGGATGTAAGCATTCAATATAGGCAGTCTGATATGATTTCAAAAATCAAATCGAATTATTTAGAAGAAATAGATTCTACATGGAAAAAAAATAATTGGTTTTTGGAAAACCCTGCCAAAAAATTTGAGTTCGATCGCTCGGGTATAAAAGATACATCAATAAAATTTGCTTATACACGCATTCGGGATCAAAAGCTATATAAAAAATTTGACAGTCTATATTCTGTTTATGAAAATAAAAGAATGCAGTTAGAAAATCTAAAAAGTAAATCTATAAAAGAAGATCCTTTACAAGCTATTGTTGAAGCAAAAGAGAAAGAATTGTACGGTAAAGCAAAGGAAAAAACTGATTCTATTTCTACTAATATCCAAAACAAATTAACAAAAAAGACTAAGAATTTTAAACTCAATAAGCAACTTTCTTTCGATACATCTTTAATAATATCAGACTCATCTTTAAATATTTCCGCTGATTCTCTAGCTAAAAAAATAAAAAGGACACAGGATACAATAGCCAAACTTCAAAAAGAAGTTAAAGATGTCGAAAACAACATATTGAAATTTCAAAAAAAGTTTAATGACTCAATAATATTAGTGAAAAAGGAAATCAATCAAATTAATAATGCGGATGCTCTAAAAGAATATATTAATAATGTAGATACTTTTCCCCAAAAACATTTCACAAAAACTCAGACCTTTTTATTATCAGTCAATCAAATTGGTATTGGTAGAAGCTGGATCAATTATTCGGAATTGACAGTAAAGAATATTTCTTTGAACGGATTTAATATTGAAATGAATCCAGGTAACTTTTATTTCGCCGCTGCCACTGGGAGTGTTAACAGCCAGTTTAGAGGACTTATTTTAAACAATCATACTGCAATTAATCAATATGTAAACTTATTTCGCATTGGAATAGGGAAGAGGGAAAAGAATAATGTGATTCTGACAGTTTACAATGGTAGAAAATCATTGCTTAATACTACAGGAATAGCGGACTCATCAACTACACAAGCTATTGCTGGGGCTTCGGTACAAACAACTTTTTATGTTGAAAAACGCACAAGTATTTCTGCTGAGTTTGCAAGATCTTCCTATTCGAATGCATATAATCCACAACAAATGGATAAAGCATTGTTTAACCGTGTGATGGATTTTAAAATGCATTCAAATGAGGCATGGAGTATAAAATTTAAAGGTATTTATCCTTCTACCAACACTAAAGTAGAAGGGTATTATAATAGAATAGGCGAAGCCTTTCAGTCCTTTACTTTATATACACCTAACACTAAACAGGATGCTTGGTCGTTAAGAGTTAATCAATCCCTGTTAAAAAATAAACTATTGGTTGATGTGGCAATAAGAAAAAATGATTTTAATAGTCCGCTCACTGCCCCTGGATATTCTAATGCAGCAGTGTTTAAATCATTGCAAGTATCACTTGCAGTCCCTCATTATCCTCTTGTTTCTTTAGGATATTATCCGACCTCTCAATTGTTTACTGCAAATAATAACACTGTTTACCAAAGTTGGTATAATACATTTAATGCAATCGTAAGCCATGTTTATAAAGCAGGTAATATTAGCATGAGCACAAGTGTGGTCTATACAAAATTTTATAACTCACAATCTGATACCTCATTTATTTATTTTAATGCAAGTAGCTTCAATTTAACGCATAGCATATTTCTTTCTACATTAACTATAGATTCTAAGCTAACCTACACAGATCAGCAGGATATTCGATTATTTACAGTGGAGCCTGTAGTCACTTATCAATATAAAAAATTACTTACAATATCGTCAAGTTTTAAATGGTCGAGGTTAAATGGAAAAGAAACATTGTGGGGAGGAACTGCAGGATTAAGCATTAACGTAAAAAAAATCGGAGTAATCCAATTACACTATGATAAGGTGCATTTACCGGCATACAATCGAAAACTAATTCCGGTAGATATGGGCAGGGCAACCTATATACGAGAATTTTAAATGAACTATAAATGAAAAAAATAATTGTTATATTGATTTTTTGTTTACCGGTATTTTATACTGCTGGCATTGCCCAGGTAACGGTTCAATCGTTACTGCCACAAACAGGTATAATATTAAAAAGCCAATTATGGAATATGCTGGTAGTTAATAATACCGGCAATCCTTTAACAGGCTATTTGGTATTGAATGTATCTGATCGGGAAAGTGGTTCAGAAGTGTTATCCGCTACATCTGGTTTTTTCTCGATTGATAAAGAAGGAAAACAATTAAATGCAGCATCTCTGGATCCTATACAGTATACGTATTTTTCTTTTTCTGGAGATAGAACAACTGATTTTTTGCCAACAGGAAGTTATACTGCATGTTTTAAACTTATGTCAGGAACAGAGACAAGTAGTGAGCTTGCAGAAACTTGTATTCCCTTTGACGTCCAACCGTTAAGTCCTCCGATGTTAACCTTTCCATCAGACAGTTCTGTATTGGTACAATCTCCAGGACAGTTTTCATGGCAACCACCTGCACCACTTACAATGTTTGATCAGCTACATTATGAATTACAGATAACAGAAATTTTGCCTGGACAAACACCACAAGAAGCAATAGAGTTAAATGCACCGTTCTATACTGATTTAAATCTACAAACTAATAATATAACATATACGGGTTCTAATCCTTCTTTTGAAAAAAATAAATGGTATGCCTGGCAAGTTGTAGCGAAGGATGGATTAAACTATGGCGCTAAAACTGATGTGTGGGATTTTAAAATTGATCCTACATTAATAGCGTCATCTTCTATTTCTTCTAGCTATATTTTGGTTCAGAAAAATCAAGCTTCAATTTATTATTTAAAAGATCAAACACTTAGAATAAAGTATTACAGTTATGACCCTACTCAAAAAACAATCTTGAAAATAACTGATCCACAAGGTAAAATCCTAAAGAAGATTTCAGAAACTATAGTTTATGGAGATAACTTCTTAACCTATGATCTTGACAATAAATTTAAGAAAGGACTAGTATACTCAATTGAAATAATTGACAATAAAAATAATAAGAATACTGCTCTTTTTATAATTAATTAAAACTATAGATTTATATGATTTTGCAATTGGTACGATATCAAAAAACAGTAGCCTGGGTTTTATTATGCACATTTTGTTTTTCGATTTTGCCTGGCCTTACCAGAGCATCTAACAATATTGCTACTAATCATTATAACAATATACCTTATATAATAAACCAGCCTCACATTTTTTTACAAGAACCGATTTTGAAAAAAAGGAATGTAGAAAATAAAAAAGAGACTACTAGCATATCTAAATTTTTAAATAGAAAGCAAGCAGTTTTAGTTAATTCCTTAAAACAAAAACTTGATATTGGGGGACCAAGTCAACCAGAAATGTCATCATTTAAAGCGATTGATGCTAGTAATATGGTTGATCTATTCTCTGGAAACTTTAATTACAATATACCATTATTAGATGTAGGGGGATATCCTGTAAATATCTTTTATGATGGCTCAATTACTATGGAACAAGAGTCAAGCTGGGTTGGTTTAGGTTGGAATATTAATCCTGGGAGTATTACAAGAAACACTAGAGGAGTGCCTGATGATTTTGATGGTTCGGAAGAACAAACAGAAACTCAAAACATGAAACCTAATACTACATGGGGAGTAACCTTTACACCCGATTTAGAAGGAATGGGAATAAAGGTTTTGCCTAAATGGTTAACGGCTTCTATGCAAGTGTCCTTTAATAATTACCTTGGGCCTGCAATTGATATAGGTCTTAAAGGAGCTTATGCACATACTATTACTCAAAAAGCCTTATCAGAAAAATCGGCAATCGGCTTAGGTTACAGTTTAAGCTTAGATGCTCATCTAAGTTCACGTGATGGACTCACATTAAGTCCTAATGCTTCTTTGTCATCAACCTATTTTAATGAAGGAAAAGTATCTAGTATTGGAAATAAATTGTCAATTGGTACAAGCTATAATTCCCGTTATGGAATAAAAGATTTACAAATTACAGATCAAACTTCTGCATCTCGCAAAGAACAGGAAACTCCTGTGGATGGCGCTTCAGGATCAACTAAAATAACCTTTGCCAAACCTAGTTATTTGCCTTCTATCCGTATGCCACTTTCTAATATTGCAATAGCAGGCCATGTTCAAGGTGGCTTTGGAATGTTTGGAATAACATTATCTGGAGATATTGAGGCCTTTATTCAGAAATCATATGTTGCACAGGGGGACATAACCCAGCATAAAAAAATGATTGGTTATTTGTATTATCAAAATGCAGCAAGCGACCCTAATGCGATAATGGATTTTTCGCGCTTAAATGATAATGAAGTAACTCCCAACACACCAATTATTTCTGCGCCTCAATATGATTATGATGTATTTACAATACAAGGAGAAGGAACAGGAGGAAGTATAAGAGCTTATAGAAATGATATAGGTTATGTAAGAGATAATTATACAGAAACTAAGGATGGTAATTTTAGCTTAGGTTTTGATTTAGCAGGAGGACACTTGGGAGGTAATTTCGGGATTGTTTTAACGCCATCGAAAATAGGACAATGGGAGAATGGAAATAAATTAAAGGATATCAAAAACTTCACAACTGCATCCGGCAGTTTTGAGAATGTTTATTTTCGTAATCCAGGTGAAACAAGTGTACTAAATACAGGTCAATTTGATCGTATGGGAGGACTTGATTTAGTGCGTTTACGATTAGGTCCAGATGCGGATAATCCAACTATAGAACCAATTTTAGAGCATTTTGATAATCAAGGTAATATGATAACCGGTGCTACTACCGATTTGTCTACTATTCAGGATGATAAAGCTCGTAAGAAACGTTCACAGGTTATTAATTTTTTAACAGCTAAAGAAGCCTCCAATATAGGATTAGATAAAAAAATAAAAAATTATCTAATTGGTAGTTCTATCGTTAAACAGAATAATGATAATACCTTCTCTTTAGCATACAATGAACTAGATAGAACGATTAATGATGTAGATACCAAAAAATCTCATAGAGAAACTCAAATTTCGCAGATAAATGTAACAGAGAATAACGGACGAAGATATATTTATGGGATACCAGTTTATAATCAAATACAGACAGATTTTACTTTTTCTGTAAATGAAAATGAAGTAGCACAGAAGCCAGATAGAGTTACTCTTTCTACCACTTCAACCGAACCTGATGAAGGTACTACAGCCGGAGATCACGATGGGTACTTGCAGAAAACTACAACACCAGCATATGCGCATTCGTTTTTATTATCAGGAGTTCTATCTCCAGATTATGTTGATCTTACAGGAGATGGCATTACTGATGATGATTTAGGCACTGCTGTAAAATTTGATTATTCGAAAATTGGTATTCACAAGTGGCAAACGCCTATGTCTGGCACATCAGGAATAATTGATGCGAACTTTAATGCGGGTAAGTTGACTGAAACAAGCGATGACAGGGGACTAATATCATATGGTGAAAGAGAATCATGGTATTTACGAGTAGTTGAATCTAAAACAATGGTTGCTATTTTTACTTTGGAAAATAGGCATGATGGAAAAGGTGTATTCGATAAACTACAACCGATAGATACTTATGATAATTCTGAGCAACTTCTCAGAAGAATAGATTTATACAGCAAGGCTGATCTTTACAAAAATGGTTTAACTGGTACAAAGCCTGCAAAGCCTATTAAGACAGTGCATTTTGTATATGATTATTCTCTTTGTAAAAATACTCCAGATAATGATAGACAACAAGGTACAGTAAATGAGCCTAACAACTATGGTAAACTCACTCTAAAAGAAATATATTTTACTTTTAACGGACAGGAAAATGTAATTAAAAACCGTTATGTTTTTTCTTATGAAAATACTAGTAATAAAGGGAATCCGGATTATACAATAGGTGCATCTGATAGATGGGGAAATTATAAATCGGCTTTAACGAATCCTACATATGGTAATTCAAGCCGAATGAAAAACAGCGATTATCCTTATGATATACAAGATAGATCTTATAAAACTACAGCAGATGAAAATGCAGGTGCATGGTCATTAAAAAAAATATTATTGCCATCCGGAGGTCAAATAGACGTAACGTATGAAAGCGATGATTATGCATTTGTTCAGGATAAAAGAGCTTCAGATATGGTGAAAATAATGGGATTTGGCCCTGACCCAGATTATAGTCATCATTCCTATTCACTATTTAATATTCTTCCAACATTAGCTTCCAGCGAAAATAATTATGTATTTATTAATGTACCAACATCTTTCTCAAGCAGTAAGGATATCTACAAGTATTATATAGAAGGTCAAGATCAATTGGCTTTTAAATTAGCTGTTAAAATGCCTAAAGGGTATGAATATATAACGTCTTTTGCCAATGTTGATCCTTCTGATGCTTCTGATCCTTCTTCCTGTTGTGGAGCAACAACGGTTCAAGGTATTATATGGGTACGATTAAAAAAGGTAGGCGATGGTAATTTTTATAATCCTCTTTCAATTTCAGCAGTTGAATTTTTAAAGAATCAACTTCCTAATCAAACTTATCCTGTAAACGTGACAGATAACTCAGGGATAATTGCTGTGGGGGGAATGTTACTTAATATGTTAAGTGGATTAGTTTCTGCTTTTGAAGATCCTGTAAATTCTAAGCGCGGACTAGCCAACCAATGTGACCCAGATAGGTGCTTTGTTCGTCTTAATAATTTTTTTGGTTGTAAATATGGGGGAGGGCAAAGAGTAAAATCCGTTCAATTAAATGATAATTGGAATAAAATGACAGGGCAGTATAATTCTATGTATGGACAGACATATGATTATACAACCACAGAAAATATTAATGGAGCAGAAAGGACAATAAGTAGTGGAGTTGCCAGCTATGAACCTTCCACAGGGGGAGAAGAAAATCCGTTTCACACTGCTGTGCAGGTAGAGAATAGATTGCCATTAGGTCCAGCCAGTTATGGTACTATAACTCTTCCTGTTTTAGATGCATTTTTTCCAGCTCCTAGTGTAGGTTATAGTAAAGTTACTGTACGTTCTATGCATAGAGGAGATTTGCCACCAGGCGTAAATAAATTGCGAAGCGATATTGGTAAACAAGTAACAGAATATTATACAGCAAAAGATTTCCCAGTATTCGTCAACAATACATTTTTAGAACCTGGTATTTCTGATAAAGAAAAACATGTTGCACCAGATATATTCAACTTTTATTATAAATACTCATTAGACCTAAAATCGCTATCACAAGGCTTTTTAATAGCCACTAATGATATGCATGGTAAAATGAAATCACAGGCTTCTTACCAGGCAGGAACTGGTACAAATGATGATGAAAAAACGTTAATTAATTATACTGAAAATTTCTATAAAAATACCGGAGCTAATGGTTTAAATGAAAAATTTGATTTTGTAAACTCTGATGGAACGATTGTACAAGGTAACATGGGGATTGACGTGGAGTTAATGAACGACACGAGAGAATTTAGTGTAAAATCTACCAGCTTTGAAGTACAGGGCCAACTTGAATCATTTATAATTCCATGGTTACCTGGCATTTGGCCAGTAACAGGTGAATGTGAAAATACATATAGAGCTGTAACAACAACTAAAGTTGTTAATTATCATAGTGTGCTTGATAAAGTAGTTGTAATAGACAAGGGTAGCCAAGTATCTACTCAAAATCTTTTATATGATGCTGAAACTGGGAATGTAATAGTAAATAGCGCAAATAATGAATTTAATAAGCCTATTTATTCTACGAAGTATCCGGCATATTGGGCTTATAGTGGTATGGGGTTAGCATATAAAAATATTGACGCGACTTACAGTGCTACTTTTAAAGAAGGAGTAATAAGTAATTTAAGTGATGGAGCTAATACGCTCAATCCTAAGGATGTATTTGAGAGTGGCGATGAATTATATGTTTTGGATAAGGGAACAGACCCAACTATTCTTTGTCCACCACCTTCCGGTAATATACAATACACATTATTATGGGCATATGACAAAAATAAGAACACCACAGCCCTTGCAGATCCTAATCCAAACTTTGTATTTATGGATGCTTCAGGTAATTTAATTACCAAAAATGATGTCCCTTTTAGAATTGTGCGTAGTGGAAAACGAAATATGCTGGATGCTACTCTAGCGACATTTAACGCAATGACCAATCCGATAAAAACTATCACACCTACTACAGAAAATCCTTATGGAATTGAATATAAGTTATCAGACAATGAAGATGGTTCACAATCTTTACTTATTACGTTTGGAAGTTTTCCAACAAGCGCAATACAATTAGGCGTATATCAATCACTAAACGGAGGCGCAAATTGGACCAGTTTGTCTACAAGGGATATAATTAGCCCGAGGTTGTATTCGATTCCTGTTAAAAATACCAATGCAATTTATGGAATAAAGTTTGAGGGTGCCAGTTCATCAGTAATACCTTTAAATAATTCTTTAACAGCCGCTGGTCAACATCCTACTGGCACTTCATTCCGGAAACTTATTGTTGATGCCATTTCTGATAAGGTAGTAAATTCAATGGCGGTTGAGTATAAAGAAAAATGGCAAATAGATAATGATGTATTCAAACACTATATAGATGTATTTGATCCTTCTGTTTGTGCAAATGTGCCAAAAGAAGACTGTAGCGGTTACATGGAAAAAACTATCAACCCATATAAAAAAGGCTTAGTAGGTAATTTCAAACCTTTTGTAAATAAAGTATTTTATGACAAAAGAACAGAAACATATCCATTAATACCTACTAATATTTCTGATAATGGGTACCTCTATAATTTTGTTAGCTATTGGGGTTTTTATACAAATAATAATTTAAATGGTTCATTAGTTAAAAGCGTTGTACCAAACACTTCTGCTAATATCAAATGGACATTAGGTGATCAAATTACGAAAATAAATTCCAAAGGGATGGAGTTGGAAACAGTAAACCCTCTTGGAATTTATACAAATGCACAATACGGTTATCTCAAATCACTTCCTATAGCGATTACTAATAACGCTCGATCTAACGAATCTGTTTATGCCGGATTTGAAGATGGTGATTTTAATACTGACATTGATCCTGGCACAAAACTCAATTGTGCTAAACCTGCTTTAGATTTTACTAATGTTGGAACAATTACTGATACAAAAAATACTAATTTTTCTGCGCATACAGGTAGATATGTATTAGCAATACCTCCAACTGATCCTAATATAGATAACAACTATATAACAATACCTGTAAAAAATCCAAGTTTAATCCCTGATGATTTTAGCATGTCATTTGGTATGTATACGCCAATAATTAAAAATTATACTGATAAAGGAGGAAATGTTATTTCGGGTACAATGGTACAAGATTTTCCTTCTCCTTTTAATAGCTATCAAAAAAATTATTCTGATAATCCAAATATCCCATTAAGTTTTGATTCATATATTAAAGGCGATGTAACACTTAATACATCAGTTGTTAATAGCTTTACAAAACCTGTAATATTTTCGCCCGCCGATCATCCTTATAATGATGGTATAGATATTTATAACGGATCTTCTTACACAAGAACTGGGGCAGGCTTTTATCTTGACTTAACAAGTGACATGGGACGTACCTCCTGTGATGGAAATACAATATTTTCAGAAATAAATTTAGAGCAATATGTACAAATTCCAGAATCAGGCAGATATGGACTCATTACAGGCTTTTTTAATAATCTGCCTGATCCTAGTCAGAATTATCCAATATACGATCCGATAAATCCTTGTTATGCTCATACGACCTATTCATACATGAAATTGAAATATACGTTGACTTCAGTTGATCATCCTTCATATACTCTGCCTCCTATTACTAATCAATTTGACGGTCCGACACCTTCAGGGCATCCTTATCCTTATCTTAAAGAATTCGGAGATCCAATGGATTTGTGCGCAGGCATGTATAAGGCCTCTATTTATATTGAAATTTCGTCCTACGCAGCTCAAATTGAATGGCCGAATTTTCAGGTAGGATGTAGTCTTGATGCAGGTATTTTATCGCCTCCTTCAGCGCGTCCAGTAGGCTATAAATCTTTAAATTATTCTGAAAGCTCTGGCTGTCCGGTTATTACGCCTATTGCAGTTACAGATGCAATGTCTAATTCATCCTTTAATATTCTTGCTAATCAAAAAATGGTTTTCAGTGCATGGGTACATGCAGATTGCAGCAATGTTCAAAATGGAGTAGCGTGTAACCAGGTTAATGCAGAATTTAATGATGGCACTTCTTTTTCTTTAACACCTGCAGGTCCAATAATAGATGGTTGGCAACGCTACGAAGGATTATTTACTGCACCATCTTTAGCAACTTCGATGAAATTAAGATTTATTAATAATACGGGCGCACCAATCTATTTTGATGATATACGCATTCATCCATTTAACAGTAATATGAAGAGTTATGTGTATGATCCTTTAAGCTTGCGATTAAATGCTGAGTTAGACGAAAATAATTATGCCAAGTTTTATGAATATGATGAAGAAGGCACTTTAGTTCGAACAAAGGCCGAAACAATAGAAGGAATAAAAACATTAACAGAAACGCGAAGTGCTATTCAAAAGAATATAACTGGATTTTAAATATAAAAAATTACAAGAAGATGATTAAGAAAACAGCAGTAGCTGTAATCGTGAGTTTGTTATGCCAGTGTTCAATAAAGGCGCAGCAAAAAAATAATGTAGCCATTATTAAAGAATTTATGGAAATATGTAATAATTATAGGAAGATCCCACTGCAGTTATCGCTTGAATATAATCAGGGCACTAATTATATTTTAGATAAATCAGACACTGGATCAGTGAAAGCAAACTTTATTTTGGATTCAAATAAATCTTATATGCAGTTTGGTGAAATAGAAGAAATGGCTAATGATTCTACAGCCCTTATAATAAGTAACCCTATTAAGCATATGACCTTGTTTAAAAACACAAAACAATTGCAACAACAATTGCAAAAAATGACAGGTATGATTTTGTCTGATTCAATGATTTTAAAATGGAACGAAAAATATAAAGCTACAAAAAGCAATATATCTACGATAATAACTGAAATAAAATTAAGTAGCCGCACATTATTAAAGGAGACAAATTTTTCAGAAGAGGAAATAAAAATGCTTTTTAATTCAGAAACAAACGAGCCAGAACAAGTAACAAAATTAACTCGGCAGTTGGTGTCAATAGACTCTACAGTATATCAGCAGTTACTTATAAAGCCGACTATGGAAGAGAAATTGATTGTAACAAAAAAAAATAAATACTATGTAGTAAAAGAACAGATAAGTACCTACATATATAAAAACATACAACATCAGACTGGTATTTTGGTTCCAGATATAGCAGAAAGAATTCGTAAGAATGAACAGGGGCAGTATGTTTCTATAAATAAATATTCTCAATACCAAATATCAACTAATATTAATTAGAGGTAGAGAGTGCTTATGTATATTAAGAATAAGCGAATCTACAATATTGCAAAACAGCTGTATAAAGCACAAATTATGTGTAAAAATATGAAAATGATTTTCCTGCAATTTGATATATTTTCTAAAAAAACATTTCGTTTTTTAGGAATAATAATAGCTATATTTTTAACAACCAGCAGTTGTTACGCAATTGGCGACGAAGGTATTGAAGAAACAATACTTGGTAAGCCTATAAAAGGGACAGTTGATGTGACAACACCTCCAACACCTAGCTTGGCAATAGCTAAGGATGCTTTTTCCACTTTGCAATATGCCCGGAATACTAATCAAATAGATGAAAGAATTAAAAATGTAATTACGCTTAGTATTGTAGAAGAAGCAAATATTTTAATACCGGATAACTTTACCGCATCTGTAACTGTACATATTGAATACGGTCAATCTGCTACACAAACTACAGCAACAGACCAAACACTTACAGTTACTTTTAATAAAGAGGAGGGATCGAAATACAATTCAAAAAGCTATTTCTCTTTTGAAAATGCGAAATACGTGAAAATAAGCATTGTCAATGCAAATGATATAAATGTTCCAATGGTAGAAGGAGTGGATATGCGAAATGTGCTATTGCTTACAAACGAAATGAAGGTAACACGTTATTATACATTGGCTAATAATGTAACTCCTTTGCCTTCAACTTTTACTGGGCAAATGGTTGGTGATGAATATAAAATAGATTGGCAATGGCCGGCAGATGCAGGGTATAACTATACTCAATTGGAATGGACATGGTTAGAAAATGATGAAAACGATCAATATAAAAACCTCGACCAGAGTATTAACATGGATCAATTGTTTAAAAATAATGCAACAAGAGTAGATATCAGCATAAAATATGAAAAACAATATTTTAAAATTCCTTTGTATTATGATGGAATTGGGAAATTATATTATCGTATAAGAGCAGTAAATGTTAATAATAATGGTACACGAATGGAAGGACCTTGGACATTAGGAACACCATATGATTTTACCGGACATGAACCAGATTTAAATTGGCAAGTTACTACTACCTATGCTGAAGATGGCAAACATAAGACAGTAATGCAATATTTTGACGGCTCTCTGCGAAACCGGCAAACAGTGACAAAAGATAATGTAACTGAAAATGTAGTTACTGCAGAAACTTTTTACGATGGTCAAGGGCGAGCTGCTGTTCAAGTATTACCAGCGCCAGGAATAAGCAATGTTATACAATATATTAAAGGACTCAATTTATTTAATGGACAGACCCTTCAAAGTAATACTGATCCTTTTCCTGGTCTACCTAAAGACCCGGCAATGTTTTCTTTTGATATAAATTATAGCACTCCCGAACTACTTACCTCTTCATCAACTTCATCTGTACAGGGGGCATCTCAATATTATAGTAGTGATAACGCTAATAAAGCTGCGGAGAATGCATACATACCTGATGCCGAAAAATATCCATACACTGTAACTCGATATACCCCGGATGCAACAGGTAGAATTGCCTCTCAAAGTGGTGTTGGTGCAGCATTTAAAGCTGGTAGTGGAAAAGAAACAAAATATTATTATGGTGACGCAGAACAGGAAATGTTGGATGGTTTGTTTGGTACAGAGGTAGGTAATAAATCTCATTATTTTAAAAACATGGTAAAAGATGCTAACGGGCAAATGAGTGTGAGTTATGTTGATATGCATGGACGAACTATTGCTACCGCATTAGCTGGAGATGCTCCTGCTAATCTTGCATACATTAATGATCCTAAAGACAATCCAAAATATGCAACTGATTATCCTGGACAAACCCCTACTTCTGATTTAACAAGGAATCTTTTAGATAATCCGTACGATAATAACTCTAACGATAATAGTGCTAACATGATTGTAGGTAATTCTATACAATCAGTAAGCTCTATATTAGTTCCTGCAACAACTAAATACACATTTAATTATTCTTTAAATCCACAGGCATTACAGGAAATGTCATGCATCACACATACTCCTCCTACTCCTTTATGTTTTGATTGTATGTATAATTTAGAGTTCTCAATAGTAGATGAAACAGGTGAATTGGATAATCCTGTGATACTTACAAAAAAGTTTAATAATATTAAATTGAATCCTGATGATGATTGTAGTACACCAACCCCTTTATTTAGCCAAAGTGATAATGTAACAGATGAGTGTAGTGGAAATAATTCTACTCCAAACAGTCAAATAATCTTTTGTTATACTCTACCTCCAGGATCTTATTCTATACGAAAAACATTAACCATTAGTGATGAAAGCCTGGAAGCCAATAAGCAACTTTATATTAAAGATGCTATATGCCAGGTCAACTATGACGCTATTTACAATAGTATTAAAGCAACCCTAGAAGCATCGTCTGATTGTGGAAATCCAGATGCTCAAAATATAACATGCCAACAGTGTTTAGACAATATCGGAGACCCCAACAACACAGGGGATATTACCGCATATAAAAATAACTATTTAACATCACTTCATATAGATCCTAACGGAGCCATATCGCCTGAGCTTTTAAATGAAATTCAAGAAAATTTTAGTACACAACGTGCGAGATGTAATGCACTCAATCCTAATATATCTCATTTAAATGTCAGCAAACGTGAATTAATGTTACATGATATGAAACCGTTTTTTGGTCAATATGCTTTAGATAACCTTAAACTCCCAGCTGATCAAGTACAAAATATTAATACTACAGGTAATACAACAGGAGATACTAATCCATTTTATGCGTTGTATGATGTTCTTTATATAGGGGCAACAAGACCAACACCTTTATTTAAACTTCCTAAAAAAGAAGATGGAACAGTTGGGGCTTATCTTGACAAATCAGGGAATGTTTATCCTGCTGCAACAGATCCAACTCAATTATCGATTGCCGATTTCGCAAATCAATTTCAGGATCAATGGGAAGAACAATTATTACCTTATCACCCAGAGTATCAAAAATTGCTTTTTGCCGAACAAAACCTTCAGTCAGTATATGATTGGGATAGTAGATTCAAGAATATGGATTATGCTACAGCTTATGGACAATATTTATCTACAGCTACTTCCATAGTTGATAATGATCCATTTTATCAAATGTGTTTAACTGGTGATTCAAGAGCCCAAATGCTTAGGACAAATATGATAAAAAAGCTTCAGGAAATTAGCAGTACCTACATGGCTTTAGCAGGAGGAGCCAAAGTAAATATGTGGCAAGCTGCTTATGGTAGTGTAATTGGCAGGAGAGATGGCCTTGTTAATCCAAGTGATGCTACTGCCTTTACAAATGACTGCCAAAATGCTCCATCTAAGCCTCAAGTATTATCCTATTACTCCGGGTTACTTAATAGTGTGGAAATTAACCAGTTTTGGACAAATTTTCAAGGTATGTATTCTTCCGCGAGAGAATCAGATATAAATCAATATATCGATTATAATGTACCTCTTTCTAATGCCGATCAGTTAATAAGCAAACACTATATACTTCGTTTTCCTGTTAATAATGATCAAATTGCGACACAAAGTGGATTTAATTCATGGTATAATGACCCTACTCATAGCACATCAGTTTTTCCAACAACATCACCACAAAGTCAGTGTGAAGCTTATATTGCTACATGGACGAATGAATTACTACAATGCGATCAATTAGCAAGCAGAAGTGATAAAGATCAAATTATTCAAAGAATTATAGATGGAATGGAGTCGGTTTGTGAAAGAAGTATTGATGTCAATAATCCTTATGGCTCTTCTAATGCGCCTAATACCCCAACTGGCAACTATTCAAGTTTTGAAGACGTCATAACCGATGTATTTGCATCTGTAAACCCACCTATTGATATTAGCAATTTTTGCAACCCATACGTCATAGAAAGTCCAAAACCTTATGGGAAGTCCCCACAATTAATACCTACTATCACAGATCATATTGATGATTGTTACTGTACCCAATTTTCACAGATAAAAGAACAAATTGCGGGGCATATTAATTATTTCTCTGTTAATGCCTATCTAAAACAAGAATATGGGCAAACCATTACCGAAGATTTGTATAATGCACTCGAAGATTATTGTGATGGAGGTCTACAATTCCGTCCCACAGGTACAGATGGCGAAGAAGCATCTAGTACACCTCCATTTGCACCATTTTCTTATCCCCAGCCAATACCTGATTATTTACAATGTAATTATGTAAGAGAATGTTTAACTTGTTCTCAGTTGAGTTCTTATATTCAACAATACTATGATCAATTTCATATCTTGCCGGTTTTTGCCCCTGCTGATAATATTTCATTTACTGAAAGTGAAATTGCTATAAACGAGTCTTTCGCAAGGTTTGTAAATTATAAAACAGGATTTCAATTAACTTGGCTCGATTACTTTAAGAAAGCAAATGAAAATGGCTGTACTCTTAGCCAATTTTCTTCCAACACTAATGCTTCGCAAACAGTTGTATGTAAAAGCAGTCAACCGCTTACTGATGCTTCTGATATTAAGCCACAGAATAAATGTAAGCAAGTAGATGATATGGCAGCTGCAATAGCAAAACATATTTATAATTTACAGATGCAATATTTGCTCAGAAATTTTGAAACTGATTATCGTGCAAAATGCCTGGGTGTCCAAAGTATAGAAACATTTTCAGTAACGTATAAACCCAAAGAATATCATTACACTTTATATTACTACGATCAGGCTGGTAATTTAGTTAAAACCGTGCCTCCGAAAGGTGTAAATCCTAATTTTACAAAGACTTTTACAGATGCAGTAGAAGCAGCTAAGTTAGCTGGTAGTTCTTATGTTCCTACTCATACTTTAAGTACAAATTACCGTTACAATAGCCTTAATCAGGTAATTGCGCAAAGTACTCCTGATGCCAATACTTCATTGTTTTGGTACGATAGATTAGGTCGCTTGCTTGTGAGCCAAAATGCACAACAAAAAATAGATAATAAATATAGTTACACAGTATACGATGGTTTGGGAAGAATTATAGAAGTAGGACAAAAGCCACAGGCTGCAAATAGTATGAACCAAACAATTAGCTCCAGTGTGCGAGTTGGTAGCAATCCTACGCCATACGAAACCTGGTTTAATAATAATAGTTATGGTTCCAGGGAGCAAATAACTTGTACTCATTATGATGTTTGGTATGACCTATTTCATAATAATCATCCTACTACTGATTTTACAGACCAACAAAATTTACGTAACAGGGTTAGTTATACTACCTATACGTCTATAGCAACATCACCATCCAATCCTGACGGTGATTATTACACGGGCACTTTCTATTCTTATGATATCCATGGGAATGTAAACACATTATTGCAAGATTATAAGGGAGTAGTTCCAATAGGAGATCCTAATCGCTTTAAAACAATTGATTATGATTATGATCTGCTAAGTGGTAAAGTAAACCAGGTAAGCTATCAACCTAACCGGTTAGATGCTTTTTATCACCGGTATATGTATGATGCAGAAAATAGGCTGATTGAAGTACAAACAAGTAAAGATCAAATAGTGTGGGAGCATGATGCCAAATACAATTATTACAAACATGGACTACTTGCCCGTACTATATTAGGTCAATTGCAGGTACAAGGTTTAGATTATGCATATACTTTGCAAGGTTGGTTAAAAGGTGTTAATAGTACAAGCCTCGACGGTACTACGGATATTGGAAAAGATGGCTCACCATCAACAGGAACCTTAGGACCTAATCCAGTAGCTCGTGATGTTTATGGATTTGCATTACATTATTATGATAATTTATCTTCAGCAGCAGGAGCAAAAGACTACTCTTCCATTAGTGGAACAAGTGCGTTTGCTAATATTATCAGCGATGGAAGTTTTAAATCTCTTTATAATGGCAATATTGCAGGGATAAGTATTAATAATGCGGGGCTGTTGAAAGGTGATCCAGCTACAACAAACGCAGATCCGTTATTTTACAATTATGGCTATGATCAGTTAAACCGTATAGTCAGTATGAAAGTTTTTAGTGGATTGCAAAATAATAGTTGGGCTTCTGCCAGTAATATTCATGATTATGCAGAAGTAGCCACCTACGATCCTAATGGAAATATCAGAACTTATGATCGAAATGGCGCTCCAGCGATAAGTATGCCTGAATCAATGGATAAATTGAATTATAATTATTATGCTAATACAAATCAATTAGCACAGGTTGAAGATGATCCAACTATTAGTAATAATTATACAGATGATATAGATAATCAATCTCATAATGATAACTATACGTATGATCAGATTGGAAACTTGAAAGAAGATAAAGCATCAGATATTACAGATATTACATGGAATGTATATGGGAAAATACAACAGGTGACTAAAAATACAGATCCTGGATCAGGATGTCATAATTGCATAACATACATTAATTATAGTTATGATGCAACAGGAAACAGGATATCCAAAACAATAAGTACTTATGCAGGCGGTTCAAAAACTACTCTATATGTGCGGGATGCATCGGGAAACGTAATGAGTATTTATACGCCTAATGACAATGAAGGTTTTGTACAAAGCGAGACATATATATATGGAAGTTCCCGTTTGGGAATGGTAACAACTCAATCTGTTTCCCCCGTACAAGTAAACATTGATGCGGGTTATGGATTAAAAGAGCTATTTAATGATGATACCAAAGCTGCATTGTTTACCTTTACAAGAGGAGAAAAGCTTTTTGAACTCAGCAATCACTTAGGTAATGTATTAGTTACAGTAAGCGATAGGAAGATACTTATATATCCCGGTAGTGACGCTAATAATGGCGGTTGCGAAAACGGAGGTGCGAAAGACGATTTAATTGTACCTTATCGTAATGCTGTACTAACTTATGTGGCAAGGAAAAGTATAGTTTTTCAACCTGGTTTTAATGCAGTAGATCAAAATCCTTTTGTGTCATTCACGGCTTACATTGACCCTATGTTGCAACCATGTACTGATTATGTAGAAAACGAACCAATACCTGTAGCAAGTTATTATAAAGCAGATGTAATTAATGCTAATGATTACTATCCCTTTGGGATGGATATGCCTGGAAGAAGTTATAACAATGTAAGTGAGTATAGGTATGGGTTTAATGGGAAAGAAAAAGATAAAGACATTGCAAGTGGTGATTTGGATTTTGGAGCAAGAATTTATGATACTAGAACTGGAAGATGGTTGAGTTTAGATCCTCTACAAATGAAGTATCCAGATTTGAGCCCATACAATTATACCGCAAATAATCCTATTTCATTTATTGACCCCACTGGTAAAATAATTAGAATTTATTATGCTGGCGGTCATTATGATTATACGCCTGGGATTGCACCTCCAAAAGGAAGCCCGGAAATCGTAATGAAAATTCACGAAGCATGTGTTTATAATATGCATACAGAAGAAGGAACCAAGATATGGAATCAGTTAGCAAGTTCAAAAGGAATAGTTGAAATATCTTATCTTAAAGCCAATGAGCAAAATACTGCGGCAGATTCTAAAGCATTTGATTTAAACGTTGATAATTTAGGTAAAACTAATAAAGATGGAGAAGATATAATAGGCTCGCTAAATTGGGATTTTAACACAGATTTCTCTGTTGAAGATGATCATGGATTTTTAAAAGGATTTCTATCTCCTTCTACAGTATTACTTCATGAACTAGGACATGCACAGGATGCTGATGATGCATTAACGGCAAGTAAAAAGGATAAAGATGCGATTACAAAGTTCAAAGCAAGTGCCACTCTAACATATGGATATGATGCCCAATTTGATACGGAAGAAGAAAAGAAAAATATCCAAACAAAGGAAAATGTATATGTTCGTCAAATCAACAGTTGGGAACAAAAGAATAATGGTGAGAATCCGACATATCAACCAATCCGGACAAATCATAAAGGTGGTTTAAGATATTTAAATAACCTTAAAAATGTAAAAATTGGGGTAAATCAAGTTAATGATGCAACTAGATATGATAAATGGCGTTGTGAAGAAGAAAATGCAGGACATACTATAAAAGATGACGATGGAATTAAAAGATAAGTAAAACAATATATTTTATGAAAAAAATGGCAATACTGATATTCTTTTTAATGTTCATTCATAAGTCATTTTGCCAGGTTTATTTGTGGCGTACAACTATTGGTACAAGTGCAAACGCTATAGATACATTTGTGCCTATTGGAGATAGTTTTATTATAAGGAAAAAAAATCTACCAGATTTATTCATTGACACAATAAAGATTAATAACTATGATTACCAAATAACCCATTATCATATTGCATCAAAAGAAATAGAAAGAAAATTAATTAACGATACAGCTGATCAAATATTCAACGATAGCTTAAATCAATCATCTAGATTAATTTTTGAATCTAATAAGTCATCTTTTAATATTCCCACTATTCCACTTACACATATTATTTATTTACAAAATTTAGGAATTATTGTAGGATTGTCTAAAATAGCTGCCAGTCCTTATAATATAGTTGTCTATTCTACAAGTGGAAAACTGTTATGCAAACGAAGTTTACATAGTTTAGAATTAAAGCTTAAAAAAAAGAATTTTAAAAATCTATTTAAAAAAAAATTAGGTTTTTCTTATTGTTTAAATTCTAATTTTATTGTTAAAGAGAAAGGAAATTATTTTGTAGAAACAAGTAAATGTTTACTAAATTCAATAAGTATGGATTCTCTGTGGAAAATGAAAATAATCATTCCCAACCATTATTTTCCATCTATGAATACTAGTGCGTGCTTATATTGTACGTATACCAATTTTTTTTCGGATTCAGATCCTTTTTATGATTTGATTTTGGTAAATTCGAAACCTCGAGCAATAATATTAAATTCAGACGATGGAAAAAAAGTGAGAATTTCTCTGAAAAGCATTAATTGAGGTTCATATTTTATCACATTTACGTGTTATAATGGTTTTCACTAAAATGCATAAAATTTAACTGATAAATCTTCCATTTCGTAATCAAACCAGGTTTCCAAATATCTTAATGCTTTATTTCGAAAGATAAATATTTTAATAATTTCTGAAGAATCAACAAAGCCATCAATTAGCTCAAATATATTTCCCTTTGTGTCTTTCATTTTACAGCTTTCTACATAATCAGCTTTAAGTTTTAATTTTTCATTACTTATTTTAATTATTTTATAATCAATTTGACTAATAAAATCCTCTATATCTAGCTTTGATTTATATAAGATGAATCTGCATCTTGGAGAACATGTTATTGCATGATTTCTTGTTGAAAAAAATTTATCACCACAGATCTTGCAATTTTTCAAATATTTGATACTAACTAATGCCATAATATATACAGTTGCTTCACTACTATCAGACAAAACGTTTTTAAAACGTTTTTGAAATGCTTTATTGGAATTTAGAATTGTTCTTGCTAAAATATTTATTTTGGAACTATAAAGGTTACTTTTATTAACGTGATTTTTATTGAAAGTAATAAATTTATCCTGTTTTTTTAGAGCAGGTTATAAATAAAAAATCGAAATGTTTCACCAAAAAATATAATAAAAGAAAAGTGTTTGTTTTTGTTATTAAAACGAAACAACGTTAGGACTCTGCATATTTTATACATCAGAATTAAATAAAAAAGATTTTTCTCAATTAAATATTTTTTCCCTATTTATTTCCTTGGCTGCCAGATAAGAAATGGTAATTTTACTATATTATGATAGTTTGACTATTAAATTACAATTATAACTACAAAAAATCCAGTTAAACTTAAAGCTATCTCTATAATCTTTTTTATTATAAAGTTATATTCATATTGCATTTCAAACATTTTTTGTTATTCCAAATCAGTTAAATCACCTTAAAAATACTACTTGGTATTTCAAATTGAAATTTTTAGTTTGTGTCACATTCTAATTTATCCTTAAAAAGATTATAACCCTCTCTTCCTATAAGAAAAAATATTTTTTTGAGGAACTCTGTCAAACAGGGTTACAAAACATCAATTGCTTATAATGATTCCCATTTCTTTTACCATAATTTAAGAGTTGATCATATTAAATGATAATGACCGTAGTAGCAATTGATAGCACCTACTATTTATAACATTATAAAATTTAAGAAGTATGCCTTCTACAGCGAAACAACTATTGGATAGAGCAAGAAGTTTATTGGGTCGACACGTTACCTACAAACTAGGTCAGGGTGGTTTTAATCCAGATCAAGTACCCGATCAATTCAATGGAACACAATTAGATTGTAGCGGGTTCGTTGCGTGGTGTTTGGGAATTAATAGGCATATTGCCAACCAATTTTATGCAACAATAAATGGCGAAAACGGAAGAGGATGGTTTGAAACATCAGCTGTTTATAAAGATGCTCAAAACTCCGCAGGTATACTTACCCAAATTACAAATCCAATACCGGGATGCATCGCAGTTTACGGTGATTATTCAATCGATGGGATTAATCATCAAGGGCATATTGGGATAATTACAGAAGTTGACATATACCATAAGCCAATAAAAGTTATTCATTGTTCAGCTTCAAATTATAATACTACTGGTGATGCTGTTCAGGAAAATGCAAGCCAGGCTCTTATAAATAATAATAAAGTAATTTTTGCATGGGTTGATGCACTGCCTAATGAATCACATGATCCAATTAATATAGAAAATTTATTCTCAAAATTTCGTCCCGATCTTAAACGTGAAATAACAGAGAAAAACTATTTATCGGTTAACAAACAGAGAAAAGAATGCTTTCCGCTTTTTGAATATAGGAAACCTAATAAGCTTATATACCAAAGCTTTTACTATCCTGAAGAAAATAGCTTTTTTTTTCAGTCAAAGGCAGCAATATGTGCAGATGGCGCGCCCAATGCATATAAGATAGGAGATATGGGAATTGATTATTTAGCAAATGCGGGAAAACCTCCATATAAAAATGCTCCCACCGATAGTAATTTAAACTCATGGCAATGGTATGGGATTGTAACTGATAAAGAAAACAACCCCATCGTTCAGAGTGCAGAAGAGCCGGCACCTAGTTTCTTTGTATCACAAACAGCTCAAGGAAATTGGCAGGAGTTTCCGGATACTGATCAACGATGTTATGTTAATGCTAATGAAATACCGTACATAGTACTTCCTTCAAATAAAGGTCATGGGGCCAGACTTGGTGATTTTGCATATGTAGTTGACAAAAAGACTCAAAACCATATTCCTGCAATTTTCTCAGAGATCGGTCCACAAAATAAACTTGGAGAGATGTCTATCAAGGCTGCACAAATGTTAGGGATTAATGCAAATCCTAAAACAGGCGGCTCTAATAGAAAAGATTTTTTTTATATAGTCTTTCTCAACAGTGGAAACAACAAACCAAGAACATATAATGAAATTGTTGAAAATGCAACCAATCTTTTTGAACAATGGGGCGGCTTAAAACGAGTATCTGAAATTGGAGATATTAGTGTTTGACACCTAGTTAATGAATAAATAAATCCACTAAAATAAGTATCAATTATGGGTATTCCTTCAAAAATATCACGTCGTAAATTTGTAGCGGATACTACTCTCTCTGCTTTTGCGCTTTCGCCACTTGTTACTTTTTTAGCAGGTTGCATTGGGGTTGATGAAGGTTTCTTATTCAACGGATTCAAAGATGATGATTTTCATTTTTTTGATAACAATTTAACCAATCTTCATTTTTATTTTATCAATGCAAAAATTAATAAGAAACAATTGGTTCTTAAAACGGGCTTAGAATGTTACATGATCGTTAAAATCCCTCAGCAACATATTTCTGAAGAATTGTTATCAGAGAAGGATTTTAATGATAACTATTTAAATAAAAACAAAAACGTCACTTCAAAAATTTCAGGATTTTCCTATTTAGCATTTACATTGTTTCCCGGAACTTCAATTAACGAAAAAAGGCGGATTGAATTAAGCGATATAAACACTTTGCTTGATTGGAACAATAAAAAATACTACGAGTTAATTATACCTTCTGCGAGCCAATATCATAAGTTTAATGGAGATACTAATATACCACCAGATACAATAGCTAATGGGCTAACTAATTTTAAAAAATCAGGAAATCCATTAGAAATTGATGATAATATTAATAACTATAAAACGGAAAAAGAGGAAGATAAAATAATAGCCTTTTACAAG
The DNA here is from genome assembly GCF_020042285.1 of Ferruginibacter albus. NCBI lineage: Bacteria > Pseudomonadati > Bacteroidota > Chitinophagia > Chitinophagales > Chitinophagaceae > Ferruginibacter > Ferruginibacter albus. The sequence continues at coordinate 1,380,980 of NZ_CP083388.1, forward strand.
CATATCTGCCAAACACTTTTTAATGTAGGGGAAGAAAATTTTCCAATAACATTACTTGAAATACCTCAAGGACTTTTTTTAACTCCTTATAGTGGCCAGGATACAGGAAAACAGGTAAAAACAGTTTTTTCCAAACCCGCTGTTGAGATAAAAAGATTTGTTTATAATTCTTCCAAAGGAAAAGTCATTCGATCGGTTCAGGAAATTTGGAATACTCAAATGTGGTTTCAGCAATTTGAAAATAATAAAGCATTTGGGGATAGGTATGATCCATCATTAAGACCTGCCGGCTTTACAAATTCTACTGAAATTTGTACAGATGATAATAACACACCAATACCATGTCCACCAGCAAAAGGAGACTGTGAAAAAAGCAATTTTAATTTTCTCCCCACATTTATAGATAAACAAGAACTAACGTATATATCAAATCTTGGAAGGGAAAATGCTTATAATGAAGGCCCGGAATGGAATATTGAAACAAAGGGGTTAACATTTACAGGCTTAGGAGCCATTGCCAAGTTTCATTATAAAAATTACACTCCTCCTGCCGGAACAAGCCTTGCGGAATACGAGCACCACATTACACTTGGTAGAGATGAATATATCAAAGTTGCAAGAATTGGAGTGATTTCTTGTACAGGGCAAAGGGCTTTGCATGTTAAAATAGGCCAACGAAAAATTGAACAGGGCATTTCCTACATGGAGTTTAAGGAGTATGTAGAAATTATAGAAAAAGAGATTGTTTATTTTGATCCTGGCTTATTTATTCCTGGCGACCCCAACCCGTCAGAACCCTATAATTATATTCAGGTAAGAAAAAGTTTAAAAAAACCTTCAACAATAGTTCATAGTTATGATGATATTTATGATGGCAATGATAATTCAATTAAGGAAAATGATGTTTGGGATGATCGGGAAATCTGGGGTTTGAATGAATTACCGGAAAACTGGAATACACATTATAAAAGATGGATGTTTCAAAAAGTAGTTTCTACAAGCACAGTAAGTAAACCAATAAAAACAGATTTACCGGAAGCCTGCGCTTATCCTCTTTCTGATTGTGCCCAGGCTTTTTGGGGGGTATTAGAAATAGAAGAAGACGGTATTCATAAAGATTGTTTTATGGATTTTACCGGGTATGATTGGAATAATAAGGAAATCAAATTTTCAAGCTCATTTCTTTTTATCCGGAAAGATATTATTGAAACAGGTAAGAGTGTTTTTGCAACCGAAATTTTTAAAAAACTGTTTTTTGATCAGCCTTTGATCAGGCGTCAAATTAATTTTATAAATTCTGAAATTGCTTTTACAAAAGATTTTATTCCAGCATACCAATCTAATAACAATCAAGAGCAATTGCAAAATAAGTCCAATGTAGCTAAAACAGATTTTGTAGAATACTATTTCAGTTTATGTTTAGAATCCTCTGGAGAGACATTAGAATACGATGCTGCTAATAAAAAGGTAAAGGATAGCGGTAAGATAGTTAATGTAAGTTCAGTTTTTAATGAACGGATTTTTCCATTATATCCACAAGTAAAAAGGGCTCAACTATATATCGATAACATTCAAAGTTATTCAGATCAACCTTTGGTCTCTATTATCGAATACAATGAGGATTTTGTTAAGTATGGCTACCAGGGCTTCGTAAGAAAACCGCCACCAGACTGTAGTATAATAGTCAATGAAAACGGCAAACCATCGATTTATAATAAAGCAAGATTGATTTTTAATCACACAGAAAAATTTATTCGTGATGCGGAAGATGTTTTACATTTTAATGGGGAAACAAAAAAATGGGAACAAACAACATTAACCGGAGCATATACTAAGATCAAGCAGGCCTTTTCGGGAGCGGGTGATAAGATCGGAGGTTTAATAAATCCTGATTTCGATATACAATGTATCGGACTTGTAAAACAAAGTATTTCAGTAGGCAAAAAGATTAATGAAAAATATAAAAATGCTTCAGACTCTTTAGATAAAATAGAAAGATTTAACCCTGGTGATTTATTAAGGCAAGCACCCGAAATATTTAAAGGGATTAGTCTTTTGGATATTTTAAAAGAAGTATTCCCAGAATACGAAGCGCCTGTAAATGATATAAAGAATGTTGCCGGCCAGATCGAGGGGCAATTAGACAGTTTACCAATCTTAAAAAAGATTCAGGATTATAATAACAAATTCCAGGAAAGTATCAATGCTGCAAAACAAGAAATAGAAAATTTAAAAGCGGAAATTGATGATACTGTAAAAAAGATCAATGATGCGGAAAACGAAATTAAACTGCTAAAAGATCAACTCAATGATCAGTTTCAATTTTCAGATATACAGAATTTGATCAATAATAAAGTTGAAGAGTATAAAAATTATTTTGCAAACGGCTACAATGATATCATTAACCAAATATCAATTGATGTTGATAAAGCTATTGATTTTGTTATAACGCAGGTAATAAAAAGTATAGAAAAGCTATTAAAAGCAATCACTGATTACGATCCTATAGATCCCGATTTAAAAGACACTGCTCTCACCAACCCAAGAAATAGAAACCAGATATATGCTTTTTTTACTGATCAGCTTTTGATTGATTTGGGTAAAGGAGTAGATGAAGATAAAAAGGCCATAAACATTGTAACCTCATTTGTGTCTTTTTTATTTGATGGCAATGGGGAAAATGCAGATATAAAAAAATACAAAGACCTTGTCTTTGATAATAAAGGAAATTTTAAAAAATATGATGATATAAAGCAAGAGATTACAAAAATAATCAAGGAAGGAAACTCTTCATTGATCGATATTTACAATTCATACAAAGAAGCTGCTCAACAGGAAATTGATAGCAAGGCAGCTTTGATCTTAAATAAAATATCGATTGATCAATATAATACAGTGTATGACGATCTTCAAAAATCCTTAAAAATCTATAACGATGTTTTAGACGTTAAACAAAAAAAGCGTAACGCTATAAAAACACTTTTAAGCGATCTTAAAAATACCCAATCAAAAATAATTTATCAATATGAAAGACAGATTTCAGTGCAGCTTGCCAAGCTTGATAATATTTATGACCTGGTTCTTGGCAGCGAACTATTTTATTGGATAGATAAATATGAAACTCTTAAAAAAGATTACAATGCACTTCAAAGTAAAGTAGGAAGCAAAAAAGATAAACTAGGGGACGCAGTTTTAGATATAACAGCAATAATCAATAATAATAATTTAAATACTCTCCGGGATACAGTTCAAAAAGCCTGGACTGATCTGCAAACAAAGTGCGCTAACGATTATAAGCTTTTTTTAGATGCTGAAAATTCTAATGGGTCGTCGAAAGGTAATTTTTTAAAACTTATTAATGATAAAGTAGCGTTGCATCAAAATGAAATAACTGAATATTTAAGCTCAATATTTTATCCTCAAATAGTACAGGCAAATGAAGTTTTTAACAAAATAAAAGAGAAAGAGAAAAGTATTGAAGACAAAGTGAAGGGTGAACTTGTTGGCTTTAAAAAAGATCTTAGAGACCGCCAAACGGAATATGAAAATAAGTTAAACAAGTTTATAGATACAGCAGCTAAAAACGTAATTGAACAAGTTCAAAAATTTATCACTTATCTAAATGATCAAATATTAAACGATCCTTCAAAAGTAGAGCTCATAAATGATCTGGCTGAAGCAAAAGACCTTTATAACAAACTTGCGGCTTTAACTAAAAAAGAAGTCAACTTCAATTGGCAAACTGCATCTATAAAAAATGCTGATTTTGGCATAGTAGCTTTTTTAGCTTCAGATAATCCTAAAACTACATTTTCAGTTAACGTTAAAAATGTAATCTACTTTCAGCCCAATAAATTTCCATTAGTAGTAAGCAAAGTAGAAACGCTTGCAGAAAATAAGCTGAACAATTTTGGGTTAAGCTTATTTAGGTCAATGATAATTAACTTTAATGAAGTTAGTTTTTCAGCAGGCACAAATCAAAAGCCAAAGTTTGAAGTAAAGATCAGGGACGTTCAGTTTGCCGGCGCACTGTCATTTGTACAAGCTTTTGAAAGTTGGCTACAGTCGCTCATGGGCGATGCATTTAGACTTAAAATTCAACCCACTAATGTAAATATTGGGTACACATTACCCATCCCCAGTATTAAAACTCCGGGCTTTAATTTCTTTAATCTCACTTTAAATTTTGATTTCTGGCTGTATTTTGATAATAAACCATTACAATTAGGCTTTTCATTGGCAAGAAAAGATGACAAGTTTGGAATGGCTGTAGGTATTTATGCAGGGTTTGGTTTTTTTGGTTTAATAGCTGAACCAAAAAGAGGAATTACAGAGATAGAAATAGGATTTGAATTTGGGGGATATTTCGGATTATCACTTGGTCCTTTGAGGGGAGAAGTAAAGCTTGTTGTTGGACTTTATTATAAAAAAGACGATACTGGAATAACTATCGAAGGATACTTTTTATGTGAAGGGAGAGTACAATTATGGTTTGTTATGATCAATGCTCGTTTTTATATGGGCATAAAAAGTCAAAACAATTATGTTGAAGGGCGTTGCACAGTTTCGTACGAGATCAAGTTGGGTTGTTTCTTTAAATTATCTTTTCAAGCATCATATTACAAAAAAATTGCAGGAGCCACACCCGGAAATGATGCGTCGGACGGTAATCAACAAAATGCACAATTAGTTAGTCATGCTGCTATGCTGCTTCCTGTAGATAAAAGACGCGGATTGGTAAATATGGATTCTACTGATTCTCTGAATAGATCTCAAAATACTATTAAAAGGACGGTAATACCATTGTCTAAAAAGGAGTGGTTAGATTATTTACAATCTTATAATTAAAATAATTAGATTATGCCAGACCAAGTTGTAAACCCTGTTATACTTACAAGTGTACTTCCCTTTGGTTTAAATGAAGATGGAACTGCCTTTCGTTTTTCGCTTTGCCTGGATTTATTGTCCAACTATCCTGATAATGGGACAGATCATACATTTCCGAATCCATACAATCTTCAAAAATTTTTTCTGCACTATGCAGATGTTGTAAAAAAAATAAGGAAGGGTTTTTATATTTTAATTAATAACGAACCGGATTTAGAAGTAGTTCCTTGCTTTCAAGATTACTTCAATGATCCTGAAGTTTACTGGAAATTATTTTTGCCTGACGATGAAGCTACAAACCTTACAAACTATTTATCAAATACCAGTGCATCAATAGAAGCCAGAAATGTTATGAGTAATGTCGGAATTATTCAAAAAGTAATGCCACTTATAACTGAGAAAAAACCTAATGTAGTTTTCTCTGATCTGGTAAAAATGAACCAGGATATAAAAGTAAGTTCAAGTCCATTTAACGAGGCAATGGAAAGAATTGCCGCTTCAGCTAGTGTATTAGAGGACTCAATTGAAAAAACTAAATCTTTAATTGCAGGCATACATGAATATAGCAAACAGAATTTTGAGCATACGAACAACTATATTTCAAAAAGAATTTTTGGTTTAGACGGGGATACCTTAAAAATATACAGCACGCCTGATAATATTATGAATGTTTTCTCTTTTATTTCATCTAACCCGATTTTACAGAGACTTTTTAATACCACAATAGATTTTGAAATATCAACTGATGTTTTAAGGTCTATCGTTAACATAGAGAAAATCCAAAATAGAATATCAAATAAAGAATTTTCTATTAGATTAAGCAAGAAAAATGAGTTCGACAACCTGCTTACTATAGATGGAAAGTCTTTGTTAAATTGGCAATACCTGGTTTCCTGGATGGAATATGGATGCATACAGCAAAATCAAGACAACTCATTAAAAGAAATTATTTTAATGAGTAGGAAAAATAAATTGACGGATACCTACAGTAATACTTTTAAAGAACCCTGGCTTACGGAAAATTTTTCGACTGCTAATTATGACATTGGAGCAAAACTAAAAAGTTTAGATACTTTAAAGAGTAAGTTGGAAAACTTGCAAAAAAAGTTTGATGATACTAAAAATGAATCTGACAGGTACAAATACTACAAAGAATTTATTACACTGGATACAATGGCACTCACCAGGGGGATGAATTTGTATAATTTTAAGGTGGACGAAGAAATAAATAATGCTCTTCAAAAGGATAATTTAAAACTCAGTCTTTCAGAAGGAGCATTAGCTTTTAATGATACTGATTCCGGTTTATTTGAAAAAGATATTATTAGAGGGTTCCGGTTTGGAACGAATGAAAGTGAAAATATAGAAATAAGCTCATTAGGAAACAGGAAGGTTATTGTTGAAGATATTGATTCAAATTCAATTTCTATTCCGGATGTTTTCAAAACCCAAGAGTTCTCAATTCATACTGATACCGGGATACATGCTTTGGTACAGGATAGCAATAATAAAATTGCTCCCACTGTGTTGGTAGATACAGCCATTCTTACATGGGGTGGCGAAAATATTGGAATGCCAAGTGTTTTTTCAAATAAAGAAGACGAAACTAATTTTCAATCCAGCCAATTAGAAGGGGCAGTCTCTGAATCAGTGGATGTTGTTAGTCGCTTTTTTATGAAGATTTTTAAAGAAGACTATTTTCCAAGTGGAGTTAGGTATCATGGAAGTATATCAAATAACGGGCACAATATTGAGCTTAACAAAAAAGTGAATGAGGAAGAAATTGAATTAAAAAATAAGAATATAACCATAGGATACTCCTACGATAAAAACGTAAAGTTATTATTAGGCAATAGCTATGGTATTTGCAAAGTACCAGAATATAAAAATGGATGGGGGATCAGCTTTAATTCAATAGCACTTAAAAATAGTGCTAATAAAAAGCATTATCAATTAGGCTACTCTGATATTTTTAATAAGCATGACAACTTCTCAGTCAGCTTTACTTTTAAAAGAAATGAACCTGTTAAGCCAATTCAGTTTTTTTTGCAGGATCAATTGCTGGAAGATTATATAGAAGAAAAAGAAGATGAAAAAATAGAGAGAAAAAGGGCGGTGAAGGGACGGGAAGGTGAATCGTTATACCATTTGGTTATTCGAAATTATAATGAAGATAATGATAGAACTTATAAAACACATCAAAGATCAGTTCGGTATATTTTGCCGCCGGCAATTTCTTTTGAGCATGCATTCTGGCATAATAAGATATTTGAAATGGATGGAGAAGAATCATACAATTGGTATTTAAAATATCATTTTCCGGTTATTGAAAATGACTTTAAGAAAAATGCGGATGGAAGTAATACTAAGGAAAAATATACTACTGAAGAGGCAATAAAAGGATCTACCAGGATGAAAGATTTTTATCCTGATGAAAATAAGTGGTACATACCCGACAGTTGGGAGCACGATGAAATTATAAACTACTTACCAGATCCGTTAAGTAAAGGATTCAGGTTGGAATTCTTTCTTGATAAGAACAGAACAAAAAAGGCAAAGGATTACGGGAAGTATGAAGAAAATGAATATTATTTCTCTGGCAAGTATCCTAAAATAAATGCATGGAGAATTATTATAAAAGACATTGAAGAGGAATTGCTAATGGTAGAAAATGAAAAAATTTTTATTGCTGTAGATAAAGGATTAGAATTGTTCATTACAGCAAGAACAATACTAGATGATGTTTACGAAAGTCAACTTGAAACCTACGGAAATTATAATGATTTTACAAAGTACGGAAATAACGACCTGCTAACGCCACCTTTAGAGTTTAGTATAGTCCATGCCACTCAGCGCCCTTTAGTTGTTCCAAAATTCAATAATACTCTTTTTACTAAAAAAGAAATAGGAAAAACCTTCCTGACACTAATAAATACGATCAATATTGAACAACTGGATATGTATGAAACTGAAGATAATATAGCCAGGTATATTCAAGAAACTGTGCCTACCGGAAAAATTGAACTGTATGCTAAATGGGAACAGTTTGTTGATGATCCTAATAATTTAATAGCTGAAAATAATAGCTGGACACCCAATGAACCTGTTAATAAAATAGATAAAGCACATTTTATTATAGACGACGAAGAAAATTCCGACGCTATTTTAGAAACTGATATTTCCTTTTCTCCCGAAAATCTTTCCTTGATGGAAAATTCATTGAATAAAGTTGGCAATGACTCAAACAATTCCACGAATTACACTACAGAAATAAAAGTATGTTACGACGTAAGAGAAACTAAGTTTATTGAAAAATGGTTTTGGATAAAAAACAAATCAAAATTCACCTCCTATTTTCCAGAAACCTGGGGAACCATGGATGTATCAAAAGAAGTGGTAAGAAATTCAGAAAATCATAAAGATTATTTTAATAAAACATCTTCAGAAGCATTTCTTGTTAAGATATTAAATAATAGAAAACCCGCTAAGCCACAATTAGCAGAGCGGAATATTATTTTGGTATCGGTAATTGAAGATCATCAGGATGGAAATAAGATAATGAGAAAATCTTCTTTGAACCGTTTACGCTTTTATTTCGAAAGAGGAAGGTTAACATCTGGAAAAGGAGAAAGAATCGGTTTTGTTTTGAATGAGACAGCAAGTAAATACAATGACTATTTTGTAAAGAACAACCTTGTCTCGGTAGTAGGTAAAGATATTGTTACAGATTCGGTAAAACCTTACGATGGATTATATAGAAATAAAGCAGTGCTATTGCAAAAATCAAATTTTGTAATTCATGATCCTTACGACCTGGAAGACGACGACGGCAATAAATCAGGTGATTTAGAAAGTTTTACACCTCAATATGTTGAAGAGTTAGGTATAATGACCTATGTTCCTAAGTTAGATAAAGCATTAAATAAATGGTATTTAGATGTTGAGTTGGATATTAATGAAGAAAATGGGAAGGAAATGCATAACCCATTTTTACAATTCGCAATGGTAAATTACCAGGAACATTCCTTTGATTATAACGAAGGGGGAACTTCAAATGAAGTTTCAAAAGATTGTCGTTTTTCCGAAATTCAGAAATCGGGGTTTGTTTATATTATGGGATCAAGAACAATTTATGTTGAACATTCAAAAGATTCTGTAAGTGTTAATTTGAATTGTGATAGATCATCTCTTATCGATCAGAAAAATTTAGAAACCGAGTTTTATGCCTTTTTAGAACATAAGTCTTCTAAAGAAATAAAATGGACTGATTACACATTGCAAAACGGTGTGAAAGAATTTTTACCTTTTGTAAAGCTTAACATATCAAACACCCAGGTAATTAACTATAAAGCAGAAAGGGGCGATTATAGGCTTGTAGTATTAGAGATCGAAAATAGGATATCTAGTGATTCTGTAATTAATATAATAAGAGAAACAAATATACTTGAAGATAAAAACAGGCGGATCGTTCGTATCGACCTTTTTGAAGATATTATTTCCTAATTTAAATATTAAATTATGTCAACTAAACGCAAATTTATTTCGAAAAAATTCGCATCAAACTTAAGATTAAATGCTTTTGATTATGGTAAAACATTCGGCTTATTGGTTGTTATAGGATGTCTTTTTTTTGCCTGCAATTCCAATGTTAGCCAACCGCCTAAAAAAAACAATATGATACAGAAAGTGAATTCCGGTAATGACCCTGACCCCTATATTGAAAGTGTGGTAAGTAGTAAATATGTACCCCCGGTAACAGACATTAATAATTCACCAATGGAGGCTGCTAATCTTATTCTCGATGCGCTTAATCAGTGGGCCGCAATCAAATGCTCGCATGATATTGATGCTTCACTATCTGTAAAATGGAACGAAACGAAGGTGAAGTATATAGGGTCAATACCCGCCGGTAGTACGGTAGAATTTTTGGTGCTTGTAGATAAATTCACCTGCAATGTTATAGGGATGGTACATAAAACTCAAGTTGTGCGTGTAAAAGAGAATGCATGTAGTGTAAATGATATTAAATTAGAAAGCCCTGATTTAATGTATAATCCCGATCAGACAGGTTTTTTTTCTATAAAAATGAGATTTTAATTTATATGCTATTTTTTGTAATTGAGAGTGTTGATTATTTAGGATTGTTTGATTGTCAAAATCATTTGCTTAATGTACATGCGTAACAGGTCGCAATAAAATAGAAATTAATTTTGAATAATAAAAACAATAAAATGATTCTCCTACCATATAAAAAGATAATTTCATATTCTGAATTAGATATCAATACAATAATTAAAATATTGAATGAAAAAACTGAGCCTTACTCAGGTTTTTGGTTTGGTAATTATATTAAATCATCCATGTCTTATGTAGGTAGAGTAAGTAATCAAAGCTTTGATATCAGGCCAGTTTTTAGGGGAAGAAATTCTTTTATACCTGTAGTTCGCGGTAACATAAAAGCAGATGAAAATGGTACCGTAATTAGGATGACTATTCGACCACTCTGGGGCTTTACAATTTTTATTTTATTGGTAATTGGGTTGGCTATTTTTTCTTTTATAAAATCTCATAGTATAAGCGGAGTATTTGTTGTTTTTGTCGTTTATATTATTATGATATTTCTTTTTAACGTAGAATACTTAAAGATGAAAGCCAGTCTAAAAAAATATTTATTATTAAAAGATAGGGATGGTAATGTATCAAAGTAGTTGGTGAGACAAAACAGAAAAACAATACACTGATTTACAGCTAAATTTTATAAGGTAGTCATTATATGTATTATTGATTTTATATAATCCATAATTCCAGCAGGAATAGCGGTATAAAGTATTTACAGCCACTTACTAAAAACTACGCCAAATAGCCCTGCGCAAATCCACGCTACAGTATTTGTCATGGTTTAACCACCCTTCGGTAAATCTTCATTCCTTTGCTATCCTTAGTCTTCAACGGAAAAAGGTGAGGCTACCCTGAGTTTATAACTCAGATAAAAGTAACAAACCTAAAAGAAGTTCTGCTTACATTTCTTCTCAACCACTTTTCCTTTATCGACGTTGCTTTCCTTTTCATAAAGCCGAAATTTACTTCCTATTTAAATTAATGGAGTTATAGTGAATAGGAATTTTACTATTTAGCAGTTATTGCAATAATATAATAATCAGTAAAACTAATTATTTGTCAATTTAATTTATCAATAAAAGGCAGCAGGATTTAGCTTAAATATAGTCAGGGCGGGTACTTTAAGCTTTTTTATACTGTTTTACGGCAGGTCGGATTATTTTTTTATCGGTTGCAGAAAAAATAAAATAGTTGAATCTTTAAGTACTCTTTCTTATTGCATTGCCGCAGTAAAAGAATTAGTAGTAAAATCATATCTATCTTATTAGTTGTTTCAGGAGTTGTAAAATGTTATTAAACTTACGTAACAGAACACGTATAAACTTTTAAACATTACAATATGACAGAACACTACTTTTTAAGCGTACCAGAACAAATTGGAAATGTAGCTCAAAAAATATTCAGCACATTAGGTGTTACAATAAAATATTCCGGTGAAAAGCCTAAAGTATATTCCAGCTCTATGTTTGGCGTTGAGATAATTTTAGAGCATAACAATTACAGCCATAAGGAAGAATACAATTATCACCTGACGGTTAAAAAAGATACTGACTCCCGGTTGGAAGCAAACGACTTTGTAATAAAGAAAATAAGTGATGTGGTATCCAACTTGTTCCGGTATAACCTAAGCCTTGGAGTGAAGATATGAAAGCAGCTCCACAATTTGTTGGGGCTTTTTCAGGAGACGTTTTTGTAAGTAGTGATGGTAAATCCCTTATTTTCGTTATATCAGATTCTAAATCGACTACCTCTTTTCTTTATAGAGCAGCGGCAGGACATGATAGGGTAAATAACTCGGATGCTACTAATTTTTATTCAAACACGTATCAAAAATATATATGGACAGAGCCAATTGATGATAAATATTACGATACAGAAAAGAGAAACAGGACTTCAAAAGGTTATGCAAAAACAGGATTAACAAGATGGGAATAATTAATTTATAAAATATGAAAATAAAAAATGTAATAGTATTAAGTTTTATATTCCTTACTGGTTGTTTTGAGAGTGGAACATTTTATGATTTAGGTAATGGTTTTAATTTTGGATATTATAATAACACAAAAAAAACCAGCGATATATTCTATAATGATACTGGAATTTTAAATAGCATTTGTCATTTGGTAAAATGGAATGATAATTACATTTTAGCCCAATGTTATTATCATGATAAAAATATCATTAGAGACACTTTTTATTTAATTAACAAACAATTGTATAAGGATAATCCGAAGCAACTCCAAAGTGATGGAATTTTGGGACCTCTTTCCAAAGATGCGATTTTAAAAATTATGTCAGAAAAAGATATTCATTTGATTAACAGTAAAGAAATTGAAATTAATATTCAAGATAGATAATTTAATAATGTATCAAGGAGGTGGTAATATTAAGTAATTCATGTAGGCTGATTCCAGCAGGTAAAGCGATATGAAGTATTTACAGCCACTTACTAAAAACTACGCCAAATAGCCCTGCACAAATCCACGCTACAGTATTTGTCATAGTTTTAGCCACCCTACAGTAAATCTTCATTCCACTTGCCTCTCTACCTGTGTAAACACAGTCAGGCAAGTTCTCTGCTATAGAATAAATAAATACAAAAAATTGGAGATGGTTGAGTTTAATCAATTAATAGAAGATAATATACATGCATACATAGATATGCTTGTAAAAGATTTTGATGAAAATTTGCCACATGCAGAGGCTTTCAATGAGGTTTTTTTAAATGGATATTCAATAAAAAAATTGATTAAACAAGACAAAAAAATTTTCAGTTTTTACGATTGGGATTTTAACGTGCCTCTTCCTTATGATCCCTTAATTAATGGAATTCAGAAAATAGAAGATCAAAATTTGAATTTTGAAATATTGTCAAAATTCCCCATTGAAAATTTATATTATTTTTTCGATAAAAGGATATATAATTCTGAAATCGAAGCAATAAGTAACTTTCCAACAGAATATTTTTTTATTGACTTTGATAATTTTAAAAAAAAGCTGGATGATTTGTTTTTAAATTTTTTTTCAGATTATGATTGTAGCAAAAAGAAATTTAAAAAGAAGATAAATGAAAAATTCTCTTTTGTTTTATCACCAAGAAAAATATCTTCCAATTCTTTAATAGAAAATTATATTTTCCCAGAGTTTTATGTGGAAAATAATACTGGATTTTCTATTGTTATTGAAAATACAGATGTGCTAAATTTATTGTTTATGCCTAGTTATTCCTTTCATCAATTTTATTCTTATTATAATAAATTTTTAATAAATGAGAATCATCAAATTATTAGTGTGAGGAGATTAAACGATGAGCCTCATATTTATCACGACAACCTCTCTAATAAATATATAATTAGCAATCATGAAGAGAAAATTAAAAATTTTAATACTTTCATTTTTTTATCTTTAGAATTAACAGTTCACTACATGAAGATTTTCGAACAATGGCTTGCTAAAGTAATCAATGGAATATAGCTTTCTTCCCCTGCTATCCTTAGTCTTCAACCGAAAAAAGTGAGGCTATTCTGAGTTTATAACTCAGGATAAAAGTAACAAACTTAAAAGAAGTTCTACTTACATTTCTTCCCAACCACTTTTCCTTTAACGCGTTTTTTTCCTATAAAGATTTGCTTAAATCCATATTATCTTCGCCTTGGTTCGTGGCACACGAAACAACTATTCTGATGCAGTTTCACCTAGCGAGGCAGGAAAAGAATTAAGATCAAATAGCGAGGCAGATAAAGTTGCTCAAGAAGCAGGATATGATAATGCTCATGACTTTAAAGAGCAAAATAAACCAAGTGGAAAAGGTTCTGATTGGAATATGATGCACAATAAAAAAACGGGTGAAATATTTCTGCGCAGACTATCTGACGGGAAAATTGTAAAGACACGTGAATTTACTAAATAAACAATAATGGCAAAACTTAGAACAATTCTGTATATTAATTCTTTTAGTGAAGAACCTAGAATTGATATTATTAAAGAGATGTTACCTATTGAAGCTACTAGTATAAGGCAAAAAGGTGACCAAATGATAGTTAATGGTGTCGATAAAGGTAGACCTAATAAAAGTAGTTGTTGGGCTTTTGAAGTTCCGGAAATTGAAATTACAGATATTAAAGAAGGCTTAATGCCATTATTAACTAAATTAATTCCTTATAAAGATTCTTTAAATAAAATTAAATATCATATAGGCTTTGAAACATATATATCTTTAGTATTGCACATTAAAGACTTTAAGACTCCTTCAATGTCTTTGAATAGATTTATTATAGAATCTTTAGCTGACTTAGGGTTAGAATTGGATTTTGATATATATTATGAATAGATAGTATCATGAATTTTCCCGCTAGTCGTAGTATGTAATTATAAAAAGTGAGAGCTATACTGAGTTTGTAATTTAGTATAAAGAGCAATAAATAGTGTAAGCAATAGCGTTAGTAAACAGGCTTATAATCCCTAATTTCAGCAGGAAAAGCGGTATGAAGTATTTACAGCCACTTACTAAAAACTACGCCAAATAGCCCTGCACAAAATCTACGCTACAGTATTTGTCATAGTTTTAGCCACCCTTCGCCTTGGTTCGTGGCACACGAAACAACTATTCTGAAAAATTTATCGTCTTATGATAAACATAAGATGGTTATTCAAAAACGCAAGTCTTATACATCATTAAATAATGTATATTTTCTCACAGCAACCATTCATAAATGGCGCCCTCTATTAGATGAAAATGATAATAAAGGTGTTATTGTAGATTATCTTAAAAAATTATCGGAAGAAAAATTAATTAGCGTTTATGGTTTTGTTCTAATGCCTAATCATTTTCATCTTATTTGGTCTCAAGATAAAATGAATGGTAAAGAAACGCCACAGGGAAGTTTATTGAAGTATACGGCTCATACTTTTTTAAAACAATTGAAATTAGAAAATCGATCTTTTTTGTATGAAGTAATATCAGGCAATAAAAAACATGAGATTTGGCAAAGAGATTCTTTAAGTATAGAAATCTATAGTCGTAAAGTAGCGAAACAAAAACTTGCTTATATACATTCTAATCCTGTAAGCGGTAAATGGCAACTGGCGAAAGATTATTTGGATTATCATTTTTCATCGGCAAGATTTTATGAATATGCCCAAGATGATTTTGGATTTTTACATAACTTGTTTACAGTATTTGATGGAGAATGATTTTGTTGTTTCGTGTGCCACGAACCAAGGCGGAGATGTAGTTACTGCAAACGATTACTATCCATTTGGAATGAGTATGCCGGGAAGGAGTTATAGTAATGGGAGGGAATATAGGTATGGATTTAATGGAAAGGAAAAAGACCCTGATATGGATGGAAATAATTATGATTATGGATTTAGGATTTATAATCCAGGGTTGGGTAGGTTTTTAAGTGTTGACCCATTGACGGAAAAATATCCTTGGTATACACCATATCAATTCGCGGGGAATAGTCCAATACAGGCAATAGATTTAGATGGATTAGAAGAATGGAAAGTTAAAGATGGTCCAGCAAATGGGACAGTTTATGGGCCTTATAAAAATCAAGATGAAGCACAAAAAGCTGCGGATAGAGGAGATAATAGTATAAAATTAGAACCTGTCACTGTTATAATTCATAAAAAACCAGTTACTAATAATCAAAGCAGTGCTCCAACAACACCCTCTGGAACTAATTCAAAAGCTGATTTTAAGATTGCAAATGCTATAACAAGTAAGAATGAAGGAGGATGGTCATTCAAAAAACAAGACCCAGGTGGGGCTACTAATCGAGGTATTATATTCAGTAATTTCAAGAAATGGGCTCAACCTGATTTAGGAGTTGAACCAACGATAGATAATTTGAAAAAGCTTACTCCAGAGCAAGCTTCAATAATATTTCAAAAGCATTATTGGAACAAAATAAACGGGGATGAATTTAATAACCAAAGTGTTGCTAATGCAATTTATGATTTTTCAGTCCAATCAGGTAATGGCATTAATGAAGTAGAGAAAGCATATAATGCAACATTTGGAGGAGGGATTACAGTAGATGGTAAACTTAGAAAAGAAGAAGTAACTTTACTTAACAAGGTGGATAGTAAACAATTGTTTGATTTGGTTCAGCAAACTAGGCTTAATTACATGAACACTGTTGTAATACCCAAAAATGTCGCCAGCTACAAGAAAAAACATCCGAATGCAAGTGACGCAGAAATTAATGAGAACACTCTTTTAAAGTGGAAAAAATCACTTAATGATAGAATCACCCGAATTCAGTATACTCAATAAATAAAAAATGAAAAAAATTATTGTAATATTTTTTTGCTTAATATCAACAAATTGTTTTTGTCAAACATTAGGAGATTTAAATAAGTTAGATAGTAATGCCCAACAATGTGCAGATACAACGACAAATTTCGTTGCTTGTGAAAATTTGCATTATGCCCAAATGGATAGTATTCTTAATGCTACATATCGAAAATTAAAAATCAAAAGAAGCGCCAAAGAGTTTGAAAAAATAAAAGAGAGTCAAATAAAATGGTTAACTATACGTAATAAACAATTTAAAGAAATTGAAAACAGCAATGATTGCAATACAGACCCTGATATTTGTAAAGCACTTTTAATTAGCAAAAAAACTTGGGTTGTTAGAAAAAGACTGGAGTATTTAATAAGTCTTTTAAAATAATACATTCCCCCAGCTATCCGTAGTCTGTAACCGAAAGAAGTGAGGCTATACTGAGTTTGTACTCAGTATAAAAGTAACAACATAAAAGAGCAGCAAAATAGTGTAATCAACAACGTTATTAAACAGTATTATAAGCCTTAATTCCAACAGGAAAAGCGGTATGAAGTATTTACAACCACTTACTAAAAACTACGCCAAATAGCCCTGCACAAATCCATACTACAATATTTGTCATAGTTTTAGCCACCCTACAGTAAATCTTCATTCCACTTGCCTCTCTGCCTGTGTAAACACAGTCAGGCAAGTTCCTCCACTTGGTGCTGCACCTGCCCACTATTTTCTGCGTTCAAATTTCCTTTCACATAGCAATGCTTATGCCTACGGCATCCCATAAAGGAAATTCTCTCTGTGTAAGCATCACAGCTTCGCTGTTTCTCTGCTTACCCCAGAAAATAGCATGCAGCAAGTGCAGCAATAAATACAGCTTCCATTTCAATAAATGATTAAACAGGAACTAATGTAACATCTCTATACGTCGCCTTGGTTCGTGGCACACGAAACAACTATTCTGAAAAATTTATCGTCTTATGATAAACATAAGATGGTTATTCAAAAACGCAAGTCTTATACATCATTAAATAATGTATATTTTCTCACAGCAACCATTCATAAATGGCGCCCTCTATTAGATGAAAATGATAATAAAGGTGTTATTGTAGATTATCTTAAAAAATTATCGGAAGAAAAATTAATTAGCGTTTATGGTTTTGTTCTAATGCCTAATCATTTTCATCTTATTTGGTCTCAAGATAAAATGAATGGTAAAGAAACGCCACAGGGAAGTTTATTGAAGTATACGGCTCATACTTTTTTAAAACAATTGAAATTAGAAAATCGATCTTTTTTGTATGAAGTAATAGCAGGCAATAAAAAACATGAGATTTGGCAAAGAGATTCTTTAAGTATAGAAATCTATAGTCGTAAAGTAGCGAAACAAAAACTTGCTTATATACATTCTAATCCTGTAAGCGGTAAATGGCAACTGGCGAAAGATTATTTGGATTATCATTTTTCATCGGCAAGATTTTATGAATATGCCCAAGATGATTTTGGATTTTTACATAACTTGTTTACAGTATTTGATGGAGAATGATTTTGTTGTTTCGTGTGCCACGAACCAAGGCGGAGTACTTCCTATTTAAATTAATGGAGTGATAGTGAATAGGAATTTTACTATTTAGCAGTTATTGCAATAATATAATAATCAGTAAAACTAATTATTTGTCAATTTAATTTATCAATAAAAGGCAGCAGGATTTAGCTTAAATATAGTCAGGGCGGGTACTTTAAGCTTTTTTATACAGTTTTACGGCAGGTCGGATTGTTTTTTATCGATTGCAGAAAAAATAAAATAGTTGAATCTTTAAGTACTCTTTCTTATTGCATTGCCGCAGTAAAAGAATTAGTAGTAAAATCATATCTATCTTATTAGTTGTTTCAGGAGTTGTAAAATGTTATTAAACTTACGTAACAGAACACGTATAAACTTTTAAACATTACAATATGACAGAACACTACTTTTTAAGCGTACCAGAACAAATTGGAAATGTAGCTCAAAAAATATTCAGCACATTAGGTGTTACAATAAAATATTCCGGTGAAAAGCCTAAAGTATATTCCAGCTCTATGTTTGGCGTTGAGATAATTTTAGAGCATAACAATTACAGCCATAAGGAAGAATACAATTATCACCTGACGGTTAAAAAAGATACTGACTCCGGGTTGGAAGCAAACGACTTTGTAATAAAGAAAATAAGTGATGTGGTATCCAACTTGTTCCGGTATAACCTGGATATGCCACATGCCCATGAAAATACAGGCGGTGGTTTATGTATATGGAATGCTCATTAAAACGGAAATAAGCTAAAAAAAGTAGCCGTGAGTTTTAGCGCTTAATTATAACGTACAAAAATTTAATCCTATGCCCTACGTAGAAAACCATAGCCCTATAACGGGAATCGAAGGTTCTGCTTTTGTAAGAAACATTAGTGTAAAAAAAATCGTTGATGCGTATAAAAGGATAAACATTAATGTCGCTAATTATTTTAAAGAAAATACAGAGATAGAAATACGAACCTGCAGTCAAACAGGTTATGCCTATTATTATCCTTCTGATATTTTTGGAGATGGCGCATTTTACGAAGACATCCATTCTTTAAATAAAAATTATTACCCTGAGCAAAAAGAAGAATACCAACTTGCCATTAATTATATAAATGCAGGTGATAGCGTATTAGAAGTCGGTTGTGCTACCGGCTGCTTTATGCACCTGGTTAAAAATAAAGGTGCAAATTGCACCGGTATAGAATTGAACAATGATGCTGTTGCTTTAGCAAAACAGAAAGGATTTAATGTTTCTAATGAATTGCTACGGGAACATTCTTTTAAAAATACAGGAAAGTACGACGTGGTTTGTTCCTTCCAGGTATTAGAGCATATTGCAGACGTAAAAGATTATTTTGAATCGGCTAAGCGGTGTTTAAAACCGGGTGGAAAAATTATTATAGGTGTACCCAATAGTAACCCCTTTATCTATAGGCACGATATCTATCATACGTTAAATCTTCCTCCTCATCATGCCGGTCTTTGGAATAAGAGTTCAATGGAAAAAACAGGATTGCATTTTAACCTGCAAAAAATAACAATCAAAGTAGAAAAATTAAAAGATTACAAAGAATGGTATCTGGCACAGGCAAGACATTATAAAGAACAGAAAAACATCATTGGCGCTTTAATGTTTTTGGTGCCACGTCCTGTTTACAAATTTTTAGTACGTTGTTTTTCTCCGTGGATAGAAGGGAGAAATATGTTGGCTGTTTTTAAGATGGGGTAAATTCCGGGTAAACAATTGTGTTTATAAGCTGCTTGTTCTAAAAGGCTTTCAACCTTCTTCGCAATTCTGCATATTTTTATTTACTTGCCTAAGCATTCCCAATCACCCATATCCGTTGTAAAAGCCTTTATTATCTTATCGAAGATCAAACTTTTTGAAAATCGTTTCCCAATTCTCAATGATTTCTTGCGAAGACTAGATGCCGCAGTACAAATTCTTAGTGTTTGAGTAAGCGACACCAGTTTGACTGATACACGTACTATATCGTCTAGCATATATACTACGTTGTTGGAAAAAATGCTGAAGCATTAAAAATTTAAACGAAAGCAAGTACGTATTCATTCACGGTTATTGGGAATAAATACCGGGTAAATTTGAGATAAGTCAATTTTTTTGAAAATCGGGAACGAATTTTGAAAGAAAAATCTTTGTAATTGATATTTAAGTTAAATTATCGGATGAAACAGGATTCGACTTACCTCTCTTTATTACGGCCATATGAGCTGAAACATGGCGCTTCTCCTCATACAAAGTTTTTACGTTCTTTTTATCCTGATCTGTCTGCGGAAGCTTGTCAGTATATTGATCAGAATTGTTACACCTTAAAACTAAAAAAGAATCAGCAATTATTAAAAGCAGGACAAAAGTGTTCTTATTTATTCCTGATCAATGCAGGAATTCTAAGAGCATATATACAACAAGGGAAAAAAGAAATTACAACATGGATTGTAGATGAACATAGCCTGATAACATCTATTGAAAGCTTTTATAATCAAACGGTGGCTGTTGAAAATATTGCAGCTGTGGAAGATTGTGAGTTGTCTGCAATAGACTATAATACTTTACAATACCTGTATAATAAATTCCCCGAATTAAATTATGTCGGCAGAATTATTTTGGAGCAATATTATATTGATGCAGATAAAAGAGCTTATATCAGCCGACTTACAAGAGCTTCGGAAAAATACAAGCATTTTGTTGAAACAAAAGAAGAACTGTCCAACAGGGTTCCTTTAAAATATATTGCCTCTTACCTTAACATGACATTGGAAACGCTGAGCAGGGTGAGGAGCGGTTATAGAAATAAAAGTAGTTTCTAAGAAAATTATTTCATCTTTATTGCTAAAGTTATGATTTGTGCATAACTATTAATTCCAATTGCTTTCTTAAAAAAGCAATTTCTTCTTTTTGGTGTTGTATGCTTGATTTTAATTGATCTATTATTTCTTCAGAATTAGAGTTGTTGTATCTTAAATGGAAAGGGTTGTCTATATTAAAGAGTACATTAATTTCAACATTTAAAACAGTAGCTATCTGGCACAATTTGGAAATAGAAATATCGGTTATACCTCTTTCCAGATTTCTATAGCCGCTATTTGTTAGCTGCAATTGTACTGCCATTTCCTTTATAGTTTTCTTTTGCAAGAGTCGTATGTGCTCAATGTTGCTGCTTACTTTTTCCAAAAAGATTTTAGAATCGATTAAGGGCTTCATCTCAATAGTGATTTTACTATAACAGATTAATTTGACTAATTAAATATAAATCAAATTAACTTTTTGCAAGGTGCGCTATTCTTCGGTTAATGAGTTGTTGTCTTCTTGAATTCTCCAAAACTCAATGCTGTTAAAGGTTTTATGTATTTATAATTTCAGGTTGACAAATCATAAAATTATAAACGTGCCTTTTACGCCTCTTTTTAAATTTCTGAAATAGCATAAACTTCGAAACGAAAAATTACCCTTAAATCTTATTCAGAAGGCAAGAGCTAAAATATAGTATAACCTCTTATTGATTTTTAAAAAATGTAATTATGTATTGATTGAAATAGAAGTTTGTCTTGTGGAACCACTCACAGAGCGCCGATTTTTATTTCAAATCAATAAGCTAGAAAAATAAAAGTTCGTTATGAAGAAAAATTTTCGACCATTTAATGTCTTTGTATTTGTTTGTTTCTTCGCAATTAGTTCAACCAAAAGTTACGCTCAGATATTTAGTCAAACTTTTGCAGGGCATGCTATTGGTCCGATTGGAGGATCATCTGCAACATATATTACAGATGCTGATTATTATACTACTAGCAGTGAGGCAAATAAATTTTCAAATATAGCATGCGGAGCCATTGCAAACTTGAAAATTGGTATAAACCCTAATGGTTCTTCTGGTGATTTCACAGTAACAGATGGTGCAAGTGCGGGTTTTTTTCTATTATCGAGAAAGAATTTTGCAAGTCAGGAAACGACTCCACCCACTGCAATAAAGATAACATTTAATGCAAAATTCGATGTTTCCTCCCAAGCGAATGCGGGCGTTGCAAGATTTATTTTTCAAATTGGGTCTAAGTTTTCAGATGCATGGAGTTCATACGCCGGTGCAATGAAAGAGCCATATGATAATGTTTTTGCCGGAATTGTATTTAGGGCAAATAACTCCACAAGCGGCGCAACTATTTATGAAAACGATAATACCACTCAAATCGGTTCTTCTACTATTGGAGAGTCGTATAGCACATGGACATTAGTATTAAATAATTCAGGAAGTACACTTATTTATACTTCTCCTACCGGCTCTTTAGAAGCAGTTGCTAACAGAAAATATGATATTTGGATAGGAACAACCAAATGGGGAGATGACCTTAGTGCACCGGGAGTCAATGCAACTCTTACTGATTTTAAATTTGCTACTATTGATAATCTCGCTACTGGTCAAATCGGTATTTCTTTACAGGATTTCAAAATAGATAATCTTTTAGCAGTTGGCAATACAGCTCCTTCTTTTTTGACAACATCGCCTTCTCTTACAGTTAATCAAAATAGCTGTTCAGCAGATTTTAAATCTTTAATGAATATTAGTGATATAGATCCAGGACAAACAGAAACATGGACACAATCTTCAGCACCTGCGCACGGCACATTAACAATTATAAATGCAACAGCTGATTCAGACTCTACTAATATTGCTCCCAAAGGTATTATGACATATACACCTGCAGCAGGCTACAGCGGTTCTGATGCTTTTACGATACAGGTATCTGACGGTAAAACAACAATAACTAAAAATGTAATGGTTATAATAAACGCTATTCAGCCTGCCGATAGTCAAAGCACAACCAATCTTTATTTTAATAGACTATTAGGGCGGGAAGCATTGCTTTCATCAATAGAAATTGGTACTAGTAATTCTTTAAATAACGGTTATTTAGGTGCTCAGAGTTATGTATTAGGATATAAGGATACAGTTCAGGGGTCTTACATGAATATTATAGGGCAACTTAATAAGGTTGATGGGGGAGCCAATACGGTAGTCGGGAAATCAAATATATGTTCAGGTAACGCCTCTGTTATATTAGGTAGATATAATAAAGCAGAGATAGCTGTTGAAACATATCTGCTTGGATCAAACAATAAAACAAATAGTTCTGTATATACAGATGCTTCTTATGCAATAGGGAGGGCTAATCAGATATGTTATGCAAATGCATATGCCGTTGGGTATAAAAATATAACAGGAGCCTACGAAGCCATAAGCGTTGGAGTTAAGAATGCTGTTACAGGTGATATGTCATCCGTTTTCGGCTATGGAAATACAATTACAGACACACAAGCTGTTGCAGTAGGGTATCAAAATAAAGTTACTAAACGATATGGGTTAGCCTTTGGTAAAGAAAATGAGATAGGTGGGTTAAAATCGGTCGCAATTGGCACGCATAACATAGTTACTGCTCAAAAAGCACTTGCCTTAGGAAGGGATCTTACCATAAGCAATTCAATTGATAATCCTACACAATTTGATAATTCAGTTAAAATAGGAGTTTCGGATAATGCTTATATGGTTTTGTTACAATCAGGAAATGTAGGCATAGGAACAACTCCTGAAAGTAATACAAAATTACAAGTGAACGGCAATGTAAAAGCAATCGGATTAATTATTCCGACTGGCGCAGCCTATGGGAAAGTATTGACCAGTGACTCAAACGGATTAGCCTCTTGGCAGATGCCGACTGGAAATAATTCAAACGATGCTCTATGGTCATTATCGGGCAATGATCTTTCTAGTAGTAGCACTGCTAATATAGGCATAGGTGTAAATAAAGTTCCTATCGGTTATAAATTAGCAGTTAATGGAGATGCCCTTTTTACCAAAATAAAAGTTAAAGCGTACAATGCTACAACATGGCCCGACTATGTTTTTGCTGATAACTACAATTTACCCAAACTAAAAGAGGTTGAGCAATATTTAAAACAAAACAAACATTTACGAGGTATCCCTTCAGCATTAGAAATACAAACCAATGGTATTGATGTAGCAGATAATGAGGCTGCATTGTTACAAAAAATAGAAGAGTTGACTTTGTATGTTATTGATGAGAATAAGAAAAATGAAGACCTGTCAAAGCAGGTAATGCAACACAATCAACAATTACAAGAGTTGCAACAACAACTTCAACAAGTAATGGGAAAATTAAACAGTAAGTAATAGAACCGTTGTATTTCCATATTGCTGGTAACTGTTTTATTGTTTGTAAAACAAATGCACAAACAGAAAAGCCATTTCCGGAGAATGTACAACAGCTACATTAAGATATATGAAAGATCTAATTATTTTGTTTTTTTTCAACAACGTCTCCTTTAGGGACGTTGCGTCAATTATATAGGATGATTTGGTATATTTAATACATGCCAACCCGGCGTTATAGCTCAGCTAAATTTTACCTTACCGGCGAATAAAGAGTTTACGCAGTTTTCGACTTTATGGAAATAGAAGACATGGATTTAAGTAAACCGTTGAAGTAATGATAAGAACGCAACGTCCCTAAAGGAAACGTTGCTGCGAAGAAGATATACGTTATTATGTAAGCTATTTTTAAATTTAATTTACTCCAGCTGTCTTGGCTTACATTAAATAAGTAAATGCATTTAGTTGCTTTTTCTTCTTTCACCCAACAGTAAAATAAAAAATGCAATGCAGGAGGATGCGGCTATTACAAAAGAAACAGCCAGGCTTCCTTTAAAATGCAACATACCCACAGCTGCAGAAATTATTCCGCCAATACCAATTTGAATAAAACCCAATAGGGAAGAAGCCGTGCCGGCATTTTTTGTGAAAGACCGCATGGCTACAGCCGCTGCATTGGGATAGGTTAATCCGGAGCAGGCAAGCAATACAAACAGGAAAGCGATAATAAGAGTGATATTATACCAGTTATTGAGTATAAAGAATAAAAACAAAATGCTGGTAATTGATTGAATGATAGATGTAGCTTTTAATATGCTTTCATTGGTAAAATGTTTGGTGAGTATATGATTCAACTGACTGCTTCCAATAAAACCCAGTGACAGCCCGGCAAAGATGGCTCCATATACTTTAGCACTTACATGAAACTCATCCATAAAAACAGCCGGTGAACCTGCTACATATACAAACAAGCCTGCAAAAGAAAACGTCCCTGCCAATGCATATACATAAAACTGTTTGGTAGTTAAAATAGTTTTGAACCCGTTGATGATGGGCTTGGGTAGCAGGGATACTGTTTTATCCGGCTGATGTCCTTCCGGTAAAAAGAAGAATACAACCACTAAGAGTAATGCTGCAATAATTGCCAATACAATAAAAACAAATCGCCAGTTCCAGGTATCAATTATAAAAGTTCCTGCAGTAGGCGCCAGCAAAGGAGACACGCTTAATATCAATATCAACAAAGAAATGATCTGCGCACTTTTATCAGTAGGAAAAAAATCAAGCACCATTGCCATGGCAGCAACCGAAGCCACACAACCGCTTACGGCTTGTATAAAGCGCATCAGCCACAGCATTTCAATAGAGGTGCAGGTAGCGCATAAAATGGTTGCAATAATATATAGGCAAAGGCCGATGTGTAATGGGCGTTTTCTTCCAAACCGGTCCAATAGCGGACCATATAAGATCTGTCCCAATGCAAAACCTAAAAAATAAGTGCTGACAGATAATGCTACATTACCGATAGAAGTATGCATGTCCGCTGCTATCTTAGGAAATGCAGGTAAATACATATCAATAGAGATAGGCGTTATGGTATTCAATGCGCCGATCATCAGGAGTAAAAAGATATGCTGTGTCCTGCTTCTTTTAATATATTGCTTATTCTCTGTTGTTTGGGAAACTGAAATAAAATCCATAAAGTGTTACTAAACTATACCTGTAGTATTATTTTAAATGCAATTAAAAAGCTTCAAACAATAAAAACGGTATAATGTTTAAGCGAAAATAGAACCTTTTATTTTAACAGGCTTAGGTGAAATGAGCACAATTACTGCTTCCGGTAGTTCCTAAGGCTAATGCGTTTCTTCCAAATGCTGAATTACCTGTGTCATTAGTGTTTGCATTTAAAGCATAAGCTCCAAATGCCGAGTTGTCATCACCACTGATTTTTTTAGCTAAAGTAAAATCTCCTACCGCTGTATTAAAATTTGCAGTATTGAGGTTTAATGCAGAAGAACCTACTGCAACATTAATAGTGCCTGCACCAGAGACTAAAGACCTATTTCCAATTGCAATATTATTACCACCTCCTACAGGGCTGCTTATACTCATGCCTTGTACAGAAATAGATCCTGCAATAGTATTACTACCTCCAGGAGCAGTAGTTTGGACAATTGTATTTGACTGTGCAGTACAACAATTAATTGCGAAAAAAAGAATAATTAATAATTTAAATGTTCTCATTTTGTAAGTTTTAATTTTTAATAATTTTTATTCGGGAAAAGGATTTCTGATAGTGATAACAGAAATTAGTAATAGCGATAAAAATAGATAGAGAAAAAAGAGTAGCGATAGGGTAACCTTTTTCATAAAGCAAGTTTAGGGTTGGACTAACAAGATAGCATTCCCAAAAATTAAATACAAGAGGGTTTTCCCCTTAAGAATTTAATAATGGAAATGTGTAGATGAAGCTATACTTAGAATAAAAAGAGAAGACTATCTTTCAAGTGTGGCTTGCTCCATGGCTTTCATAACGTTATAGGATAATTGAAGAATTAATAATTAAACTACAGAAATTGTTTTGGATTTTACAAATAACACTCTATATTGTTCTCCATCTCATTATCCCTTGATCGATCCCGCCTTTATACCTGCAAGAATAGTTGATCCCTTGTTTCCTCCATATCACAGTCAGTAGCGTAGTGAACCTGTATTGGTTATTGTAATTTTTTTATGCAACCATAATAACAACTATATGACGACTAAAAAAGGAGCACCCGGCATTATTTGCTATTCAAATAATGCGGAAACACTTATTGCATGGGAATACCCAGCTAAAATTAAAAACTGCGTTGGCTTTGCACTCTTTCGAAAAAAAAATGATGAGACCGATGCCTCTGCGGAACCGGTTTACACTTCTGTAGGCTTTGACGGAGATTCAGCAAAAACAGATGAATGGCGCCCAAGTACCGAATGGCCAATACAGAAATTTGTTTGGACAGATTTTTTTGTGAAATTAAATGATACGGTATGTTATAAAGTTATTCCAATGATATGGGATGGTACCACACTTATAAAGGATATTAAAAATTCATCTGCCTGGAGTAATAGAGTTAAAGTAAATATTTCCAAAGATTGTTGCGCTTATTTTAATGTGGGGATAATAGGCTCACAAGCAATAAGCAGGAGAATGCAGCAATTAAATAAAGGAGATCTGAAAAAGAAACTGGACGATGTGCTGAATGAAGAAGATTCTGATATACGAAAATTCTTAGGTGGAGAAATGGTACAGAAGGCGTATGATCTGTTAGATGGAGTATATAAAAACAAGCAGGTGATTTATTGTTGTTTATATGAATTAGATGAGCCGGGGCTGATACGGAGGTTATGTAAGATCGGAAGCAGGGCAAATGTTATATTATCGAATGGTTCTTATAAATCCAACAATAAAGATCCTAATAAACCTGCAAGAAAACAGTTGAAAGATGCGGGTGTAAAAGTGGTTGACAGGATACTTACGCAAGGATTGGGGCATCATAAATTTTTATTGATAGGTGATAAGGGCGCAAAGCCAACAGACCCGCCTGATCTGCAATTTGTATGGACAGGGAGCATGAATTGGACGATGCACGGACTATTTACACAAGTAAACAATAGTGTATTACTGAAAAATGCAGAAGTTGCCGGCTGGTATTACAACCAATGGAAAAAGATTGCCGCAGTAGAGCAAAGTATAATAAACAAAGAAGAAACAAGTCATTTCCCTAAAGCATTTAAAGAGTCTAATTCAACAGCAGTAGAAGATGATAAAATAAAAATTAAGACCTGGTTTGCACCCGTTATCAATAAGGTGGATCTTGAAGATGCAAAACAACTTATTACCAAAGCAAAGACGGGAATCCTGTTTTTAATGTTTAAACCGGGCAATGATTCCACTTTATATAATTTCATTGCGCAAACAAGCAGAGCAAGAAAAAGTCTTTTTGTTCATGGCATGCTGAACGCAGAAATGGGAGGTAAAGATTCTCCGTTAACTTTCTTTCATCGCGGTAAACCGCAGGTAGTGAATATTTCAACAGTTCTTCCTGATAAAAATGATAAAGATCTTAAATATTGGATGAAAGAAATTGGTGTACTCCATGGCTCGGTAAAAATTCACAGTAAAATTATTTTGATCGATCCCTTCTCCGACAATTGTATATTAATGACAGGCTCACATAATATGGGGCCTAATGCAAGTACCAGTAACGATGATAATTTAAATATAATTACGGGGCATAAAGATCTATGCATGCAATATGCAGTAAACATTATTACAGTTTACAATCATTTCAGAAGCCGTTTTTATATTAAGCGTCTTGGATTAGATTGGGAAGGAAACCATAAAGATGATAAATGGATGGGAAGCTACATGACCGGGCCTAAAAAAGATGAAATTAAATTTTGGATGCAGGAAAAATAATAATAAATACGTAACAGCATCGTATTCTTGCGGAAATAATAAAAAGCCCCCTGCCTAAACAAGGGGCTTTAATACTTAAATCCTCAAACATTCTTTAATTCATTATACTGATAGTGGTGATTGTTTTGTCAGGATGCAATACCTGTAATTGATATACACCTTTGGTAAGATTGCTTACAGAGAAAGTTTCTGTAGCAGTACCGCCATTATGGTTTATTTCTTTGCTTGCTATTGTTTGTCCTAAGCCGTCTACCAGTTTTACCAGGTATTTTCCTTTTGGCATATTGCTGAATTGCAAGCCTGTTGTATTGCCTACCATTGGATTTGGATATGCACTGATATTGCCAGCACTTTGTGTTGCTGATACTTTTACAATTGAACTGTACTGAATGCTTCCATCATTTCCAATACTTTTAATGCGATAGAAATTGTCATTCTTCATTGCGCTGATATCAATAGCCGAATAATCAGTTTTGCTTTCGGCGGTAACAGTTGTTATATCATTGAATGTTTTACCGTCAGCAGATCTTTCTACAACATAGTTTTTAATGTTCAATTGATTTTCTACTTTCCAGCTAACAGTAACTCCTGTATTTATTGTTGAAGCTGTTACAGATGTAAAGCTTACAGGTAATACTTCTGCCGGACGGAACACGATCATAAAACGATTGTTACCGGTTGATGCAGCATTGCTTGTTACAGAAAAACTTATATCCGTACCATTTACCAGGTCTACCGGCGTAGTTGTATTTGTGTAATTATCTACTAAAGTCGCCGTCAATCCGGTTTGGATATTAGTAGGAATGATGTTGAATTTGTAATTGCGTACAACTGTACCCGTTAATCTTACAAATAAAGTATCATTGCTTGTAATGAATGGTCTTCTTTCTATGGATAGACCTTTGCTGTTGCGTAATAAGCTTAGTCCTTCATTGGCGTTGGCAAATTTTGGAGCATCCTGCCAATCTACCATTGCATTAAAGCTGTTTCCGAATTGTGCCAGTGTTTCATCGGCAGTAGTATCATTATTCGACAGCATTAACTTGATCCTTATAGAAGGCGTTTCACCTGTAGGGCGAAATACCAGAATATTATCAACAGTAGATTTACAATTTTCGGGAAAAGTAATGGTACCTGTTCCTGCCGCCATATTTTGTACCAGGAATGCTTGCCCGGATTGTATGTTTTTATCCTGGTGACTTGCTGATATAGATTTATCGTAAATACCATCTCCATCAATATCATCCATGGCTACATAAGCGCCTAACTCATTAATGGTAGCATCCCATGCATAGAACCTGCGAATAACATTATTTAAAGTAACCTTACTGAAATCTATTGGTGATGCAAAAGGATTTCCTATCAACGTATATTTTCCCGCGCCGGATGGTGTGGTGAACACCTGGTTATTTTGTTGCAGGTTACCCATGCTGCTTAATATTGTTTCGTGTAGTGGAACGCTATTCAAATATGGGTTGGCAACATTATCATAGTTTCGGTCGCCACGAATGAATATGTAATAGCCGATATTATCTGCGCTTCCATTGCTGGTAGGCGATATTTTTTGATTGGTTGTTAAAACATTTACCAAAGCTTGTGTCGACGTGTTAAACACTTTCAACGAATACAAATTGGTAATACCGGTATCCATATTGCTATTAGCAGGGATAGGTTGCGGAACAGTTATTAATGTTCCTTTGCCGGTTTCGTTAACACGATGATTTTGCCATGACTCATAGATGGTATTGGAGTTGGTGATAGGAGCTGTTAACAATCTCCATGCACGTCCTTCCGGTATGCAACGGTCTACTATTACTTTACCAACAATACTGTTACCGCTGTTAACTCCATTATTGGTGATGTCTGCTACTGCTGCTGTTACGGTATTGCAATCAGATAATAGTTCCAGGTTGTCATTTGTATTGAAAGTTGCACTATTAATATTACCGAATGATAAACCATAGGATATCTTTAAAGTATCCAATGCCGTTGCAGTTAAAGATGAAGCAGTATTGGTAATAATTAAATACTTAACTGTTTTATCCTGGAACATGTGTCCGCCAATAGTTTGCGATGCTGTTCCTTTTAATTCCATCGTTCCTGCTTTTGCATTAATAATAGCATCACTATCTATGCTGATGGTACCCGCTATTTGCAATTTGTTATTAATGATCGTTAATGAAGCAACACTCTCCATGGTGATATTATGCGTAGTGCCTATAGCACCACTGCTTAATATAGGATATGGATTGCTGCCAACGTTTGGTATAAATACTTCGGATGTTATCAATGGAACATAATTACAGCTCCAGTTGCTGGCGGTATTCCAGTCGCTGCTGGTAGTACCTAACCAAATAGTACTGTTGTTAACAGTTATTAAACCGGGAATTGAATATGCAGGTGTACATGTTCCTCCCTGTACCACCAAACGGAAATAACGGTTAGCAGTAAGTGTTCCTATTTGTGCACCGGTCAATGTTGCCGATGCAGAAGAAGGAATATCATGTATATCTAAATTAAAATTATCAGTACTGTATTGCCATTTAATGATAGAGGTGCTGTAGCCTGTTACGGTGATGTCTGCAGGGGTTGCTCCGTAACAAATAGTTTGTGAAGAAGCCGCAGCTGTACCACCTTCGGTAGCAGAAGATACAGTAATAGTTGTTGCACTTGAATAAGCAGTACAGGAGCCATTCGTTATTACTGCTCGGAAATAACGGGTACTGGTAAATTCGCCTATTTGTGCTGCAGTTAGTGTTGCTGATGCAGAAGAAGAAATATCGTGCACATCACTGCTGAAATTATCTATTGAATATTGCCATTTAGAGATGCTTCCGCTATAACCACTTACAGCAATGTCTGATACACTACTTCCCGGGCAAATGCTTTGATTCGGGGAGCTACTACCGCCAACAACATTGTTCACTGTTATTAATACAGATGAAGAGTTAGAAGTGGAAGCCCCGATTTGCAGTACTGCACGGAAATAGCGGTTAGCACTAAGTGCCCCCATTTGTGCAGCGGTTAAAGTTGTTGATGCAGAAGAAGAAATATCGTGCACATCACTGCTGAAATTATCTGTTGAATATTGCCATTTTACAATGGAACCATCATAACCTGATATAGTTAAATTGGCAGGTGAATTGCCTCCACAAATTGTTTGTGCAGAAGCAACGGTACCTGTACTATTACAGTTGCTTACAGAAGATACTAAAGCCGAATCTGTATATGGCTGGTATGAATATTTATAGCTATTGGTATCAGCAGCTGCTTGTAATACATCTGCAAAGCCATTACCGTTTACTATATTGCTGATGACTGCATTGTTTAAAGTAACAGTGGATGTTACAGTGCCACCGCTTCCGTTTTTAACAGAACCACTGCTCATGGTTACACCACTACGGTAATAAGTGCCTGCTTCTTTAGCATCAGGACAACCGTCGCCATCACTATCCAGGTCTTTATCATTGGTAATGCCATCATTATCTGTATCCACACTACAAGTGTTTTTAGGATTAGAGGATGCTACATAAGTTGAACTTACGGTTGGTATAAACTCTTTAGTATTACCTGCTGTTGTTGTTCCACCTAAACCATAAATACGATAATATTTATATGGCTGTGATGAAGTTAGACCTGACCATATTATATGATTGCCGGTTGCTGTTGCGGTAGTTAATGTTGTACTAACATCTGTCCATGTACCCAATGTATCATTTGTTGCCTGTATCTTATAAGATAAAGAAGTGGCAGAAAAAATACTGGCAGTACTATTTAATGAATCTTTTAAACCGGTTAATTGTACAGGTTTATTAAACACAAACATAAATACCGTTTTATTTGTAATGCTTTGCGATGCTGTTAATGTTGCTAATGTTGCTAATGTTGCATAATTACTATCAACAGCATTTTCTTTAGCAGCACTAAACGTAAGATCGCTGGATACAGAAATGATATCTGATGCTTCTGCTTGTGTATAATAACAAGACGGAGCTTCTGTTGCATTTAATATGCCGTCATTGTCATCATCTATGTCTATTAAATCAGGGATACCATCACCATCAGTATCGGTACAGGTACTTAAAAAATTATAGACAGCATATTGGTTATAAGTAGATGTATAATTAATACTTCCGGTTGTGCCTATTTCTTTACTATCAACCAAACCATTTCCATTGGCATCCATACCACTGAATTGATAGTTTGTTGTAGTATTGGTTGTAGCGCCTGATTCCAAAGCATCTGAACAGCCGTCACCATCGCTGTCAAGATCAAGGCGATTAGGAATACCGTCATTATCTGTATCAATATCGGTATTACAGTTAAGACCTTGTGCATCGGCAAAGAACCGCAATCCTATTTCATCATGTGTAACGCTTGTATTTGTAGTAAGATCATAAAATCGTACATAATAGGTTGTGTTAGGGTTTAGAGACGTAGGATTAACAGAGATAATCTTCCAGTGAGTTGGATCTCCTGATCCATCCATCATTGTACTCGTATAAGTAGTAGCAGTAGCTCCATCATTTAAGATTATGGGGTGACTAAAAGTAGGATCATCATCAAGTAAAACACCTACATTAATAACAGGAGATAATGTATAATACAGCCATGAGTTTACATATAATGAAGTTGATCCGGTTGTAAACGTTGCATATTGATAATCATCTTTAGCAATGGCATCACTTAAGGTTCCATTATTATTTAAGCCCTGAAGATTCCATGAACCTGAAGCAGACCCGGGAATATTGGTTCCCACACCTGCGGTCATAGATACGTTAGGTTTTGAAGTAAAATATGCCAAGTCCGCAGATTTAGTTTTCTCGGATTCTCTATCCCACATTATTGCCCGGGGGGTACCGGTTACAATACATACTTGCGACTCTGCTACATCGGGTACACCATCATTATCATCATCAGTATCAATTAAATCAATTATTCCATCTCCGTCTGTATCTAAACAACCACTCTTGCTTGCATCTAAAGCATATAAATTGTATGTTGAAGTATAATCAGTGGTTCCATCCTTACCTGGATCAACACTGTCATTCAAACCGTCATTATTTGTATCTGTACCATTTGGATTTAATTGACTATTAGCTAAATTGCCTGCTGTAATACCATAACTGATACCGGCATTGTTGACAGTTGAGGATGGCGTAAAAATATCTGTTAATGGACTAACGTTTGCTTCTTTCAGATCAGGACAACCATCTCCATCACTATCTAGATCAAGGTGATTAAGAATGCCATCTCCGTCAATATCATCAGTACATATTTGCTTTGGGTTAGCAGAAGGGATATAATTGTTGTAATTGATGTCCACCTCGTTAAGCCGCCCATTTGCAGGTACACCTGCTGTTGTACTTGTTCCTGCTATACGATAGCGACCATATTTTGTTGTTGGTTGAAGTGTATTGCTAAAAGTATAAACAGTACTGACAGTGTTCATAGCTTGGGTGTTTGACAAAGCCTCCCATGCTGTACCATTCCAACCTTCCAATCGCCATAAAGCAGAAGCGCTGCTTGATAATGCAGTAACTCCTACCTCTATTTGAATATTAGATATGATAGCAGGCTGTTGTACCGGTATAATAAAATCAATAAGACTTAATCCGGCAATATTTGTAACAGCAGGATTAACCCATCCAGATGTTGTGGCATCTCTATCATAAGTATTAGTAAGCGGACCGCTTGAATTCCAGGCAAAATCTGAAATAACAGTACTGCTTGCAAGATTTATTGATTCATTTTGTGTATAAAAGCAATAAGGACTTTCGACAGCATCCACAATTCCGTCATTATCATCATCTATATCACTTATATCAGGTATTCCATCTCCATCGGTATCAGTACAAATGCTTAGAAACTTATAAATACCATAAGTGTTGTAAGTAGAACCATAATTAATAGAACTGCTGGTTCCATTTTCTTTGCTGTCTACTAAACCATTTCCATTGGCATCCGTACCGCTGAATTGATAATTGATTGTAGTACTGGTTGTAGCGCCTGCTTCCAATGCATCCGAACAGCCATCGCCATCACTGTCAAGGTCTTTATCATTGGTAATGCCATCTCCATCGGTATCTGTAGTACAGGTATTTTTAGGATGTGTCGATTGTATATAGGTACTTGTGTTTAAGGTGCCTGCTACTTCATAGTTGGTAATAGCAGCGCCAGTACCTGCTGTTCCCTGAATTTTATAATAACGATATTGTGCTGCGTTTTGATTTACGGTAAACGTTTTAGGTACTGTTGTTACAGCAGTGCTTAATGCAGCGCTCATTAACGATGTCCATGTAGTACTGTCGTTAGAGCCATATAAAGTAGCGCTAGTGCCTGTTCCCCAACTTGCCGCACTGCCTGTAACACTTACAGAACTTAGATTAACAGCAGTTGGATAGGTAATAGTATAGATATTAACTCCGCTAAATGCTTGCCCTGTAGTTATTACATGATTGCTTGCAGTTACGGTTGTTGAGGTGCCATCGTGCATGGTAGGTATATCTGCGCCGGTTGTAACAGCAACACTATTTACAGTAGAGGTCATAGATGTAGCTATACTTGTTGGCACAATTGCTTCGGTAGTTGTATAATAACAGGAAGGTGCTTCTGTTGCATCCAATACGCCATCATTATCATCGTCTATGTCAGTAAGATCAGGAATGCCATCACCATCGGTATCGGCGCAAGCACTTAAAAATTTATAAATAGCATACGTGTTATAAGTAGATGTATAATTAATCGTTCCACTTGTTCCATTCTCTTTACTATCTATCAAACCATTGCTGTTAGCATCCGTACCGGTAAATGTATAATTAGCGGTAGTGCTGTTAGTAGCGCCTGCTTCCAATGCATCCGAACAACCATCGCCATCACTATCAAGGTCTTTATCGTTAGTAATGCCATCTCCATCAGTATCTGTAGTACAGGTATTTTTAGGATGTGCCGATTGAATATATGTACTTGCATTTAAGGTGCCTGCTACTTCATAGTTGGTAATAGCAGCGCCAGTACCTGCTGTTCCCTGTATTTTATAATAGCGATATGCTGCAGCATTTTGATTTACTGTAAACGTTTTTGGCACTGTTGTAACGGCGGTGCTTAATGCAGCACTCATTAAAGAAGTCCATGTTGTGCCATCATTAGAGCCATACAAAGTAGCAGTAGTACCTGTTCCCCAACTGGCAGCACTACCTGTAACACTTACAGAGCTTAGGTTTACAGCTGTTGGGTATTGAATTGTATAAATATTAATTCCGCTAAATGCTTGACCAGTAGTAATAACATGATTACTTGCTGTTACTGTTGTAGAGGTTCCATCGTGCATGGTAGGTATATCTGCACCTGCTGTTACAGCAACACTGTTTACGGTAGAGGTCATAGATGTAGATATGCTTGATGGCACAATAGCTTCGGTAGTTGTATAATAACACGAAGGTGCTTCAACTGCATCCAATACTCCATCATTATCATCATCAATGTCATTGTTATTGCAAATGCCATCTCCATCAAAATCATCATTAGGCCCTGTGCCACCAATTACACCACCACCGGCGCATTGTAAATTATCTGTATATTGTGGAAACGACAAAGCATTGATAGCGTTACCAACTTCCAATTTCCAATCACCGCCTTTGCCGGTTATATTATCAGAAGCAGCAATGGCAACACCTAAGTGTTGCTTTAAATAATTTACAGCAGCCAATCCATTTTCTCCTTTGGCAAACTCACAACCGTAAATATTTAAGTATTTTATTTTTTTACTTAGTAATTGGTGCGATCGTATAAACTCCGCTATCATTGCTGCATTACGCCATTTACCGTCTAACAATAATTCTCCTGAACGTCCATGAGATATTAACTGGAAAACATTGGATCGCTTTTCAGTAACAACAGGGAATTGTTGCACTGAGGCATCAATATAACTATTGCCCTTTATGGAGGTAGAAAGTGAATGGATAGTTTTGGGGTGAAAACTATTTTTGCCGTTGTGCGCATAAACACTGGAGGTTAGCAAAAGGCATACTAAAATGCTAAAGGTTAAATTAGGCTTCATCAAACTGGATTTTAAGTATTAAAGGGATATACAACTTGTGCTGTATACATGTGTTCAGATCATTAACTAAACCAGCCATAATCCGGAACACCTTCTAAACGTTGTCTTTAAACTTAATAGTACAGCGGTTTTTCGTTCTAAAATCAATACTATAGCTACATAGAAGAATTACTACAAAAGTCTTATGAATCTATCTATACTCTTATATTTTATATGCTATTAAACACATCGTAGAGGGTTAAGAACATCCTGACAAGGCGTTAAGAAATACCTCTTTACTACTATGTAAGGGCATGGCAGGGGCATATGAAATACATATAAGGCCCTAAACAAGGCATTGTTAGGTACTTCGTTAGGCCTTTACAACCCCTTATTAAATACCTTATAGGGCCTTCATAAATGCATTACAGGTATTTAACAACGCCTATCCAGGTAGTATTTTACTCTCTTACAGGGGCTTTCAATCAACAACCTACGAATTTGTCAATAGATACAAAATGATGCAGATGATTTAGTTTTGGAGAAGCTATTAAAATAGCTAAAGGCAGGATTATTTTAATTGTGTTTGTATGTTACAGAAAAGAGTGCTGTTATTTCTGCTTAAAAAAGAGTAATAGGGGAATGTCTCTCGGGATGTGAGATGTTTATGCAGGAATAGTAACCTTTGTTCCAAGAAATTTGGGTTGCTTCGAAAACAAGTAATCTAAAAATACTTTTACTCTTGCAAATTTTTCTCTTAGCTGAACTCTAAATCCGAATTTACTACTAACTCCTTTTGCATTAAATGCGATGGCGTTCATTCCTTCCTGCGATGCAATATATAACGCCCGTTCGTTGTGAAATTGCTGTGAGATAATGGTTAAAGAATCCTGTCCAAAGATTTTCTTTGCTCTTATCATCGAATCAAATGTTCTAAAGCCTGCATAATCCAGGTAGATAATAGTTGAGTCAATCCCTGCATTGATCAGATCTGCTCTCATTGTAGTAGGTTCATCATACTCTTTTCTGCTGTTGTCGCCACTTATTATAATGTATTTGATCTTATTAGCCTTTATCAGTTCTACTGCCGCATTAATTCTATATAAATAATAAGGATTTAAGTGACCATTCTTTAAAAGCTTTCCTGTTCCCAATAAAAGTCCCACCTTATTGTAGGGAATTGTACTAACATCGTCGTATAATTTTCCGACAGAAGCAGCTTCTACTTTTTTATTGCAATAAACAATGCAGCTTAATACTAGTAGTAATAAGATGCCGGAGATAACAAGGAGTTTTTTCTTTCGCATAAGGGATAAGCGTTTCTCAAAAATATCAGTAAGTTCTATTACTTGCCTGTGAAAGATTAGTTAAGAATTGAAAGGTCATAAAACAAAAAAGAAAGCCGAGAATATAAAAACAATTGCCTAAGCTTTTGTTCTTACTAACCCTTGCTTTCTTTTTCTGTTACTTTCTCCAGGCGGAGTCCATAACAATTGACTACTTCAGGTTCCTTACGGGTTGCCTTCTGTAATCGTGAGCCTTTTCGATGTTGTTGTGTTTGATAAGGCTCATTTTAGAAATACCTGCTCCTTTTAGGGATCAGTACATTCTACGTTTTATCCATCTTTACAGACTTCCAAAACGGTGCGGAACTAATTGCATCTTTTCAGAATTTTTTTGTTCCTTTTCAGCTTTTCTGCTTTTTATAGCTTCTTGCTTCAATACTGTAAATCTAATAAATTGATATAGTCGAATCCAAATTTTTACACTGTTTGATATGCACCTCTTATGCACCAGGTTATGCACATTTTAGGAGATTGCGCTTATTAATTGAACAACATCTTTATAAAAAGCAGAACTTATTTTTCTATGAAAAAAGAAGGAGCACCTGTAAGCTTTACTGTTTTTGATGCAGGAGAAGATGTATTCGTTGCACTGAAATTCCATTCCTCACGGTTACCCATAAACGAAAACGGAAAAGTATAAACAGCACTTGCTTTTTCACTAAGATCAATATTGGTAACAGCCCATAAAACATACGTGTATTTTCCTGCGCTATCTTTAAAGGCAGCACCTTTAACGGTTGGTGGTAAATTTAGTTGTTTGGTTTTTACCGGATCATATGGTTTGTTCAATAAAAGCTGAGTGAGTGTTTTAACTGCATTGAATTGCGAATGCTTAGGAGCATTGGCTACAGTCGTGGTGGTAGGAGTGAGGTCGCCATATATTCCCATCTTATTATAAATATCGTTATTGGCAGGAGAGGCTTCGCCTAAACTATATTTATACAACTGCCCGATATTATTTACCTGGCTTAACACATTTACTTTAATAATAAAATTATTGGCTGCTTCTTCATTGCCCCAATCGTTACCGATTGTTTCGCGGGCAATATCTGTTTCGGTACATATCCATTGTTTTAACGGAAATGCATTGCCGTCATATCCATAATTTGCCAGCACGGTAGCAAATTCGTTTTTATAACGGAAAAAAGCATCTGCCGCTCCATCGGAATGCCTGGTGAATTTCATTGAGCTGCTGGCATTATCCCAATTGTTCAAATAATAAAAAGGATAATTGTGAAAACATAAAATGTCAAAATAAGCACCTGCTTTTAAAGGATATTTATCTGTAATACTGCCATCATTTGGGTTATCAGTATTCCTCAATAAAGCATCTAAGAAAGAAGGATAACCGATACCGCCCGTACATACATAGGAATCGGGTTGTAACGTTTTAATAACGTCCCAGGCTACACGAAGACTATGGATATAATAAAACACCGGCGCTTTTAAATTTTCCAGTTCATTCGGATTAGGATTTACATGCCACCAGCTCCACGAAACGTCCGGTTTTTGCCAGCCGGTGGAACCATACGTAAAATCAGGCTCATTTGTTATCTCCCAAAATTTTATATATTTACCGTAAGCTTTTACCGTTTTATAAATATACCAGGCATACGTATTATGGGTATTGATCTGTGTTTTTGCGCTATCCAACCAAACAGGTTCATACAGACCTATAAATGTTTTTGCTCTTTCACTGCAACCGGGGAAAGTTATAGTATCCCTGTTGTCTGTTCCCTGAGTTCCATATAATTTAGGCTGATTAGGCTCTCCCAAAAAAGCAGTGATTTCTTTCATTCCTAATGAGTCTGTGTAATAATTAAATTCTGCCTGTTTTACATTCACATTGTCATAACCGCTTATCAACCTGTCAGGAAGGGATACCCTAATAGTGCGATCGCCGGCATTGTGAATTAATTCTGCCACATTCTTATCGCTTAACTGGTAGCCATAATAACCCATATTATTTCCATACATATAAGCCCCTTTATACTGCCTGTAACCTGAAAAAGCATTGGCAGTGCCAGAATCTAAAGCACTGTGCGTAATACTAACAACAGGTTTATATTGTCCTGAGCCTTTACAGCCAATCAGGCAAAACTGTATGGTTATTAAAGCCGATAATAATATGCAGCGCATGAATAAGGTATTGTAGCGTATAAACAATTAGTGATAGTTTGTAGTAAAACTATGGTTTTGATTAAAAATAACCCAATCTTTTGTTAGAGAAAATAAAAAGTAATTGCCTGATATACAATATAAGTATGTTGCCTGCGTTAATACAATGGTTTTTCATAGGATATTGGATTTTAAAGCGGGACTAGATTTCTATCTTGGTCCCTTTTTTATTATGTCCAGATCCTAAAAACCAATGAAGGAGAAATTTAATTATTATTTTCTACCATCTTTTTTATCCATTACATTTCCTGTAACGGCACCGGCTCCTGCTCCCAATGCTCCACCCAATATAGCTCCCTGACCCGGATGCTTTTTATCAATAATGGCTCCGCCAATGGCACCAACGCCTGCACCAATTACAGCCCCTTTAGCTGTTTTGCTCCATCCTTTTTTTTGAGTGGTGGTGGTAGTAGTTCCGGTTCCTGTGTTAGTAGTGGTTGTGGTAGTAACTTCCTGCTTTTGTGTATTTTTTTCTACAGCCTTCCCGTTTACCTTATTCATTGAGTCTATCGTACGCTGTTTAACCTGCGCCTTATTAATTGAGTCAATGGTGTTTTGTTTTATTTGTTGCAATTCTTCTTCACTGCCTGATTTGCCCGCGCAACCGGCTAAAACACTTAGGGTTGTAAATAACACAATAATCTTTTTCATGATGTATGATTTTTAAACGTTATCGATCGCCTCGGTTTCAATGCATACAAAATAAAAAAAATATTATGCCAAACAAAAAACTATTTATGATAGGCAGGCTCTGTGGGAGATATGTTTTGTACTATTTTATAAAAAACAGAATAGATCGTTCTTAATTCATCGATATCGGTAATGCTTTTACCAATTTCCAACTCCAAAAAAGCCTGTTTTTCTCCGTTGTTGGTTGGATGATTGATATGCAGGGAAAAATCTGTCAGTTCTGCAATTACCTTTCGTGTATCTTCATCAGCAAAGATCCTTTTTACTCTCTCTGTATCATTGGTTTTGATGATGACTTTTTTGTCAAATTCAGGATATCCTATTTCAACATCTGCTGCGCCAAAGAATTTTCCTATTTCGCTGATATAATCCTGGTGATGCAGCGCAAATTTAAAATCATCATTATTAAGTTTTGAACTGAATAACGTTAACTGATAACCGCTTTCAAAACCTCCACCGGGGTCAATATCAATTACAAACAAAACTTCTGTATCGCCTTGCTGCAATATCGCTTTATAATCAAGTGTATCATCAGAAATGTCTGCACTAACCTGTTGCCAGAGCTCATTTTCTGAATTGCCATATAAGTGTTTAATGTTTTCCATATGGGATAAAATACAAATTTTCTGCCAAATAAATCAACATCCATTCTTCGTAACTTTAGAAACTCAATTAAGCTATATGAATAAAGAAGTATTTATTGTTTCGGCAGTTAGAACGCCTATAGGAAGTTTTGGAGGAGCGTTAAAAGATCTTTCAGCTACGCAGTTAGGTTCATTTGCTATTAATGCAGCAGTTGAAAGAGCTGGAATTTCTTCTAAATATATTGATGATGTTTTGATGGGGTGTGTGCTACAGGCTAATTTAGGACAGGCTCCCGCAAGGCAGGCAGCTAAGTTTGCCGGATTACCAAATGAAGTGAGTTGCACTACTGTAAACAAAGTATGCGCCAGTGGAATGAAAGCCATTGCTCAAGGGGCCCAAAGCATTTTATTAGGAGATGCATCGGTAGTGGTTGTTGGTGGAATGGAAAGTATGAGCAATGTTCCTTTTTATAGTTTTTCTGTAAGATGGGGAAATAAATATGGTAACGTACAATTGATCGATGGTTTGGCAAAAGACGGTTTGACGGATGTGTATGATGGGCAAGCTATGGGTAATGCAGCAGAGTTATGTGCAAAAGAATGTAACATAACACGTAATGAACAAGATGAATTTGCCATAGAAAGTTATCGTCGTTCTCAAGCGGCATGGACTGCAGGTAAATTTGATAATGAGATCGTTCCTGTAATAATTCCTCAACGAAAAGGAGATGCGCTTGTTTTTGCAAAAGATGAAGAACCATTTAATGTTAAGTTTGAAAAGATACCCGAACTAAAACCAGCTTTTACAAAAGACGGCACTGTTACAGCTGCTAATGCAAGCACAATGAATGACGGCGCAGCAGCATTGGTGTTGGTAAGTAAAGAAAAGCTGGAGGAACTACAGTTAACACCCATCGCAAAAATTATTGGCTATGCGGATGCGGAACAATCGCCCGAATGGTTTACAACAACTCCATCAGTAGCCGTTCCCAAAGCGGTTGCTAAAGCCGGTTTGCAAATGAGCGATATTGATTATTGGGAATTGAACGAAGCGTTTTCGGTTGTTGGTATTGAAAATATTAGAAGAATGAAATTAGATCCTGCAAAAGTAAATGTACACGGCGGTGCTGTTTCATTGGGTCATCCATTAGGATGCAGCGGAGCAAGGATCATTGTTACTTTAATTAATGTATTGAAAGTAAATAATGCGAGATATGGAGCTGCAGGCATTTGTAATGGAGGCGGAGGCGCAAGTGCTATGGTGATCGAAGCTGTATAAATTTCACCCGAAAAATATTTTTCGGGTGAAATATGTTGCGCTTACCAATTATGAACATCTACGTTAAAATCAACTCCTGCTGGTGGCGCTTCATGACGCCTGTCGTACCATTCTCTTGTATGATGATGATAATGGTGGTAGTAATGACTTTCGTAACATGCTGATAAATTGAAAACCAGGATTGCACAAACTATTGCTATCGCTGTTTTATTTCTGGTCGTGTGTTTCATATGATCTTTTTATCATAAAAAACTAAAACCCTGCCAATATGAAATTGAACTTCGATAGGTTTTTACATATAAAAGTTTATGTCGGCA
Source organism: Ferruginibacter albus (assembly GCF_020042285.1). Classification (NCBI taxonomy): domain Bacteria; kingdom Pseudomonadati; phylum Bacteroidota; class Chitinophagia; order Chitinophagales; family Chitinophagaceae; genus Ferruginibacter; species Ferruginibacter albus. The sequence continues at coordinate 1,423,911 of NZ_CP083388.1, forward strand.
TGTAGATTTATTTACTCAACTGCACCGGGCCAACGGGCAATACTGTTTTACCGTACAATTCGTTTAACACATTTGCAGTACCTGTGTAAATTGCAGAACAACCGCAAAGAATACCTTCGTAACCAGTGAATGTTTTTAGTGAAGCGTTGCCTGTATAATCTCCCAACGCCAATAAAAAGAAGAGAAGTGTAAGCGTAGCAAAAACAAATTGTAATGCTTTATTTATTTTAAATGTGCCGATCAATAATAAGCCAGTAAAAATCCCCCACATCATTAAATAGGCGATCATAGCACTTTCTGATGCCGGTGCTATCCATCCCAGCTTAGGCATTACAATTAATCCTACCAATGTAAGCCAGAAAAATCCATAAGAGATAAATGCTGTCATCCCAAACGTATTATTCTTTTTAGATTCTAAAATACCAGCAATAATTTGTGCAATGCCTCCGTAAAAAATACCCATTGCCAATATCATTGAGTTCATTTCAAAAATACCGGCGTTGTGAAGATTGAGCAGAACTGTAGTCATCCCGAAACCAAACAATCCTAATGGAGCAGGATTAGCGCTTGTGTCTTTAATAATTACATTTTCGTTCATATAGAAATTAGTTTTAGTTACTACAAAATATTACTTGTTTACGGCATGTGCAATAAAGATTATGAACATAATGGGAAAAATCCCCTGTTATTATTTTTAAGTACTTATATATTTGAGCATTGTCATAGGTTTTCTTGAAAACTAAAAGGCAATGACTAATGTCGTTGCCTTTAGTTTTTTAATTGTAATCTATTTAAGAATCTTGGGAAATTGAATTTCAAGAAAGATAAAAACAAAAACGCTCCGGAATTTTCCGAAGCGTTTTTTATAATAAACATTAAAACCTACTCATCACCAAGTGATAAAGGATAATCGTATACACCATCATATCCCGGGTAAAAACCACTGATGGTAACAGATTTGGAAGTTCCAACAGCTGCCTTTAATTCATCCACATTTTTTACATCTTTATCATCTACTTTAATAATAATAAAGCCATCTCTCATACGGGTTTGATCGCTGATCGCACCGGTAGTGCTGATCTTCTTCACAATTATACCACCCGGTACTCCGTATTCTTTTGCTTTTTTAGGATCTAATGTTGCAAAGTCAGCACCTAATTTAGATAAGGTTGAATTATCCTGCTTTACCACATCATAATTGCCTGCATTATTTTTTAGGGTAACCGTTGCCGTTTTCTCTACTCCGCCACGATTATACGTTACATTTACTTTATCACCGGGTTTGAAACCGGTAATTCTTTCTACAAGGTCAGAACTGGAATTGATAGGAGAGTTGTTTAATTTAGTGATAAAATCTCCTTTCTTAATACCTGCAGCGGCAGCAGCCCCATTATCAGCAGTGCCTGTTACAAATACACCGGCGCCATCTTGTATATTCTGTTCTTTCTTTTGCTCATCTGACAAGCCATCAGGAGCGTACGACACTCCTAAATAAGCTCTTTGTACAGTTCCGTATTTGATCAGATCATCTACTACTTTCTTTACAATGTTTACCGGAATAGCATAAGAATATCCTGAGTAATAACCCGTAGGAGAAGCAATGGCTGAGTTTATACCGATCAACTGTCCATCTGTATTTACCAAAGCGCCACCACTATTACCCTGGTTAACAGCAGCATCGGTTTGAATGTACGATTCAACAGCAGAGCTGGTTTTAGTGCTTTTGTTTAAGCCCAGGCTTCTTCCTTTCGCACTTACAATACCGGCTGTAACAGTAGTTTCCAAATTCAAGGGATAACCGATCGCCATTACCCATTGTCCAATTTTTACATCATCGGAATTTCCATACAACAAGAAAGGCAAACTGCTGGCATCAATTTTAATAACAGCCAGGTCATAAGAAGGATCGGTGCCTATGACTTTTGCATTGTACGTTTTTTTGTTGCTCAAGGTTACAGTTATCTCGTCTGCATCAGCAACCACATGGTTGTTGGTAACAATGTATCCGTCATCACTAATAATTACACCGGAGCCTGATGCTCTTTGTTCAGGAATAACACTTGGTCCGTTAAAGAACTGGTTGAACAGGTCGTCATCGAACATGTTCCCAAATGGACTTCTTTGTCTGGGTAAATTATTGTTTACTTGTTTAGCGTTTGTTTTGGTTTTTATATGCACTACCGTTGGCAATGCAATTTGCGCAGGTTGTGTAAAATCAACAGCACCATTAGGTGATGCATTCGAATCGTGTAAGCCTGCTAAATGATAGTTGGAAGGGAGTACGCCATTTTCCTGACCGGCGTATTTGTTACTGTCTTGATACTTGCCATAACCCCAGATTACCCCAACTGTGGTAACCGCACTGATGGCTGCAGTAAGTAATACTTCTTTCAGTTTCATCTTATAAAATTTTAATTTTTCAAATTATCAGGGTTGATATTTCGGTTTCTATAGGTTTCAATATTCATGCCTGACAGTACAAAATAACGAAGTACTGTCAAATTGCGTTTTATCTTTTGGCACGTTTAACAATTAATTAGGAAGAGTTTCGTAGATCGTTATAAGGTCAACAAAAATTGTATGGTGTCCACGCCATCAGCATAATCCATTAATGACGGTGATTGTGCGTTGCCAAAAGGAATATCCTTACCTGCAATGCATTGAATATCGTTGTTATTTTTCAATGATTCCAATAATAAATCCATATTGTCATAAAAACTATAATTCAATTGTGCAATGGGAGAGAATATCGATTCACTTTCTACCATTAATGTGCTTCCGTTGGTCATGTAAAAGCGATTGTTCATTAATTGTATCGACAAATTGTAATCATAATTGTTTTTATATTTATTATGATCGATAAAATGCTTGTACTTATTAAATGAGTTTAACAGCGGTACAAAATCATACTCTTTCGGAACAAAGATCTTCGTAACATTCCTGCAACCCAATCCAAAGAACAAATGAATATCATCTGATAGTTTTTCCAGATCTTCTGTAGTTTCATCTCCCTTTAATGTAGCAACCGATGTTCTATTCCTGCGAATGATGCTTGGATATTTTGAAAAATAGTATTCAAAATACCTGGCACTGTTATTACTGCCGGTAGCAATGTAGGCATCGCAACCTTTCAGCATCTCCGAAAAGGAAACATAGTTTTTTATATCACTATTCCATTCAATTAATTTTTGAATTAGATGTTTTAGCAGAATATCATCCTTTGATGATAGCTTAATAGTTTGTTTATGTCCGCAAATAAATATGGATAAAAAATCATGAAAGCCTACCAAAGGAATATTGCCTGCCATCACTAATCCAACATTTTTTCCGGCAACGTTGTCATCAATAAAATAATGTTTTGCCCACTGCGTTAGTTTATCCGCTTGTAAAAATTGTTCAGCAATATTTTTAGCTGCTAATGCAGTAAAATCAGGGGTAAACCAATTGTTTTGCTCATAAGCTTTTTGCATAACAGCATTCCACTCGCCGTTAAGATCGTTTTGCAAATAATCGCCTAATTGCTTTAATAAATCAATTCGATTTTGTAAATTCATTCTGTAATTCTTACTTTTGAACTGTAAAAGTATTTTAATAAAAATTTAGAATCAAAAACCCTTAAGTTTAGTTATGGCAATAAGAATTTCTGACGAATGTATTAACTGCGGCGCTTGCGAGCCTGAGTGTCCTAACAATGCTATTTATGAAGGTGGTGTTGAGTGGGCAATATCTGACGGAACAACTGTAAAAGGTTCTTTCACTTTATTAGATGGCAGCGTGGTAGATGCGGAACAAAGAAATGCTCCAATAAGCACCGATACTTATTATATTACTCCAAATAAATGTACAGAGTGCCAGGGTTTTCATGAAGAGCCACAATGTGCTGCTGTTTGCCCGGTTGATTGTTGCATACCGGATGAAATGTACCAGGAGACAGTGGAAGCATTAATGGAGAAAAAAGAAAAATTGCATATTTAATTTCTTTCAAGGGCGAAAGCCTTAATACAGGCAGGTGATATTTCCTGCAGCATGGGCGAGGGTATTAATAAATACTTTCGCCTTTTTGTTTTTTGGTATGCCGCTGATTATCGCAGATTTTCTCTACGCTGCTATGTTATAATAATCTCCGAAAATCTGCGGGAAAGAATTTACTTTTGGTAACACAACATAGCATATGAAAAAAATTATACTCTCTCTCTTTATTGTCTCTTTTTTCTTATCGTGTAAAAATAGAAAGCCACCGGCAGAAGAGCAATATGCTCCTGTTACTTCACGCACTGAAATAATTGAAACGGACAAAGCTTTTTCTAAATTGAGCGAAGAAAAAGGAGTACGTGCTGCATTTATGGAATACATTGATTCGGCAGGTGTTTTGTTACGTCCCAGGTCATTGCCTATCGAAGGCGCTGATGCAATCGATTATATAAGCCAGGATAATGATACTACTATTATAATGACATGGGAACCTACGGGAGCAGCTATTGCAAAATCCGGAGACTTGGGATATACTTACGGCACTTACCTTATTAGATATAAAAATAAAGATTCTGTTCAAAAAGGAACCTATTTAAGCATTTGGAAAAAACAAGCCGACGGCAAATGGAAATTTGTGCTGGATACAGGTAATGAAGGCTTGAGTGAATAATATCAATTTACCTGGTACAATTGTTAAGTCATTGCCTCAAAATTTTAACGGTAATACATCTATTAATTTTGTTTCTTTGCTTAAATCATTGTCCAGATAAATGAAGAAAAAAATTGCATTGGTTACAGGTGGTTATTCCGGCGAAGCCGTTATCTCATACAAAAGCGCTATTACCATTGAAAATAATGTTGATAAAGAAAAATGGGATTGTTATAAAATAGACATTAATCCTAATGGTTGGTTTTATGAAACGCCATCGGGAGAAAAAACAATAGTGGATAAAAACGATTTCTCTATTCTCGTTAACAATACCAAGATCAATTTTGATGCGGTGCTGGTTGGAATGCACGGTACTCCCGGTGAAGATGGCAAATTGCAAGGCTATTTCGATTGTTTAAATATTCCCTATACTTCCTGCAATGCTGCTACGTCTGCATTAACTTTTAATAAACGATATACCGTTGCAGTAGCTGCTTTTGCAGGCATTCATGTAGCAAAGTCATTGCATCTTTTTAAATCGTCTCCTTTATCTCCACAACAAATATTAAGCGAATTGTCATTGCCTTTATTTGTAAAGCCAAATAATGGTGGCAGTAGCATTGGAATGAGCAAAGTAAAAGAAGCATCTGAATTGCAGGCAGCATTGGATAAAGCATTTAAAGAAGATGAACAGGTATTGGTGGAAGAATTTATTAAAGGAAGAGAGTTTACCATTGGTGTATTTAAATCAAAAGGAAATATTATTCCTTTGCCAATAACAGAAGTAATTCCTAAAAAAGAATTCTTTGACTTTGAAGCTAAATACGAAGGTGCAAGCGAAGAAATAACGCCTGCTAAAATAGACGAGCCTATGGCTAATAAAATACGGGAAGCTGCAAAGAAAGTATATTCGGTGTTCAATTGTAATGGAGTAGTGCGAATTGATTTTATTTATAATGAAACTAACGCTAATCCATACATGCTGGAAATTAATACAGTGCCCGGTCAAAGCGAAGCAAGTATTGTTCCCCAACAGGTAAAAGCAATGGGTTGGTCATTACAAGAATTTTACAGCGCTTTAATTGAAGAGTGCTTTAATTAAAAAACATGTTCAAGTTTATAACAAATCGTCCGTTTTGGGTAAACCTGTTGGTTGCAATAGGTTTGGTGTTATTGCTAATATTTGCTTTTTTGCAATTGCTGGACATTATAACCAAGCACGGTGAAAAACTAATAATACCGGATGTAACCCACAAAGAAACAGCAGCTGCTATAAAAGAACTGGAAAGCAAGGGCTTTGATGTGCAAATACAAGACTCTGTTTATACCGACACTTTGCCAAAGGGAACCGTAATCAAGCAATTGCCTTATCCTGGTGCAACAGTGAAAGTGAACAGAACCGTTTTTTTAACGGTAAATTGCTATACAGCACCTATGATTGATATGCCTGACTTAAAAGGTAAAACTTTGGATTTTGCATTAGACATTTTAAAGAAGAGCCACTTGAAATTGGCAGATACAATTTATAAAAGTGATTTTACCTACATGATGATCGTTGATCAACTATATCATAATAATAAAATTGCCGCCGGAGAAAAAGTTCGTTGGGGTAGTGGCATTACTTTGATTGTTGGTGCCGGACAAAAAGATAGCAGCTTTGTTGTTCCTTCACTTTTGGGAATGACATGTGCAGAAGCAACTGCTTTATTGGATTCTCTTGAATTAATACCTGTTTTAGTGCCGGATGCAACAGTAGGTAAAGATACTGCCCAGGCATTTATTGTGAAACAGAATCCACCACACCATGATGAGCTTGATCGTCCTGTGTATATTAAACCCGGTCAATTGATGGATCTGTGGCTTTCTAAAGACAAAGTAATTTTACAAGATACTATCATTAAAAAAACAAACTAAATTTCTGTGATGACAACAATAACCAATAATGAAGTAAAAGAACGTTTGGATAAAGGGGAGCAGTTGAACTTAATAGACGTAAGAGAACCATTTGAAAATGCAGAATTTAATATAGGCGGTAAATTAATTCCTTTAGGAAATATTCAGTCTTTACAAATAGACGAATTGGAAGACCTTAAAAATGAAGAAGTCATCTTCTATTGTCGTAGCGGTAAACGTAGTGCTACTGCTGCATTAATATTAGACAGCATGGGATTTACCAATACAAAAAATTTAATTGGCGGCATGTTAGACTGGCAACAAAAATTCGGAGGCTAATCATATGCACCAACTGGCATCTGTTATAATTGGATTCTTTATATCTCCTTTTAACTGGATAGTACTACTTATTATTTTGTCATTTTTTGTAAAAACAGACAAAATAAAAAAAAGATATTGGTATGCAGCATTGATCATCTTTTTACTATTCTCTAATAATTTTTTGTTGGAGTTTTATGCTCGCTGGTGGAATGCCAAACCAAGAGACGTGTCTGCCGACAAGCCTTATAGCTGCGGTATTGTATTAGGTGGTTTTGCCGGCCCTGATGAACATGGGAACGGCTTTTTTAATATTACTGCGGACAGGTATATTCAAACAGTAAAATTGTATAAGCAAGGAAAGATAAAGCACATTCTTATTAGTGGCGGTAATGGAAAAGATGAAGTAAGCTCCTTTACCGAAGGGGCGTTTGCAAAACAGCAGATGATAATAATGGGAATACCCGACTCAGTTATCTATTGCGAAGACAAATCCACTAATACTGCTGATAATGCAGCTTATTCAAAAATCTTATTGGACTCTCTTTCATTAAAGCCGCCATACTTACTCATCACTTCTGCTTTGCATGTTCGCAGGGCTACTTTAATATTTAAGAATAACGGTATAGAAACAATTGATTACCCTTGCAACTATGTAAATGGTATAAGCAAACTTGATTTTTTGGATGTCTTGCCTGATCCTGTTGATCTTTTTCAATGGAAACCCTATTTAAAAGAAGCTGTTGCCTGCGGTGTTTATCACTTTAAAAAAAGATAAGAAGTAGAACTAAAAAATAAAGCCATTGAATTTTCTTCAATGGCTTTGGTTTTTCAATGAATAAACTTAGAGATTGAAATTAATGCCCACTCTATAATTTATCAATGCCATAGGAAAGTACCAGTTATAAGTAGCAATGTTGCCGTTATCTACTTCACTATACGTATATCCATTGGACAAATATTTTGCACTAAATAAATTATTTACCTGACCGATGAATGTGATCGATTTGAATAATTTATTTTTCAGAGTATAGCTTACTCTTGCGTCTTGTGTATAATATCCTTTCAACATTCTGTTTTCATTAGAAGTATTATCCAGGTATTGTTTGCCTACGTATTTGCCGATAAGAGCTATTTCAAAATTATCTGTCGGAGTAATACTGATCGTTCCTGCTGCAACAATAGAAGGAGAGTAGGATATATCTGTATTGGTATGTTTTATTTCTTGTTGACCTGTCCATGTATAGGTGCTGTCGTATTCATCTAGATATTCAGAAAAGGATTTTATTTTATTAATGCTGAAAGCAGCATTGGCAGCAATGTTCAAATATTTATTAAAAGTGTATTGCCCTTGTAATTCTATGCCCGCTCTATAGCTGTCAGGAGTATTGGTTCTTGTGTATTCACCCACGTCGTTTATTTTTCCTGTAAGCACTAATTGATCTTTATACAGCATGTAAAAAAGATTTATTCCATAGAAATAATTCTTTCCTTTTTTCTCTGTACCTAATTCAAAATCGTGTAAGGTTTCCGCTTTAGGTTGCTCGTTAGGGTTAGCAAAGAAATCGTCCCGGTTGGGTTCATGCTGCCCTAAAGCATAGCTAAAGTAAGTTTGCCATCCGTTTTTAATATAAGTAATGCCTGCTTTAGGATTTACAAAATTAAAATTCCTGCTAACTTTAAAAGAAGGATCATCATCAAAACCATCAATACGATGATAAACATTTCTGTATTGCAGATCGGCAAATGTAAACAAGCCGGCAGAAAAATTATGCTGCCATTTAACATAGGCAGTAATATCTGTTTTTAAGGCAGGCAGATTGTAATATTGATAATTTGGCTCTACACCGCCATTCTGAGCCCAGGTTATATTGCCGTAATGTTTGCCTTCATACCTGGTCCATTCGCCGCTTACGATTATTTCATCCTTTTTATTTTTATATTGAAGAGAGGCTACCTGTCCATAAAAGTGATTGTCCAGCCATAGCTGTCTTACTAAGTCTGTAGTAGTGATGATAGAATCGCCAACAACAACATCAGGCAAGCCATACTTTGCATAATCCTGTCCAGCCTTATATTCTTCATAATATCCTCTGCCATAGGTCATAAAGGCAGCAGTGCTGAAATTTATCTTTGAATTAAACGTATGATTAAAGAAAAGCTGGTAATGATCTTGTTGGTAATTATCTGTTTGATTGCTGTAAGGAGCTCCGGGTTTTTCGGTTCCCAATTCATTATAGGTGCGAAGTGAATCAATTAAATAATCCGGCACGCCATTCCATGCCTGGTATGTTTTTTCTTTTCCCGTAATAAGGTTAAAACGTAACGAAGAGCTTTTAGTAACATAAGCTGCAGATAAATACAAAGATTTAAAATCGCTGCTGGCACGATCAATATAGCCATCGCTGCTTATTTTGCTTAATCTTGCGTCTATCGTAAAATGATCGTTGATCAATCCTGAACCAACTTTAATTGTATTCTTCCACGTGTTAAAAGATCCATAACTGTTTTCTGCTGTCGCATAAGCAGAATCAATAAAATCATTAGTGGTAATATTAATGGTTCCGCCAAAAGCACCGGCACCATTACTGCTGGTACCTACACCGCGTTGTATTTGAATATTGGCAGCAGAAGATGCAATGTCCGGAATATCTACAAAATAAGTACCCTGGCTTTCTGCATCATTGTAAGGGATACCATTTAATGTAACATTTATGCGTGTGGCGTCTGTGCCTCGTATATGGATCCCGGTGTAACCAACACCATTGCCGGCATCAGAATTTACAACAACCGAAGGTGTTTGATTTAATAAGAAAGGAAGATCTTGCCCCAGGTTATTTTTTGCTAATTCTTTTTTAGAAAGATTGGTTTTAGCAAAAGGCGCCTTGTCGCTTGCTTTTACTGCGGATACTTCAACAGGCAGTAAAGCGGTGGTGTCATTGAATTTTTTTCCCTGTTGTGCAAATGATGACATGACTGACGCACATGCCAATGCACATAATAGCAGTTTTTTCATTACAATAAAAAATTATAGCTGAACATCCGGAAGACGATCCGATGTAAGAGTAGCACTCCCTTCGCAGGCATTATCCTGAGCAGGTTTAACGGGTATAATCTCAGCCTTATTTAAAAAGCACCCCGGAAATTCAGTCGGTTTAAAAGAACGATTGATTTAGTTGCGAAGGGAGGGATCGAACCTCCGACCTTCGGGTTATGAGCCCGACGAGCTACCGCTGCTCTACTTCGCGGTTTAATTGAGCGGCAAAGTTAGGGAGATGTAAGTTATCAGCCAAGAATAATTAATAAAAGATTCATTTTATAGCTTCTGCTGTTTTTGCTACTTTCGTTATTCATCAAAAATTGATCACTGTATGAAAAAAATTATTGCCGGTTTTATTGCGTGTGTTGCCCTTGCTGCATGCAGTAAAGATAATGGTGGAACAACCTCCTGTACTTTGTCTTCAACTTCTATAGTAGGAAAATATAAAATAACTGCTGTTACATTTGATGGTGCGGATGCGATGTCTCAAATTCCTGCATGTAACCAGGATGATGTGTATGAGTTGAAAAGTGATGGAACTGCTACCGTAACTGATGCAGGCACACAATGCTCGCCATCAAGTGATCAAAGTGGAACCTGGTCGCTTAACGGAACAACGCTTACAACCAGCAATGCAGAACTTTCAGGAACAGTGTCTGATTTTAGCTGCACAGGACTTAAAATAAATGGCACACAAACTATTGGTCCTATTTCAGGTGCAACTGTAATTACGCTGGTAAGACAATAGTATTTAATATCTATATACGTAATTTATTAAACAGGTAATTTTTATTACCTGTTTTTTTATGGCATCTTTGCACCTGATGAAAAGCGGCTTTGTAAACATATTTGGTAAACCTAACGCCGGCAAAAGCACATTGCTGAATGCATTGGTAGGAGAGAAACTGGCAATTGTATCGCACAAAGTGCAAACAACCCGCCATCGTATAAAAGCCATTGTAACAGAAAAGGAATATCAAATTATCTTTTCTGATACACCCGGTATAATTGAGCCAAAGTATAAACTGCACGAAAAAATGATGCAGGCTGTTAAAAGCGCTTTGGAAGATGCCGATATTGCTTTATTAATTATAGATGCAAAAGATACTACAGAAGAAAATCATGAAATATTTTCTGCATTAAAATTGAAAGTACCGGCGTTGGTAATTATTAATAAGGTAGATGCCGTTGATGAAAGCAGGATAAAAGAACTTACCAATTTCTTTGCGCAGCAGGCATATTGTAAAGAAGTAATTACTATATCAGCCTTAAAGAAAAAAGGCATTGATGCATTGATAAAAAAAGTAGTAGAGCATTTGCCGGAAGGCGAGGCGTTTTATGACGGCGAAGAATTGAGTGATCTTTCAACGCGGTTTTTTGTAAGCGAGTTAATTCGTGAAAAGATATTTTATTTATATGGCGATGAAATCCCCTACCATGCAACAGTGCTGGTACACGAATTCAAAGAGAAATCTACCTTAGTAAAAATAGGTGCAGATATAATTGTACAACGGGATACGCAAAAAGGAATTATTTTGGGAGAAGGTGGTCAGATGATAAAAAAACTGGGAACCGAAGCCAGAAAAGACATTGAAGCATTTATAGGAAATAAAGTTTTTTTAGAGCTGTTTGTAAAAGTTCGTCCTAAGTGGCGAGATAACGAATTGCAATTGAAGGAGTATGGATATTGAAACATTATAACGGATTAGCAATAATTATCCGTTATCAATTACTAAATTATTATTTAATATGGGTTTTACAGTAGCAATAGTAGGCAGACCGAATGTTGGCAAAAGCACTTTCTTCAACCGTTTGTTGGAGCAACGTAAAGCAATTGTTGACGATATCAGCGGTGTAACAAGAGACCGTCAGTATGGAGTGGCTGAATGGAGCGGCAAAACATTCAATGTAATTGATACAGGTGGTTTTGTTGCTGGCAGCGATGATGTATTTGAAAAAGAGATCCGTAAGCAGGTTTTAATTGCACTCGATGAAGCCGACGCTATTATATTTATGGTAGATGTGGTAACAGGTATAACAGACCTGGATGAAGCAATGGCAAATTTATTACGTCGTACCAGTAAGCCTGTTTTTTTAGTAGTTAATAAGGTCGATAATCATGATAGGTTATTGGAAGCGTCGGAGTTTTACAGTTTAGGTTTTGACAGGATATTTTTTCTTTCATCTATCAGCGGTTCAGGAACAGGAGAAGTATTAGACGAAGTGGCTGCATTAATTGAAGCACCTGTTGAAGTAGGCGATGAAAAAGCGCTTCCGAAGTTTGCTATTATTGGTCAACCCAATGTAGGGAAATCATCTTTATTAAATTCATTGATCGGGCAGGCTCGCACTATTGTTAGTGAAATTGCAGGTACAACAAGAGATACCATTCACACTCATTACAATCTCTTCAACAAAGAATTTATTTTAATTGATACAGCGGGTATTCGCCGTAAAGCCAAGGTAAATGAAGATTTGGAGTTTTATTCCGTGATACGTGCCATTAAAGCAATTGATGAGGCGGATGTTTGTTTGTTATTGTTAGATGCACAAAAAGGAGTAACAGCGCAGGATCTTAGCATTTTTGCATTGGCGGTTAAAAAAGGAAAAGGTATTGTTGTATTGGTAAATAAATGGGACCTGATGGAAAAGGAAACCAATACAGCCCGTGATTATGAAAAAGAATTGAAAAACCGGTTTGCGCCTTTCTCTGATCTGCCCATTCTTTTTATCTCAGCCATTGAAAAAACAAGGATATTCAGAGCGATGGAAATAGCATTGGAAGTATATGAAAGCCGCAGCCGAAAAATACCAACCTCGCAATTGAACGATAAAATGCTGAAGGCAATAGAAGCCTATCATCCGCCTGTGGTTCGTGGCAATCCTGTTAAAATAAAATATGTAACTCAGTTACCGGTAGTAGTTCCTTCTTTCGCATTTTTTTGTAACTACCCAGATGATATCAAAACCCCTTACCGAAATTACCTGGAAAACCAGTTGCGGGAGAATTTTAAATTAACGGGTGTTCCGGTTCGTATTTTCTTCAGGAAAAAATAAATGTAAAATAGTGCATCTTGTTGTCTGATATGGTGTTAGATAGCCGAATTATTGTCTTATGTCAATAACTTTTTGAGTTAATGACCAATTAACTTAGCCCTGATACTTGCATTATTCAAAAAAGACTGCAATCTTTGCGGCAATTTTAAAATTAAAACTAACGGAAATGAAAAAATTAATGACAGTGATCGCAGTAGCGGGTATTTTAGCTGCTTGCGGTGGTGGCGCTACAAAAGATGCTGCTACTACAGATTCTACTTCAATGGCTGACAGCTTAAAAAAAGTTGCTGATTCTACAATGTCTGCTGCAGGTGCTACTGCAGATTCATTGAAAGCTAAAGGCGATTCTCTTTTGAAAGCTGCAGACAAAGGTATTGATAGCGGTAAAGCTATTTTGAATAAAGCTGCTTCTACTGCAAAAGAAGGTGCTGATAAAGTGAAAGAAGGCGCAGAAAAATTAAAAGAAGGCGCTGCTTCTGCAAAAGATGCAATGGATAAAATGAAACACTAAAATAAACCAGTTGTTTTTAAAAATTCCCCGGTTATCCGGGGATTTTTTTTTTTAAAAGATATTGTGCTTTTGAATTAAAATTCAATTTGGAATTTGTAAGCTGTAATTTGCAACCCTTAATTTATGGCACGCAAAGAAACATACCGCTCAAAAAATATTCATAAGCTTTCACCCGAAAATTCACCTATTCTTGATAAACCAAGATTTACTATTGACCCTGAGGTACAACAGGCTTTCTTAGAGGGTAAAGTGATCTTGATTGATAAGCCCTTGCATTGGACCTCTTTCGACATGATCCGTAAGTTGCGTAGTTTATTGCGTATAAAAAAGATCGGGCATGCAGGTACGCTGGACCCTTTAGCAACAGGTCTTTTGATCATTTGTACAGGCAAGTTCACAAAAAAAATAAATGAGTACATGGCGGCAGAAAAAGAATATACAGGTTCTTTTACCTTAGGCGCTGTAACCCCCACTTATGATTTAGAAAGCGATCCGGAACAATTTAAAGACTATTCGTTTGTTACACCGGAATTACTACAGCAAACAATAAAAAAATTTATTGGAAATATACAACAGTTACCTCCTATATACTCTGCCATTAAAAAAGATGGTGAAGCTTTGTATCAATTAGCAAGAAGGGGAGAAGAGGTAGCATTACAGCCTCGACCAGTCACTATTAAAGAATTTGAAATTACCAATATTGCTCTTCCGGTTGTTGACTTCAGGGTTGTATGCTCAACAGGAACGTATATACGAAGTTTGGCTAATGATGTGGGCGCTTCAGTAGCATGCGGAGCCTATCTTAGTAAGTTATGCAGAACAAGAATTGGTGATTTTGATCTGAAAGATGGTGTTTCTTTAGAGAAATTTGAAGAGACATTAAAAGTTTCATAATACTACTGCTTATCTATCGCTACTATACTTGCTACTACTTTCTTGTCATTTGATGCGGCTTTAAAATAAATAGTTCCATCGCCGGTATTCGTAAATTGTACAGAACTGTTGATCACATTTTGCAACGCATCATACACTTTTGCCGCATAATTAGATTGACTGCTTTGATTAATGGCATTATTCAGGCTATTATAATCCAATGAGTCTTTACTTACTACAATTGCCATCAGGTCTTTATTACCAATACTATCCGCCATTAACGACTGCGCTCTTGGAAATAAGCGATAACCTGTAATACCACAATAAGGAGAGTGTTTGCCGGTATATGGGAAAAGCACATAGCTTTCACCGCTAGTTTCCTGCCCAAATAAATAAATATAACAGGGCGTCGCATTTTTAATTTCAATTTTGAAACGTGTTCCTTTAGTTATTCCATCAGGTGTTTCAAAAAAGCTGCTGCCGGATATCTTTAAAGGAATGTATTTCTTAGTATCATTATTCACTAATCCGATAGTGCATTCCAGGGGTTTATTGGCAACTTCACTAAGCTTGGGTAAAGGATCAACGCCGTACGCTTCCTTGACATAATTTTTAAAATCACTATAACGCACCCATGCAATACCGTTATTACCCCATTCGCTTCCCCAACTATTCATTATTTGAAAAGCGCCACCGTATTTTCTATCATCATAGCCTATTACACACATGGCATGGCCACCGCCATTAGAAGGATCATCGTCAGCTTGCGGCGTCCATAGGTCCTGTCCCATCATGCTTTGCATAAAGCTATTGCCTACCATCATTCCAATAACAACAGGTGCATCCTTCGCCAAATGCTCTTTAATAGCACGAATGCTTATTTCGCTGATATTATCACCATCGGTTAACCGCGTAAAACCATGAATACTATTCTGCTTCCCTTCTTTTATTTCAGTTGAATTAGGAGTTCTGTCGCAATCATGGTCGCTATATGGATATTCACTTAACGGAACTCCACCATTTGCCTGCATGGTTTCCATTGCCTTTTGTACATAAGAACCTTCGCAATTATCTAATCGTATTTGATTGTATAAATAAGATGGGCTGAATGCAATAGAATCGGGGTTTTCTCCTGTTGCAGCAGCAATAGCAATTGTTTGTGCTGCATAAGCACTGCTCCAGGCCACACAGCTTCCTTGTTGTCCTTGGTTGCCGCGTTTAGGTGCATACTTTAATAAAGACACTGCTTCCGGTAAAGGATTTTTATTATTGTCATCTTCCAATCCTTCATATACAGAAGCTTTATTAAATTGTTGCGGACTAAAATTATACCCACTTGCAGAAAAAAGTTTTTGAGCAATATTGGTAACAACGCCACTATTATTTCCACGCAAAAAGAAAAAATACGCTGCACCTGCAAGCAATATCAATAAGAAAATTCTTTTGCCTTTGAATAATGAAAGCAGTAATGGGAGAAAAGCCAATAATCCTCCTCCGCCACCACCGCTGAAACCACCACCATTATTACTACCTTGGTTATTATTGTCATCGCTTTGATCCTTGCTTTCAGGATCATCTACCATGCGTATGGGCATATAAAGAATTTTAGTAGTTTGAAGTTAGCTAAGAAAATCAATAATTAATAATTCATAGTTATTAATTGATTTTTGTCGAGCAGAATTTTTCCCGGTAATTATTAATGAAGAACAAAATCAGAATGGATAGTTTAGACC
Source organism: Ferruginibacter albus (assembly GCF_020042285.1). Taxonomy (NCBI): domain Bacteria; kingdom Pseudomonadati; phylum Bacteroidota; class Chitinophagia; order Chitinophagales; family Chitinophagaceae; genus Ferruginibacter; species Ferruginibacter albus. Next base: position 1,439,957 of record NZ_CP083388.1, read on the forward strand.
TACAGTAAAATTGAAATTTTCGTAACGCCACTTTTTATATTCGTCAGCGCCGTTGAATAAATTATTAAAGGTGACCTTAGGAAATTGTAATCCGTCATTTTCAGGTATATCGGGGCGTTTAAATCTAAAACCTAGATCACAACGAATTAAAAAATAATTGAAGTCAAATCGAAAACCAAGCCCGGCATCGCCTGCCAGCTGTTGCCATATCTTTTGAAAGTTAAGCGGAAACTGAACACTTTGCGTAATGTTATTAGTAGTTACCTGCACATCTTTTAGATCCCAGATATTCCCAACATCTACAAACGTGGCACCTTTTAATGTAAGTGTATTCGGAATTATTTGCCAAATGTTGAAACGGTATTCCCAGTTTGCTTCAAATTTTATATCTCCCGTCCTATCATTGAAAATAGTAGTGGAAGAATTAAAATCGGTTAACGGTTGCGCACCTAATCCCAATCCTCGTATTGGCCAACCTCGCATACTGTTGGCGCCCCCGCTATAATATTGTTTAAAGAAAGGAAGTGTTGAATCATTGGAAGAGAGCGGAATACCAACACCCGCATAAATATGCCAAACCCTGGAATGCTTTGCAATTGTTTTAGTATTGGTATATTCTATATCAGCTTTTACAAATTTTCTCAGGTATTGAGGAAATACAGGAAGGATATAGCTTAAAGGAAAAGATGATTCCAAATTGAATCTAAAATCATTCTTATTGTGCTTTATGATCTTTGAAGAAGCATACCCATAAGCAGAACTTAATACTAAAGCGGTATTGAACGAATAACGCAGGTAGCTGAAAGCCGGTGAATCAAGCAATTGTTTAAACTGTGTTGATTGATCATATAAGTGAGAAAATTCGATATTAAATATTTTAACGGTTTTTGTTCTGTTAGGATGTGCTTCGGACGACCAACTGCTACCAAATCCTAATCCAATGTTTTGAAGTCGGAAGAGGTCGATCCGGTCAATATATGATGCATTAAAATTGTAGAAAGTTTCTTCTGCTGCTAATTTTTTTGTGGGTGAAACGACTGAGATCGGTTTCTTTTTTAAGAAAGGAAGTATGTTGGTCTTAAGTAAAGGAATTACTCTTGGATTGGTGATGGTATTGGAATATCCCAGCTCTGTTGAGTTTACAACTTTTGAAACGGTAGATGAACCCACATTAAATTCCAAACCGGCGTGCACACTTTGTGTCATCTTAACGGCTTTATGACCGATATTCCTGTTTTGCAAAGAAGCATTGACCGATAATCCTAAAAGATTTCCGCTATTAATGGCGGTGGCAGCATTGGTATTACTGTTATAGGAATAACTGCCCTCTATATTGGTTTCAAAACCATATTGCTTGGTAGGAAATAACTCAAAGATCACATCAAGGCTATCATTCTTTTTATTTTCTTTTATCTGTACAATCACACTTTGCCAAACTCCTGTCCTGGAAAAATCATTTAAGGTTTTAGCATAATTATCCTGGTTATAGGTGTCGCCTTTTTTAAAATGCATGTTGCGTATAATAAAACTCGGACTGAATTTTCTTCTGGAAGTAGTATCACGTCTTGAAGAAAAAGCCCTAAATAGCCAACTGCGTCTGTACACTTGTTTTGGATCGTGGTATTGAATAATATGCTTTTCCCTGGTGATCAACGTATCTAAAAAAACGGTTTTGCCCAGCGAATCACTGGCATGAAAATCAGGATAGATGAAAACATTATTGATGTAATATTTTTTTAAACGATTACTATCTGCCAAAGGATTTAATACAATCGCCAGTTTAATAGTAGGATGTGCTCTCTTTTCTTTTGCTTCTTCAATAGCAGCAAGGTTTTCAAAAGGGTTATCCGATACATTGGTTAACGCAGGGATAGTGGTATCGCCAACTACCTTAATATCCTCTGTAGAAAATTTATAGTAACCATTGTTTCGGAAAGTGTCTACCAGGCGGGCTATTTCACCTAATACATTGTCTTTGGTAATGATATCACCTTTTACTAAAAGCGATTTATCCATTGATCGTTGTGCTATTTTTTCCAGGTTGCTATCTGTAAGGTTATAGCTTATTGTATCTATTTTGGTAGGATTATTAGCTGTAACAGTATATGTTACCGATACCCGTTTTTGACCTTTTACTTTAGCGGTGTCTGCTTTAAAAGAATCTACTGCATTGTAATAGCCCACATGCATCATAGATACTTTAATATTTTTTGCAGATATGGCAGAATAATTACTGTCGTATGCCGGAGGATTATCTATATAATGTAAAACAAAGAATGCGTCTTTAACGGTTATTTTTGAACTGTCGTCTAACTGGGCATATAAACGTTGCTTTAGCGTGCTTCGTTCATCTTTATCAAATTGACCACCCTTAATTTCTATAGTGTTCTTGAATACAAAGGGTTTATCTTTTTGGTATTTTCGTGGAATATAACATGCAGAAAGTAATATGGAAATGAAAAAAATGCATTTCAAACAATTAAAAAAGCTCACTTTTCCGGGGTTAGTACTCGTCATATAAATTAAAAAACGCCAGTGTTTAGTAAATCACATATCAAATATATTCAAAGTTTACACCATAAAAAATTCAGAGATGAAGAAGGTGTTTTTATTGCAGAAGGAGAGAAGATCGTAAAAGAATTGTTATCGTCTAACCTTCATTGTAAAGAGATCGTTGCTTTACCCGAATGGTTTAATGCAAATGAAAAATTAGTATCCACGGTAACGGCTGTTCTGCATGAAGTAAAAGACTTTGAACTGGAAAAAATATCTGCTCTAAGCACCGCAAATCAGGTGCTGGCGATATTTGAAAAAAAAGTAGTTGAGGCTGTTACACTAACAGGAAAGATCACCCTTGTATTAGACGATATACAGGATCCCGGTAACATGGGAACCATAATCCGTATAGCAGATTGGTTTGGGATAACATCCATTATTTGTTCTAAAAATTCGGCTGATATATATAGCCCTAAAGTAATACAAAGTACCATGGGCAGTATCGCAAGAATAAATATTATGTATGATGATCTGCAAACATGGTTGCCGCAAAATAAAAAAGTAAAAGTGTATGCGGCAGCGTTAAACGGTAAGCCTGTTTCAACTTTAAAAGATACTGAAGAAGCGATCATTATAATTGGCAACGAATCGAAAGGCATCAGCAATGAAGTAATGGAATTGGTGGATGAAAAAATAACGATCCCTCGTATTGGTAATGCAGAATCTCTCAATGCGGCTGTAGCAACGGGGATTATTTTGTCACATATTATCTGAATTGAATTGCCTTAACCGGTTTTATTTTCTTAACCAATAATGTAGGAATGATCAATGTTGCAAAACAAATAAGCAACGTGACCGCATCGATCAATATTACCTGCCAGGCAATTACCTGCGCATGCGCTCTGTCCATGTAATAGGCTTCTTCATCCAGTTTAATAAAACCTGTTTTCTCCTGCAACCAACAAACACCGATCCCTAATAATGTTCCCATTACAATTCCTGTAATGGCGATTACAGTTGTATTGTATAAAAATATTTTCTGGATGGTCCAGTCTGTTGCACCAACAGCTTTTAAAATGCCTGTCATTCTTGTTCTTTCTAAAACAATAATTAATAAGCAGGTGATCAGGTTTACCGTTGCAACAATTACCATGATGCTGATGAGAATTACCTTGGTCTTATTTTGTAAACCAAGCCAGTCAAAAATAGTAGGATTGATGTCTTTAATAGTTCTGCTGTACCAGCTTTGAGGCAACTGTTCATAAATGAACCGGTTCAAAGAATCAGTTTGACGGTAATCGTTTAAAAAAATCTCATATCCTGCAATTTCATCCGGTTGCCAGGCATTAAATCTTCTTATCAAACCAATATCACAAATGGCAAAACGCTTATCATATTCATCAATAGCCGTTTTATATATGCCGCATACTTTTGCTTTAGTAACAGACTTGCTGCCGTTATCTCTTAAAAAGAAAACAAATACGCTGTCGTTCACTGCAGCTTTTAATTGATTGGCGGTGTATTCTGATAAGCAAATGTCGCGACTAAAGCCACTGTCATTTAATTGCGGCCAAGTGCCTTTCTGTAAAAAGGCTTGTAAGCGAAGCGAATCAAAACTTTTGTCGATCCCCTTAATTAAAATGCTTTCAATATCCGTTTGAAATTTTATGATGGCAGACTTGGTGGCATATCGTTCTACTGTTTTTACATCCGGCAGCTTGCGTAAAAAATCTTCAATACTGTCATTCTTTTTGATAGGAGACTCCTGCGCTAAATTTCCATTAAGATCCACGTTTTGCTGTACACGTATATGTCCCCAAAAGCTAAAAACCTTATCGCTTATTATTTTTTGAAAGCCATTTGCAAAGCTGGACGTAATGATCATAATAGCTACGCTGATAGCTGTTGCGCCGGTAGCTAAGCGTATAATGAAACGGGAAAAACTTCGTTGCCGGTTGAATGCTATGCGTTTTGCTATAAATGCCGATATGTTCAATTGCGCCTCTTTTGAGAATAGAAATTAAGTTATCTTGTACCTGATTTCAAAACTAAATCTTTTATTACAATTCGATGCTTCGATTATTAATTGCCGTGAAAAGATATTCTTTTATATTACTTGCATGTATTGCATTCAATAGCTTTTCGCAAAATCAACCCGATTCAATTTATCAAAACAATATTCGTTCAGTACGTTTTCATAGTTATAATAATCAATTAACAATACCCATTCTTAATTTGAACAGCGGCGATCGATTGGAATTGCATTTTGATGATATGGATGCGGATGTGAAAAGTTATTATTACACCTACCAGCTGTGCGATTATGATTGGAATGAAGTGGATATAAGCCCGTTTGATTATATAAAAGGGTTTACACAAATGCGCATTTCTACTTATCGTTATTCATCACTTTCCTATACCAAATACACACATTACCAGGCAGTGTTGCCCGAAGCAAATTCAGGTCCCAGCCGTTCAGGAAATTATATTTTAAAAGTTTTTTTAGATGGCGATGTGTCTAAATTGGTTTTTACAAGACGCCTGCTGGTGGTTGATCCTAAAGCATCCATAGCAGCACAGGTAGTAATACCATTCAGCCCAAAATATTATCAAACGCATCAGCGTATAAAATTTAATGTAAATGTGGCTGCGTTAAATTCTTTTAGTGCAGGGCAGCAGGTAAAGGCAGTAGTGCTGCAGAATTATCGTTGGGATAATGCGCAGGGAAATGTGTTGCCGACATTTGTACGTGGTAGTATGTTGGAGTATAATTCGGAAGATAATTTTGTTTTTCCTGCAGGAAAAGAATGGCGTTGGTTGGATCTGCGAAGTGTACGTTTGCAAAGTGAGCGTATGGATAGCCTGCATATTACCAAAACAACCTACGATGCGTATTTGAAGCCAGACCTGGATCGTTCTGCTCAGCGTTATTATTATTACTATGACCTGAACGGATTGTATAGTATCGAAACATATGAGTCTATTAATCCCTACTGGCAGGCAGATTATGCAACAGTTCATTTTAGATTTGTACCTCCGGGAAATGTGCCGTACGATGATAAGGATGTGTATTTATATGGGCAGTTGAATGATTATAAATTGAATGATGCTACTAAAATGAAATTCAACGAGGTTACGAAAGAGTATGAAATAAATGAATTCTTAAAACAGGGATATTACAGTTACGGATACCTGTTAGTAAATAAAAAAGACCCTTCACAAACTTCAATGCCCGATGGTAATTATATGGAAACGGAAAATGTGTACACCGTATTGATCTACTATCGTTCTTTTTCTGACCAGGCAGATCAATTGATCGGTATTGCTACTATCGATTCCCGTACAGATAAACCTAATACAAGCTTTTAAAATAATAACTAACGTTGATGAATAACCTTACTATAAACTGGGGAATCATTGGTTGTGGTGATGTTACGGAAGTAAAAAGCGGGCCGGCTTTTAATAAAGTTCCCGATTCAAAGTTAATAGCGGTGATGCGCAGGGATGCTGCCAAAGCAGCAGATTATGCCAAACGCCATAATGTTCCCAAATGGTATAGCAACGCCGATGAATTGATCAATGATGCTGAGATAAATGCGATATACATTGCAACGCCTCCGGCTTTTCATGAAGAATATACCATTAAAGCATTGCTGGCAGGCAAACATGTATATGTAGAAAAACCTGTTGCTACTTCTGTTGCCGCTTGTTTGAATATGATAACCGCAGAAGCCGTGTCAAACGCTAAAGTAGCCGTGGCTCATTATCGCCGTGCCTTACCCATGTTTTTAAAGATCAAAGAATTAATTAATAACAATACAATTGGCAAAATAAAGTTGATACAGTTGAGCATGTTGCAGCCGCATCAATCCAACATTATTGCCAGGACAGAAGATTTTTGGCGGGTAGATCCTGCTATTGCCGGTGCAGGTTTGTTTTACGATCTGGCACCGCATCAGCTGGATATTATAAAATTTATTTTCGGTGACCCGGTTAGTTATACCGGCATAGCAGTAAACAACGCCAAACTATATTCCGCAGAAGATACCGTGATCGGCTATATGCAACTGGAAGATGATATTGCCTTTACAGGTAACTGGTGCTTTACGGTTGCAGAAAGCGCCCGCAAAGATGAATGTGTGATCATCGGTGAAAAAGGAAGCATTAGCTTTCCATTCTTTGGCAATACAATCCAGCTAATAAATGGAGAGGGAAAACAGGACATTTCATTTCAACATCCTGCACATATTCAGCAACCCATGATCGAAAGGGTAGTACAATACTTTTTAGGTAAGGACGAAAACCCCTGCACCTTGCAGGAAGCATTGGTAAGTTTGGAAGTAATGGAAAAATTCAAGCAACTGCAATAAGCTTTCTCACAGTATTCAATTCTTGTCGCCAATAATGTAGTGTCAGTCTGAGCTTGTCGAAGACGGCCGGTTGATTAATAACAAGCCATGCACTCTTAATTAGGCTGCTTTCGCCAAGCTCAAGCTAACAGCTTTTAATTCCCTCTATAAATAAAGAGTTGTTGATCATACGATCAACAACTCTTCAATAGTATTAGGCCTTTACTACGAGTTAATATGATTCACCATCCAGTTAATGCCATACTTATCTGTAAATTCACCAAAGTAAGAACCAAAGAACATGTCCTGCAAAGGCATAGTAACAGTACCACCTGCCGATAATTCATCAAAGATGCGTTTGGTCTCTTCCCTTGTTTCAGGTTCCAGGCAAATATGCATGTTGTTACCATTCGTTAATGTAAAGCCCATTTCCTTCGGTGCATCAGTAGCCATTAAAACATGACCACCCAATGTAGGCAACTGCGCATGCAATACCATCTTCTTTACACTCTCTGCAATAGGCGGATGTCCTGCCTGTTCAGGAATTTCGCCAAAGCGCTTAATACCTCCGCCAATAAATTCTGTTTTAAAAACAGACTTGTAAAAGTTCAATGCTTCTTCTGTATTGCCGGGAAAATTTAAATAAGTAGTAACTCTTGCTTTGCTGCTTGTTTTCATATCTTTTCTTAATTTGAATTGTGCTTCTATGAATTGATCCAGGTTGCCCAATGCAGCAGTAAAGCCTGCTTCGAAGCCCATCTCAACAATCGTTGCCAGGTCTTTTTCATTGCTGAAGCGGATGTCTACCAATACTTTTGTTCCTGCTGCTGTTTCGGTAAAGCTATTCTTCCATGTCATGGTAGGAAAGGCGGTATTCTTTTCACCGTTCTCATCGCAGAAATAATTATATACTTCAAAGCTTTTCAGGTTGTCTATTGTAATAAAATCAATCTTGCACCAATGACGCTCACCGTTTGGTCCTGCCATTACATACAGCCAGTAGCCACCTTCTTTAAATGTTAAGCTCTTTGTTTCGGTATGCCAGGGGCGGGGTGCCCACCACTGATCCAGCAATTCGTTTTCTGTCCATGCACGCCATACATCCGTAAGCGGTGCATCAAATGTTCTTTCAACAACAATGCGTTTGTTCGGCAGGTCTTTTGTGAACTGTGTTTTATTTTCCATTTTTTGATGTTTTTATCTGTTTTAATACGTTGTCTAACTTGTTAAAGCGTTCTTCCCATAAGCGTTGGAAAGGTTCCAGCCAGTCTGCTATCTCTTTCATTTTTTTAGGATTAAAGTGGTAATAAATTTCTCTGCCCGATTGCTCCTGCTTCACCAGCTGGCATTCCACCAGTATCTTAATATGCTTTGAGACCGCCTGCCGGCTTGAATGAAAATGTTCTGCCATGGCATTCGGTGTCATTGCCTGTAAAGCGATCAGGCTTAATATGGCCCGCCGCGTTGGGTCGGCAATAGCCTGGAATACATCTCTTCTCATATTGGATCGATTTTAATTAGCAACTAATTGGTTGCAAATATAAGTGCAACTATTTGGTTGCGCAAATTTTTGGAGAACTATTTTCTAGAATAAGTATATAATATTTAATAGCGTACTGCAAAATGTATAAACAAACCTATACTGTGAGCCGTTGTTGAGCGTCCCGCCAACAACCGAAGTCATCGCTGGCTTTGTTCTATGTAATAAATAAGCTTAACCTGCATAATTTGAAAGTATATTAAATACATCTACTCCGGTTTCATAAAATCGGTAAGAAGAATATAAATATTCTTCAGGATGAATGCATAAGCCTGCTTTAACAGGGTTATAGTGTAAGTAATTCAACTTTTGAATAAACACATCATGTGTGTAAAGATCAATTCCCAATGCTTCTCTTTCCCAAAATTGATATGCCCTGTCTTTTGTTTTTACTTTAAATGAATTTAAAAAAGAGGGGCTTTCTTTCTGCAGTTTTAATTGTATTTGATGTGCAGTATAGGATAAAAGACTATGCTGAATATCAGTAGGAGTGAAATTGTTTAAAGACTGCCAAATAAGATGAATGTGATTTGACATGATTACAAATGCAAATAATCTCATTCTTTTATTAATTGAAAGAAATTGAAGACTATCTATAATTATTTTTTTGTACGCATCTTGCTGTAGCAGCGGCTTCCATTCTAATATAGTGGCAGTAAAAAATTGAGGATGATATTTCGGATAATTGTCTTTCATGATCAAATGACGACTTGTTCACTTCGGCTGTTGGCGAGACGCACAACAGCGGCGTTTAGATAGGTTGAAGTTTTGATTTTGTAAAAGTGTTTATATCAACATAAACAAGAGTTTTTACATCTTCTATTAATAAAGAAATTTAATCTTCAATAGTTACAATATAATACAAAGCACTATTATAAAGTGAAACAGTCCGGCTCTCACCGGACTGTTTTCATTCAACAACAATCATTACTCTTTAGGCTTTTTAGCTTTCGGTATTTTCGGTGTATCGTCTACCACCAAGCCATAATCCCCCAGCTTTTTAGGATTCTTTGCGTACACGCCTTTTAAAACACTGCCGCTGTTTTTTACAATACCTGATATCTCAGGAAATGCAAGATCACGGGCTTTGTACAGTTCTTCTGCTTTTTTTGCCAACCGTTCTGCTTCTTCATGATTGCTGATACAGCCGGCAATAGTTGGTCCTGTAACAGACCAATCATAATCTTGTAATACACTTAAGGGAGAGCTGTTGCCGTCGGCAAGGTGTTTTTCATACATTTTTTTAGCAAGTGCTAACATGTCGGCTGCGTTACGCGGATAAACGATGCGACCTTTTGTCCTTGTACTCATACATTTTCTTTTTAGGATGGAAAAAATTATTTGAGAGTATGAATGTTTTGATAAGAAAAAGGTTGTATCCATTTATACGGGGTGGATCGTAGGTGCAACATTGCCGTTGTTAACATATACACTGTCATTGTTAGCGTGCACACCAGTCCCGCTAATGTGTGTATCGTCTCCGTTAATATGTACATTGTCTACGTCAGCATCAACAGAATCGACGTCAGCATTGACATTGCCGCCGTTCACATGAACAACGCCTTCGTCAAGGCTGCAAACCGAAGTTTTCACTTAAACAATAACACCGGCAGTATTTATTTCGGTAATTCACCGGTTTAAAATGAGCAAATAAAAATGAATGATGTAAATCAAAAGTTGTTAGTGAAAAAACAAATTGATAATTATCACAACTTTAAATCAATCTTGCGGTTTTCCCTTGGTCGGTGTACTCACCGACCGAGAAGAACGCCACTAAATGCAGCCTTTTTTATAATTTTAGAAATAATGGTATTTACTAAAAGCACAAAATTGGCAGCATGGTTCGTTTCTGTTTTTCTATTACTAATAGTTATAGGATTATGTCTTAATGCACATTACGAGGGCAGAATAATGCATGAACCACATACTGTACTATCTATACATATTGATGATGCAGATTATACTGAAAAATATGGAGGAGCCATTGATTTTGCATACTATTATAAAGGGGTGCGTTATGACCATCATCGTACAGCATTTTTTAAAACAGTGAGTTTAAAAGACGTAAATATTAATAAAGAAAGCTATCGTCAATATATGTATAGAGGGAAGAGTAACTTATTAATAGTAATCTTGAACGATAAACCAAATATTTTTTATGTAATTGAAAATTCAGCGGATATTAAAAAATACAATATTTCTCCATCTGATACATTAGGACTTACTAATGATAAATTAATTTTTTCAAGCAATATTAGCGATACACTTAATTAATATGTGGTTACAAAAACTTAATAAAACTTTACAAAAATGACTGCAGCCGAAATAAAAGAGATCATTAATAAAGAATTACAAACAGAACCCGACCCTGCAAATGTTTTTGGTCTTGATATGACCAAGTGTTTACTGGAACCTGTAAAACAGAAATACAGAAAGGCTGATGATGCAACGGTGACCTATGAGTTATGGACAGTATTAGAAGAGAGCGAAGATAAGAGCGGTTATAAAATTTATTTTGATGAAGAAGTTAATATGTTTGGATTGGCTATACCATCCGGTACAAGTGAACTTATTGATATAGGACGATATGGAGATTTCTTAAAGACCTTATATTCGATGTAAAACTTGTATCCTTCTCCATTGTTGCTCGCCCACCAACATCCAATTATTACTCCACTATCATTTATGTAATTCTTTCAGTGCCTGCATCCGGTACTAAAATGAATTATATGAAACGTTATTATTTTCTACTATTATTATTTGTTTACAGTAATGTTAAAGCAACAGACGACAGTATCATTGTTTCGGCTCAATTAAAAAATGTGGTAGTGTATAAAGCAGGTGCAGAGATGACGCATATAAGCACTGCTACCTTAAAGCAGGGAAATAATGAATTGATAATTGAAGGCATCAGTAATCAGCTCGATATTAATAGTGTGCAGATAAAATCAGATGATGCTGTAACTATTATGGGCATTGAGTTTTCCAATAATTACCTGATATCGCCGGGTATTACGCCAAGAGTACAGTTCTTGCAGGATTCTATCAATAGTGTACAAAAAGATATCGATGAGATCGAGATGGCGATTTCTAACTATACTGCCTTGCTGGAAGTGCTGAATACGAACAAGGAGGTAAAAGGAGAGCAAACAGGACTTAGTGTAGCAGAGCTGATAAAGCTGATGGATTATTATAAAGCAAAGTCGCTTGAAATAAATACTGCCCTTGCTAAGCTAAATAAGAGCAAAGAAAAACTGCAGCTTAATTTACAAAAACTGCAAGAGCAGGTTGACGAAGAACAAAGCAAAAATGTATCTACCGCAGGCAGGCTTTCCATACAGCTGACAGCAGCCTTGGCAGGAAAGTATAGCTTTACCATTTCATACATCACACAAAATGCCTGGTGGACGCCTTTTTATGATGTACGTATAGAAAATGTAAAAAGCCCGATGAAGTTAGTGTACAAGGCAAAGATCTCGCAAACAACGGGTATAGACTGGAAGCAGGTAAAGCTGTCTTTATCTACTTCTATGCCTTCGCAATGGAATGTTGCGCCCGAATTAAAACCCTGGTTTATTCGATATGTTAATCCTGTATCTGTAATGGATAAACAAGTGAACCAGGTTGTGGTAAACGTAGGATATCAAACTCAAAAAATAAAAGATGCTTCCGGCGCTGTAAGCCAGGTAAGAAGTGGAACTATTGCCAATCTTTCTACATCGGATCCTGCTCTTTTATTACAGGGACGTGTTGCCGGTGTAGATGTTATTAATGAAAGTACGGGCAACTCCTCTCAAATAGCCATACGTGGTGTAAGCTCGCTAAATAATCCTGACCCTTTGTATATTGTAAATGGTGTTCAGATGAATAGTTTAGATGCTATAAATCTTGATCCGAAGGCGATCAAGAAAATGGAAGTATTAAAGGATGCAAACGCAACTGCTATCTATGGAGCTGCTGCTGCCGGAGGTGTTATTCTTATTACTTTAAATGATGGGTTGGATGATTACATCTCCATAAGCGATAACACACTTGACCTGAATTTTGATATTGACATTCCGTATGATGTACCTAGTAACGGTAAAGTGCAAACGGCATTATTAAAAACAGTAAATGTACCTGCTATTTATACTGATTATGCGGTGCCAAAGCTAGATAAGGATGCATATTTGCTGGCACAGATACCCGGCTGGAATAAACTGAACTTATTACCGGGCGAAGCCAGCATTATTGTAGAGAATACGTATATCGGCAAATCGTTTATCGATCCTAATTCTGTGCTGGATACCTTAAAGCTTACTTTAGGAAGAGATAAGCGGGTGGTAGTTAAAAGAGATAATATCAGTGATGTTAGCAGCGTGAAGTTTTTAGGGTCTAATAAGGTACAAAAATTTACGTACGAAATTACGGTGAAGAATAACAAGAACGATTCGGTATCCGTTTCTTTAAAAGATCAATATCCTATATCAACAGATAAGGATATTGAAGTGCAATTGTTGGATAATAGCAACGCGATAGTGAATGAAGAATCAGGCTTGCTTTCATGGAATCTAAAATTGGCGCCGGGAGAAAATAAAAAGCTGCGCTTTAGCTTTAGTATTAAATGCCCGAAGAGTAAAACAGTATTATAATTCTTTAAAAACCGGGAGTGAATTCACTTCCGGTTTTTGTTTTTTCCGCCGTATGCCCTCACCGCCCGAAATACAAAAACTATTTTATAGTTAAGGCGAAAGAAATCGTTGCTTGTTGTTGCAACATTCTCTATTATTGTATTCTCAAATTATTGCCATGAAATTACGCGTATTGGTTTTAGGCGCCGGCTTCGGCGGGTTGGAGCTTAGTTCTATTCTTTCTGAGAAATTGGGAGATAAGCTCGACCTTACTTTAATCGACAAAAATGATAGCTTCTATTTTGGTTTTTCAAAGTTTGATGTGATGTTTGGACATAAAACCTCCGATGCTATAAAATTGCATTACGATCGTATAGTAAAGCCGGGTGTGCAATTCAAACAGGAAAATATTCTTACAATTGAACCGGAGGCAAAACGTGTGGTTACCAATAAGGGAACTCACGAAGCAGATGTGCTGGTGATCGCATTGGGAGCAGAGTACGATCCGGCTGCTACACCGGGACTGATAGAAGGCGGCAATGAATTTTATTCCTTAAAAGGAGCTGAGCGTTTGCGGGAAGTATTGCCCAATTTTTCAGGAGGTAAAGTGATAGTAGGCGTTTGTTCAACACCCTTTAAATGCCCGCCGGCACCAAGCGAGGCAGCATTGTTAATGCACGACTATTTAATAAAGCGAGGCATTCGGGATAAATGTGAGATAAGCATTGTAATGCCTTTCAGCGTTCCCATTCCGCCATCGCCTGATACTTCTAAAGCATTGTTGGAAGAATTTGCTAAACGCAATATCAGCTTTATTGCAAAGCATAAAGTGAATGCTTTGGATACATCCCGTAACGTAGCTGTACTGGATGATGAAACGGAAATGCCGTTCGATCTTTTTTTAGGAGTACCTAAGCATAAGGCGCCTGTTGTAATTGAACAAAGCGGTTTGGCAGTAAACGGATGGGTACCCGTTGATAAAACGAATCTTAAAACACAATATCCCGGTGTATATGCAATAGGGGATGTTAATAGTGTAGGAACGCCCAAAGCGGGTGTGTTTGCAGAAGGAGCCGCAAAGGTTGCTGCAGCTTCCATCATTGCTGAATTTGAAAATGCCGCAGCGCCTTCGCCATACCAGGGCGATGGCACCTGTTATATTGAATTTGGTGATGGGAAAGTAGGTAAAGTAAATGTCAATTTCTTTTCAGGACCTGCGCCTGCCGGCACTTATACTGAAGCTTCCGTTGAACTGGTGGCAGATAAAGAAGAGTTTGGTTCGAGCAGGGAGAAGCGCTGGTTCGGGAACGCAGATTAGGAACACAGATTTTACTGATTATTGGATTGCACGGATATTGACTTTAATATTTTTATTGCTATAGAACTAATCTTTTAAAGGTTAGGCTTTTGCTTCCAAAATTTATTAATAAGCCTACTTCGAGCTTATAAGCTTTTAGATAATTTAGTACTTGATTCAGATGAACATCTTCTAATTGTATAACTGCTTTTGTTTCTATTAATACTTTTCCTTCTACAACAAAATCAGCTCTTCTTTTTCCTATAGGTTCGGCAAGTTGTTTATAAAAAATTTCCTGCTCTATTTCCCGACAAAAATTTAATCCCTTCTGGTTCAATTCATAAGCTAAAGCTCGTTGATAAATTACTTCTTGAAAACCATTACCTAAAAATTTATGAACTTCAAATGAAGCACCAATAATTTTCTCTGTAATATCAGCGTATTTTAATTTTTCCATAGTATTAAGGTGTCAGATTAAATAATGGTGTATAAATAATCAGTAAAATCCGTGATTCAGACAGTGAATTTAATGCCCTGCGCTAATGGAAGCTTGTCGGTATAATTAATAGTATTGGTCTGCCGGCGCATATAAGCTTTCCATGCATCGCTCCCACTTTCACGACCGCCACCGGTTTCTTTTTCACCACCAAAAGCGCCACCGATCTCAGCACCGCTGGTGCCGATGTTTACATTGGCAATACCGCAATCGCTGCCTGCAGCAGATAAGAACTGTTCTGCTTCCCGCAGGTTATTGGTAATAATGGAAGAGGATAATCCTTGTGGTACATCATTTTGCAAAGCGATGGCTTCATCAAGCGTAGCGTATTTAATTAAATATAAAATAGGAGCGAAGGTTTCGTGTTGCACAATAGCAAAGCTATTCTTGACTTCGGCAATACAAGGTTGTACATAACAGCCGCTTTCATAACCTCTGCCTTTTAATACGTCGCCTTCAATAATAAATTTGGCGCCTTCTTTTTTTGCAGCTGCGATCGCATTCAAATAATTATTCACGGCATCTTTATCAATTAAAGGTCCCACATGATTTTGTGCTTCTAAGGGGTTACCAATCTTCAATTGATGATAAGCATTTACCAACTTGTCTTTAAACTGATGGTATATTTTTTTATGAATGATCAATCGACGGGTTGTAGTGCAACGCTGTCCTGCTGTTCCGGCAGCACCAAACAAAGCTGCCGTCAATGCAATATTCAGATCGGCATTTTCTGTAATGATGATGGCGTTGTTACCGCCCAGTTCCAATAGGCTTTTTCCCATGCGTGCAGCTACTGCAGTACCTACAGCTTTTCCCATACGGGTGCTGCCGGTAGCGGAGATCAGGGCAATACGTTTGTCGTTGCTCATCCATTCTCCTGTTTCTCTTTCGCCAATAATAAGATTGCTAACGCCTTCGGGCACGCTATTCTTTTTGAATACTTTGGTAACAATATTCTGGCAGGCAATGGCGCATAAAGGTGTTTTTTCGCTTGGCTTCCATACACAGACATCGCCGCAAACCCAGGCTAGCATACTATTCCAGCTCCACACAGCCACGGGAAAATTAAAGGCGGAGATAATGCCCACTATTCCTAATGGATGATATTGTTCATACATGCGGTGCCCGGGTCGTTCACTATGCATGGTCAATCCATGTAATTGACGGGATAAGCCAACGGCAAAATCGCAGATATCGATCATCTCCTGCACTTCGCCTAATCCTTCCTGTAAGCTTTTACCCATTTCGTAGCTTACCAATTGTCCTAATGCTTGCTTGTTCTTTCTTAATTCATCCCCAATTTGTCGTACTATTTCACCGCGTTTAGGCGCAGGCGTTAGTCGCCATTCTATAAAAGCCTGTTTTGCCTGTTCGATAACGGCATCATATGTCTTTTTATCGGCTGTAGTAACAGAAGCAATTAATTTTCCATCAACAGGAGAGTAGGAGTCAATAACACTGCCTTTAGAAGCCAGCCAATTAACACCTGTAGAAACACCTTTATTTTTTGCCTGGATACGTAATGGAGAAAGAATATTCATGACAAACAATTTCTTACAAGTTACGAAAAAGTAAAACGAGTAAATGTGTAAAAAGGAAGCTGATCCGTGTAATAAAAAGGAAAAAATTAACTACTGTATATCACTCTTAATAATATCTTTGCGGACTTTTATGAATAGGTGAAAAATATTCGTGATAAGGAAACTTATTCGCCCTTTGAAGCATCATTTTATTGCTAACATTATTATTAACAGAAAAATACCTTCCCCAATGCGTATTTTGAACGTAAAACGATTTTTGGCTGTTACGGCTGCCTCTTTTCTTTCTTTAACTGCTATCTGCCAGGTTGGTATTGGCACAGATAGTGTGAATAAGTCTGCCATTCTTCAATTGGAATCTACCAATAAGGCCTTTCTTCCTCCAAGAATGAATACCATGCAACGCAATCAAATTGCTAATCCTGCTGCGGGCATGTTGGTGTACAATACTGATTCAACCTGTGTTGAAATGTATCGTGGCGTAGCCGGTTGGGTGAACTTATGTTCGTTTGCGGCAAAGAATAGTATCAATAGTCCTTTATATTCCGGAAGTGTTGTGGTGTATAACCCGGTAGCTGTTGCTAAAACTTCTCCTAAGAAGGTATTTGCACATATGATGCCCTGGTTTGAAACACCTGCTACCAATAGCGGTGCCTGGGGATCGCATTGGACGATGGGGACGCAAAATCCTAATACCACCACTAACGGGTATCAACAAATAGCCAGCTTCTATTACCCGCTTACAGGACCTTATGCTTCCAGCGATACAGCCATTATAGATTACCAGCTTTTATTAATGAAATTAAGCGGTATTGACGGCGTGTTGATCGACTGGTATGGTTCCAGTAATAAGAATGATTACCCTTCTCTTGAAAGAAATACAAGTGCTATTGTTTCAAGAACAGCAAGAGCAGGATTGAATTTTGCATTGGTATATGAAGACGCAACACTTTCAAATTTTACCGATAAAGTAGCGCAGGCGAAGCTTGACATGACCTATGCGCAAACCAATTATTTTTCTAAATCAAATTACGAGAAAATAAGCGGAGCTCCTTTGTTGCTTACGTTCGGACCTCAGTCACTTACAGGAAGCAGCAACTGGACATCAGCTTTCTCTGTGCTTACCACGCAGCCTTTCTTCCTTAGCTATATGTTCAATACCGGCGCAGGTACTGCTGCTAACGGGCAGTTTGCCTGGGTGGAGCAAAGTGGTACTACTCGGTTAAACCAGTTTTACAGTTCGGGGGCTGCTTTTAAAATGAGCGATGCATATCCCGGGTTCAACAGTTTTTATTCAAACGGAAATTCTCAATTCAATGGTGGTCCACAATGGACGATCAGCGCTAATGGAATTGCTACGTTCCAATCAGTACTTAGCCTTGCTTTGCAGCAAGACAACCAATATATACAATTGACTACCTGGAACGATTATGGAGAAGGAACGATGATGGAACCTACGGATTCTACCACGGGTTTCATGAATTCTCAATCGGGCTTGGCACATCCGCAAACAGCTATACCGGGTTTTGGTTATGCTAATTTGATAAACCTGCAAAACTATTTAGGCGTATCCTCTTTATCGCAACCTGACCTGGAAGCGGTGCTTAAATTGTATAAGCTTCGTAAAACCTATGCAAGTGATGCCGGCAAACTAAATCAACTGACACAGGTTTATTATTACATAGTGTCATTACAGATGGATAAGGCGAAAGCGTTGTTGGCGCAATTGTAATGAAGGTCTCTGAAAGTATTTGAATATCGATCTGATATTTATGCTGTCAGTCTGAGCTTGTCGAAGACGGCTATATTATAAAAGGCCCGCTTTCGACAAGCACAAGCTGACAGCTTTTTAATTGTTAGAATTAATTGTAAAGAAAAACTATTAAGCTATTTCCTTCTGCACTGCATCCATCCAGCTATTGAATAAAACAGTTTCCATTTCAACTGCAGTTTTGCAGAACTCTTCATAGCGGGGAGAAAATTCTTTTAGCTGGTGTGTCATTTCCTGCAGATGATTTATTTCTTCGGCTATTATGCTTTTTACGTTCACAGTACTTTTGATAGTGTCTAACACTTGCTGGTATTTAGGATACAATTCATCTGCACGCACTTCAATAGCATAAGTAACTAATAAATAAGCTGCATATTTCAGATCATCACCTTTATATCCAAAATTCTTTTTAAGGTAACGACAAACCTGTATGTCGAGAGAATGTAAGTAGTAATAAGTAAAATCCGGGGCCAGCAAATATTGCTTTTCATAAGTAGGACAACTGTCTTTCTCTACCTTCTTTATTTGTTTTTTTAAATAGTAAGCATGGCGGGCTTCTTCAGCAGAATGTTTTAAAATGATCTCATTTGCCAAAATGGGATGCTCACATTTTTTTATTTTTTTAGCGCCGGCATTTTCCATCATGGATAATGTATTTAGCCAGCGGGCATGTATATGAGGCGTTTGTACTACTTTATCAAAAATTGAATTCATAGGTCAAAATTAAAAAGGAAAAATTAAAAAGAACGAAAGCATTAAAGTTCGCTTTTTACCAGTTCTGTCGATTGTATGATCGCATCGTAAACTTTATTCAGTTCTTCTTCTGTAATGCAATAGGGGGGGAGGATGTAAACAATATTGCCTAGTGGTCGCAATAAGACTCCTTTGCTTAAATAAAATTGATATAATTTATTTCGTACTGAACTGAAATAAGAAGTGTCTTCTTTGGTTTTAAATTCTATGGCGATGATAGTGCCCTGTTGGCGAACATCTTTAACAGCTTCGTTTGTTCTAATACTGTTAGCAAATGCTTTATGTTTTTCTTCGATGAATTTTATTTGTTGCTGACATTTGTTATTCAATAATAATTCAAGGCTTGCATTGGCGGCCGCACATGCTAAAGGGTTGGCAGTATAGGAATGCCCGTGATAAAACGTTTTTTCTTTTTCATCTGCATAAAATGCATCAAATATTTTTTGTGATGCAACAGTAACGCCTAACGGCAAAAAACCACCGGTAATTCCTTTTGATAAGCAAATGATGTCAGGCTGATTGGTTAGGTATTCAATAGCAAAGTTTTTTCCTGTTCTGCCAAAGCCTGTCATCACTTCATCAGCAATACAGATAATATTTTTTTGATGGCAATAAGTAATTAGTTCATCCAGGTATTTTGCTTCATGCATTAGCATGCCACCCGAACCTTGCACCAAAGGTTCAAATATAAAAGCGGCAACAGTATCTTCTTTTGCCAATTCATCTATTTGCTTTTTTAAAAGATGAATGTTGTTTGCATTCGGTGTAGGAATGTGTGCTACTTCAAATAATAATTTTTCAAAAGCCGCGTTGAACGTGCTTTTATCACCTGCGCTCATAGCGCCAAAAGTATCGCCATGATAAGCATTTTCAAATGCGATGATCTTTGTTTTATGTTGATGTCCTTGATTGTGCCAATATTGTAAAGCCATTTTAATGGCTACTTCCACTGAGGTAGAGCCATCATCAGAAAAAAATATTTTGGAAAAATAGTTGGGCAGGATGCCGATCAATTGCTCTGATAATTTGATGGCAGGAGAATGTGTAAAGCCTGCAAAGATCACATGTTCCAATAGCTTTGCCTGTTCAGCAATTGCATTGGCAATGATTTCATTGGAATGCCCGTGAATGTTTACCCACCAGGATGAAACAGCATCAATATATTCATTGCCATTAGCATCGTATAAAATACATCCCTTTGCTTTCGTAATATGAATGGGAGCAGCGGCAGTTTTCATTTGTGTGAAAGGATGCCATATATGATCGCCGGAGTTTATTGATGCCATGATGTTTACTGTACAAGTGAGTGACACAACGATGTTAAATAAAGAATGATCGTTGGTGCAATAATCAGCAAACTTAATAAAGTTTTAAAAATTGGTATTAATAACAGCAGCAACCTTTGCAATATTCTCTTTTGTCATTTCCTGTAAAAAAGGAATCGTAAACAAATGTGGTAATTGAGTATGCTCGAGAATATACGAACGGGTAGCTTCAACTTTTTCGCCGCTGAAAACAATTCCCTTGACAGGTATATTTCTTTTTTGCAAAGCCTCCGCACTTAATAAAGTATGATTGATGCTGCCAAGATAATTGTTGGATACCAATATTACAGGTAAGTTCAAATGAGCTGCCAGGTCAATGTTGAAGAAATTCCTTGCAAACGGCGTCATTAAACCGCCGGCGGTTTCAACAATGATGTTATTGTCTGTTTCCGGTAACGTAATATTGTCTTTTTCTATTTCAATATTTTCGTTGGCTGCAGCAAAATGCGGGGATGTTGCCATCTTTAAACGATACGCTTCGGGGTGAATTTTTACCGCCGGATTGGTTACATATTTTTGAATAAAATTAGTATCCGAATCTTCCAAACTGCCTGCCTGTACAGGTTTCCAGTAGTCGAATCCTTTTGCCTGGCAAATAATTGCTGAACATAATGTTTTGCCAATACCTGTATGTATTCCTGTAATAAGAAAACTCATTCTTTAAGTAATAATTAGTAACTAATAGTTTTACCGCAACAGATGGCTTTTGACTTCGGCTAAAAGCTCATCAATTTGTGTAAAGGTGTTGAACGTATGTAAGCAAATTCGTAGTCTTTCTGTACCTGCGGGCACAGTAGGTGATAAAATTGCTTTTATAAAAAAGCCTTTATCAAGTAGGTGTTTAGCTAAAGCTTTTGCTTTAAGGTTATCGCCAATAATAATTCCCTGGATAGGAGAATGGCTTTTGATAAAAGAAATATTGGTTGTTTTTTCGACAGCGGCTCGAAAATAAGTAATTAATTCATACAAAACTTTTCTGTTGATAACTGGCAATAATTGATATACCTGCTGAATTTGCAGATACATATGTGGTGGGAGTGCTGTTGTATAAATAAATGAGCGGGAATAATTAATTAAATATTGTCTTAACGCTTTAGTGCCGGTAATAACTGCACCATGTAAACCAAGCGCTTTGCCAAATGTATAAATGCAGGCGTATACTTTGTTTTGCAAATTATACTGTACCACTAATCCTTCTCCATTATCGCCAAATACGCCGTTGGCATGCGCTTCATCTACAATTACCAGTGCCCGGTATTTTTCTGCCAAAGCTACTATATCAACCAACGGAGCTTCATCGCCATCCATAGAATAGATGGATTCAACAATAATGAATTTATTGCCGGATGCTTGCTGCAATTTCTTTTCAAGATCGCTTAGATCGTTATGTTTGAATTTATACCGATTGGCATGACTTAAACGCATACCGTCAATGATGCTGGCATGCACGTATTCATCAGCAATGAATGTATCGCCCTTGTTCGCAATACAGCTCAACAAGCCGGTGTTTGCCATGTAACCGGTATTGAATATCAGCGCAGCTTCTGCTTTGTGAAATTTTGCAATTAGCTGTTCTGTTTCTTCGGCTAATAAAGAATTACCGGTAACCAATCGTGAACCGGTAGAGCCTGTTGGCAGATCAGGAGAAACAATTTTTTTTAATTCAGCCGATTGCGAGAGTCCTAAATAATCATTAGAACTGAAATCAATTTTATTATCCGGGCAAACTAAAGTTCGTAACAATCCTTCTGCTTCTCTTTCATGTAAGCGTTGCAGTAAGGTCTTGTCAAAATTTACTTTTGCATCCAAATTATAAAACAGTTTCGGCTGTTGAAGTTACCGCTACATCTTTAAAAGGCTTACGGGCTGTTAATCCCAGCATTTTGAACATCTGCATGTCGGTATCAAAATCTGGATTAGGAGTAGTTAATAATTTTTCTCCTGCAAAGATAGAATTAGCGCCTGCCATAAAACATAATGCCTGTTCTGCAATGCTCATCTCATTTCTTCCGGCAGATAAGCGCACTACACTTTTCGGCATAATGATCCTTGCAGTAGCGATCATGCGGAGCATTTCGTCTATGCTTACACGCTCATTATTTTCCAATGGTGTTCCTTTTACGGCAACCAATGCATTAATAGGAACAGAATCAGGATGCTGTTCCATCGTAGCTAGCGTGTGTAACATTTTTACACGGTCATCATCGGTTTCGCCTAATCCAACAATGCCGCCGCAACATACGCTTAGCTTGGCTTTGCGAACATTGTTCAATGTGTTCAAGCGATCATCAATGGTACGTGTTGTAATTATATTGCCGTAATTTTCGGATGAAGTATCAATATTATGATTGTATGCAAAACAGCCGGCTTCTTTTAAGCGTTCAGCCTGTTCGTACGTCAGCATTCCTAATGTGCAACAAACTTCCAGTCCCATGTCATTTACTTCACTTACCATTTCTAATACTCTATCAAAATCCCTGTTGTCACGCACTTCCCGCCATGCTGCGCCCATGCATAACCGTGAGGCGCCATTTGCTTTGGCAACTTCTGCTCTTGCTTTCACTTTTTCAACGGTCATTAAAGGTTCTACTTCAACACCGGTATTATAACGGGCTGCCTGCGGACAATAAGCGCAGTCTTCTTTACAGCCACCGGTTTTAATAGAGATCAAACTGCTTATCTGTACTTCAGCATATGCCTTGTTTTGGCGATGCACTGTAGCCGCTTCATATATCAGGTCCATTAACGGACGATAATAAATTTCGTTTATCTCTTTTAATGTCCAGTTATTTCTTATTTGCATAGATCAAAATTGTAATGAACAAAGATATTGATTAATGGAGAATTGAACACGCCTGAACTAATCTCTTTGTTTGTGATACCAACTCATTTCATCAGGGGGTAATAAAGAAGAAAATTTAGTCATGAAATCAGCAAACATTTTATTTTGAATGGACGCCTTGTAGCAATCAGGATTGTAATAAGTAAGCTCCCGATAACTGTTTTTAGTTGCGATCTCAACTGTCCACCCAACGCCATCAAAACATCCA
The DNA here is from genome assembly GCF_020042285.1 of Ferruginibacter albus. Taxonomy (NCBI): domain Bacteria; kingdom Pseudomonadati; phylum Bacteroidota; class Chitinophagia; order Chitinophagales; family Chitinophagaceae; genus Ferruginibacter; species Ferruginibacter albus. The sequence continues at coordinate 1,463,182 of NZ_CP083388.1, forward strand.
CCGTTTAGACCAGCAATTGCGACTTGTGTAGGCAAGGTATCTAAATTAGAAATAGCTAAAAGATTTTTAAAAGCTGTATCACCCCTTGTAAAAAAGAAGTTATGCATAAATGAAAATTGTGATTCATAAGTAGATTTTGTTCCATCCGGATTGTGCAACGAAGCAGGAGAAAAATGATAATGCTTTTTTATTAAGCTATCCGGGGAGCTTTTGATAAGAAATAAGTCGTGACCCGGAAAAAAAGCAGCATACATGTATATTCTTACCTCAAAAGAATCTGTACCATTTTCTATCGAAGGGATGTTCAGGTATTCTTCAAATTGTTTTAGCCGAACTTTTTGAAACGAATCAATGCGGCTGGGGAAAGGATATTTTTTAAAACTGTTAACAATCGTTGTACTCTTTTTCCGGCAAGAGGATATATTTAAAATGACAAGAAATATAAAAATGTATTTAGTCATAATTATTGATATCTGTCAAACTAATTACATCCGCATCCACCTCCTGTCTTTCCGCCATTTGCTCCCGATGCCCCTTCTCTATAATTTTGAAAATTGATCTCATTCTTTTGGACCTTGCGTGCGCTTAACTGCATTTCAGCATCGTTCAATTTATTTTTCTGATATTCTTTTACTGTTGTGCAGGAAGCTGCAATAATGATCAATAGTAGATATGTAAAAAACGCCTTCATTAGTAGGATTCGCTTTTATTAGGAAAGTCATTTGATTTTACATCCGCCACATATTGTTTCACTGCCGTTGTTATTTGCTCACTTAAATTAAGATACTGGCGTAAAAACCGTGGCTTAAATTCTGTATTAATTCCCAGCAGGTCGTGCATTACCAATACCTGTCCGTCACAATCGCCACCGGCGCCAATGCCGATGGTTGGTATGCTTAAGCTTTTACTTACTTCTTTTGCCAGGTCAGCGGGAATTTTTTCCAATACTATCGCAAAGCAACCGGCTTCCTGTAATAATAAGGCATCACGTTTTAATTTTTCTGCTTCGCTGTTTTCCCTTGCCCTTACAATATAGGTTCCGAACTTATAAATGCTTTGGGGAGTTAATCCCAAATGCCCCATAACGGGAATACCTGCCCCTACAATTTTTTTTACTGAATCAATCGCTTCTTCACCGCCTTCCAGCTTAACTGAATGTGCACCAGATTCTTTCATTATTTTAATAGAAGATGCCAATGCTATTTCTGAATTAGATTGATAAGAACCAAACGGAAGATCTACTACTATCAGGCAACGATCAACACCACGAACAACGGCCCCTGCATGATATATCATTTGATCCAGTGTTATCGGTAATGTTGTTTCATGACCTGCAATTACATTGCTGGCGCTATCTCCCACCAGTATGATATCAATACCTGCTCCATCAAAAATTTTTGCAAACGAAAAATCATACGCTGTTATCATGGATATCTTTTCTCCTGAAGCTTTCATCTTTTGGAGTGTATTGGTGGTAATACGTTTTATTTCTTTTTTTACGCTTGACATTGTAAACTGTTATTAGGAATGATGCAATTAATTAGTGGGAGTTGGCTCTGCGTTAGAATAAAACAAACCCAAAGAATGTTATGTAAAAGTAGAGAGTTTTTTGATATTGATATAATCTGAATTACTAATTTTCAAATGTAGGATTAATAGGTTCTATAGGATAATTGTCTGGAGCAACTCGAATTGGTACAGGAATGTCCCCATCATAAAAGATCCTGCAGTGTTCAGTTAAACCTAAATATGTGCCGGATACAGTAATGCAAGGTTTTAAGATAGATACATTTTCAATTTTTGATACTAATATTTCTTTTTCAAAGTCAAAATACACATCCTGTGCAATTCTAAAATTGTAAAAACTATCAAGGTTATATTCAATTCTTTTAAACATTGTTGAATCGCCGCCTTGGCCGGCTCCAAATGTATCAAAGAATGTTATGGGAACAGAATCTGTTACCAGATAATAAGGGTCGGTATTTTTTTCATAAAGAACATCTTTATAAATACCTGAAGTATACGTCCACTTATAAATATCAAATTTTTTATCCTGGTAATCTCTAACTATGAGAGGCATCAATTTAGGATTTCGGGTGGTTAGCATTTTGTTGGAAGCAGATGGATTAACTGAAGAGAAGGTATATGTTTTTTCTATTCTTCCAATAAAAAGCATTTTATCATCAGGCTCCGTATAAGGTTGCTGATTAAAGCCGGCATTAAAAAGTGAATAGAAAGAAAATAGGGAAGAGTCAGCATTCCCTGATTTTATTCTTTGTTTCAGGCACATCGGCGTTAGCAATATATTGGTAATATAGAGCTTTGCATCTTTATAATAAACGATCTGCTTTACTTTAAAAATATCAAAATTGTTTTTGTTAGAAGATGTATCGCTAAAAGAATAAAAAAGATCTTTGTAAAAAAGTGAGCTTGTATCTATCGCTGATAATTTGTCGTACTGGCTGTTTTCTATTAGCCATCCTCCAACAGTATCAACAACAGCAATGTTTTTCGGGTCTTGTTTTTTAATTGCCTTTTTTGGAAACTGAATAGCCATCTCTATTTATTTTGTAACTGTTTATTCCGGACGTTTTTAATTTTTTTAAATACCAATCTGTAATGCTGTACTTAGGGATTTTTGGAGTAAGATCGAAGTATTGATCCGTTTCAAATGCCCATTCAATTTTGTTATCCCATTGTATGAAATCGCCATATTCTAATTTTTTTTGAGAAACAGCTTTTAAGGAAGGAATGAGTAAGATCAGCAGCCATATGTTTTTCATTATTATTATTTTTCTTTTAGAAAAATAATAATATCAAATAAAACAATAAGTTAAAGTAGAGTAATGTATTGTAACCGTTTAAAAAGTAAATTGGCGATGAGCGTTTGAGAAAAACAATTCCGTCATAAAATTTTTCATGGTTTCTTTAAAAGTAGCGCCCACAATATTTTTGTTTTCAAAATATTCTGCTTTTACTATTTTTAACTTTATTAAGATCATATCGTAGTTGCTTGATGTGGCGGCAAACTCTCTTTCTTCATCCTCAATTATACTTGCTTTTCCTTCTATATGTAAATAAAAATCGTTGCCTTTATGATAATATTCCAATGTTGCATAAAAAGTTTTATCTATATGGGGTGCATAATGCCCGTTGCAGGAAGTAAAAAACAAAATATTCCCATCCTCATCTGTTCGCAATGTATTAATGATATTATCGGGAAGTGGCAAGGGGGAATTTATTTCTCCATGAAACTTGGCAATCTTTATATCTTGAATTTTTTTTCTGACAAATTCAATGGGTTCATCTTTTGTAAGCATACGTTAGAATTTTACTTATTAAATTTAAAAAAGAAACTCATGTATATAACGTCAACTTTTGCACATATTATTTACTGTGGAAAATTTTTCTCTTGAGAAAAATCAAAGCTCAAATAAAAGTTGCTGATCATGCTCCACCTGCGGTATCTGCCTTATAAAGTTATCATAACCTTCTTCATCATCGTGATTGCTGTAGACTCCGTAAGCGTCAATGCTGTAACCAATTAGCCCATCAATTGCTTTTATAACATATAATATGCTCATATCAGAAGGGTCTGTTTCTTCTTCAAAACGATATACTTTAATTATAGACAGCTCTTCCGGTTGATATGTTTTTCCTTTTCCTGCAGTAAAGCCCTCCGGCGTCCATCTAAACTCATTGTCCATATGCTTGTGTCGCAATGCTTCCAGAATTTCTGAGAGCGTTGTCATTTGATGTGGTATTTCCATGATCTGTTTTAATTTAAAGTTTACTAAAACCATGCCATGGCAAAAGGGAATAGTTTTTGAATATTAATTAATTAAATAAATCATACAGATATGGATAAAATATTGATCGCCCTGGATTTTGGACCTTCCGCAGAGATAGTTGCAACCAGTGGAAAAGAATTGGCAAATGCCATGAATGCAAAAATTGTTTTGCTGCATATTGTTAGTGATATAGCCTATTATTCTTCTCCGGAATATGGGCCAATAATGGGTTTTACCGGATTTAACAATGTAAGTGCAATTGAAGCTGCAGAACATTTAAAAGACCTGGCAAAGGATTATCTTGACAGATCAAAAAAGTTTTTAGATGATGACACGATAGAGACAGTTGTAGAAGAAGGAAATGCAGCTGATGTGATCTTACAGGTTGCCAAAGAAAGTAAAGCAAGTATAATTGTGATGGGTACGCATAGCAGGAGAGGATTGGAAAAAATACTGATTGGAAGTGTTGCCGGAAGCGTATTAAATAAATCAACAACTCCCTTATTTATTGTTCCTACAAAAAAAGAATGATTAGTTTTTTTGAAAGCCGCTTAAAATTTGCTGTAAAGAAACAAGATGCTTTTGAAGAATTGGTAACTGGCGTGTGGTCCACATTTTAACTATGCTATCGGTTCCATTATTGATTTGATATTGGTACTGTTGAATAATGGAGTTATGGTCATTCAACGATAATGCGATATAAGAGCTATCAAGATCTGTCCCTGTTTTCTTTTGTATATCGCCATATTTATTTCGAAATTCATCACTCATTTTTTCAGGAATGCTGATGTTTTCCTTAGCGGCGATGTTTTGTATCTCTTCATTTGCTTTATTAAAATCGTTGGAGATGTTTTTTGCCAACTGTTTTACTGCAATAGAGGAGGCATAAGTTTGTGCCATATCATTCAGCCTTATCTCAAATAGATTACTATTAACAGCATTGGCAACAAAAGCGGCATTATGTTGCAAGGAAGAGCTGTCAAATTTTTCTTCATTTTGCTTGTCAGATACTTTAATGGTGTCGGTTTCTTTTCTCCTGTTTACACAAGCTATTAGAACAATTGCTAAAAATAATATGTTGCATTTATTCGGGTGCATGAATGTAAGAAGGGAGCAGCAACTGCTGCTCCCCGGTTTTATTAATAAGATTTAGTTGTATCCGGCATGGTGCTCATGCTGGAATCTTTTTGTTTTTTCCACTTCTTTTTGTCTTTCATCGGAGGTGTAGTGTCTTTGCTTATTGATGATTGGTAAGTACTTTGCGTAACATACCCGTTGGCTGTTTTTCCAAGGCTGATTGCATAAAGACAAAAAGCTGCGGCAACAATTAATGATAGCTTCTTCATACAAAAAAAATTAAAGTTTTATGTTTTGTTTGTCGTAGGGTATTGGACAAATATCAGACCAGTTAAGCGGTTTAAAATGGTTTCATATTTGTTTAATAGAGCTAAAACTTTATTATGAAATGGAAAATAGGTTGCTCCGGATTTCACTACGAGGATTGGCAGGGAATATTTTACCCGGCAGATCTGGCCAGGAACAAATGGTTTGAACATTACAGCAAAGAATTTAAAACATTGGAATTAAATGTTACTTTTTACCGCTTCCCGCAATTAAAATTTCTACAGGATTGGTACACTAAAAGTCAGAAGGAATTTAGGTTTTCAGTGAAAGTTCCAAGGCAGATAACACACTTTAAGCAGTTGAAGGAATCAGAAGCTTTATTAAAAGATTTCTATGATGTCATTCGTAAAGGATTAAAAAATAAACTGGGTCCTGTATTATTTCAGTTCCCACCATCCATACATTATTCAAAGGAATTTTTGCAGAGAATAATTGATAATGTTGATCCATCGTTTAAGAATGTGGTAGAATTTCGCCACCACAGCTGGTGGAATGGGGAAGTATATACTCAACTCGCCAAACATAAAATTACATTTTGCGGTATCAGTTATCCGAATTTGCCTGCGGATGTAATTCAAAATACATCAGTAGTTTATTATCGTTTTCATGGAGTTCCGGAATTGTACCGGTCGGAATATGCGCAGGAAGATCTTGAAAACTTTGTGATGGATCTGCATGAAACAACAAAAGTGAAAGATGTGTATGTTTATTTTAACAATACCATTCAAGCTGCTGCTATACGAAATGCAGAATGGTTAAATGAATATGTCAGGGAATTAAAAGAGATAGCGCCTGATGGTATGGTATTTGGGTTTTAAATCCAGAAAAATTATAAAAATGAAAACATTAGATAATAAAAGAGTTGCTATCCTTACGGATAATGGCTTTGAAGAAGTAGAGCTTACTGCACCGAAAAAAGCGTTGGAAGATGCAGGTGCAAAGGTTGATATTGTATCCTTGCAAAAAGGAAAAGTAAAAGGCTGGGATCACGATCATTGGTCAATCGATCTGCCTGTTGATGTTGACCTGGTGGAAGCAAAAACAGAAGCTTATGATGCATTGATGATACCGGGAGGTGTAATAAATCCTGATATCATGCGGCGACACAATGAATATATTTCTTTTGCACAGGAATTTTTAGAAAGCGGTAAACCGGTAGCAGCTATTTGTCATGGACCGCAATTATTAATTGAAACAGGTTTAATAAGTGGAAAGCACATTACTTCTTTTCCTTCAATTAGAAGAGACATAATCAATGCGGGCGGTTATTGGAAAGATGAAGAAGTGGTAACAGATAATGGATTGGTTACAAGTCGCAGCCCCGAAGATATTCCAGCATTTAATAAAAAAATGATCGAAGAAATAGCCGAAGGGCAACATGATCCGGAATTTGACAGTGAGGGGAGTGTATTGCACAATAGATAACCTCTCACAGTAATATGCTAAAATGATCAAGCACATATAGCAATGCCTTTGCTATTCTAAATAGCTTAGGCATTTTTTTATGTCAACACCTTTGCCTAATACGGGCTTGAAAATATCTCCTAATTTTTTAACTCTTGGTAAAATATTGGCAATGGTAAAATCTGCAGGACTTAATCCTTTTTTAACCTCTTTCCATTGTAAAGGAGTGGAAACACTTGCCCCTTTTACAGGACGTAAACTATAGGCTGATGAAATAGTCTGTCCTCTTCTGTTTTGCAGATAATCTAAATAAATTTTATTACTACCTCTTTTTTGAAGATTACGTTCAAGGCTGGTGAATTGTGGTAGTTGTTCATTTACTAACCTGCATAGAATATGAGCAAAGTTTTTTACTTCTTCATAATTGTACTTTTTTTGCATCGGCACAAAAATATGTAAGCCTGTTGCCCCGGATGTTTTGCAATACGCACCTGCTTTAGCTTTGTCCAGTACTTTTTTAAATTGTAAAGCAGTTTCAATAACCTGGTCAAATGTATTTTTTTCAGAAGGATCAATGTCAATTATCATATAGTCGGGCTTGTCGGGAGATTGAATGGTTGAGTTCCATGGATTCAATTCAATGCATCCGAGATTATTTAAATAAGCTAACGTTGCTTTGTCATTGCAAATAATATAATCGATTTCTTTTTCAGCAGATTCTGAATATATCTTTTTTGATTTTATCCATGATGGCGCATCGGTTCCGGCATCTTTGTGAAAAAAACCTTTATCAGAAATTCCGTTGGGGTTGCGTTTCAGCGATTCTGGCCTGTCTTTTAAATAAGGTAAAATATAATCCGCCATTGATTGATAATAATCTATCATCATGCCTTTGGTGATTTTTTCTTTAGGCCAATACAACTTGTTCCTGTTAGTAATAGCAACTTTGATCTTTCCAAAAGCAATTTCATTTTCATTGCTTGTTGCTGCAGGTTTTGTACTGTTTTTTTTCTTTAGCGATAACATATCATTAATGGTTTTGTCTTCTCTTAAATGTAAAAAAATAGGGTGTCTCATTCTTCCGTCTTTTGTCCATTCGGTAAATTTTACTTCACAAACATATTTTGGTTGCACCCATGTAACCGGCATATTTGTTTTAACTTTTTGTGTAAAAGGCGATCGGTCGATGATCAAGGGTTGTAATTTTTCATACACTTCTTTCAGTGATTTTTCATTGAAGCCTGAACCTGTGTGACCTGCGTATATTAATTCTCCGGTTTTCGCTATTGCCAATACCAAAGCGCCGAAATACCGGCGTGCGCCTGTGGGTTCAGTATATCCAACTATAATTACATCATCCGTGTTGTGGTGTTTTATTTTTAACCATTCTGATGAGCGTGTACCAGTAAGGTATAAGCCGTTCATCTTTTTTGCCATAATGCCTTCCAGTTCTTTTTGTATAGCGGCTTTAAAAAATGAGTTGCCGTTTTCTATAATGTGATCAGAGAATTTAATGATCGGATTTTTTGGGATTATTTTTTTTAATAATTTTTTTCTTTCGATTAAAGGCAATTCTGTTGTGCTCAGGCTATTTAAAGAGAGCAGATCAAAAACATAATAGCACATTGGGAAATGAGTATTGTTTTCATAATCCTGTAATTTTTGAAAATCAGATCTGCCTTGCTCATTCAATACTACTACCTCACCATCTAATATGGCTGCATGTTTTATTTTCTTTAATTCATTTGTTACTAAAGGATAGCGTTGAAGAAAGCTGATACCGTTGCGGGAGTATAGTTTGGTATCAGTGCCGTTTATTTCTGCTATGGCTCGATAACCATCCCATTTTATTTCAAACAACCAATCCTTGTCATCAAAAGATTGCTTGGTTTCTTTTGCCAACATTGGCTTTATGAATTGTGCCAGCTTTCGTGCAGATGGATCTACGTGCTTAAAGAATTTTTTTTTTCAGGTTTAGGATGGTCGTGGAGCCATTTATTGATGGGAGAGTTTTTTAATGTTTCTTTTTCACTGTCGTAAGATTTATCAACAGCATATTTATCCCGATGTTTGATCAGCAGCCAGGAATTATCTTCTTTATTTTTCAATTTGACCAAAGCAAATTCACCTTTTAATTTTTTTCCATGAAGAACAAATTTTAAATCACCTTTTTTTAAGCCTGCTCTTAATTTTTGTTCGCTGCTGTTTTTATCCTCAGACTTGTCGATATCCGTATAAGTCCCTTTATCCCAAATTTCTACAATGCCTGCTCCATATCCTTCAGGAATAACCCCTTTAAAATCTTTATAATCATAAGGATGATCTTCTACTTTCATAGCAAGACGTTTATCTGCAGGGTTTAAGGAAGGCCCTTTCGGCACTGCCCAACTTACGAGTACACCATTTAATTCTAACCTGAAATCATAATGAAGATGTGATGCTTTATGACGCTGAATTACAAATGAAAGTGCCGCCGTTTTCTTTTTCGTGCTTTTACCGGCAGGCTCCGGCGTGTTTGCAAAGTTTCTTTTTTGCTGATACTTGCTTAAACTCATCACGATACTTTTTTACGTTTGGGAGATAAACTTGCTTTTAATTGACTCATCAAGTCTTTAGTACTGTTGTGCACCACCTTTAGTTGTGGTTCCTTGGTAACTTTTCCTTTTGCTTTTGCTTTGATTATTTTAAGTAGTTGAGCAGTATAAGTGTCTTTGTATTCTTTTATATTGAAACGATGCGATAGTTGGTTGATAAGAGAGATTGCCATTTTTAACTCGCCCGGCTTAACAGTAGAACTTCGTGGAGGCTCAATTTCGGAAGTATCTCTTATTTCTTCTGCAAAACGAAGCCGATTTAAAAGAATGATATTGTTGGATGGACGTAATACTGCCAGGCTTTCTTTACTACGCATTACAAATGTTGCGACACCCACTTTTCCTGTTTTCTGTAACGCTTCATGTAATAACGAATATGCTTTTTCTCCCGATTTATCGGGGGCTAAATAATAAGGTGTTTCAAAATAAACACTGTCAATTTCAGTAGCATTTACAAAATCTTCAATGCTGATTATTTTTGTTTTAATGGCGTTGGCAGATTCGAAATCTTTATCTGTGAGCACTACATATCGATCATTTACTTTATAGCCTTTTACAATGTTTTCCCAATTCACTTCTTTACCTGTCTTTTCATTCACCCGCATGTAGCGTATGTTGGAGAGATCCTTCTTATCCAGCATATCAAGGTTCAATTCGCTGTCTTTGGTTGCGCTGAATAGTTTAACGGGAATGTTTACCAAGCCAAAGCCAATGGCGCCTGTCCATATTGGTCGCATACATAAAGTTTTAGAAGTTTATATCACTTTTTTCTTCGCCATATCTTTTACAATCTTATTGCCATATTCCTGCGCAAGACTTTCGGAAGAAGAAGGATCAAATGCTTTTGTTTGAACAGAGTAGATCAATTCACTGCTTTTAACATCATAAAAATTGCTTTCCCAAAAATATTGAGTGCTTACATCATAATAACCCGGCATGTATACCCTATCGTAAATAGTAGAATAATAACCCCAGAAACGATGATAATAGGCACCGACAGGAACATAATTCACTGTGCCCGGTACATAGTTCTGCTCCTTTTGTTTATTAAGTAAAACAATGGTGAGTACGGCATTATAACCGGATGAACTTAATCTGGATACGATCTCATCTTCACTTAATTTCTTAAAAGCATTAGGTCCATATTGCTCCATTGCACTCACAGCATCATATCCGTGGTCTTTTAAATTGTCTACTAGCCGACTTTCCATTAATGTACGTAGCTGCCTGTCTTTTTCATTAATGATACCAATCACAATGATCTTATGGTGTTGTTCTTTTCCTGCATTGTCGGCGCTCCAGGAAGAAGTGATCCTTGTACTGCCGCACGATAATAAGAATAGCAATAATGAAAGTAGAGGAAATATCTTTACTGTTTTCATACAACAAATTTTAGTTATGCACTAATATTGCTTTTGTTGTGATAGTAATAGCGAAGATGTTTTGGATTCCTGAATGTTTTTATTGATTCTACTGCTTCATCTTTATAATCCATCTCAACAAAAAAATCTTCTAAGCAATAAAAAACATGCAAATGATCCTTTTCTTCTTTTTCGCCAATTACAAAACCCAACATATCCAATGTTTGTAGTTGCAGTTCTTTTGGTTGTGTCTTAAATTCAGATAGCGTCATAAAATAGATTTTATTTATAGTAATATTCTTTTGATATAATAATCCATTGAAAACTTACCGGGACCAAGAGTTGCGAATAAGATAAGCAAGGCCAGTATTACGATCGATAGTACTAATTCTCCGGGAGCAACTCCTGTTCTTGTGTTAACAAATAAAACGGCGCCCAGCAATATTGGAATTTGCGCCCACACGGAAATTTTTGTAAATAATCCTAATGTGATGAATGTGCCGCCTAATAAGTTTGCCCATGTAATAATAAAGGTTAACAGCCCATTGGTGTTAATCATATTTAACCGGCTGTTCAAGATCATTTCATTTAAAACGGCAGGGTTGGTTACAAAATATAATCCTTTCAGCACTAAAAAAAATCCCAGTGCAACCCTTAGGAGTATAAGATATACGGGATGTGTATCGTCCCATTTTCTTACTTCGTATGTTATATTCATAAAAAGAATTTTAGGTTAAGAAATGATAGGCTCTATATTGTAATTTCCAATAAACATGCCATGGTTATTTTGCGATCAGTATCAATACCAACAGGATAATAATAATGGCGCCTACAGATAGATAAACCCCGCCATTGTCTTTTTTATCTGTTTCTTTTTGCATCTGCCTTAGTTCCTTGTAAATGCTTTTTCTTTCTTTTGCAGAAAGCTTTGTGAAATCCATTGCCTGGATTTCCAGCACTCTTTTTTGGATCTGCAGCATACGTAAGCTATCATCATTTATTGTGATGGTTTTAAAAGCCGGGTTATAAATAAAAGAACTGGATAAAGCCGGCTGTTCAAATGTTATCAGCAGTATCATTCCTAATGCGATAAATAAATTTCTCTTGTTCATAAAATAAAGTTTAATTGACTACTATAATAAGTTAATCAAATTAGATGCCTTTAATAATTATCGAAGAAAAATGCAGAAGATGTAGAGAAATATCCTCGGTTAATTGTAATTAAACTGGGGCTGCATGTTCATGTATTTTTTTATCACTTCATGGCCGATCATCAGTGCAGCATATTGATTGGATATTAATTGGCGGTTAGTGCCTGCAATCGCCTGTTTATAGGTTAAAGCATGTGCATAAGCTTTTTGTACGGCAATCTCACTTCGTTCACAAGAACGTAAAATGGCGTCTTTATCTTTCCCTGTGAATAAGGATTTAAAGTCAGTCCAAAGCTTATAGATCTTCCCTTTCTGTGAATGAGGTTTTATAGGTACACCACCTAATGATTTTATTCCCTGGTTCAACTCTTTTACATAACGTTTGCTTTCCGTTTGCATTTTTAAAAAAAGCCCATACAAATTAATATCAATTTCCTTGATCTCTTCTGCTGCCTGTTTGTATGCTTTTATCCGGTCGCTGTTTATTTTTATAAGATCTCTGAGGATCTCTATAGTATGTATATCTGCTGACATTAATTTCTCTTTAAATAATAATGCGCCAATTACATACCAGTATTAATGCTTCGGCCATGAATTGGGTTTTGTAGATGAATTTTCACATCAGGCAAATAAATGGGAAAGAAGCTACTCAAATTGTTTTGTGGATTTTGTTCCACACTTTCACGTCAATTTATACTTTATTGTGAGAAAAAACATGTGGTACTGTTTTTGGAAATTTATCAATAAAACTAAAACAGCCATGAACATTTTAATTCTTGATGATGACAAAGACCTATGCGTTTTACTAAAAACCTTTTTTGAAAAGAAAGGACATGTGGTGCACATCGCCAATTCATTGGTAGATGGATTGAATATTATTGATCATCATATGCCATCCATCGTTTTTATCGATAATTATCTTCCCGATGGGGAAGGTTGGAAGGCAGCACAAACAATTAAAGTTAAATATCCCTCACTTAACATCAACCTGATGTCTGCAAAGGATAGAAGCTTTAATTCATTGGAAGAATATGAAAATGTAGTGTGGGAAAAACCTATTTCGGTTCAACAACTGGAAACCTATTTACAGTTTTTAAAATTGGAGGTATAATATGACATTATTCATTAGAAATATGGCCTGTGATTGTTGTAAAGTGCTGGTAGAAGAAGAACTGGAAAAATTGGGAGTGCATCCTCAAAAAATCGAATTGGGGGAAGTGCATCTAAAAGAAGACGAACTCCCTGTAAAAAAGCAAAAGCAATTTACTGAAGCAATAAAAAGAGCAGGACTGGAGATTGTTGAAAATAAAAAAGGAATATTACTGGAAAAAATCAAACAGCTCATTCATGAATATGTAAATAACTCAAAGGAAAAAAATTCCATGAACTTATCTACTTATTTAAGTAAAGCATTGCATTATGACTATGCATATCTCACTAATTTCTTTTCTGAAATGGAAGCAACTACTATTGAACAATACGTTATTGCACTTAAAATTGAAAAAGTAAAAGAATTAATCTTGTTTGATGAATTGACATTGACAGAGATAGCATACAAACTGCACTACAGCAGTGTGGCACATCTGTCCAATCAATTTAAAAAGGTTACAGGTTTAACGCCTTCTCATTTTAGAAAATTGAAAGAAAAAAGAGAAGATGTAAAAGTTGCCTGATATTAGACTGCTTCTTTTGGCTCAATGCTAATATATCCTGTAGGTTGCTTAATAACGAGCCATTTCATCGGCACATAAGTAATGCGTTCTTCTTTAGCATCAAACATATCGGGCAGGTCGTTAGAAGCAAGATCACTGATAATATAAATAGTAGCCAGGTTATCGCTGGTAACGATCTGTACATTAGCGTTGATGCTTGTTATATTGTCATTTAAATTGTATTCTACAATAGCAGTGAAACTGATTGCCTTATTAGGTTTTTTAAGTCCAAAGTCAAGAATAAAAGCAGTAAGGTTTTGAAGTGATTCTTTCATTTTAATAATAGAGTAATTTTTCACATATGCATCGCCGTTAGCTTAGATAAAATAGGGAGCTTGATGGAAATCCAAACTCCCTGACAAATCATACCTGAGAAAAAAATTTATACAAGTTAAATTTGTTTTTAATGTCAATAATTACATGATTTTTAGAAAAGCTTACATAATTTTTTGTCTATCTGTTTTAAGCTAACTAATTAGAATAAGCCAATTATAAATGATATGGCATGGTTTTTTTACTATCTAATAAAAAATAAGTATGGGTACTATTCATAATCTTCAAAATAAAGAGGCGATTGAAAAGATGAAAGAACTGGTGAAAGAAATAAATATATGCATGTTTTGTTCTGTAGGTGAAGAACAGTTTTTAGATGCCAGACCAATGGCGACATTAAAAGTAGATGATGATGGAGACCTTTGGTTTTTTAGTTCTGCTGAAAGCACTAAGAATACAGAATTAAATAAAGATGAACATGTGCAGTTGATCTATTCCAAACCTTCTTCCTCTCGGTTTCTTACTATTTACGGGAAGGCATTTGTTTCAAAAGATAAAAATAAGATAGAAGAGTTGTGGACGGACCTGGCACGAGCATGGTTTAAAAACGGGAAAGATGATCCTGCTCTTTCTGTGATACGTGTAACACCTGCTAAAGTACATTATTGGGATACACAGCATGGTAAAATGATATCCTTATTTAAAATAGCGGCTTCTGTAATAGGCGATAAAACAATGGATGATGGTGTGGAAGGAGATTTAAAAATTGAAAACGATGGAGGAATTCTATAGCATATGAATACAATAAAAAAATATCCTTTTTATTTTCAGGCAACCACAGTATTGTTTGGATTGATACTGTTTGTGTATGCATTGATGAATTTAAAGAACGTAGTGATACCGCTTTTATTTGCTTCTTTATTGTCGGTTTTATTGAATCCTATAGTGGATTGGCTGGAGAAGAAAAGAGTACCTAAGGTTATATCCATTTTACTATCGATATTTTTAGCGCTAATAGTTTTACTGTCGGTAATGTATTTTATATCCTCGCAGTTGATGAGCTTTAGAACCGAGCTGCCGGTTTTGCGGGAACGTTTTGCTGCCTTGTTTGTAAAGTTGCGTGGGTGGTTAAATCTGCATATGAATGTTTCTTATGCAAAACAGGAGGAGCTCATTCAAAATGGTAAGCATAGCCTGGAATCATTATTGGGGCAAACATTGGGAATTGCATTGGGTGTTATCAATGTGTTTGTGTTGATTCCTGTTTACACCTTTCTGTTTATCTATTACAAAAAACTTATTCTTAATTTTTTGTTTGAAGTATTTGCCACAACTAATTCAAAAGAAGTAGGAATTGTATTAAGCCAAACAAAAGGCGCTGTTCAAAATTATATGATAGGCTTAATGGTGGAGGGACTTATTATTGCAACGTTAAATACTGTCGCTTTATTGATATTAGGAGTTAAGTATTCACTTTTATTGGGCTTGTTGGGAGCTATATTGAACGTATTGCCATTGTTTGGAGGATTTATAGCGATCCTGCTACCGGTAATTATTGCTACTATCACAAAAGATGGGTTTACTACACAAATATGGATCATCGTGTCTTACACCGTTATCCAGTTTATCGATAACCATTTTATCATCCCGTTTTTTGTTTCATCAAGAGTAAAAATAAATGCACTGATTTCTATCGTTGTTGTTTTATTGGGCGGAGGTTTGTGGGGAATACCCGGAATGTTTTTATCAATACCCATTACCGGGGTTTTGAAAATTGTTTTTGACAGGATTCCTGAACTGAAACCCTGGGGCAAGTTATTGGGCGATGAAGTACCTTCGACTTTTAAAGGAGAGAAGAACCTTTTAGGAATGGCGACAGATAAAGTAAAGGCAACGGGTACACGAAAAAAAGCCGGACGTAATCTTGCTGTTGATGGAGGTTCGCAAAAGTAATTGCTATGAAATTATTTAAGTGCACCAACTGCGGGCAATTGATCTATTTTGAAAATACGTATTGTCAGAACTGTAATTATTCTGTTGGATTTGATCTTGACAGCTTTCAAATGTTATCATTGGATACTGATGGTAAAGCGTGCATTAAAGGAAGCATAAAAAATAAAAAAGCTTATCGCTATTGTTTTAATTTCCAGTACAGCGTATGCAACTGGTTAATTGAAAAAAACAGTAACAGTGATTTCTGTAAAGCCTGTGAATTAAACAGAACTATTCCGGATCTTTCAAAAAATGAATATCGTGAACGCTGGCGACTGATTGAAGTTGCCAAGCACAGGGTGTTGTTTTCTTTATTCAGAATGAATTTGCCTGTAATAAGTAAGCAAGTAAATGTTGGATCAGGGCTTGTATTCGATTTTAAAGCTAATGAAACGCCGGATGAAACAATTTACACCGGGCACAACGACGGTACCATCACCATTAACATTGCAGAAGCAGACGATATCGAAAGAGAAATGGTTCGCAGATCCATGCATGAAAGCTACCGGACTTTGCTTGGTCATTTCAGACATGAAATAGGACATTACTATTGGGATAGATTAATAAGAGATACTAATAATGTTGATGCATTCAGAACAGTTTTTGGAGACGAACGGGCAAATTATAAAGAAGCATTGGAAAAATATTATGAGCACGGAGCAACTATTACCTGGAATGAAAATTATATCAGTGCTTATGCAAGTTCTCATCCCTGGGAAGATTGGGCGGAAACATGGGCGCATTACATGCACATTATTGATACATTGGAAACGGCATATTCCTTTGGCTTAAGTGTTGATCCATTAGCGGGAGAAACAACAAAGGAATTTAAAACAAGAATTAAAACAGATCCCTACATCGTTAAAGATTTTGATTACCTCTTTCGGTTATGGCTACCCTTAACCTTTGCAATGAACAGTTTAAATCGGAGCATGGGCACAAAAGATCCTTATCCCTTTGTGATCACTTCTTCTGTAAAAAATAAAATAGCCTTCATTCATGATCTTATTGTGGCATATACAGCATGAGGTTTTTTTTCTACAATAATCATTGTTCTATCTTATTGACGTGCACTATACTTGCTGGCATGGTTTTTAAGCTGTTCTTTAAAACGAAAGCAATATGAAAAAGCAACTTTTTATCCTGTTTACAGCGATCGCCTTAATAAGCCAAAGCTGTGTATCAAAGCGATTGTTCAGAGATTCGCAAAGTCAGGTGGCTGCCTTAAGAAATGACAGCACACAATTAGCGAACAAGATCGAAGAAATGAATACTAAAATAACTGCGCTCAACGGAGATGTCAGCAGCATGAATAAAAAGATCGCTGACTTAAATAATGAGAAGAATGCATTGGATCAGCAAACTACTTCACAACAAAATGCATTAAATCAAACTACACAAACATTACAGCAACAACGCCAGCGGTTACAACAACTGGAACAACTACTGGAACAGCAAAGAAAGCAATCAAGAGAATTAAAAGATAAGATGAGTGAAGCATTGAATAATTTTAAATCGAATGAACTAACGATAACACAAAAGAACGGTAAAGTGTATGTTAGTCTTTCAGAAGAGTTGTTGTTTCCTTCGGGAAGTGCTGTTGTTAACCCGAGGGGAGTGGATGCATTGGCAAAACTGGCGGCAGTATTAAATTTAAATCCGGACATATCTGTAGATATAGAAGGGCACACAGATAGCATTCCTATTAAAGGAAGATACCAGGATAATTGGGACCTAAGTACTGCAAGGGCAAATTCTATCGTTCGGATATTAGTTAATAATTATAAGGTAGATCCTGTAAGGGTGATCGCATCAGGGCATAGCAAATATGATCCTGTAGATGTTAACTTTACTCCTCAGGGAAGGGCAAATAACCGCCGTACAGAAATTATTCTTTCTCCAAAGCTGGATGAAATGTATAAGTTGCTGGAATCATAATTGAATTCAGAATGCCTGAAGGTCCATCCATCTTGCTATTGAAAGAAGCTACGAAACAGTTTGTTGGTAAAAAAGTGCTAACGGTTTCGGGTAATAGCAAGATGGATCTTTCTTTTATTAAAAACAAAACGATCATTGATATAAAGACCTGGGGCAAGCAATACCTCATTTGTTTTAAAAATGTTACCATTCGTATTCATTTATTGATGTTTGGCTCTTACACCATTAATACTTCCAAAGAATTTAAACCCCGTTTACACCTCCAGTTTAAAAATGGCGAACTTAATTTTTATAATTGTTCCATTAAGATCATAGAAGAAGAACTGGATGAAGTATATGATTGGAATGCAGATGTAATGAGTGATTTATGGGATTCCAAAAAAGCAGAAAAGAAATTACTCTCCACAGAAAATACAATGGTTTGTGATGCTTTATTGGATCAAAATATATTTTCAGGCGTTGGTAATATTATTAAGAATGAAGTATTATTCCGGATAAAAGTGCACCCGGAAAGTATTGTAACAAAGCTCCCTGTTAAGAAACTAAGGGAAATGATCAAAGAAGCTGTTAAGTATAGCTTTGAGTTTTTAGAATGGAAAAGAAAATATGTATTGAGAGAACATTGGCTGGCACATAGCAAAAAAATATGTCCAAGAGATAATATTTCTTTTTCAAAAGGGTATCTCGGTAAAACGCATCGGCGTAGTTTTTACTGTAATAAATGCCAGGTGCTTTATAAATAAAACTCCATTCGCAATAATTAAATTACAAATGGAGTATACTTCAGAATTCCCGACGAATGCAACATATGCTTTTGCACGAATCTAGGATGGCTTCCGAATTACTTTTTGTTGGATGTTTTTGCTTTAGGAACTTTAGTTCCTTCTTTTCTTGCTTCAGACAAACCAATGGCTATTGCTTGTTTTTTACTGGTTACCTTTTTGCCGCTTCTTCCGCTTTTTAAAGTTCCTTCTTTTCTTTCATGCATTGCTTTCTCAACTTTATCCTGTGCCTTTTTTGAATAGTTAGCCATAGTAAATGAGATTTAGTTTTAATAGAAGATCAATAGATATAGGACAAATTATATACCATCTGTTTCAGTTTTCTTTTTTTGCTTTTCCTTTCCCCATGAGGAATTTGTTACTCGATATGAGGGCATTAATTACCATTTTGTAAGCATTAAAAATCAGGCATAAAACTTTCATTTACTTAAGCAGGAATAAAATTATTATCAATTAAAAACTATTTTATGACACTAATAGAAATAATATTCAAATACAAGGGCGGCATAGTTGAATCAGAGATTCGCTCTGAAGATAGCGTTGATGGTTGCTTTTATTCAATAAAACTAAACGGCTTATATGCTTTCACACTTTTTCATGATAATAACAATAATAATTGGGCAATAGTAAAAAATGCAGAAGGATATATTCCGGAAGTAGAACATGAATTGCTATCAATACTAACCATGCAATTGAATTGGGAAATGTCTCATGTTGCCTGACAATGTTTAACACTACACGTGAGACACTCTTACAAAATTTTAAATTCATCATTAAAAAATCAAAATATGAAAACGATACTTTTTCTAATAACGGCAATGCTTACTCAACAAATGTTTGCACAACCTGTTGAGCCTGCTACTGAAACGTCTACTACTACGCTAAACCCCGGTGGTTTTTACGTACGAGGCGGTGTTAATTTTTCAAATATCTCTGTTAATAACAATGGTTCCGTTAATAATGCCAATACATTGACAACATTTAATGTAGGTTTTCTGGCAGATCTGCCATTAGGAGATGTTTTATCATTTCAAACAGGTTTATATTTAAACGGACAAGGCGCACAGGCAGAAAGCTTTGCCGATAAGAATAATACATCCGATAATTATGTAAAATCAAAATTAAATCCATGGTACCTGCAGGTGCCGGCCAACATCGTGTTCAAATTTCCGATCGTTGGTGACAGTCGCTTTTTTATAGGAGTGGGACCCTATGCGCAAATGGGCGTATTTGGTAAAACTACCGTTGAAACAAAACTGGCGGGAAATGTTACCACCAGGAGCGCAGACATAAAATTCAATAACGATGATTTAACTACTTCAGAACAGGAAGATGCTGGTTTTGATAAGCTAAAACGGTTTGATTTTGGGTTAAATGCTTTAGCAGGTATTGAAACTGAGCATTTTTTATTTGGGGTCAATTATGGTTGGGGTTTTACTAAGATCAACTCCACCCAATCTGACAATAGTGAAAACGATAATAATAAATACCGTTCCTTCAGTATCAATCTTGGATTCAAACTATAACTTGCCAAAGATTGATCTCCAATCCACAATGCTGATACAGCATTGTGGATTTTTTTCCACGATACCTTCTATTTAGCTCCTTTTTTTAGCTTAAAACGCATAAAAAATAAGGCATGATATTTTTAGTATAAGCGAATATATCATGACCGTTAAACGAATTATACAGAAGACGCTTAAAATAATCCTTTACATCGTTGGTTCTATCATTGTACTGATTGTAGTTGTAATAATCTTTTTGCAAACTAACTATGCAAAAACCTTTATTCGCAATAAAGCACAGGCATATCTTACCGGTAAAGTGCACACCAAAATAACAATTGGTGCTGTTGATTTTAGTTTGCCCAAATGGATAGAAATAAAAAATGTGTATGTTGAAGATCAGCAAAAGGATACCCTTCTTTTTGCGGGCAAGCTGGCAGTTGACATGGATATGCTGAAATTGATCTCGGGAGAAGTGTATGTGCGTAAGATATCACTGGAAAATATTCGAGCTAAAATTTCGAGATCAGCTAACGATTCTAATTATAACTATCAATTTATTATTGACGCTTTTACAGGTGGTAATGCTAAAAAAGAAAAAACAACGGATACAACAGCATCAAAAATTACAATAAAACAGTTGATCGTAAGCAATTGCTCTTTAAGTTATAAAGATGATTATGCCGGAAGTAATATGTATGCAGTCATCGGTAAACTAAACGTTACAGTGAATAAGCTGCAGCCGGAAAAAATGTTGTTTGATGTAGATGAAATTAAAACGGATAGTCTTCAGTTTACAATGACAACTTTTAAAACTGTAAACAAAATTGCACCGCCTTCATCCGGTTCATCATCTGCAGTACTTTTACTGACGATCAAAAAAATTAACTTAAATGTTTTAAACGTAGCTATTGAAGATAAAAACACAGGAATGTTTTATGGAAATGATGTGAATCATTTGGAAGTGGATAAGCTGAATATTGATTTGGCAAAGCAAGCAAGTGATATAGATAAGATAGCATTGAATAATTCTGTCGTAAAATTTATCTCTCCAAAGCCACAGCAAACCGAAAAGGTTACTAAAGATGCCACAGCTTCACAGTCATGGACGATCTTAGTAAATACATTGCGATTAAACAATGATCGTTTGCAATTTGATGATAATCAAAAGCCAAAAGAAAAAGAAGGTTTTGATGCAGCACACATCGATTTGCAAAAAATCAATATTGATGCTAAAAAAGTATTTTATTCTGCAGATAGTGCAGGTGCTTTGATCAACCAGTTAGCGATTAAAGACCAAAGTGGTTTTGCTATTGATACTACACATGCCAGGGTATTGTACAGCAGTAAAAATATTTCTGCAGTAGAGCTTTATCTCAAAACGCCTAACAGTTTAATCCAAAACGCCATTGAGCTTAACTATGACAGCTTAGCGGGAATGATGAAAGACCCGAAAGGAACTACTGTTAATGCAAAACTTGCCAATACAGTTATTGCAATCAACGATCTTTATTTACTGGTGCCTTTTGTTAAGCAATATCTTCCTGAAAATAAGTTCAGAAATAATATAGTAAGTATAAATACAGAAATTCATGGAAGCCTGCAACAGTTAAATATTCCTTTCCTGCAATTGAAAGGGTTGGCTGGAACAAACATTAATGCAAAAGCCATTTTATACAATGTAAATGATCCAAAGAATATAGGTTATGATGTGTATGTTTTTAATAGTCATATTCCTAAAAGCGACCTGGTAAAATTTGCTGCTGATAATAAATACATCAGGCAATTGCCATCTGATCTAAGCATTACTACGCATTTAAAAGGTAATCAAAAAAACAGCACTGTTTCGCTCGATCTTAAAAGCAGCTCCTTTAAATTGAATGGTGATATAGATGTTAAGAATTTAAGCAATACCAAAGCGCTTAAATATAACGTGAAGGTGAAAGATGGAATGATAAAACGTGATTTTATTACTTCTTTTTTACCGCCTAATACATTGCCTGCTTCCATTCAATTGCCAGATGTTATTACGGTAAAAGGCACTGCCAGCGGCGATATGGATAATATAAAACCTGACCTGCAATTAGGCGGCAGCTATGGAACTGTTTCTGCAAAAGGCTATATAAATAATTTCAAGAATAAAGAGGCGGCTGACTACGACCTGCAATTAACAGCAAATGACCTGGCAATTGGTAAGATATTAAAACAAGACACACTGTTAGGTAATTTTTCTTTAGTGGCTTCTGCAAAAGGAAAAGGGTTTAATTATAAAACGATGCATTCAGTTGTTTCGGTTAAGGCAGATCAAGCTACTGTTAAACAATATAATTACCATAATATTTTACTCGATGCAACGATTGATGCGGGGAATATTAAAACCTCCGGAAGTATTGCTGATACCAATATCAGGATCCAATATTCACTGGAGGCAAATGTTTCAGGCGAATACCCAAAAGATGTTAATGGAACCATACAGGTAGATACGGTACGTCTGCAACAGCTTCATTTATTTGCAGATACCTTAAATATGGCTTTCCGATCTGTTATTAAAGCGCAGGATCTTGATCCGAAAGATCTGAATTTTTATGTGCTGATAGATTCTTCCCGGATCAATTATAAAAATAATCCTTACCAATTTGATTCCGTGATGGCAAAAGCCACCACTAACACTAATGTACACGATATTGTATTTCGATCGCCTGTTGCAGATATAAATGCCAATGGTGCATTTGATTATGATAAGATCGGTAATTCTTTATTGCAATTCCTGGATAAATATTATGATGTTATTTCCAATAAAATGGATAACATTCCTGATCAGCAGATCAGCTTTAATGGGGTTGTTAAGTACCATCCGATCATTGCTGATATTACCGGAGGATTGAAGTACGACCCAATTCCTTTTAAAGGAAAATATTCTTCCAATGGAACTGATAGCGCATTAAGCTTAATAATGTCTATTCCTAAATTGAATTATGCAGACTATGCAGTTAGTAAAGGAAAGATAGATGTCTCTTCTTTTAATGACCGGGTTGATTATGGAATTTCTTTTGACATATTAAAGTTGGGCAGCCAGGTATTCTATGCTTCCGATATTAAAGGAAACATTGCACACGATAGTTTGAATATTGCAGCTGTAACTAAAGACGAAAAAAATAAAGATCGCTACGGTTTGTCGGCTGCTATAACTTCAAAGGATAAAGCATATACGGTTTCTTTAAAAGATGCATTGCTGCTTAATTATCAAAAATGGAACATCGCCGGGGATAACAAAATTATTTATTCTCCGCAAGGCATACTGGTGCATAACTTTTCACTTACCAGCAAGCAAACTGAAATTAAAGCTGCCAGCGAACAAGAGCAACTCAACGGTCCTGTTGATATCTCCATCTCAAATTTTGATATAAAGGATATTGCCGCACTCGCTAATGCAGATACTTTGTTAGCAGCAGGTATCGTAAATGCAAAGATGAAAGTAAGCGACTTTGATAAAAAGACACCATCATTTACCGGCGAATTTTCAATTGATTCATTTGCGTTCATGCAACAGCCGATAGGCAATGTAAAATTTGCGGCACAAAAGCAGGACGATAATGCGGTAACAGCTTCTTTGGATATAAATGGCGATAATAATTTGGTTTCAGCAAAAGGGACATATTATTTGGATAACAGGCAAGATCAATTTGATGTAAATCTTGATGTAAACAGGCTGAGCATGAGCACACTCCAGGCCTTTTCCGGCGGCAATCTTATTAATACATCCGGTGCTATACATGGAAAGCTTGCAATAAATGGTTCTTTTAAAGAGCCGCATTGGAATGGGGCTCTTGATTTTGATTCTTCAAAGTTTACATTGACAAAAACAGGCGCAACCTATACTATCGATCAGCAAAAAATACAATTCCGGTATCCGGATATTGTGTTGAATAATTTTACAATAAGAGACTCGTTAAATAATCCTTTGAGTATTGATGGTAGTATCTCGGCTAATTCACTTACAGATTATGCACTCGACTTAAACATAGATGCTAAAAGGTTTACGCTTGTAAATACCCCGCAGGCAATAGGCAACCAGGTTTATGGCTTTGCATCTGCCAATGCGGATCTAACGGTTACGGGTACTACATCATCGCCCAATGTCGAAGGAACGCTTTCTTTAAATAAGAGGAGCAATGTTACATTAGTATTACCCGAACAAAATATCGATAAGGATGCTGCAAAGTCTGTAGTGCGATTTATAGACAGAGATACATTTCAATTGCCGGAGAAAGTATTATTTGTACCTGCAGGTGATACTACTGCCAACGTATCTCAATTCTTCAATTACAATCTTAATATAAAAATTGATAAGCAATCCACCTTAACGATCGTGATCGATCCATCTACAGGAGATGAGCTGCAGGTAAAGGGAGATGCGCAATTGAATGCAGGTGTTGATCCGGGCGGTAATTTGATCCTGGCAGGTAATTATGATCTTGATAGCGGTTATTATATTTTAAACTACCAGTTTTTGCAACGGAAATTTAACCTGGTAAAAGGGAGCAGCATGGCATTTTCGGGTAACCCGATGGATGCTTATGTAAACCTTACTGCGGAATACATTGCCAACACCTCAGCAAGTGATCTCTTAGAGAATGAAGTAGGTTCGGTAGATCCGAGAACAGCTGCATCTTTCAATCAAAAAATCCCTTTTAGAGTATTAATGTATTTGAAAGGAGAATTGAAAAAGCCGGATATCAGCTTTGATATTCAGTTGCCGGATGAAAATGCGAATATTCCTATTTCAAATGAATTGCGTACCACCATTGAAAATAAGCTGGCACAGGTAAGAGGCGATGCAGCAGTTACCAACAAAGAAGTTTTTTCTCTTTTAGTGTTAGGAAGATTTGTGGGTGAACAAAGCACTGACTTCTTTAAAAGCAGTGGAAGCGGAGGAGGTTTGAATGAGGCGGCAAGAGAAAGTGTAAGTTCATTTTTATCTACTGCAATGGATGAGATAGCAGCCGATCTTTTTAAAGGAATTGATGTTAACCTGAATCTGAACAGTTACCAGGATTATAGCACAGGAAGCGCACAAGAAAAAACAGATCTGAATGTAGAAGTGAGTAAGAATTTTTTAGATGACCGGTTAACAGTGAGCGCCGGTAAAAATTTTGGTGTGGAAGGACAGGATGCCGCTGCCAGGGCCGTACAACAAAATTCAAGTGCTTTTCCAAACGTTTCTGTCAATTATAAATTGTCAAAAGATGGAAAGTATATGTTAAGGGCTTATCGTAAAGACCAGTTTGAGGTGATACTGGATGGTTATGTTGTGCAGACCGGCGTTGGCTTTGTACTTACGCTGGACTATGACAAGTTTAAAGAACTATTTGAAAAGAAAAGAACAAAGAGCGAGAAGAAAGCCGCAAAGAAATCCAAATCGGGTAATGAATAAAATCATACTATATAGTTTACTACTTGCATTGGCAAGCTGCAGCGTAAAAAAATATTTACCTGCAGGGGAAAAATTATACAAAGGCGCTACTATTAATATAATAAAGGACAAGGATGTAGCGGCATCAAAAGGTTCATTAAAGAGAAAATTAAAAACAGTTATCAAGCCAAATGCGAATGCATTTATATTAGGGCAGCCATATAAAGTTTGGTGGTGGTATGTGATCGGAGAACCTAAAAAACCAAAAGGATTAAAAGCATGGCTACGTAAAAAGCTGGGAGAGCCGCCAATTTTCATGAGTCGGGTTAATGTAAAGCAAACAGCAGAAAATATGCAGGCTTACATGGAGAACGAAGGCTATTTCCATACTACTGCACAAGGTGATACAACCAATAAAGGTTATTTCACCACTGCTAATTATACTGCCGACGTGCATCCTCAATATAAGATCGATAGTATTACCTGGGTAAATGACAGTTCTGAATTATTACACTTATTGGATTCAGCTAAAAAAAGAACCGTGTTGAAGGTTGGTAATCCTTATCGTTTAAGAGATATTCAAACAGAAAGAACACGCTTAGACCTGTTGTTAAAAACAAAAGGCTATTATTATTTTAATCCTGATTACATAATGGCTTATGCAGATAGCACTATTGGCAATCATAAAGTAGATATCTTTTTAAATATAAAAAGAAGTACTCCTGAAAATGCAAAGCATGCTTATACCGTTAACCAAATAATGCTCTTTCCTAATTACACACTTATTCAACCTCCGCCGGATACTAATAAGATCGGCACTTTTAATTATGACGGCTTATTGATAAGAGATACCGTGCATAAATTTAAACCTGAATTATTTAAACGTGTAATTACTTATCGTGCCGGAAGTGTTTATAGCAGTACAAATCAAAATAAAACATTAAACCGCTTAATTAACCTGGGGACATTCAAATTTGTAAAGAACCGTTTTGATGCAGTGAAAGATAGCGGTGATGCGTACCGCTTGAATGCATACTATTATCTTACTCCCAATAAAAAGAAATCCTTACAGGGGTCTTTAGATGGATTTTCAAAAGAAAATAATTACATCGGCTCGCAATTAAGTATCAATTGGAAGAACAGGAATACATTTGGACAGGCAGAACAATTGTCTATCAAGGGGTACGGTTCTTTTGAAATATCAACATCGGACACATTAAAAGGAGCGAATAATTACAGGGTAGGAGGAGAAGTTTCGTTTACGTTTCCCCGTTATGTAATTCCTTTTTTCAAAATAAAAGAAAGTAATTTGTTTCCGCCGCGTACCAATTTGTTAATAGGGTATGAGCTGTTCATTAAGCAGGCATTTTATACACAAAATGTTTTTAGGTTTAAATACGAACTGGATTGGAAAGAAAGCAGTAATAAGGAACATACGTTTGCTCCAGTTGCCATTACTTATTTAAATGCAAGTCATATCACCGATAGCTTTTACAAGGCGGCACAGTTAAATCCTGCTATTCTTTTAAATGTAAATTCAGAAGCGATATTAAGTACTTATTACACCTATACTGTTACTACTATTAATCCTGCCAAAAGAAATCAATTGTACTTTAACGGAGGTATAGATCTTTCAGGAAATATTGCCGGATTGATAACAGGAGCCAAGTATGCGAGAACAAAAGAAATATTCAATACGCCATTTGCCCAATATGTAAAATTCGATGCGGAGATAAATTATAAAAGAGAGCTGGGACCCAAATCGAGTTGGGTAAATCATTTTCAGATAGGAATTGGAATACCGTATAACAATTCAAATATTTTACCGATCACCAAACAATATCTTATTGGAGGTTCCAGCTCTATGAGAGGCTTCCCGATGCATTTTATAGGCCCCGGAAGTTATCAGCCAACAGCCAACGATATACGTTTTTTTCAGCTCATTGGCGGCGATTATAAATTACTTGCAAATACAGAATATCGTTTTCCAATTGCAGGGAGCTTATATGGAGCGGTGTTTGTAGATGCAGGGAATATTTGGACAAAAGACACTGTGTCTTTCGGTGCTGCAGGACAGCTTAAAAAAGATTTTTATAAAGAGATCGCAGTATCAACAGGTGCGGGCTTACGTTTTGATGCAAGCATTCTCTTGATAAGATTAGATATCGGTATTCCCATTCGTAAACCTTTTTTGCCTGACGGACAACGTTGGGTAATTGATAAAATAGCATTGGGTAATAGCCAGTGGCGAAGAGATAATTTAATATTAAATATAGCCATTGGCTATCCATTTTAAAAAATCAATAACAATGAAAAAAATCATAAAAATATTATTAGTGATCGTTCTTATTGGTGCTGCCGGAGGGGTTGTTTACTGGCAGATGAATAAGAAAAAAATAGTGAAAGATGCTATACAAAATGCCGTTACAAAAGGAAGCGATAACTTATATTCTATACATTACGACAGTTCTTCTTTAGATGAAATAAACGGGAATGCCAGATTTTATAATGTTACGTTGCAGGCAGATTCAATAAAGGCACAGCAATTGAATGCCTCACCGTCTAAGCCGAATGTCTTTTTCAATGTATATGTACAGGAAGTAGGGGCGATTGGCATGGATATTCCCGGGATGCTGGCAAACAATTCTGTTTCAGCAAAAGTTATTTATTTAAAACACCCGGTATTAAAAATAATTAATAATGGTTCGGGAAAAATAAAAACATTTTCAAGAGAAGATACACTGTCCCTATATAAACAATTATTGGGGAAATATAAAAGCATCAAAGCTGATACAATCCGCATAATTGATGGTGATGTGTTGCTAGCAGATACGTTGAAAAATACGTCGGCAAGCTTTGAAAAGATAAACATCGATATACATAACTTTTTAGTAGACAGTATGCATAACTACACCAATATTGTAAGCTATTTTATAAAAGATGTAGAAGCTTCTGTAGGAGAAATTAAATTTCCGGGAGATATACCCTCCAATACTATCTTGTTAAATAATGTTGTATATAATGCTGCTCAACGATTTTTAAATATCCAAAGAGTTCGACAATATAATGCAGATAAAAAAACGGTTTCTACAGATATCCTGAACATTAATATCGACAGCTTAAATACAAATGCGTTTATTATTGGTCATCAATTAAAGGCGGGCATGTTCACTTGCGGCGGAGGTACAGTAACGATCACGATCAAGAAGAATAAAAAAGAAAAGAAAGAAGGGAAAAATAATGATGTGATGATCGAGCTTTCGGATAATACATTTAACATGGCGCAACTGGATGGCATCAACATAAAAAATACCAATATTCTTTTAGCGAATGCAGAAAAACCTGATAAAGACCCGATAGAGATCCATAATGTGCAATTCAAAACAGGAAAGGTAAATGTGGTCAACGGAAATACATTGAGCGATTTGGTGAACAATGCCCAGTGGCAATTGACAGCAGATGGTTTTTCCTTTAATTCAGAAAATAAATTTTATAAAACAAGTGTCAATACATTAAATATTGAAAACAATGCCATACCGAAAATAACAGTAAAGTCTGTTCAGCTAAAGCCATTGGTTACTGAAGATCAATATGGAAAAATGGTGCAGGCTCAAAAAGATCTATATGATTTTGATTTTAATAATATAGTTCTAACCAATGTGAATATTAAAAATTTAATAGCCAATAACAGCGTAGAAGTGAACGATGTATCAGTGCAGGCATTGATCCGGATCTTTAACGACAGAACCTTGCCTGAAAGAGATACTACTCTTAAGATTGGAACGTATCCGCATCAGGCAATTATGAAATTGTCATTCCCTCTCTATATTAAAAAGCTTACGATCATTAATGGCTTTGTGCACTATCGTGAAAAAGGAAGCGCTTCAGGTTTGGTTGGTAATGTTGCTTTTGAAAATTTAAATGCCGTTATCACTAATCTTACCAATATGCCTGACAAAATAAAAAAGAGCAATATCTGTACATTAAATGCGCACTCCTTTTTTGTTGGCAAGATCGGGTTTAACACTAAATGGGTTTTCCCGCTGGATACCAAAAATGGAACATTTACTATTACTGGGCAGTTGGATACCTCAAGCCTTTCGGTGTTAAATCCTGTGGTAGAACCATTAGGGTTAATGTCGATAACAAAGGGCAGCCTGGACAGGTTAACATTTAAAGTTGATGGCAATGATCGCCGTACATTAACCAACATGTTATTGTTGTATCATGACCTGGATATGGATATGCTTAAGAAACCAAGTGAAGGAAGCAATGAATTAAGGAAGAAAGGACTGGCTACATTTGTAGCTAATATTGTAGTGAAAGATAATAATCCTCAAAACAACGAAACAAGAACAATGGATAATGCTTTTATGGAACGCAACATTCATACTCCTTTTTTTGGTACTGTTTGGGCAAGCATTTTTACTTCGGCAAAAAAAATAGCTTTGGCTAAAAAAGCTAACTGATCTTAAAAAGACGTTGTGTATTTTTCTCTACAAAAGAGTATACTTTTTGTCAATACAAATACTGGTATAATTATAGATTTATCTAACACGTTATGGAATATTCAAAACTCAAAGAGAAAAAAATGAAATACAGTATAAAGAACCTTTACCAGTTTATTAAACAGGTAGTGTCTGAGTTTAGCAATGATAACGTTTTTAAGTACAGTGCATCACTTTCATATTACACCATATTTTCATTAGCGCCAATGTTGATCATTATTATTTCTGTTTGCAGTTTCTTTTTTGGAAAAGAAGCCATGCAGGGAGAGATTTATGGGCAAATAGCGGGACTGGTTGGAAAAGATGCAGCCCTGCAAATTCAAAGTACTATTAAAAGCACGCATCTTTCCAATACTACTGTATTGGCAACTATTATAAGCGTTGTATCATTGATATTGGGCGCCACCGGAGTATTTGGTGAGATACAGGATTCCCTGAATAAAATATGGGGTTTAAAAGTAAAACCCAAATCCGGGATATGGAAGGTAGTGATCAATCGTTTGCTTTCTTTTTCATTGGTATTAAGCCTTGGATTTATTTTAGTAGTATCCCTTGTTCTTAATGCAATTATATTAAGTTTTGGCAGCAGGTTAGATGCTTACTTGTCTGGCTTAGGAACTTCGTTGATCTCTTTAATTGATATTGTGGTTTCATTAGTGGTAAATACTATTTTATTTGCGGCCATTTTCAAAATATTACCCGACGCAAAAATTCGATGGAAAGATGTAACAGTGGGGGCATTGATCACCTCTGTTTTATTTATTGCTGGTAAGTTTTTAATAGGGTATTACCTGGCAACAAGCAAATTAACTTCTGTATATGGAGCAGCAGGTTCTATCATTCTGATTTTATTGTGGACATATTACAGCTCTGCCATTTTATATATGGGAGCGGAGTTCACAAAAGTATATGCGATAAAATATGGAAATAAAATACTACCCAATGATTACTCAACTTGGGTTAAGACAGAGGAGGTGCCTGTAGCAGGCGCAAAATAGTAACACTTATGCTATTGCTTGAATAGATTGCTTTTTCTTAGGATGGAATAACTTCTTAAATAAAAATGATATTGGTTTTTTGATAATGTCCGGATGATCATAAACAAATTTTGAAACTCCTGCTTCCACCAAATTCCCTGCAATATTTCTTATAATGCTTTTTGATTTCCCGGTGATGGCTTTTTTAGTAAGTATTCCCGCTGCCAATCCTATAGATGAATCAATAGCCGGTGTTACAACATCAGAATTTTTTAAAGTAGTAGCAAGGTCTTTAAAAAGATGCGAAGGAGTAAGCTCTTCTTTAATGGATTGAATATCCTGGTGGATAATAGTTTTTAACTGACGCTGTTCTTGCTTCATCAATGAGATAGCAGAACGTAATTCTTTATAGTTTTTAATATTCATAACAAACGGTTTTAATAATGACTAACCCGGAAACTTATGTAAACTGAACTACTATTCGTAAAACAAATTTTTTAATAAGCTTCCGGGCAATCAATATTTTCTTAGTGGCAGATGGTTTTACTGCCTTCTATCTTATGACATAGAATGTACATGATTTTTTGATTCGGCTTTAGTAGCATTTGCTTTGCCTTTACCTGTTTCCATAAGGTCAGATGCCTGTGTTTTCATGTTTTCATATTGTTCCGTAATGTCATCTACAAAATCATTTATTTTATCTGTAAGGGTATCCTTAAAATCATTTCCTTTTCTCATCAATCTTTTCCTGGTTTTATAACCTTTGTCAGGTGCAAATAAAACACCTATAGCTGCGCCAACTGCGGCTGCGGCTAATATTCCTGTAACGGTTTTTGCTGCATTCATAATAATAAATTTTAAATAGTTAGATAATAGTTTACACCTGATAACCAACTAAAATGCTGCCAATTATTTATAGCTACAAATGGCTAAAAATTTTAATCGTTTGAGTAGGATTTTCCTCAAACGGGTATCTTAAGGGTGCTTTTGTGGATTTTATAGTAATTAAATACAATTTTTAAGCAAAATCTTCGTTAAGAGGAATAACAGGACAATTTACCTCTAATCAATATCCCAAATAATGAAAATACAACAGCACAAGTTTTCAAAAGCCAAAGGCTGGGAAGTTATTCGTGATGGACAATTTGATCCAGCGCTTAGTAATTTTATAATAGTATTTGGAAGTACGGAACTTCTCTCCGATAAAACGGTATATGATGAAATTAGAAGCATTTATCCTAATGCAACAATTTTATTGAACTCTACCGCCGGCGAAATTATTGATACCCAGGTAAATGACGATTCTATTTCGCTTACTGCCATTCTGCTGGAAAAAACCACCATTAAAACAGCTATTATACAGGTGCAACATGAGCAAGATAGTTTTACTGCAGGTAAAGCACTTGCTATGCAATTGGATCCTAACGACCTGAGAAATGTATTGGTAATTGCCGATGGACAAAAAGTAAACGGAAGTGACCTGGTGGACGGCTTACAAAGTTCTTTACCAAAAGAAGTGATCATTACAGGTGGCTTAGCCGGCGATGGCGCCCGTTTTGCAAAAACCGTTATCGGTTTGAATGAAGCACCATTGGAAGGTAGAGTTGCTGCTATCGGTTTTTATGGTAACAACATCACTATTAATTATGGAAGTGTAGGAGGATGGGATTCTTTTGGTCATGAAAGATTGATCACTAAAGCGAAACAAAATGTTTTGTACGAATTAGACAATAAACCGGCGCTGGATATTTATAAAAAATATTTAGGGGATTATGCAAAAGATCTTCCTTTATCAGGACTATTGTTCCCGTTAAGCATACGTAACGAAGATTATAACAGTTCACTGGTAAGAACAATATTGGCCGTGAACGAAGAAGATAAGAGCTTAACCTTTGCAGGCAATATGCCGGAAGGTTCTTATGCCCGTTTAATGACAGCTAATTTTGATCGTTTAATTGAAGGCGCCTCCAACGCTGCACAAAAAACAATGGACGGTAATAAGAAAAAACCGGACCTGGCTTTATTGATCAGCTGTGTTGGAAGAAAAATAGTATTGAATCAGCGTATAGAAGAAGAAGTAGAAGTGGTAAGGAATATATACGGTAATGAAACAGCCATAACAGGTTTTTATTCTTATGGCGAAATATGCCCTTCTCTTGACGAGAAATGTGATCTGCACAATCAAACGATGACAATAACTACTCTTACAGAAGAATAATTATGGCTATCTATAATAAACTTTTATTACGGCAAGCCCAAAAGTATCTTGGAAACCTGGATAACATTTCTGAGGAGTTGCAGGCGTTTTTAAAAGCGGTTAATGAGTCATACGATCATTATGAAAAAGACCATCATTTATTAGAACGCTCTATTGAATTAAGCTCTGAAGAAATGATCGAGTTGAACCAGCAGTTGCGTAAGGAAACAGAAGGATTAAAGAAAGCGCACCAGGAATTAAAAGAAACCGAAAAGATACGATTAGAAAAAACATTAGATGCTCAAAAAATAAAGCAGTTACGCGAAATCTCTGAAGCCGTAATTGCTGCGCAGGAAAAAGAACGTTCTAATCTCGCTGCAGAATTGCATGATAATATCAACCAGATATTAGGCGCATCAAGATTATACATTGATACAGCGATCAATAATGAAGAAGTAAGATTGAATTTAATAAAGGAAAGCAAATTGTTCCTTGATAATGCCATGGAAGAGATCCGGTATTTATCAAGAACTTTATTGCCACCTCGTTTGTCTCAAACCAGTTTAGTGGAAGCATTGAATGATATGATCAAAAATA
Source organism: Ferruginibacter albus (assembly GCF_020042285.1). Classification (NCBI taxonomy): domain Bacteria; kingdom Pseudomonadati; phylum Bacteroidota; class Chitinophagia; order Chitinophagales; family Chitinophagaceae; genus Ferruginibacter; species Ferruginibacter albus. Next base: position 1,496,781 of record NZ_CP083388.1, read on the forward strand.
TCAAGATGGTTGACAAGCTGGAGATCATTACCGATTGGGAGCATTTAGATGAAAGTGCTATGTGTGAACAAATGAAACTCTCTATCTTCAGGATCATACAAGAACAATTGAATAATATATTCAAACATGCACAGGCTACTACCGTAATCATAGAGATAACCCAGCATGACGGATTGCAATTAAGTATTAAAGACAATGGAATAGGATTTAATACTTCTGAAAAAAGAAATGGTATCGGTCTGCAGAATATAATAAGCAGAACCAACCTGTTTAATGGAGAAGTGGTGATAAACTCGGCGCCCGGCGAAGGTTGTGAGCTGCTGATATCATTTAACCGCCAGGTGGAAAATGTTCCGAAAAAAATCGCAAGCTAAATATATGTCGCTAGAATTATTAAAGAAAGTACAATATAACAAAGAAGCCCGTCTTCATTCTGTTATAGAGGCAGGATTTAAATATGAATTCCCCGAATCTCTGCACCCCAGTTTTAAAAATTACATCTTTCGTTACGATCTGGTAAGTCGCTGGTATAAGCAGTTAAGCGATGAAGACCGAAACAAAGTTAACCGCACAAATGCATACGGGTAAATCCCAATTCTATATTCTACCGCTCTTTGTGTATTAATTTCCACATCTTTCTCTGTTATATTAATTAAATTAGGATGGCATAATTATTCCATTCTATTATTTAACTTCTAAACTATATAACATGAAAAAGAAAAAGGACAAGCATTTCTTTACTAAATTCTCTGCTGCAGTTACCAAAGCTACAGGAAGCCCTATAGTTTTTTTAATAGCGTTCCTTATCATTGTTGTCTGGTGTATTACTGGTCCTTTTTTTCATTTTTCTGATACCTGGCAATTGATCATTAATACCAGCACTACTATTATCACTTTTTTAATGGTGTTTGTAATTCAGCAATCGCAAAACCGCGATACGTTGGCGTTACAATTAAAACTGAACGAATTGATAGCAGCCAATAAAGATACCAGCAACCGGCTTATTGATATTGAGGATCTGAGCGACCAGGAGCTGGCAGTTTTAAAAAAATTCTATGTTAAGCTGGCAAAGCTGGCAGCCAAGGATAACGATCTTTTCTCTACACATTCTATTGATGAAGCTACCGAAAAGCATAATGTAAAACATGATCTGGCAAATGATTCAAAAAAACAATCACTTAAAAATAAGACACATGAAAAAGAATAATCAAATAAGTTTATCAGCATTATTTTTTCTGATCACTTTATTAAACAGTTGCAGAGTTGTAGGAGATATATTTAAAGCGGGCGTTTGGGTAGGAGTGATATTGATAATAGTAGTGATCGCCATTGTTGTATTTATTGTTTCCAGGATATAAAAAAAGAAAGAGCTATAAGCTCTTTCTTTTTTAAGTTCGTATTGTTGTTTAATAAGATCAATTAAAATACCTTCTTAAGGTCCACGCAATGGTCTCATGATTTTCCATCAACGAGGTTAAAAAGTCCGTAGTACCTGCATCCTTTAATTTATCGCATTGATCTACTGCTTTTCTCAATGCAACAATTACCGATTCATGATCATGCAGTAATTCCTTTACCATGTCTATCGAGGATGGATATTTTCCCGGAGATTCTTTAAGGCTGGTTAGCGAAGCAAATTCTTTCATAGTACCTATTGTAGCAGAACCTAATTTATTGATGCGTTCTGCAATTTCATCGATCGCTTCTTCTAACTGCTTGTATTGACCTTCAAAAAGCTTATGAAATTCCATAAAGCTTTCTCCTTTTACATTCCAATGGAACTTTCTTGTTTTTGTGTATAACGTAACTGCGTCTGATAGAACAGCCGATAATATATGTGTTACTTCTTTGAGATTTTTTTCCGGTATTCCGATATTAGGCTTCATATGTTTTGTTTTAAATTTTATATAATAATGTAAGATTGGCAATATCTATGCCATCGCTATGGCAATATGTATTTACTATGGATTTAAAAAGTAAGATCAGTTGTCTGTCTCCCGCAATTGTTCAACCGTCTGATAAATGGTGTCAATAGTAAATGGTTTACTGATAAAACGGTCTACCCCTAATTCCGCTGCTTTATTCCTGTCAACATTATTGTCATAAGCCGTTATCATAATTATTTTTGAATCGGGAGAGTGTTTTTTTATATGACTGATGTAATTAAGGCCGGTTCCATCGGGCAGGTGATTATCTAAAAAAACAAAATCGGGCGCATTGCCTTGCAGTGCTTCAGAAGCTTCCGACAACGTGTTAACATATTTAGCTGAAATGCTTTTGTTCTTGAGTATGCTGCTCAATAAATAGCATATATCTATCTCATCGTCTATTATTAAGGCTTGCTTCATTATTTCAACATAAGAACCTCTCTTTAAGTGCTTTTGATTTTGTTGAGGTAAATTTCTAATTGTGAGCAATTAGTCTGCCAAGCAGTATTAACATCATGAAAAGCAGTAAAATAACGTATAAATACTTCGGGAATTATTTCTTTTAGTTTGAATTTTAGGTTTTAAGTAGCCTTTTATAAGCAGTAAAAAATACAGTTTGTGGAATTATTTCCCCGATTTCTACAATAGCGTTTGAAAAACACAGTGTGGAACACATTTTTATATTTGGCAGGGAATTTTCTTACACACTCTGGTATTAACCCTTTACTTTTTAATGTTTAAAACTTACAAGATGAAGAAAACAATTCTCGTAATAGATGATGATGTTGATATGTGCTTTTTGCTAAACAGGTTTCTGAGCAAAAATGGTTACGAAGTAGAGATCGCTCATTCAGCACAAAGCGGACTGGAAAAATTTAAGGAGAAAAAATTTGATATTGTTTTGTGCGATTTCAGATTGGGCGATAAGAAAACGGGAAAGGATGTATTGCTGGAAGTAAAAGGCATGTCTCCCGAAACCATCGTGATCATTATCACCGGCTATTCAGATATTAAAATAGCGATCGATGTAATTAAGATGGGAGCTTATGATTATATCGCTAAACCATTAATACCTGATGAAGTACTGAATGTTATAAACAGCGCCATTTTAAAATCAGAAGGAAACGAACAAGGAACCACTAAAGCCGGAAGCAGCGCACAAAAGATCAAGAGGTCTTCAGCAGGTAATGGAGAGTATATGGTGGGCAATGCCCCGATAACAAGAGAGTTATACAAACAGGCAGAAATAGTGGCGCCTACTAATTTTAGTGTGATCTTATACGGCGAAAGCGGTACAGGTAAAGAGGTAATTGCAAAAACCATTCATGAGAAAAGCAACCGTAGCAGTAAGCCTTTTGTAGCAATGGATTGTGGTACGCTTTCAAAAGAATTATCCGGTAGTGAACTATTTGGGCATATGAAAGGCTCTTTTACCGGGGCTTTAGCTGATAAAGCGGGTCACTTTGAATTAGCAAATGGTGGAACTTTGTTTTTAGACGAAGTGGCAAATTTATCTGCAGAGATTCAGGCTTCTTTATTAAGAGTTATACAGGAACGTAAAGTAAAACGTATTGGCGGTACAAAAGAAATTGATGTAGATGTTCGTATCATAGTAGCTTCCAATGAGAACCTGCAGGAAGCTTACCGAAAAGGAAAATTCAGAGAAGACCTCTATCATCGGTTCAACGAGTTTTCTATAAACATTCCACCTCTGCGTAAACGCAAAGAAGATATCCCCTCATTTGCAGAATTCTTTTTAAACAAAACAAAAACAGAATTGAATAAAGAGGTAGATGGTTTTGAAGATGGCGTTATAAAGATGTTTGTAAACTATTCATGGCCGGGAAATTTAAGAGAATTTAAAAATGTGATCAGAAGATCAGTGCTGTTGGCAACGAGTGAAAAAGTAACCGCCGATAGCCTTCCATGGGAAATAACAAGCGCACAGGAAACAAATAGTATTGTTGCAGAACCGCAACCTTCGGGAAGTTTGATAAAGCCGGCAGTAAAAGAAACATTGGATCTAAAAGATGCGGCATCCAAAGCAGAATATGAAGCTATTATGTCTGTATTAAAGGACGTAAATTTTAATAAAACAAAAGCTGCTGAAATTTTAAAAATAGACAGAAAGACCTTGTACAATAAAATAAAAGGTTACGAAGAGTCGCAGCATTTTTAAAATAGTATGCCAATAAGTGAAAAAATGGATGCATTTTTAATGCATCTTTTTTTATGTTTGTTATCATAGTGTTGTTTCTATAGATGCAGTAAACTTTTATTTATTTTTTAGCTATTTTAGGGATAGCCACCTAAAACTTACAGCTATGACCAAATCACTAAGCAGCCTGCTTTTGCTTTCAGCTATTATTTTATTCTCTTGTTCAAAATCTAACACTGATGGAGGGCATACGAATATCGGCGGTACACTAAAAGCCACTATTGATGGGACTCCCACCACTTTTTATAATGCGGTTGCTACTAAAGTAACAACTACAAGCGGTAACTATACAAGTTATTCAATTGGCATAGGAGCGTGGGAGGGTATAGCTTACGCTTCAAGCGGAATAACCCTGGCAGTTGCCGGCACAGAAAGCATTAAAGCCAACACTTATTACAGCAACTATGCAACATTTGGAAATGCTATAGCAGGCTTAAATTATTTTAAAACGGGCTCTGTAAATTTTGCGAGTAATGAATTTACTCCGGATACTTGTATTCTTACAATTAATTCATTAACGCAAGATTCAGTAAAGGGAACTTTTAGCGGCAGAGTAAAACTATTAACAGGCAATGCTTCCGATACGGTGCATGTAATTACGAATGGAAGCTTTAGCGCAGTGATCGCCAATTAAACTCTTAAAGAACCACGAAATCCTCTTGCTGCATAATAGGAATCTGCTCCATTATGATAAAGAAATATAGTGTTGTAACGTCGGTCGCAAAAAAGGGCGCCGCCTAATTTTCTAACTTCCGGCGTAGTTAATATCCAACTGGATGTTTTGGTATCAAAACTTCCCAACTTTTGCAATGCACGATATTGTTCTTCATTTAAAATTTCAATACCCATTTCGCTTGCCATGTTGATAGCACTGTTTGTAGGCTTGTGTTCTTTTCTTTTTTCCAAGGCTTCGTGATCGTAACAAATGCTTCTGCGTTCTTTAGGGCTCTCTGCAGCACAATCATAAAAAATATATTCACCCGTCTTTTTATCAACATCAACAACATCCGGCTCGCCGCCTGTTATTTCCATTTCATTCAACGACCATAATTTGCCGGGATTGTTTTCCAATCTTGATTGCACATCTTTCCAATCAATTCCTTTATGCCGGCTCATGTTCTTTTCAAAGCGACTCTTCAAAATGCCAATCAATTCTTTGTTTAATGAAGCTGATAATTCTTTCTTATTGTTCTTACCCATAATGAAATGTTTAATCGTTTAAGCCTTTCCCTTTTAAAATAGCAGGAATACATTTTTCAATTCTTGCTTCACGGGTGGCAGATTGTTTTGCCTGCGAAAAATAAAAGAGATATGCCCGTTGTCTTCCGGGAGTTAATGCATCAAAAGCAGTTTTCAACTTACCGTTTTTATTTAATTGTTTTTTAAATTCTTCGGGAACAGGATAGTCTGCAGTCTTTTTTAACGTTATTTTCAATCCTGCTTTTTCCACTTCTATTGCTTCATAAATATAAGCTTTCAACGTTTTTGCCAGCTTCGCAATTTCCTTGGCATTAGTAAAACGTACCTGTCGTGCAGATTGCACATTTTCTGTTTGTTGAATTAAGATCTTCTTACTGTCTTTTAATAAGGCGCCTTTGAAAAACAGCAATGCACAATATTCTTTAAAGCCATGTATTAAAACAATGTTTGCTTTATTCAACGTATAACAAGGTTGGCCCCATTTCAATTCTTCATTCAATCCGCAATCCGATATGATCTTTCTTAATAATTCAAATTCTTCTTGCCATTTTGTTGTTTTATCAAAAAAGAAATCAACTTTAGGATTCATGTTATTCAGTTTGATTTATGAAGTTAACTTTCTATCTGCCGGTCTAAAATACCAGGATACAATAGTAAGAACAATCAATAATATCGGGCCAAAAAATTCTTTACCGCCATCACTAGTTATTATGTGAGAAATCAAAGCCCCGGACATGCAAAAGAAAAAGCCGGCGTATGCCCATTCTTTTAATAAAGGAAATTTTGGAACAAGCACTGCGATCACTCCCAAAAATTTCCAAACAGCAATAATGGTCATTAGGTATGCCGGGTAACCTAAATGGTTAAACAACTTTACTTCGTCCGGGTATTTTATAAATTGGACAATGCCGGTAGATGTCATTCCTAAAGAAAGCCAGAGTGTAGCGATCCAGTAGATGATCTTATTTCTTTTTGCCATGTTGTATTATTTTAGTTTTTGTAAGATGTCTTGTATCCTGTTATGCGCCATATTGATGCCTTGTGCAAAAGGTAGTTTTAATACCTCGTTTCTTAATTCGAGAGATCTATATAGTATGTGTATATTCAATCGACTGGTGTCATCCATTAATTTTTCAAACTCATAGAATTCCAACTGAACATCAAGAGGAGTGTTCTCCATTTCAAATGTTCGGATGATCTTTTGATCGGGCACAAACTCATGTATCACTCCGTTAAAATTATGTTTATTGCCTCTGGGGTCGGTTGTTTCAAATTGATAGGAGCCATGCTTTTTACTTTCCAGCTTCAGCACGTTTGTTCCCATCCATTGTTCTACAAATTCCGCTTCTGCAAAAGCTTTGAATAATAATTCTACCGGCAGATCAAATTCTCTTGTTATCATTAAGTCCTGCTTGCCATCTTCAGCATTTATTTTGGTTTTTTGTTCCATATTATTTTGTTTTAGCTGATTGTTGTTTTTTCATGATGCTTTCCAGTTTATTAAAACGGTCGTCCCACATTTTGCGGAAGGGCTCAATAAATTCGGCTATCTCTTTCATTTTTTTTGCATTGATGTGATAAAGCATTTCTCTGCCGTTTGGCTCTTGTTCCAGCAGTTCGCATTCGGTTAATATTTGTAAGTGTTTGGAAACGGTAGGCCGGGCTGTATCAAAGTTGGCGGCTATTGTACCTGCTGTCATTGATTGCGTAGCCACTAAAAGAAGGATGGCTCTTCTTGTCGGATCGGCGATTGCCTGGAATACATCTCGTCGTAAATTCATATGTAGCTATTTGGCTACAAATATAAATGTAGTTATTTGGCTACGCAAATTTTTTCCGGATTTTTTTTGATGATCTTTTTAGAAGGGAAAGTAGAGCGGTATTTATTTTTTACAATAATCTCCTGAATCTTCCACCGGGTATTTTTTATCAAGGTCAATATTGTTAAAACTTTCTTTAGTTCCCCATGAAAAATATTTTTCAAAAAAGGGAAGAAGCTTATTGGTTTTTATCTGCTCCAGGAAATAGACTTCATGTTCTTTTTCTTTAATCCCCATATCGTATAAAACCCGGTCGTGTTCAGTTATGCCAAGCGAATTGAAAAATTGTTTCATTCTGAAGTATTCACAAACATTTCCGCTTTCCAATCTTCCGGCAAAATAAAAAGGCATGAACCAGCCAATAACATAACAGCTAAAAGCAATGGTTTTACCGATGATGTAAAATTTCACTTCGTACCATTTTGAAACAGGCACATCATATTGTTTCATTAACTCCAGAACTTCTTTGCGGTGATTCCATTCGTCTATCTCAATTTGCTTAATGGCTTTCTTTGCTTCTTTATTTTTTACCGAACCGGCATGCCCGATATATGCAAATGCTGCTGCCTTTTCAGCAGAATAAGCCCTTTGCATCAGGTCAACTAATTCGGGATGGTTAAGTTTCACTATTGGTGAATGAATTTGTTGTAAAGATAGGAACAGCGGAATAAATTATTGATCAGCTTGCTTTGGCGATCAATTCCTCTATTAGCTCAGTGTCTTTATCTAATTCTTTCGATTGATAGAAATATTGTAGAGCAGTTTCTTTTTCTCCTTTCAATAAATGATAAATTCCTAAATTTCTGTAAGTGTAAGAGTTTTCCTTATCCAATGTCAATGAATGTTGAATATCTTTTAATCCTTCTTCCAGTTGACCTTTTTCCAGTTTAGCATGTCCTCTATTATTTAATGCATGTGAAAACTCAGGCTGAATAGCTATTGATCTATCAAAAAACAAAATAGCTTCATCAAATTTGTTTTGGGTGTTTAAAACATATCCCATAGCATTTAAAGTATATGCATTGTCCGGATTTAATTCAAGTGATCTTTTAAAATAGTTGACTCTTTCTTCTTCCAGTTTTAGATACAAACAGGTCAATCCTATAGTATAGTAGTCATCTGAAACTAATTTGTATATGCCTTCAAACTGTTTTGAAATGTCATATGCTTTTTTATAATTTTTACAATTTATAAATGCAGCTATGGCATAACGATAAACAGCCGCATCTTCAAATCTTTTGTCAATAAACGATTCAAACAGTGTTCCTGCTTTTTCATATTCCTTTCGGTCATAACATTCGGCGGCTTCTGCCAATTCTGACCTTAGTCTCCTTTTCTTTAGTAATAAAGATAATTTATGTCCATCACTGGAAAGAGCTCTATCAACGCCTTTGATACGATGGGGAATGAGATTTGAAATAAAGCTTATTAATGAAACAACTGCTATAAATAAACAGATAAGCTTTATTGCTCCATGTTGGTCCTCATAAAAAGCCCACCAACAAAACAATACAGCAATGATTAATGAAAATAAAGGACCGCCTAAAATATAAATGATTTGTTGAAAAGTAGAAAGGTTTTTGGTTTCTGCAATGCAAAGGCCGCCTCTCCATTTTAGAGGAATGTATCTTAGCCAGATACTTAATCTTCCTATGGTTAAACTAATACTTTGTTTTTTATCTCCGTAAGAACCCAGGTATATCTCAACAGGTTTTTTAGTAAAGATCAATGCAGGAATGGCATGCCCTAATTCATGAAGAAGTGTAACAAAAAAAATTGCGATTACTAAAGTAAGAAGGGTGGTTAAAGTGAATAATCCCACAGGTTGTATAAATAATGATTAAGATGAATAGTATTTATTCAAATTTATACAAAACTTTTTAGGTGTCATCAATTCTTGAACATCACCAGCAGGTCCGTCAACTTATCTTTTAATTCTTTACGGTTGATGATAAAATCCAGGAAGCCATGTTCCAATAAAAATTCACTGCGCTGAAAACCTTCCGGCAGATCTTTTTTAATGGTCTCTTTAATTACACGTGGACCCGCAAAACCAATAAGAGCACCGGGTTCGCCGCAGATAATATCGCCTAACATAGCGAAGGAGGCTGTTGTTCCGCCGAAAGTAGGATCAGTACAAAGAGAGATATAAGGAATTTTAGCATCGGACAGTTGAGACAACTTACCCGAGGTTTTTGCCAATTGCATTAAAGAGAAAGCGCTCTCCATCATTCTTGCACCACCACTTTTATTGATGATCATAAAAGGAATTTTATGCTCCATACAATAATCGCAGGCACGACTGATCTTTTCGCCCATCACGCTTCCTAAGCTGCCGCCAATGAATTCAAAATCCATGCAGGCAACTACAAGGTCGTGTGAATTTATTTTACCGTGTGCAACAGAAATAGAATCGTGCAAATTGGTTTTAGCATAAGTTTCTTCCAAACGTTTACCATAAGGCTTCAGATCTACGAAGCCTAAGAAGTCTTTTGAAATAACGTTGGTGAATAATTCTGTGTATTCATTTTCATCAAACAATATCTCAAAATATTCTCCACTGCCAATGCGATGATGATAACCATCTTTAGGGCAAACAAATTTATTCTCTCTTAATTCGGTAACTGTGCAGGTGTATTTACAGGTAGGGCATTTGGTCCACAATCCTTCCGGGGCATCTGCTTTATCTTTTGTAGCAGTAAGAATACCTTTTTTTATACGCTTGAACCATCGCCTTTTCGTTTCTTCAGTATCTCCATCTTCGCCGGCAAGATTGGCGTCAAAATCTTCGTCTCTTTCCTTTCTCATTTTTATTAATTAAGAATTAATAATTAAAAATTAATAATGATAACAATCACACAAAATTATTAGGTTTTGTTAGAAAGTGCCTAATTATTATTTTCAACTACTGATCCTGTTTATAATTAAGCAAAAAAGAAAAAATTAATAATTAATAACTCTTCAACGGGTTGAAAAAATTATTAATTATTAATTTTCAATTATTAACTATGCTTAAGCGTTCCTGTTGATGCAATTCAGATCTTCAAACGCCACTTCTAATCTTTTAATGAACGTTTCTTCTCCTTTGCGTAACCAAACTCTTGGATCGTAATACTTTTTATTTGGACTATCAGGTCCTTCCGGATTTCCTAATTGCCCTTGTAAATAACCTTCTTTGCTCTTGTAATTATTCAATACACCTTCCCAGAAAGCCCATTGCAGATCGGTATCAATATTCATTTTGATAGCGCCGTATCCAATCGCTTCTCTGATCTGATGTTGCGGAGACCCGCTACCACCATGGAATACAAAGTAAACAGGCTTTGGTCCGGTCTTTAATTCTTTTTCAATATATACCTGGCTATTGTTTAAGATAGCAGGCGTTAATTGAACATTCCCGGCTTTATATACTCCGTGTACGTTACCGAAAGCGGCAGCTACTGTAAACAATTTGCCTACTTTGCTTAATTCTTTATAAGCATACGCAACGTGTTCGGGTTGTGTATATAATTTAGCATTGTCTATATCGCTATTGTCAACACCGTCTTCTTCACCACCGGTAACGCCTAACTCAATTTCAATACCCATGCCCAAAGGAGCCATGCGTTTGAAAAATTCTACCGATGTTTCGATGTTCTCTTCAATAGGTTCTTCGCTCAGGTCCAGCATGTGACTGCTGAAAAGCGGCTGTCCTTTTTCTTTATGGAATTGTTCACCAGCATCGATCAAAGCGCTGATCCATGGTAACCATTTTTTAGCAGCATGATCGGTATGTAAAACTACCGGCACACCATAATATTTAGCTACATTATGTATGTGCAATGCGCCTGAAATAGCACCGGAAATATTGCCTTGCAACTTATCGTTCGGCATTCCTTTACCGGCAATAAATTGTGCGCCGCCATTACTGAACTGCACGATAACCGGGGAGTTAACTTTTGCAGCTGTTTCTAATGTTGCGTTGATGGTGTTGGTTCCGATGGTGTTTACCGCAGGTAATGCGAATTGATTGTTTTTTGCATCTGTTAATAATGCTTCTAATTCTTCGCCGAATAATACGCCGGCTTTGTATTTACTCATGTGTCTCGTGTTTTGGCAAAAATAAGAGAATTTGCCTTTCGGCGGAAAACTGAGGGAAAGTTTATTGAATGTTAATGTGTTGTGTGTTAATTTCTTTTGAGGCTGTTAAGAATAGTAGAGTCTCAGTCTGAGCTTGTCAAAGACGGGTTTTTAATGGAGGACTTATTCAAAAATGTAAATGCATCCGGGTTAAGAAGCTAAGTACAAAAGAAAAATGGGAGAGTTGCCAAAAAAAGAAAACTTCCACAAATTTGAAACGGTGCCAAACTGTGGAAGTTAGTCTTTAAAAATACCTTACATTGAGGGGCTACCTCGCCAGGGAATAACTAATAAGCTCATCTCTGGTTTCAGTGAGTGTTGATCTTTCTTAGGATTTGGTCTATTTTTTGGTTTTCTTAGGATTCGATTTCTTCAGCTTCTCTTAGGATCTTGAAACTGGTTTTCTTCGGGCTTTGGCTTTTAAACTTTGGTCTTCTCTAGGATCTTGAATATATAAAGCGATTTGGACACTTTTTTACATTTTTAAAAGAAGTTGACTGATACTGGATTATTTACAGCTTTTCAGAAATAATTGGATATTCGGTTTATCAGGATTTTTGGATATAGATTGATAATTCCTATCAATCAACTTCATGACACAAAGATATAGCACGTTGAAACCCTGTACAAGAGCAGATTTGCTCTATTTTAGAGGTACAGTATTTACATGAAAAGTCGTATGATTTCTGTTAATGGGATAGGAGTGCTACGTATGTCAACTATCGTAAAACTACGAGGCTGTTTTACTCAGAATGAGTATAACCTATTGTTTGTCAGCAAAGTTTTGGCTAAAGAAAATCTAAAAAAAGAAACTTCCACAGCTTTCTTATGTTTGGCTGTGGAAGTGAATCTCTTGAAGAACCTACCATTAGGCGGTTTCATCCAGGATTTTGAATACATTGTTTGAGGGGCTAACCTCTCCAGATACAACTACATTAAATAATTTGCTCTGGTTTCAGTGTGTACTAATTCTTCCTCAGGATTTGGAATTTCTTGGTTTTCTTTGGACGTACAGATTTCTTTTTGGTCTTCTCTAGAATTTGGATTTGGTTTTTTTCTTGGATCTTGGTTTTTAAATTTTTGGTCTTCTTTAGGATTTAGATCTTGGTTTTTCTTTGGACTTGGTTTTTAGTTTTTCAACTTTTATTACGATTTGGATTTCGACGTTTTTAAAAGAAGTTGACTGATACTGGATTTATTTACAGCTTTTCAGAAATGTTGGATTCAATTTCGGTTTTTGCTCAGGATTTTTGGATATAGATTGATAATTCCTATCAATCAACTTCTGACACAAAAGTACATCGCCTTACAATGCTGTACAAGAGCGGATTTGCTCTTTTTATGTGGTACAGTAAATACTGAAACGTTGTTGTTTTTTAAGTAAAATCTGTAGGACGGATACGTATCCGTTATCGTAAAACTACGTATGTTGAGTGTGGAATTTATTGTAATGTGATATGCGCATTTAACACTGAAATGCAGTGTGGTAAAGACTTTTGTTAAAAATAGTAGAATACCGAAAGATGGAATGCTGATAAAGCGGATCGTTATGATCTATATAAATCTATATAAGATGCTATCTGCGGAAATCATCACAATCTTAAAAATCTGTGGTCTATTTTTTACTTGGTAAGGTTCTGCAGAATGTCATATTTGGTAATAATATGGAAGTATCCGCTATCATCTTTGCTCAAAACAGCTCCATTTTCTTTGGTAATAAAGGAGCTTAGGCGCTCAACAGGTGTATCAAACGCTACTTCGGGGTAGGGCTTTTCTATTACCGACTCTACCGTTTGCTTTTTTATAGATGGATTATTGATGATCTTATTGAATAAACCGCTTTCAGAAATAGCGCCGGTAATTTTATCACCGTCCATTACGGGTATATTTTCAATGTCATTCTTCTTCATTATGGTAATCGCTTCTGCAACGGTTTGTTTGGGAGAGATGCTGATGAGCTGTTGCGATGCTCTGCCATTTACCAGGTCTTTAATGGTTTTTACTTCCAGGAAGCCACGCTCCATCATCCATTGGTCATTATAAACCTTGGCAACATAACGGCTGCCATGATCGTGGAAGATACAAACCACTACATCGCCTTCTTTTAGTAACCCTTTTAATTGTAGTAAACCTTGCAGGCAACTGCCGGCACTGTAACCGCAGAACAGTCCTTCTTCTTTGGCAATACGGCGAGCCATAATAGCACCATCTTTATCCGTTACTTTTTCAAAGCGATCGATAACGCTCATATCGTAATTGGCAGGAACGAAGTCTTCACCAAAACCTTCACTGATGTATGGATAGACTTCTTTCTGATCCAATTCACCGGTATCAAAATATTTTTTCAATAAAGAACCGTAGCTGTCAATTGCCCAAACCTGTATGTCGGGATTTTTTTCTTTCAGATATTTTGCTGTACCTACAATAGTGCCACCGGTACCTGTTGCAACAACTAAATGTGTGATCTTACCTTCTGTTTGTTCCCATATCTCAGGACCGGTTTGTTCATAATGCGCCAAACGGTTTGCCAGGTTATCGTATTGATTCACGTACCAGCTGTTAGGAACTTCTGTTGCCAGTCTTTTTGAAACGGAATAATAACTCCGGGGATCTTCCGGCTCTACGTTGGTAGGACAAACAATCACTTCTGCGCCCAATGCTTTTAAAATATCAGCCTTTTCTTTTGATTGTTTATCGGTAGTAGTGAAGATGCATTTATAGCCTTTAATGCAAGCAGCAATGGCCAATCCCATCCCGGTGTTACCGCTGGTACCTTCAATAATGGTGCCGCCGGGCTTTAATTTTCCTTCCTGCTCGGCAACTTCTATCATCTTTAAAGCCATGCGGTCTTTAATGGAATTGCCGGGATTAAAATATTCAACTTTGGCTAATACGGTACAAGGCAGCACTTTAGTGATCTTATTTAATTTAATAAGAGGCGTGTTGCCGATTGTTTCCAGTATATTATTGAGCCACATAGTTGATGTTTGTACAAAGATAACAAGTTGGTAGGTTATACACTTTTATTCATAGCTATGATAAAGAAACATCCGAAGTATCTGCACTATCATCTTACTGACAGTTTTTATAAGCTTATGAAATAACCTCTGTTCGATTTTATCTTTGCTTTTTATCAAGGTGTTTTTTGCTGTTAACAAGCGCTTTACAAAAACTAACGTTCTTTTATAGAAACCATCTTATAACTTTAGGATAACTAAAAACCTAGTATATGAAAAAGATTTTAATTGCATTATTGTTGTTTATCGGAGTTACCATGGGAGCATCGGCACAAACAACCCCTACTAAAACAACAACAACAGCTACACACACTAAAAAAGACGGAACGCCAGACAAAAGATTCAAAGAAAATAAAGGAACTAAAGCAGCAACCACTGCCGGACCAACAAAAAAAGACGGTACTCCTGATATGCGTTACAAATCGAACAACGCCAGTGCAGGAAAGGCTGCCAAGAAAAAAAGTTAGTTGTTAAAACCTAAACAATACAACGATAAAAGCGCTTCTGAATAAGAGGCGTTTTTTATTTTATTTCACGCAAGGAAGCAAAGGATACAAAGGCGCAACGTTTAAATGGCAGTCTTGATCTTTTTATAAGCGAAGCTAAGATGCTGTATAATATCGCCTGCGATCATACTTTCTTCGGAAAGAGCATCAGCGGCAACATCACCTGCCAGTCCATGTAAGTAAACTCCTAAGATGCAGGCATTCTCTTCAGAATAGTTTTGCGCTAACAAGCCGGTTATTATTCCTGTGAATACATCGCCGCTGCCGGCAGTAGCCATACCGGGGTTTCCTGTTGTATTAATAAAAACTTTTTGCGTAGGTGTTACAACAAAACTATAATGACCTTTTAATACAATGTAGCAATTTAAGGCACTTGCTTTTTTTACTGCTAATTCCAGTTGTTCAAAATTGTTATTGGTTTTGCCAAACAATTTTTCAAACTCGCCGGTATGAGGGGTTAAAATGGCAGCACGTTTTCTTTTCGACAATAATTCCGGGAACTCCGCCAATATGGTAAGCGCTGTTGCATCTATCACCAGTCCGCCGGAATAATTTAATAAGATATCCTGTACTAACTGTTTGTTTTGTTCAGTTATTTCCAAGCCCGGACCAATAGCAATTACATTTTTCTTGTTCCACACATCCGGGGTATTATCGGTAGTTGTAATTGCTTCGGGTATTGTAATGTTGATGCTTGCTTTAGTTGTTTCAATACAATGAACGGTTACTAACCCTGCTCCGCTTCTTAAGCAGGCTTTAGTGCATAAGATAGCTGCGCCCATCATGTTGGTGCTGCCCACATATAATAATGCATGACCATAATTATACTTGTGTGAGAATTTTCTTCTGGGCTGGTAAATGGTAGCTATTTGTTTGTTGTCAATAGTAGCGTAAGGGGAGGCTGTTTGTTGATAATAATTATTATCTAAGCCGATATCCAGTACATGTACATTGCCTGTGTAATTTCCATTCTCTGCCATAAAGAATGCCAGCTTACTGATCTGAAACGTGAGCGTATGTGCTGCACACATAACTGTATTGTTTACCGAAGATGCATCTGCAAACAACCCGCCTGGCACATCAATGCTGATGATGGTTACATTGGACTGGTTGATGTGTTGTACTAATTCAGCCGCTAAACCTTGCAAAGGCTTATTTAAACCTGTGCCGAAAAGCGCATCAATAACAATATCCTTTTTTGATATTTCGGGAAAGGTTTCTTTTGCAGAGATGAACTGCGGATGAATAGCTGTTAGTCTTTCTAAATTGATAGTAAAGTCATTGCTTCTTTTTTCGCCCGGTAATATGTATACCTTAACCTTTGCAGTTGACTCCTGTAATTTTCTTGCTATTACCAATCCATCGCCACCGTTATTGCCGGAGCCGCAAAAAATTATAAAAGAGGAGGAGGTTGGATAGTTGTTAAGCAACCATTCTACACATTTACCTCCTGCTCTTTCCATCAGGTCAATAGATGCTATTGGTTCCTGTGCAATAGTATAATTGTCCCATTCTTTTATTTGGTTGGCGGAGAATATTTTCACAATTAAAGTTACTGAATATAGGAGAGAGGATAAGAATAGGGTGTTGTGGCTGGCTGTTTTGTTTTTGCCGGAGGTTATATACTTATTGCAGCAGCAAACATTCACATTGCCGACGTTTACTTCCTTTTTACAGGAGCAAACATTCTTATTGCGGGTGCTTACTTTCTTTTTACAGGAGGTTACTTTCTTATTACCGGCTTAAACATTCCCTTTACAGGGGGTAACTTTCTCTTTGCCGAAGCAAACATTCTTATTGCCGACGCTTACATTCTCATTGCCGAGGGTTACTTTCTTATTTTCCACCGGTTGCATTGTTAAATCCGACGAAATTTTGTTAAAGAGATGGGTATATCGAAATTGCAGATGGTAGTTTTATGGCTGTTGTTGGTCAGGTGACCAACAATGGCAAAGCCTTTTTATTAAATTTAGGTATTAGTACAATTTATGACAGAAGTTGAAATTTTTAATATAATTGATTCCTCGATTGACGCCTTCATAAAAAAACAACATCTTACTAAAATTAAAGTTTCTAAGAAGGCTCATAGTGATTGGATTACTTTTAATTGGCGGCAACTAACTTGGGCGAATAATGATATTGAATATTTAATTGAAATTTTTCCGAATTTCATTGATGAGCAAATATCCTCATGGACATTCTATACTGCTGCATACTATGATTTAAATGGCAAAAGGTATTATTTGAATAAATATTTTGCACAAGAAACTACATTAGACTTTATTGGAGGAAATATTACTGGTCTTTTGTCGGATAGCTTTAAATACATTATCGGCATTGAAAGAAAAAATATACCTTTTAAAGTAGTTTTATCTTGAGTATGTTGCCACACAGATATAGTTACCTCAGGCGACCCAACAATGATGAATAGTATAATCTTCGATTTATTACATTTGGGA
This sequence comes from Ferruginibacter albus, assembly GCF_020042285.1. NCBI lineage: Bacteria > Pseudomonadati > Bacteroidota > Chitinophagia > Chitinophagales > Chitinophagaceae > Ferruginibacter > Ferruginibacter albus. Next base: position 1,514,048 of record NZ_CP083388.1, read on the forward strand.
TATGAAAATAATATTATCCATCCTCGCAGGAACAATTATTTTGCTTTCTTGTTCCAAAAGCAATTTTAATAGTCCTGCTTTAGGAACTATTACAACCAATGTTGATGGTGTGCCTGTTACATCATTTAATGGAACAGGAGTTTTTGGAGGATCTATCACAACTGGATTTAATATTAGCTCCGATTTATTTTATATAAAAGGATTAAGCTCTGTCCCTACTACTAATGTCTCTTATCCTGTATTTATTACATACCTCCAAACACAAAATCAAGATACCACTATCTATAAAACAATAACTGATACTGCCAGTGCTGTATTTACATCAATAGATGGTAGTAGTGGAATAGTTAGGGGAACATTTAGTGGTACAGTAGCAGATAGTTCAGCCATCCCTATAACTCATGTTATTACTAATGGGCAATTTTATTTAAAAGTAGAATTTACACCTTAACAGAACAAGGTCTTTAACGAATAGTTATCTTCAGGCAATCGTCTATCTCTTCTACCAAAATCTCATTACCTGCTTTATCATAATAAGTGCAGGTCATTTTATCTATTGAAACAGCCCATTTTTCAATTCCCAATTTGGCACAGATGCGGCAAAAAGCCGGATAATCGGTTTTCCCTTGCTGATGTTCTTTCAGGTCACTCTTGAACTGTTCCGCATTGACTATTGCTGCAATTACCAAAGCATCATACCCGGCTGTTGAGGAGGTGTGGTGGTCATTGGCGCCGGAATAGTCCGTATGCCCATCTGTTACAAAGGTTTCATACCGGGTAACACCTAATTTCTTAATGTCTTGAATATATGCAGGGAAATCAGCCCCTGATCTTACTTTACTATGAGCTGCTTTAATTTGTTCTACTGTAAACATTGTTTTTGATTTTTACTGTTTTGATACTGTAAAAGTAGAACCACGCAAAATGCTGTAATTGTAAAAAATCGTTTTCTTACAAAAAACGCCTGAATGTTTCGGGAGTATCGCCGGTATATTGCTTAAAATCTTTAATGAAATGAGCCTGGTCAAAAAAGTTATTCTCGTAACAAATTTCAGTTAGGGATTTGATCTTATTCAGATCGTTTAGTACAGAATGAAAGCGGACGATAGAAGCAAATTTCTTGGGTGTTGTTCCTACTAATTTTCTAAACCTTTTTTCAAAAGGACTTTGGCTGATGAATAGCTTTTCATTCAGGTCTTTGATCTTTATTGCGCCTTTTGAATCATAAATAAGCTTAACGGCTTCTATAATAAGCTTATCGCTTTGAATATCTTTTAATTGAGATAAGAAGAATCGTTCGACCATATGGATGCGTTGACCATCTGTTTTAGCAAGCGCCAGTTTTTCTTCTGCTTCCTTTACTTTATTTTTATCGAAAATGTTCTCAAGCGAAACACTTTGATCAAACAGCTCGTTAACAGGCAAGGAAGAAAAATGAGTTAAACCAATTTCAGTGAAGTAAACCAACACCGTTCCGGTATCATTTGAATTTTTGAATATTTTAAGACTGTCTGAAATGCCGGTTATGCCCGATGCTGCCAGAACTGTTTCTTTGTCGTTAATAAGAGTTGCTAACCGCCCACGGTATTGAAAACCTATTACCAAATTGGTAGAAGGGAAAACCTTGTAACTATTTTCCACGTTGCTTTCAGAGATCGCAAAATATTTAATGTAAGGCTTTAAGATGTCTGTCGGTATGATCTTATTAAACTTCATTGTTGCTTTTGTTATTGTCCCTCTAATTCTCTTTCAATATCATTTCTTAAACTATTAAAATAAACCGGGAAAAAGATACTGGTGTAGACCAATCCGGTTATTACCAGGAGAATGAATACAACAAGTCCTATAATAAATGGAAATATGGTAAACTCGGAATTCAATAAAGAAAATAAGATAATGACTGCTGCTATAATACCGGCAGATTTGAATAACCTTGTTGATGTTGCCCGGAGGTAAACGCCAAATTCATCCTCTTCATCAACAATTGTAATTTGCCCTTGGGAAAAACCTGAAAATTTGTTGGAGAACTTATTTAATACAAAACGGAAAGTGTCGTTTGTGAAATCAATTGTATCGGCGTTTGATGAAATGTTGCTTACACTTTGTTCTTTCAGCGCTCTTTTATAAAGATTGATCAAGTCGCTTATTGTTGCGCCCGGGATTTGTTCTTTTATAAAATAGGTAGAAGCTTTGAACATGGCGAAGGGTTATTTTACAAGGGAGCAATTAAACCAGCACCTGATAAAAGCAAAAGGCTAAATAGGAAAAGATATTTCATTGAAAGATATTTTATTTTTCAAGTAATTTTCTTTCCTGTTCAAAAACCTTGTTTGCTTCAAAATAGTAGGTTTTTGTTTTGCCGTCTTCTGTCACGTCCATTTTATCGCAGGTGTTTTTACCACCGCTGCTTATGCTTTGTTGCTGTAACCTGTCTCCCAACATGTTTAAGATAAAGTATTCCTCTTCAATTTGCGTAACGTGCCAGCCTGTTTCGCAGGTGTTGCCATCTCCACTGCGTGTAATAGAACGAAGCAATCCAAATTCAATGTCGTGGTATTTTTTTTGATTTATGGTATCCCCTAAAATTTTGTAGGTCTGTTGTAGATATTTGTGTGCAAACATGCTTGTATAGTCAATGCTTAACATAGATCTTGTTTCGTTAATAACATCCCGGTAATTCTTGCTTTTAATGGCGGTATACACTAGCTCTTTCAAACTATCATAAGCTGTTCCTTTTTGGCTGAACTGTTTGCTTTCTAAAAAGCTGTGCCTGAAATCGGTGTAGTCAATAGCAAGGTCTCCGTTTTCAAGCTGCTTTACATATTTCGAATACTTGTCGTCAAAAGTTGGGACTTTGATTTTGATGTCCTGCCCAAAACTTAGGGTAGCTGTAGTGTGCAGGATAATTACCAGTAAAAGTGGTTTTAAATTTTTCATTTTTTGTACGTGTTGTCTATGTTTGAATGGGGGCTAATATGAGCTATTCTTTAGCTATTACCATCTACCACATAATTCAATTCCGTTACTCCTGAAGTAAATGACCGGGTGTTCAACAGCTTTAGTTTTGTTTTGTCTTTGATGCCGGCAAACAATGAAATGCCTTGTCCCAGGATGATCGGGTTGACAAATAGCCAGTAGCCGTCAATCAGGTTCAATTGCATTAATGAATGTGTTGCTGTGGGGCTACCAAAAAGAAGGATATCACCACCTGGCTGTTGTTTTATTTCATTTATCTGATCGGCAAGATTGTCGCTGATGATTTTTGTATTAGGCAGGCTTATAGCTTTCATTGATCTTGATAAAACAACCTTCTGAATTTTATTATACCACTGCGAATGTTCTATGTCGTGCTTGCTTGCATTTGGCTTATCTCCCGCGGTAGGCCAGTAATTTTCCATCATCTGGTAAGTAAGCCGCCCGTATAAAGCCGTATCGCCCTGGCTTATCCGCTTACCTATATGATCAAAGAGCTCTTCATCCACTTTGATCCAGTT